>NZ_JBITHD010000020.1:0-178104 GCF_044457685.1 Nonomuraea sp. NPDC050536
AGGTCGTCGGGACCGCCCGGTGTCGGTAGCGCCCACACGTCCTCGACACGGAAGTCGCCGGCGATCTCGTGGATGCGCCAGGGCCTGGACGTGTACGCGGTTGCGGGGAGTCTCATGAGCACACCCTTTCCATACGATGCCGTATGGAAAGAGCCTAACACCGCCCCATACGGGACCGTATAGTCGGGGTCAACCGGAGATCATGACCGACAGGCTCTCGTCCTGGACGGCCGTCGCCACCATGCCGCTGATCGCAGCCCATCGGATCCGCCTCGGTGGCGGCGGGATGGCGTTCGTGGTCGCGGGCCAGGCGACCATGGCCGATCAACGAGCATGGTAAGGACCTGCTCGGGCTGGGCGAATACGCCGCGCCGAGTCGGCATAGTTTGCCTCCGATGTGATGTTTTTACGCGCCACAGGAAGGGAGGCCTCCGTGCTCTTCAACATGGATGCGCAGATCGACTACGCCGTGCTGGAGCTCAGCAAGAGCTACAAGGCCGTCGATGACTTCCTGAAGGACCCGGACGTCACGGTGAGCGACGCCTGCGACGAAGTCCTGTACGAGTACGAGATACCCGGGGCGATCATTGGTGAGGATGGCAAGCGGCTGCCTCGCGAAGATCCCCGCGTTGAGGCTGTTTTCGAGCAGCGTCGCCCGGAAGCGGAGCGCGCGGCGAGTCTTTACCGCACCGCCCATCCTGACTGACTCGATCCCAGGCGCCGACGGCCGGGGTCTCGCCGCACCTGCGGCAGGTACGGCGAGCGAACCCCGACGGCGCGGCCGGCCGCCTGAACTTGCTTCACCTGATTCTGGACTCCAGCCAGGGGCGGAGGATGGGTAGGACGTTGCTCGGCTGCATGGCCTGGGTGTGGTCCAGGCCGTCCAGGAGCCGGACGTCCCAGCCGACGGCCTCCAGTTCCGCCTGCCGTTCGATGATCGGGGCGGCGATGCGGACGTGGGCGTCGCCCCAGCGCTCGCCGTAGACGATCTCGTCGGCCGAGCCGGCGAAGCACAGCCGCGGGCAGGTGACCCGCGGCTGCGCGGCCAGGTCGTCGAAGCCGCGCAGTGCCTCGTAGAGCGTGACGAACTGGCGGGTCTGCTCCTCGCTCATGGTCACCTCGACGTTCGCCCAGTCGAACTCGTCCTCGCTCTGGCCCTGGCTGGGCTCGGCGGGCTTGCCGGCCATCTCGTGGGTGGCCATGGTGACCTTCAGCATCTCCGCGTACGGCCCGCCCAGCGGCGGGAAGCCGCCCATGACCAGCGCCGACAGCCGGTCGGTCCGGATGGCCAGCTGGAGCCCGCTCAGCGCCAGCCACGAGTAGCCGTAGTAGGCGAAGCGCTCAACGCCCGCCGCGTCGGCCACGGCCAGGAGGTCGGCCGCGATGTTGGCGGGCGTGAGCGTGTCCGGCTTGGGGTTGGCCAGGACGTGCCCCTCGTAGTCGAAGGCGACGACCGTGAAGGCGTCCTTCAGCCCTTCGATGAGGGTGCGGCCGAGCGCCGGGTCCATCCCCCAGGCTCGCATCTCCTCGGCCTTGGTCCCCTCGGCAGGCTCGGGGTTGACGGGGAGGAGCACGGCGGGGCCGTCGCCGTGCACCTCGAACTCGATCTCGCTTCCATCGTGCAGTCTCGCCACGAGAACTCCTTACGGCATAAACCATTACCTCGAGAACAATACCTTATGCCATAAGGAGATCGGGTCAGTCCGCGATGTAGGTGACGGACCGGACCGCGTACCCGGCCGTCTTGCTGCCCCTGACGTGCATCGTCATCGCGCCGCCCTCGTAGGACCACTGGCAGGCCCAGCCGTGCGGCTCGGCCGTACAGCCCTGATAGGTGTACGGCACGCCGTGCGGATCGAAGCGGGCACGGAAGATCGTCGAGACGGCCTTGGCCGAGGCGACCTCGAGCCCGCGGTTCCTGTCGCCGGCCTTCCAGGCGCCGAACAGCCACAGCGCGGCCTTGCCCGGCTTGGTCAGGTGCCGCGACTCGTACACCTTCGCGACCTTGGACCCGGAGACGATCATGAGGATGCCGTCGAGGTCGCCGGGCACGGTCACGCTGGTGTGCTTGAACCGGCAGGCGTTGCCCGCGCAGCCGGCGAACACGTCGGGCGCCCGGTAGGGATAGGCGAAGATCGTCTTGACGGCCGCGGGGGTGGCGACCTTGGCCGCCGCGGCCTTGTCGGCGCTCAACCAGGCATGGAAGAGCTTCTTGGCCACCGAGGCCGGACCGGCCGCCTGGGCCGGCAACGGGAAGAGCAGCATCGCGCAGGCCGCCACGGCGCCTGCCACCCAACGCTTGAGCATGGCTGGAACGTAGCCCGCCGGGACCGTTCCGAACAGGCCCTTAATTTCCTACGATTTGTTTGGTGAACATGGATCAGCACGGCCTCACACTGAGCGGGGCGAGCCCAGCGGTACGGCACTACGACCAGGCGATCGACGAGCTCCTGCACTTCAGGGCCGAGGTGGACGCCGAGGCCACCGCGGCGTTGGAGGAGGATCCCGACTTCCCGATGGGCAACGTCCTGTCCGCCTACCTCGGGTTGCTGACCACCGAGTCGGCCGACGCGCGCCTGGCCAGGGAGCGCTTCGCCGCCTTCCGCGGCAGGATCGACCACGCCGGCCTGCTGCCGCGCGAGCGGGCGCACGTGGAGGCGGTCCAGGCGCTGCTCGACGGCGACTTCCACACCAGCGGCGAGCTGCTGCAGCGCATCACCGAAGAGCACCCGCGCGACGCGCTGGCGCTGACGGCCGGGCACCAGATCGACTTCTTCACCGGCGACGCGCGCTCGCTGCGCGACAGGATCGGCGGCGCGCTGAACGCCTGGCACGACGACGACAGGCACTACGGGCACGTGCTCGGCATGTACGCCTTCGGGCTGGAGGAGGCCGGCCACTACGACAGGTCCGAGGAGGTGGGGCTGCGCGCGGTCGAGCTCAACGGCCGCGACGTGTGGGGCATCCACGCCGTCGTGCACACCTACGAGATGCAGGGCCGCTTCGGCGACGGCCTGCGGTACCTGGACGCGCGGGTGGACGACTGGTCGACCGGCACGTTCTTCAACGTGCACAACTGGTGGCACTACTCGCTGTACGCGCTGGAGGCCGCGGACGTGCCGCGGGCGCTGGCGATCTACGACTCCGTGCTGGCGGGCGGGCAGTCGTCGATGGAGCTGCTGGACGCGGCCGCGCTGCTGTGGCGGCTCTACCTCGAGGACGACGTCCAGCACGACCGCTGGACCGTGCTGGCCGCGACGTGGCCCGCGCTGGTCGACGAGCCGTTCTACGCCTTCAACGACATGCACGCCGTGATGTCCTACGTGGGCGCCGGGCGCATCGCCGACGCCGAGAAGCTCATCGCCACGCGCGAGTCCTACGTCGCCACCCCGGTTCCCGGCGTGTCCAACCACGCCATGACCTCGCGGGTGGGGCTGCCGGTCTGCCGGGCTCTGGTCGCGTACGGCAAGCGGGACTATTCCGCCGTGGTGGACCTGCTCTACCCGATCCGGCACCGGGTCAACGAGTTCGGCGGCAGCCACGCCCAGCGCGACGCGGTGCAGAAGACGCTGCTCGAGGCGGCGCTGCGGTCCGGGCGGCACGATGTGGCGCGGGTGCTGGTCAGCGAGCGGATCAACGTGCGGCCGTGCAGCCCGTTCAACTGGCTCAAGCAGGCCTCCCTGGCCGAGCGCATCGGCGACGCCGCCGCCGCGACGGCCGCCCGCCTGCGCGCGCGGGAGCTGGTACGGCAGGCCTGAATCACCGGCGTGGACGGGGGTGTGGCGAGCGCGATTGTCGGAGAGGCCGGGTACGCTCGCGGCCTATGGGGCAACTTACTTTGATGGTGGTCCACGCCCACCCCGACGACGAAGTCATCAGCACCGGCGGCATCCTGGCCCGCCTCACCGAGGAAGGCATCCGCACGGTCCTGGTGACCTGCACGAACGGCGAGCAGGGCGACGGGCCGGGCGGTGTGAAACCCGGTGAGGAAGGCCACGACGACGCGGCCGTGGCCGAGCGCCGCCTGGGCGAGCTCCGCGAGTCGGTCGCCCATCTCGGCATCAGCGACCTTGAGCTGCTTGGATACCGTGACTCGGGCATGGACGGCTGGGACACCAACGTCCATCCCGACGCCTTCACCAACGTGCCCGTCGAGACGGCGGCGGCCAGGCTTGCGGCGCTCATGGAGCACTATCGACCGCAGGTGGTCGTGACCTATGACGAGACCGGCGGCGGTGGATACGGGCATCCCGACCATGTGCAGGCCCACCGCATCACCGTTGCGGCAGTGGAGTCCACCGGCATTCCCGACAAGTTCTACTACACGGCGATCCCCCGGTCGGGGATCAAGCAGATGTTCCAGGCGATGAAGGATCTGGGTGTCGAGCTGGAATTCGAGCCCTCAGACGACTTCGGCACGCCGGACGAGCGGGTGACGGCCGTCGTCGACGTCTCGCCGTACGTGGAGCGCAAGGTCAAGGCGCTGCGGGCGCACGAGAGCCAGGGCGAGAACATCTTCCTGCTGCGGATGCCGGAGGAGGCACAGCACCTGTTCTTCTCGCAGGAGGCGTTCGAGCGCAAGATCTGCAAGGTGGACGCCCCCGACCACGAGGACGACCTCTTCGCCGGTCTCCGTCCCTGACCGTCCTGCCTGTCCATCCGGCGGCGTACCCGGGGTGCCACGACCCCGGGCACGCCGCCGGACCGTGTCAGCCGCCGATCAGGGGGCTGACCTCCTTGGCGAGGCGGTCGAGAACCGCAGTGAAGTCGGCGAGCAGCCCACCAGCGCGGTGTGCGACTCGGCCCGCAGGAAGAACGTCACCGCCTCCCCCACGACCTGCCGCGCCAGCGGACGTGCCGGTGGGTGCGTCCACCTTGCCGCCGCCCAGCCCCAGCCCCGCGGTCACCCCTCGCGTCGAGGCGAGCAGCTGGCACTCCGTGAGCAGTGACCGGGTGGGTTACGACCGGGGCAGCGGCGCATGGCTTCCCTCTCGTGGGGGACACGGTTCACCCGGCGGAGGGAACCGGGCGGTGCGGGTGGCCGGGAGGGTTGGGGCATGGTCCTGATCCTGGTGGCGTATGCGGTGATCCACGTGTGGTGGGCGGTGGCGGGCGGTCCGCGCTTCGCGACGTTCGGCGAGTCGTTCGTGCCGGGCGCGTGGACGCCGGTCGTGCTGTCCGGGCTGGCGCTGGCCGCCTGGCTCCTGATGGCGCGGCGTCCCGGCAGGGGCGCGGTCGCGCTGGGGTGGGTCGCCGGGGTGGGGATGCTGCTGTACTCGTTCATGTTCGCGCTGGACCTGGCCGGGATGCTGTTCGGCGAGCCGACGGACTGGCCGGGGTTCCTGATCAGGAGCCTGGGGATCAGCGGCGGGCTGCTGCTGGTCCTGCGTACCGCCGCAACGCGGCGCAGGCTGGTGGGCGCCTGCCCGGACTGCGGGCGCGTGCACGGCCGCTCGCCCGAGCGGCGCACGGACGCCATGCCGCGCTGGGCCTTCGCCGCCGCGTACCTGGCGCTCGCCGGGAGCTTGGCGCGGATGGGGGCCGAGCTGGTCACGGGGTTGCCGTGGTCTCCTGCCGACCCTTCGTCGCTGGCCTTCCTGATCGCGTACGGCCTGGCCGGGGTCGTCCTGCCGCCGGCCCTGGTGCACCGGTGGGGCCGGATCTGGCCGCGCTGGGTGGTGCCGCTGGCCGGGCGGAGCGTGCCACGGTGGCTGGTGGCCGGCCCGGCGCTGCTCGTCGGGTTCGGGCTGAGCGGGTACTTCGGGCTGGCCGGGATGACGCACGTCGTCATGGGTGACCTCGACCCGGCGCGCCCGCTGTGGTGGACGCTCGCGGTCGTGCCCGGGTACACCGTGTGGGGGCTCGGGCTGGTCGTGGCGGCCGTGCCGTACCTGTCGATCACCCGCCGGCCCTGCCGGATTCAACACGCGCTCAACGAATCCTCAACCGCCTCCCTCGCAGGATGAACCTCACAAGGGGGTGTCATCCATGACGAACACACAGGCTCGGGCCCGGGCGAGCACGTGCACCGGCTCGCTGGAGCGGTACCTTGCGGACTGGTCGGCGCGGACCGGCATCGCGGTGGAGACGTGGGCGCTCGCCCCGCTGCCCGGCAGGGACGCCGGTGCCGTGCTGGAGACCCGGCCTTCGCCGGGATCGGCGGCATGCTCACCGTGTGCGCCTATCCCGGCGAAGGCACGACCGTCCACGGCGTGCGCGGCGGCTAGCCTGCGGCCTTGCGGCTCAGCGACTCCCACGCCTGGTATTCGGCGGTCCTGGCCTGGTCCATCTGCTGGACCAGGTCGTAGGAGCGGGAACCGACGATGAGGCGGCTCGGCGGCTCCGGCAGGTCGACCAGCTCCATGATCACAGGTGCGGCCGTGGCGGGGTCGGCGTCCTCCGACTCGGACCAGGTCTTGGCCAGTTCCTCCCGCAGGGCCGCGTAGGCCGGGTTCTCCTGCGTCACCGTGGTGCCCTGGGTGAACAGGCCGGTCTGGTACCCGCCCGGCTGCACGACGGTGACCTTGATGCCGAAGGCGGCCACCTCCATCGCCAGGGCGTGACTGACAGAGTCGAGCGCCGCCTTGCCCGCGCCGTAGAAGCCGACCGAGGCGTACCCTCCCCCGCTGCCCATCGACGTGACCTGCAGGATGTGCCCGTGGCCCTGCTCGCGCAGGTGCGGCACGACGGCCTGCGACACCCAGATCGCGCCGAACAGGTTGACGTCCAGGTGGGCCCTGATCTGCTCCTCGGTGGCCTCCTCGACCATGCCGAACAGCAGCCCGCCGGCGTTGTTGACCACGACGTCGACCCTGCCGAAGGCGGCGAAGGCCCGCTCCACTCCGGCGAGGACCGCCTCCCTGTCGGCCACGTCCATGGGGTAGGCGACCAGGCGGCCGGGGTGCCGTGCCACGAGATCGGCGAGCGGGGCGACGTCGCGGGCCACGCCCACGACCCGCTCCCCCGCGGCCAGGGCCGCCTCGGCGAAGGCGCGACCCAGGCCCCGGGAGGCGCCCGTGATGAACCAGACGCGTGCTTCGGACATAGTCACTCCTTCGATCATTCGAGACGATACGGTCCGTCTCGCCACGCCGTACATTGCCCGAAATTTCGTGACCTGTCAAGACGGACCGTCTCGTCTCACTGCTAGAGTGCCCGTGTGAGTGAGAAGCCGAACCCGGCCCGCCGCAGCGAGCGCTCCCGCCAGGCGATCCTGGTGGCCGCCCGCGAGCTGGTCTCGGAGAGCGGGTACGCCAAGGTCAGCATCGAGGCCATCGCGGCCAGGGCGGGCGTGGGCAAGCAGACGATCTACCGGTGGTGGTCGTCCAAGGGCGCGGTGGTGTTCGACGCGATCCTCGAGCTCAGCCGGGCGGACGGCGGCGACATCGCGCTCCCCGACACGGGCGACATCGCGGCGGACCTCAGGACGGTCATGCGCGCCACGGTCGCGGAGTTCGCCGACCCGTCCTTCGAGGCGCCGATCAGGGCGCTCACGGCGGAGATCGCCGGCGACCCGGACCTCGCGGCGGCCTACCGAGACCGCCTGGCCCGGCCCGTCGAGGAGGCCAAGAAGGCCCGCCTGCGCACCGCCCAGGCCGCCGGCCAGATCGCCCCGGACGCCGACCTGGACGTCGCCCTCGAACTCCTCTACGCCCCCGTCTTCCAACGCTGGCTACACCGCTCGGGCCCCCTCACCCCCGAATACGCCGACACCCTGGTGACCCTCGCCCTCAAAGCCCTCGCCCCCTAGCGCCCCTTCGACCGCGAATGACCGACGAGCAGCCCCTCCACGGCGGGAACGTCAGCGACGGTGTCGTCCGCGTCGGCGACACCGTCCGCCGCCCCGCCGGGCCATGGACGCCCGCCGTCCACGCCCTGCTGACCCACCTCCACGACGTCGGATTCCGCGGGGCGCCTCGGCCGCTCGGGATCGACGAGCGGGGGCGCGAGGTGCTGACCTTCGCCCCCGGCGAGGTGGTCTGGCCGGACCGGTTCGCGCTGATGGAACGGGGGCTGGGCCAGGTGGCCCGGTTGATCCGCGACTTCCACGACGCCGTGGCGGGGTTCGTCCCGCCTCCCGATGCGTGCTGGCGGGTGCTCATCCCGGCCGACGGCGCCGAGATCATCGCCCACCACGACCTGGCTCCGTGGAACCTGGTGGCGGGCGAGGAGTGGGTGTTCATCGACTGGGACACCGCCGGCCCCGGCACCCGGCTGTGGGACGTGGCCTACGTCCTGCACGGGTTCGTGCCGCTGTCGGCCAGTCCGGTCTGGCAGCGGGAGGACGCGGCGGCCCGGGTCCGCGAGTTCGCCGACGCCTACGGGCTGGACGAGGCGCAGCGGCGGGAGCTGGTGCCCCTGCTGGCCCGCCGTACCCGCTCGATGCACGATTTCTTGCGAGACCAGACGACCGAGCCGTGGACCAGGCTGTGGGCGGAGGGGCACGGCGCCGTCTGGGCTGCCGACGCCGACTACATCGAGCGGATCCAGCACCGGCTGCTCAGCTGAGCCGGTCCGGCCACGGCGGGTTGGCGCCGGCGACCTCGCAGGTCAGCGCGGCCACGCGGACGGCGAACGAGGCCGCGTCCACCGCGGTGTCCAGGTCCAGGCGGTCGAGGCGGCCTCCCAGGTGGCCGAGCACGTCCAGCCGGTGCAGCAGCCCGGCCGTGAACGCGTCTCCCGCGCCCACGGTGTCCACCACCTTCACCTTGGGAGCGGGGACGGATGCCCGGGCTCCGTCCAGCGAGACCAGCGCGCCGTCGGCGCCCCGTGTCACCACGATCAGCCGGGCGCCCGCCGCGTGCCAGGTGTCGCAGGCCGCCTCCACCGCCACGCCGGGGCACAGCACCGCCAGGTCGTCCTGGCTCAGCTTGAGTACGTCCGCCACGGCGCACCAGCGGGCGACCGGGTAGTCGGCGCGGTCGGCGAGGCTGGGCCGTACGTTGGGGTCGATCGAGATCGTGGCACGCGCGGAGACGACGCGCAGGAACCCCTCGACGGCGACCGCCCCCGGCGCGCGCACCAGCGCCAGCGAACCGGTGTGCAGGCACGACGCGCCGTCCAGGCGGCCTGGATCCAGCTCGGTGGGGCCCCACTGCCAGTCGGCCGTGCCCTCGGCGTGGAAGGAGTAGGTGGCCTGGCCGTCCCCGTCGAGCGAGGCGATGGCCAGCGTGCTCGGCTCCGCCGCGGTCACGCAGGCCGACAGGTCCACGCCCGAGGCGGACAGGTGGTCCAGGAAGAGCCGGCCGAAGACGTCGCCGGACACGCGGCCGAGGAAGCGGGTCGCGGTGCCCAGCCGGGCCAGCGCCACCGCCGTGTTCGCGGGCGAGCCCCCTGGCAGGACCCGCAGCGCGAGTTCGTCCTGGTGGGGAAGGCGCGTGGCGAACGCGTCCGCCACGCACTCACCGAGGACAGCGATCATCAGCTCTCCAGACTTTCCCGTAGCGGAGTTCATCATCGCAGCACGCGGCCCTGACGCGACGCGATCAGGACACCGGTTCAGGGGCGGGCAGGCGGTCGCGGGCGGTCAGGACGGCCAGGGCCAGCATCCAGCCGCTCCACCCGAGATACCCCGCGAAGTTGACCACACCCGGAAACCCGAGCGGAACCAGCAGCCCCGTGGCGATGGCCACGGCCGACACGGCGCCGAGGGCGGTGAACCAGCGCGGCATGGCCGGCAGCGCGCGCAGGACCAGCAGGGTCCACGCCGCGGTGAACAGGTATCCGAGGGTCTCGCCGACGGCCACCCCGAGGTAGTCGTTGAGTGCCGCGAAGACCGTTTCCGCGGTCCGCGGGTCAGCCGCGTGGGCCCGGGCCAGCGACGGCACCGCGAACGGCCAGCGCAGCAGCCCCAGTAACTGCACGAGCCCGGCGATCAGCCCGGCGTGGACGCGCTGGCCGAGGCGGGGCTGGACCCCGACGAGGCCGCCCGCGCCTCCTACACCGTGATGATCTACGTGCTCGGCGCGATCGCGCTCGAGGCCGCCGAGATCGACCCCGCCGCCCCGGCGGCCTCGGAGGACGAGCGCGTGGCGGCCCGGCGCGCGGCCTTCTCCGCGCTGGACACCGGCGCCCACCCGCTCACCCACCGGGCCGCGGACACGATCGCCTCCTACACCTCGACCGGCCAGTTCGTCTGGGGCCTGCGCCGGGTGCTGAAGGGGCTAGGGGACGGGGGTTGACGTGGTCGGCAGGTTGTATCCGCGCAGGCGCAGGTACGGCGGGCGGCCCCCGAGATCGGCGGTGTCATAGGCGGCCGTGATCGTGGTGGACTCGCCCGGCCAGAGCGTGACGTAGTTGTCGGAGTAGGTGACGGGCACGACCTCCTGGCCGCCGTCTCCGGCGGTGATCTCGGGGCGGACGAAGAAGGCCAGGGCCGTCGGGCTGGTGTTGGCCAGGGTGATCGTGGCTCCCGTGGAGGTGCGGGAGACCGACGCGGTCACGCCCGCATTGGACGGCAGTGCGTTCAGGCCCGTCAGGTTCGCGTAGGTCTTCGGGGTGGTCCGGTACCACGACGACTTGTTGCCGAGCGTGTCCGGCGCGGTCGAGTACCAGTAGACGTTGGAGCTGACCACCGCACCGGAGGAGTCCTTGAGCTGCAGCCTGACCAAATAAGTCGTGGAAAGTCCGGAAATAGCGGGAAGTGTCAGCGCCTGCACCCCGGCGTTGGCCGTGGCCGTGACAGGCGCCGAGGTCGTGTACTTCACGGACAGGTCGGGCACGTTGTACACCGTCGCGGTGGCCGTGAGCCCGGGCCGATCGGTGAGCGTGGAGTTGACCACGTGGACGTTGCGGGTGAAGTAGTCGTAGGAGATGTGCACCGGCTCGGTGGCCTTGCGGGTGCCGAAGTAGCCGCCGCCGGGCTTGAAGTAGTAGTCGTAGAGGTTCCAGTGGACCGACGGCCAGGCGTTGTCCAGCATCCAGAAGATCGCGCCGAACGACTGCACGTGCTGCTTGGCGCTCCACGCCTCGAAGAAGGCCCGGGCGTTCTCGTAGCTCTGCAGCTCCGACTTGCGCGAGTAGTCGGCCGCCGAGGTGGCCGTGCCGTACCGCTTGGTGATGCCGTCGGTGAAGGGGGTGATGTTGTCGAAGACGCTGCGCGGCTTGCCCGCGTGGTAGTTGAACGCCGTGCCGATCGGCCACAGGTCGGCCGGGGCGAGGAAGCGCTGCAGCGACTCCAGCGGCGGCGGCGACTCGGTGCCCTCCTCGGCGGTGGTGCCGAAGGCGCTGCCCGCCCGCGACGGGTCCCACCACAGCACCGGCGGCTCCCAGACGTACGGGCCGTCCATCTTGACGCCGGCGTTGGCGTTGGACCAGGTGGCGACGTTGTCCAGGGTGGGGTTCTGCCAGTGCAGCCCGGCGGCGAGGTTCTTGTAGGCGGTCAGGTGGGCGGCGGTGGGCGGCTGGTCGCTGCCGTAGGCCCAGACGAAGACCGAGGGGTGGTGGCGCAGGCTGCGCAGTTGGCTGTCGAGCGACTGCTGGGCGACCTGGGTCTGCTCGGCGGTCCAGGTGCTGTCGTTCTCCCAGGCGCTGCAGCAGACGAAGCCCGGCATGACCAGGATGCCGGCTCTGTCGGCCATGTCGTACAGCTCCTCGTTGCCGAGCGTGCCCTCCAGCCGGATCGTGTTCAGCCCCATGCCCTTGACGTAGGCGATGTGCGCGGCGTTGGTTTTGGTGTCCCAGCGCTGCATCAGGTCCCAGACGTAACCGCCGCCGCGCAGCAGGATCGGCCTGCCGTTGATCTTGTAACCGGCGAATGACGTGCCGTTGACCGTGGTGCGGTAGTCGGTGACCTGGCGGATGCCGAAGTCGATGGCCGCACTGTCGGACGTGCCGGCGTTCAGCGCCAGGTGGTAGAGCTCGGGACTGCCGAACTGGTAGGGCCACCAGAGCACCGGGTTGGTGACGTGGATCGGGGCGAAGGCGACTTCCCGCCGCTCTCCCGCGGCCAGCGTAACGCTCTGGCTGAGGTTGAGGGTTGATTGCCCCGGCTTGGTGATCGTCCCAGTGATCGTTGTGGTGACCGGGGCGTTGGTGGCGTTGACGGCGTCCACGTAGGCGTTGAGGTCGGCCGCTCCCCCGGACAGCGTGGTCCGCACGTACGGGTCGCGCAGCGCGACGGCGCCGGTGGTGTCGACGGACATGGTGTTCCAGATGCCGGCGTTCATGTCCGGCGCCTCGGGGTTCCAGTCGACCGTGCAGATCGACAGGTCCTTGCAGTCGTGCGCGGGCGGCGTCACCTTGATCGCGATGGCGTTCGCGGCGCCCGGCCTGATGAGCGGCGTCACGTTGTACTCGTGCCTGACCAGGGTGCCGACGGCGTTCGCGTCAACCTGCGTGCCGTTGAGCCAGATCTGCGCCCGGTAGCTGATGCCCTTGAAGCGCAGCCAGAACGCCTGCCCGGTCCCGGCGGTGAACTCGCCGCGGTACCACCAGTCCTGGGTGGTCAGATCGGGCACGCTCTTGAGGTTCTGCCCGAAGTAGACGTCCTGGTAGACGTTGTTCTTGACCAGTACGGCCAGCACCGTGGAGGGCAGCTCGACGGGATACCAGCCGGCCGTGCCGTACCCGACCTGCGAGATCGTGGCGCCGGTGTCGGAAAGGCCGGTGGCCGAGCGCAGGGCCCAGCCGGGCGCGGCGGAGGCCTGCGCGGGGAAGACGGTGACGGCGACGAAGAGGGCTAACGCGGACAGTACTCTCTTGATCATCATGAACCCGCCGGCCAGGAGATCTGGGTGGAGTGGTAGTAGTTGACCCCCATGACGTGCCAGCGCGGCCCCTGCGCTGCCAGACGTGACTTGAACGCGGTCCAGTCGTGCGTGCTCTGCGGCGACCAGCCCAGCTCGGCCAGGGCGGGCAGCCGCGGGAAGGCCATGTACTCGATGTCGGCGCCGGTGCGGATCGTCTCGGTCCACAGCGGCGCCTCCACGCCCAGGACCTGCGAGGACGGCAGGCCACTCAGGAACGTGGCCGGGTCCCAGCCGTAGGCGTCGCGCACCTCGATCATGCCCGCCCAGGTCTGCCCGAGGGGCGTCCTGCGGTTGTATTTCATGTCGAGGTAGGTCCGGCTCGCGGGCGACATGATGACCTTCCGTCCGGCGTTCGCGACGGCCGTGTTGCGGTTCGTGGTACCCCAGTACTGCGCGACCGTCGAGGCCAGCGGGGTGGCGTTGACGATGTCGTGCCAGCCGATCACGGTCTTGCCGTGCGCGAGGGTCTGCGCCCTGTTCATGAACGTCCTGTAGTCGGCCGCCGGGGTGGAGCTGGCCTCGTCGCCGCCCAGGTGCAGGTACGGGCCGGGGGTGATGGCCGCGAGCTCGCCGAGCACCTGGTCGACGAAGGTGTAGGTGATCTCCTTGGACACGCACAGCGAGCTGAAGCCCACGTCGGTGCCCGTGTAGAGGGGCGGGGCGACGCCGTTGCAGTTCAGGTCGGCGTAGGAGGCCAGCGCGGCGTTGGTGTGCCCGGGCATGTCGATCTCGGGGATGATCGTCACGTTCCTGGCGGCGGCGTAGGCGACCAGGTCCTGGTACTGAGCCTTGGTGTAATAGCCGCCCGGGTCGCCGCCGACGGCGGTGCTGCCGCCGTAGGTGGCCAGGCGGGGCCAGCTGTCGATCACGATGCGCCAGCCCTGGTCGTCAGACAGGTGCAGGTGCAGGACGTTGATCTTGTAGAACGCGATCTGGTCGACGTACCGCTCCACGGCGGACAGGGGGAAGAAGTGCCTGGCCACGTCCAGCATCGCGCCCCGGTAGGGGTAACGCGGCTGGTCCACGATGCGGCCTCCGGGCACCTGCCACGGCCCCGGCTGCACGGTCGGGCTGTCGGCGGTCGGAGGGAGCAGTTGGCGCAGCGTCTGCACGCCGTAGAAGAGCCCGGCCGGCTTGTTGGCGCTGATCGTGATCGCCGCGGCGGTCACGTCGAGCTGGTAGGCCTCGTCGCCGCCGGGCGCGCCGGTCAGGCGCAGCGAGATGCCGTCGGCGGGCGGCGCCGAGGCGATCGGCACCGGGTAGCCGGTGGAGCGGCGTAACTGCTGCGCCAGCAGGTCGCCGGCCCCCGGCGCGTCTGAATAGACGCTGGTCGAGGAGGTGATCTGGTAGGTGACCCCCGACGCGGGGATCGAGCTGACGGGGACGGGCACCACCGCCCCGAAGGACACGACCGCCCTGGCGGGAGCCGAGACCCCGCAGGTGACCAGGACGAGGGATACGAGCACGATCCGAATTCGCATGGCGGCCTCCGTGATCAGCTGATATCACCATACGGACGCCGCAGGTGGTAGTAAATAACCTTCCTAACAACTTCCTGGTAGCAACCCCCCGCCGCCTTCGCGCGTCTAGCACTCACCTGTCAGTTCGATGAAACGGATGCGCCCTATGCGACGCTTAGCGCGGCTCCTCGTGCCGCTTCTTGCCGTCCCGCTGGTCACGGGACCGGCCATGGCCGAGGCCAGACCGCTGGCCCGGTACTACTCCCAGCACCTGGCCTGGTCCGGCTGCGGCGGCGGCTTCGAGTGCGCCGACCTCAAGGTGCCGCTCGACTACGGCAAGCCGAACGGCGAGCAGCTGAAGATCAAGGTGATCCGGCTGAAGGCCTCCGGCAAGGACAGGATCGGTTCGGTCGTCCTGAACCCGGGCGGACCCGGCGGCTCCGGAGTCGACTACGCCAAGGCCGCCAAGACCGTCGTCTCCCCGCAGATCAGGGCGCGCTTCGACGTCGTCGGGTTCGACCCGCGCGGCGTGGCCGGCTCCTCCCCCGTGCACTGCGTGACGAGCAAGCAGATGGACCGGTACGCGGCACTGGACTCCACGCCCGACACGCCCGCCGAGGCCAAGGCGCTGCGGGCGGGCGCCAAGGAGTTCGCCGACTCCTGCAAGGCCAGGGCGGGCAGGATCCTGGCGCACGTCGGCACCGCCGACGCCGCCCGCGACATGGACGTGCTGCGGGCCGCGCTCGGTGACAAGGGCCTGACCTACCTCGGCAAGTCCTACGGCACCTACCTGGGCGCCACGTACGCGGACCTGTTCCCCAGGAACGTGCGGACCATGGTGCTCGACGGCGCGCTCGACCCCACGCTGTCCAGCTTCAAGCTGAACGTGGCCCAGGCCAAGGGCTTCGAGGTCGCCTTCGCGGCCTTCGCCGAGGACTGCTTCAAGGCCCAGGACTGCCCCTTCGCAGGCAGCACCGCGGACGCCGCCTTCGCCGAGACCGCGGCGCTGCTGAAGAAGGCGGACAAGAAGCCGCTGCGCAACACGCAGGACAAGCGGAAGATCAACGAGTCCATCGCCGTGATGGGCATCCTGACCCCGCTCTACGACCACCAGGCGTGGCCGGTCCTGCGCATCGCGCTCAAGCAGGCCTTCAAGGGCGACGGCACGATCCTGCTGCGCATCTCCGACCTGTACTACGAGCGCAAGGACGACGGCAGCTACTCCAACCAGACCGACGCCAACCTCGCGGTGAACTGCCTGGACCACCCCACCACCAGGAACCCGGCGGTCTACGAGAAGCAGGCCCGCGAGGCCGCGAAGATCGCGCCCCATTTCGGCGCCTACATCGGCGGCGGGGCCAACCCGTGCGTGTACTGGCCGGTCAAGGCGACGGGCAAGGACAGGGCGCTGCACGCCAAGGGCGCGCCGCCGATCCTCGTGGTCGGCACCAAGCGCGACCCGGCCACGCCGTACGCCTGGGCGCAGGCGCTGGCCACGCAGCTGAAGTCGGGCGTGCTGCTCAGCTACGACGGCGACGGCCACACCGCCTACCGCACGGGCTCGACCTGCGTGGACAAGGCGGTCGACGCCTACCTGATCGGCAAGTCGGTCCCCGAGACCCGCGACTGTTGATGGGCTCCGGGGCCCGTAGGACGGTGCGGGCCCCGGAACGTCACGAGCCTTCGAGGAGGCGTTCGACCGCGCGGTCGTGGGCCTCGATCTCGGCCCTGGCCGCCTTCGGGCTCCACCTGCCCGCCAGCGGCAGCATCAGCGGGATGAAGATGATCTGGGCGACCACGCAGATCCAGAACCAGGTCTGCCACTGCCCGGGCGCGATGGCCGCCGCGGCCTTGATCTCGGCCAGCTTCTCCACCAGCGCCGGCGGCGGGTTGGCGCCGGCCTGCTTGGCCGCCGCCAGGTAGGCCGGCGCCTCGACCAGCGTGTTCATGCTGCTGACCACGTACGGCACGAAGAACAGCGAGGCCGTGACCACGATGCGGATGATCCAGCCCCACACGGCCAGGCCGGTGGCGGTCAGCGCGGGATTGCGCCGCTCGACCGTCTCGGTGAAGGCCGCCATCCACGGCGCGTAGGCGATCGCCAGCCCGGCGGCCAGCACGCTGATGATCAACGCGAGCGTGCCGTAGCCGGTGTCGGGGTGGGTGGCCCTGGTCAGGAACACGATCGTCATCACGATCGCGATCACGGTGCCCACCACCATGAACGGCTTGCGCACCCGCAGCCGGTCGGACAGCAGGCCCGCGATCACCAGCGCCACCGCGTCGACGGCCCAGTACCAGGCGTTCAGCCCGTTGGCCTGTGAGGTGGTGAACACGAAGATCGTGGTCAGGTAGATGGTGAAGAAGCCCACCGCGGTGTAGTAGATGGGTGGGCGTCGGAGATGGTTGCCATCGCTGCTCCTGCCTGGCGCGCCCGCTCCCCCGCGACGGGTATAAACAAGCGTTCACACAGTCGTACGTCGCCTCCCAGCGAGCGTCAAGTGCGACACTGGGCGCATGGGCTCCCCCGCACGTGACCTGACCGCCGCGGCCGTCGACCTGTTCTACGAGCAGGGCGCCACGGCGACCACGGTCCGGGAGATCACCAAGGCGTGCGGGCTGACGGCCGGAGCGCTCTACAACCACTTCACCTCGAAGGAGGAGCTGCTCTTCACCGTCATCATGGGCAGCCACGCCACGCTGGAGCGCCTGGTGATCGCCGCCCAGTCGGAGGCTGCCGGGCCGCGCGGGCAGTTCGTCGCGATCGTGCGGGTCTACGTGGAGCAGCACGCTCAGCACCGCAAGTCCTCGCGCGTCGCCAACCGCGAGTACGGCCGGCTCGGCGAGGACCGCCGCGCCGAGATCGTGGCCATCAGGCGGCGGCTGCGCGACCGGTTCATCCGCGTCATCGAGGCCGGGGAGCGTTCGGGGGACTTCCGTCTGGACGGGGTGTCGGCCACGATCGTGGCCAGGGCGATCCTGGACATGTGCGTGCACATCAGCGCCTGGTTCCACGAGGGGCAGCCGCTGACGATCGCCGGGCTCCAGGACCGCTACGTCCGGCTCGCCCTGCGCATAGTGGGCGCGGGCGACGATCCCGGCCCGGAGTGACGCCCCGGGAGATCACCGACCAGAATGACGCCATGACTTTTCAGGACATGGCGCGCCGGCCGGCGGGTGACGGCGGAGCCGTGCGGATCCCCGGCTCCCTGGAGGAGCTCGCCCTCGCCGTCACCCGCGACCTGGGCGGCCACCCGGCGGCCGGGCTGGTCCGCGGCTGCCTGACCAACACCTGGACGACCTCGATGCGGCCCGCGGGCGACGACGAGGTGTTCGTCATCACCGGCGACATCCCGGCCATGTGGCTGCGCGACAGCACCGCCCAGGTCCGGCCGTACCTGGCGGTGGCCGGGCAGGATCCGGCGGTGGCCGACCTGCTGGCCGGGGTGTCGCGGCGGCAGGTGCGCTACGTGCTGACCGATCCCTACGCCAATGCCTTCAACGAAGGGCCGGACGGCGGGCGCGCCTACCCGTTCGACGTGCCGCAGCCGGGGCCGTGGGTGTGGGAGCGCAAGTACGAGGTGGACTCGCTCGCCGCCGTGCTGCAGCTGGCGTACGCGCTGTGGCGGGCGACCGGGCGGTCCGACCACCTGGACGACCGGTTCACCGAGGCGGCGTGGACGATCGTCCGGCTGTGGCGGCGGGAGCAGCGGCATGGGGGCTCGCCGTACACCTTCGAGCGGACCGAGGGGCCGTGGGCGGGCGACAGCCTGTCGGGGACGCCGGTGGAGTGGACGGGGATGACGTGGTCGGGGTTCCGGCCGAGCGACGACCCGTGCCACTACGGCTACCTGGTGCCGTCGAACGCGCTGGCCAGTGTGAGCCTGCGCGGGCTGGCCGCGATGACCGCGGACGCGGAGCTGTCCGGACAGAGCCTGGCGCTGGCGGACGAGATCGACGCGGGCATCCGGGCGCACGCGGTGGTGGACGGGGTGCTGGCCTACGAGGTGGACGGGCTGGGCGGGACGCTGCTGGCCGACGACGCGAACCTGCCGAGCCTGCTGTCGCTGCCTTTCACCGGCTGGTGCGCCTCCGACGACCCGCTCTACCTGGCCACCAGGGAGTTAGTCCTGTCCCCCGCCAACCCCTGGTACTTCTCCGGCAAGGCGGCGGCCGGGATCGGCAGCCCGCACACCGAGCCCGGCTACGTCTGGCCGCTCGCGCTGGCGGCCCGCGGGCTGACGGCGCCCGGCGAGGCCGAGGAGATGCTCGCGCTCCTGGCCCGCACGACCGGCGGCACGGGGCTCATGCACGAGAGCTTCCACGCCGACGACCCGTCCAGATTCACCCGCGAGTGGTTCGGCTGGGCCAACGCCATGTTCGCCGAGCTGGCCATGACCCTGACCGGCCGCCCCCTCAGCCCGCTGTTCGCGCCGCTGCCTGACCGGGGGCGGTCAGCCGAGGTCGATGAGGCGGCCGTTCTCGCGGGCCGAGGCGGCCGTGCCGATGGCGCCGGGGATGCGGACCAGGACGCGGGTGCGGTCTGAGCGGAACAGGTCGCGGGAGTACTCGAACGGGCGGCCGGAGTCGTCGAGCGCCGTCCTGGTGATCGCCAGGGCGGGGGTCCCCTCGGGGATCTCCAGGACGGCGGCCTCCTCGGCGCCGCAGGCCACCGCCTCGATGCGCTCGATGGCCTCCGCGGGACGCGTGCCGTACCGCACGTCGAGCAGCTCGTAGAGCGAGCCGCCGAGCGGCAGGTCGAGCAGGCCGGGGAAGAGCGCGGCGGGCAGGCGCGCTCGCTCCAGCGACAGCGGCGCGCCGTCCGCGAGCCGGATGCGCACGATCTCGGCGACCAGCTCGCCCGGCTCCAGCCCGAGCGCGGCGGCGGTGACCTCGGGCGCGGGCACCAGCGCGGCGCTGACCACCCGCGACCCGGCGGTGAAGCCCTGCTCGCGCAGCAGCGCGGGCACGCCGACCACGGTGGACAGGTCGCGCTCGACGATGGGATGGCTGACGAACGTGCCGCCGCCTCTGCCCTGCACCCGCCGCACCGCGCCAGCCTCCTCCAGCAGCGCGAGCGCCTGTCTGAGGGTGGTACGGCTGACGCCCAGGCGCAGGGCCAGCTCCCGTTCCCCGCCGAGCCTGTCGCCCGGTTGCAGGGCCCCTGAGGCGATCATGGCGAGCAGATCGCGGCGGGCCGTGGAGACGTCGCCCACTACATCTGGCCCAGGGCGTCCTGCGACTCCGGCAGCACCTGCCCGCCGTCCACGACGAGCGAGTGGCCGGTGATGTAGGCGGCCTCGTCGCCGGCCAGGAACAGGCAGGCGTAGCCGATGTCGTCGACCGTGCCCAGGCGCCCGAGCGGAATCGAGGCCTCCATGCCGCGCAGGTAGTCCTCGCCCAGGTCGGCCAGCCCCTCGGTGGCGATGTTGCCGGGCAGGACGGCGTTGACCGTGATGCCCTTGGGCGCCAGCTCCATCGCGGCGGTGCGCATGAAGCCGAGCTGCCCGCTCTTGCTGGCGCCGTAGTGGGTCCAGCCGGGATAGCCGGTCACCGGCCCCGTGATCGACGAGGTGAGGATGACGCGGCCGCGGCCGGAGGCGGCCAGCGCCGGCAGGCACGCCTTGACGGTCAGCATGGTGCCCTTGAGGTTGACGCCGAGCACCTCGTCGATGTCGGCCTCGGTCATCTCCTCCAGCCGCCTGTCAGGGAAGATCCCGGCGTTGGCGCAGAGGATGTCGATGCCGCCGTGCCGCTCGATCGCGGTCGCGGCGATGCGCTCGCAGTCGGCGGCGCTGGATACGTCACCGGCGGCGAACGTCACGCCGTCGGGCAGCTTCTCCGGCGTGCCGGGCCCGCGCCCGGTGATCAGCACCCGGGCGCCGGCTCGTGCGAAGACGGCCGCGATCCCCTTGCCGATGCCCTTGGTGCCGCCGGTGACCACGACCGAGCGTCCCGCCACGGATGTGAACATCTACAGTCCTCCCAGATAACGCTCGGCCAGCTCGCAGCTGCCCTGGGTGTAGCCGGCGCCGAGCGCCCTGGCCTCGTCGACGGCCGAGTGCGAGCCGATCCAGGCCACCAGCAGCAGCCGGCGGAACATGACGAACGTCCAGAGCTCCTTCTCGTCCTCGGCGGGCAGCTCGAGCACGGTCCGGTAGCCCCGCACCCACGAGTCGATCATCTCCGGAACCTGCGGATAATGCTCGATAAAGCTGACGGCGGCTCCGAAGTCGTACATGTACCAGCCGAAGCCGCAGTCGTCGAAGTCGATGACGCTGACCCGCGACCCGTCGGTGAGCAGGTTGGCCAGCCGCAGGTCGGCGTGGATCAGCCCGAACCGCCCGTCCGGGCGCCCGTAGCGCTCCAGCCGGTCGCGCAGCGCCTTCTCCAGCCGCCCCAGGACCTCCCGCTCCTGCGTACCGACGCCCATGCCGTCCTGCCAGCGCCCCCAGCGGGCCACGGACCCGAAGGCGGCCTCGAAGTCCCAGGTGAAGCGGGTGAACCCGGGCGGGCGCGGCCACGTCCTGGCGTGCCGGTGCATCCGCGCGGTGATCGCGCCCAGCTCGTGGAAGTCCGCGACCAGGCGATCCTCGGCGGGCTCGGCGCCTGGTAACAGCTCGAACATCACGCAGTTGCGCTCGCCCTCGACCACCAGCGAGCCGTCGCGCGCGGGGATGACGCGGGGCGTGCTGATCCCGGCCTGGTCGCGCAGCGCGTCCAGCCACGCCAGCTCCGACCTGATGGAGTCGGGCGAGTGGTAGCCGGGCCTGTGCACCCGCAGGATCGTGGCCGAGCCGGTGTCGGGGTCGTCGATCCGGTAGGTGGTGTTCTCCGAGACGTTGATCAGCCTCGCGCGGGCCCGCGGGGACAGGCCGTAGCGCGCGAGCGGCGGCCCAACGGCCCGCTGCTCATCCATGTGACCTCCCCTCCAGCCCGTCGAGCGCCTCGGTGATCGCGTCGCGCGCCTTGAGTATGGACCCGGTGGACCCGCTGAGGTAGAGGCGGCCGGCCGCGCCGATCATCTGCACGTCGACCAGGGTGTTGTCCGGCGCCGCCTTCTCCGCCTCGTTGGCGGCCAGCGCCGCGAACAGCGCCGGCGTCACCTCGTAGACCAGCAGCGTCTCGCCCGGCAGGACCATCGACGCCTGCCGGTTCCTGTTGATGATCACCGCGTGCTGGTCGGTGAGGTCCTCGATCACGTCCTGGTAGAGGACCTTGGGCCGCAGGCGGTCGGTCTCGGCGGCGCCGATGCCGTCCAGCACGGCCGCGCCAGCCCGCCGTACCTCGGCCAGGTCGGAGGAGTGCACCTCGAGCACGCCGAACTGGCGCTCCACGAACAGGATGCCCGGCTCCACGCCCGGGACCGCGCGCAGCGCCAGGTCGATGACGCGCTCGATGGCCAGGCCCGGCGCGACCTCGACGATCATCGCGTGCTGCCCCTCGAACGGCGGGTAGCCGCGCGCCCGCGTCGGCGTCGCCAGATAGGCCGCGAACTGCCGCTGCAGGTCCTCGATCAGCAGGTAGACGCGGAGCTCGGTGGTCATTCGGTGGCGACGGGGAAGGCGCGCGCCAGGTCTGCGTGCGGGCGCGGGATGACGTGCACCGACACCAGCTCGCCCACGGCGGATGCCGTCTCCGCGCCGGCCTCGGTGGCGGCCTTGACCGCGCCGACGTCGCCGATCACGGTGACGGCGACCAGCCCGGCGCCCACCTGCTCGCGGCCCACGATGGTGACGTTGGCCGCCTTGACCATGGCGTCCGCGGCGGCCAGCGCGGCCACGTACCCCTTGGTCTCGATCAGGCCGATCGCGTTGTTGGACATGTCTCTCCTACTCGTCGATGGAACCGATGATCAATGCGTCGATGGGCGGATTGTCCGGCAGGTGGGCGGCGGCGACGGATCCCTGGACGATCAGGACCCGCTCGCCGGGCCCGCTGCCGAGGGTGTCGAAGGCGATGAGCCGGGCGCCGCCGTCCAGCTCCACCTCGAGGAGGGCGCCGCTGGGCAGAGCGTCCAGCCGCTTGGTCGCCCAGATGCTGCCGATGACGGTCCCGCGCACCATGGCTAGTCCTCCCTTTCGACCGTGATGCCGGTGGCCTTGATCCTGTCCCTGGCCAGCGGCGTCAGCACCGCCCGCGCCCCCAGCACCAGCCTGGCCCCGGCCTTGGCGGCCGCGTTCACGTGCCGCTCGGTGACGGCTCCGCGCTCGATCCGGTGTACGGCCTGCCGCTCGGGACCCGGGTCCACCTCTCCCTGCGGCCTGAGCCCCGCCTTGATCCCCTGTTCGGCCAGCACCTCGCGCAGGACCTCGCGGATCAGGGCGCGCAGCTCGTCGGCGTTCACGACAGCGCCTCCATGGCCGCGTCGGCCGCCTGCCGCACGTCCGACTCGCCGCCGGACAGGTAGACGCGCCCGGTGGCGCCCATCATCCGGTAGTCGACCACCTTGATCTCGGCGGCCTTCTCGGCCTCGTTGGTGGCCAGGATGGCGTAGGAGGCGGGCTGGCACTCGAGCACGAACAGCGATTCGCCGGTCAGCGCCATCGAGCCGAGCTTGTTGCGGTTGATCAGGAAGGCGTGCTGCCCGTCCAGCCGCGGGATGATCCGCGAGGCCAGCACCTTCGGCCTGGCCGCCTGGTCAGCGGTGGTGCCGAGCGCCTCCAGCACCGCCTCACCCGCGGCGCGCACCTGCGCGGTCTGCCCGTGGAACTCCAGGTAGCCGAACTGCCGCTCGACCACCAGGATCCCGGCCCGCACGTCGGCGTGCTTGATCGCCACATCGGTCAGCGGCTCGATGTCCAGCCCGGGCGCGACCTCGACGACCTGCGCCGCCATGCCCTGCCTGGGCAGGGAGCCGCGGATCCAGGTGCCCAGGTAGCACATGGTCTGCGGCTGCAGCCGGTCGATGAAGATGAACGAGCGCAGCTCCGCCATCAGGCACCCCTCAGCGCGGCGAGCTCTTCGAGGATGAGCCGCCTGATCTCGGCCCGCAGCTGTTGAGTTCCGTCACCTGGGATCGGGTCAGCGGGTGGCTGCGGATCGCGCGAGGCGTTCGAGGCGTGCGGGTACGGCGGGACCGCTCCTGAGGGCGCCTGCCACGGATCGAGTCCGGACATGTCGGGGAAGGCGGTGTCGGTGCCGGAGGCGAGCCTGGTCCAGTTGACCAGGTGGGCGGGGTTGAGGTTCTCCCCCACGGAGGATCCGCCGACGAACCCGGTGCCGATCGTCATCGAGGGCGCCAGGCCGGTGGTGATGCCCGCGCTGCCCAGGCTGTTCCCGGCGTTGACCGCGACGCGGAGCACCGGGACGGCCGCGCCGTACCTCATGATCGTGGCGGCGTCGGTGCTGTGGATCGCGGCCGAGTGGCCGGCGCCGGAGATGCGCAGGACGGCCTGCGCCGCCCGGATGCCCGCCTCGGCGGAGGGGACCCGGAGCAGGCCGAGGATGGGCATGAGCTTCTCGCGGGCGAGCGGCTCCTCGGGCACGGCCAGGTCGAAGAGCGCGAGCAGCACCCTGGTGCCGTGCGGGACGCGGAGCCCGGCGCGGGAGGCGATGTGGGCGGCGCTCTGGCCGATGTTCTCGCGGTCGGTGACCGCGGCGCGCAGCCGGTCGAGACCGTCGGTCACCAGGTGCGCGCCCTCCCTGGCCAGGGCGGCGACCAGCGCGTCGTGCGCGGCGTCCGCGACGATGAGGACGGACTCGTTGGTGCACAGGATGGAGTTGTCGAAGCTCTTGCTCTCCACGATGCGCTTCGCGGCGGCGGGCAGGTCGGCGGAGGGGTCGACGAGCACGGGCACGTTGCCGGGCCCGACGCCGATCGCGGGGTTGCCTGAGCGGTAGGAGGCGTGCACGACCGCGGGGCCGCCGGTGGCCACGATCAGGTCGGTGCGCGGGTCGGCCATCAGCGACTCGATGAGCGGGATCGTGGGCTCCTCGACGACCTGGACGATCCCGTCCGGCGCCCCGGCCGCGACGGCGGCCTCGCCCAGCACGCGGGCGGCGTCGGCGCAGCACTGCTTGGCCAGCGGGTGCGGGCTGACCACGACCGCGTTGCGGGTCATGAGGGCCAGCAGCACCTTGAAGTAGACCGTGGCGACCGGGTTGGTCGAGGGCGTGAGCGCGAGCACCACGCCGGCGGGCCGCGGCACCGACACGATCTTCCGCGCGGGGTCGATCGAGGGGGAGACGAAGTCCTGGCCGGCGTAGGCCTCCACGAGGCCGGTCGAACAGGCCAGATTCTTGACGACCTTGTGCTCGGCCACGCCGAGCCCGGTCTCCTTGACCGCCCATTCGGCGTAGCGGGCGGCGTTGTCGGCGGCGACCCTGGCCACGGCGGTCACGACGCGGTCGACGGCGGGTTTGTCGTAGGCGGCGTAGGCGCGGGCGGCCCAGCGGGCGCGGTCGAGCATCACGGCCTCACCTGCGCGATGGCGTGAGCCGTACGGTCGAGCAGCTCGTCCACCAGCGGCGGGTTCAGCAGGATGCCCGGTTTGTACTGCAGGACGCGTGGATCCAGCGTCGAGAAGATCGCCCACACCCCGTTCTCGTACAGGCTGCGCATGACGGACTTGGCCCCCTCCGGATGGTCGAACTCCAGCCCGATGACCACGCCGTTCTGCCGGATCCCGGTGAACCAGCCGGCGTTGTCGGCCTTGATGCGCTCCAGTCCCCGGCCGATGGCGTCGCTGATGTAGTGGACGACCGAGCGGGTCTCCGGCCGGGTGCAGATCTCCAGCGTCTTCATCGCGGCCACGCAGCCGAGCTCGGCGCCGCCGAAGGAGGCCATGTGCGCGAAGCCGTCCTCGGTGAGCCAGCCGGCGCAGCGCTCGCTGACCAGCACGGCCGCGATCGGGTAGATGCCGCCCGACAGGCCCTTGCCGGTGACCAGCAGGTCGGGCTCGATGCCGTGCTTGGTGATGCCCCACAGCTCGCCGGTCCGCATCAGCCCGGTCTGCACCTCGTCGGCGATGTAGAGGGTGCCGTGCGACTCGCACAGCCGCTTGACGGCCTCCAGATAGCCGGGTTCGGGGAGCGGGAAGCCGTACGTGGCGGGGATCGTCTCCATGATCACGGCGGCCACGTCGCCACCCGACAGCGCCTGCTCCATCGCCTCGAGGGAGTTGAACGGCACGTGGGTGAAGTCCGACGGCTGATCCGACAGGAAGATCTTGGAGAAGCGGTCGTCGCCGGTCCCCACGGCCAGCCCGGTGTGGCCGTGGTAGGCCTTGATGACCGAGACGATCCTGCGCCTGCCTGTGGCGTGGCGGGCGGTCTTGAGCGCGATGTCGATGGCCTCGCCGCCGCCGCTGGCGTAGATGACCTTCGACAGGCCGGGCGGGGCGGTCTGGATGAGCCGCTCGGCCAGCGCGGTGCGCGCCAGCGAGGGGAAGTGGTGGTTGCCGATGTCGAAGCGGTCCATGGCCTGGCGCACGGCCGCCACGACCTCGGCGTTGCGGTGGCCGATGTTGTACGTGCCGCCGTTGAGGTGCACGTCGATCAGGCGCTTGCCGGTGACGTCGTAGAGGTAGTAGTCCTCCCGCCGGTCGATGACCAGCGGGACTCCGGAGTCCTCCCAGAACTGGGTCTTGCCCGGATTCCAGAATTCCTTGGACTTGGCCAGCACCTCGTCCTTGGATTCGAAAGCGAAGATCCCGTAGTCGAGCATGCACGCCCCAACGGTCCGCGAATCGGTACAGGATCGACATCTAAAAGGTCCAACCGTTGGGCGTCAAGAGGATGTAACAAACCGTAAATAACCAGCCGTTGAAGTTGACTACTTATCGATGTCAGCATTTCGCCCAGTACGTATGGTTCGGGGGCCTGAACAAGGAGGCTGCTGACCGGTGAGCACCATCGAAGACGAGAACAAGGTCCAGCGGCTCAAGCCAGGCGCCGTGGGCCTGTTCGCGGTCCTGTTCATGGCCGTGGCTAACGCGGCCCCCATCACCGCCATGACCGGCAACGTCCCCATCGCCGTGGGCTACGGCGACGGCGTCGGCGTAGCCATGGCCTTCGCTTTCGCGACCGTCGTGCTGAGCATCTTCGCGGTCGGCTACACCGCGATGGCCAGGCACATCACCGCGACGGGCACCTTCTACGGCTTCATCTCCCACGGGCTCGGCCAGCTGTGGGGCATGATCTCCGGACTGATGGCGACCGTCGCCTACATCGTGTTCGAGGCCTCGCTGATCGGCATCTTCGCCTCCTTCGCCAAGAACGCGGTCGAGGGCTTCGGCGGACCCGCCGTCAGCTGGATCTGGTACGCGCTGCTGGGCATCGCCGTCATCAGCGTGCTCGGCTACCGGAACATCGCGCTGTCGGGCCGGGTGCTCGGCGTGTTCCTGGTCTCCGAGGTCACCGTGCTGACCCTGCTCGGCGTGTCGATCCTGGTCAACGGCGGCGGGCCCGACGGGCTGCTGCCCGAGGCGCTCAATCCGGCGGCGGCCTTCCAGTCCGTGGCCGACGACCCGGCGGCCGGGATCGCGGGCAGCGCGGCGATCGGGCTGTTCTTCGCGTTCTGGTCGTGGGTGGGCTTCGAGACGACGGCCGTCTACGGCGAGGAGTCGCGCAACCCGCGCAAGATCGTGCCCAAGGCCACCATGATCGCGGTGATCGGGCTCGGTGTCTTCTACACGATCGTCTCCTGGCTGGCCGTGGCCGCCAACGGCAAGTCCCAGGCCATCGCCGTCGCCCGTGGCAGCACCGGCAACGCTTTCGACCTGTGGTACGGCATCACCGAGCACTTCCTCGGCGGGTGGGCCAAGAGCCTGTACCTGATCCTGGCGGTGGCCGGGTCGTTCGCCTGCGCGCTGGCCTTCCACAACGCGGCCTCCCGCTACATCTACGCGATGGGGCGCGAGGGGCTGTCGGCCAGGCTCAAGCGCACGATCGGCGCCACCCACGACGCGCACGGCTCGCCGCACATGGCCTCGATCGCGCAGTCGATCATCACGCTGCTGATCACGCTGGGCTTCTTCCTGCTGCAGGCGCCCACCAAGGCCGCGCCCGACGTGGCCTACTTCCACCTGTACGGGCTGATGGCCATCCTGGGCACCGCGATGCTGCTCATCGTGCAGACGATCTGCTCGATCGCGGTGATCTTCTACTTCCACGTCAAGGGCCACCATCCCGAGACCAAGCACTGGTGGCGCACGCTGATCTCGCCGGTCATCGGCGCGCTCGGCATGGGCTACGTGGTGTTCCTGCTGTTCAGCAACATCGAGTTCGCCGCCGGCGCGGCGGCCGGCAGCCCGGTCTTCACCGCTATCCCCTACCTCATCGTGGGCATCTTCCTGGTGGGGCTGGCGATCGGGCTGACGCTGCGGCTGCGCAGCCCCGAGCGGTACGCGATGATCGGCCGCACCATCCTGGAGGAGGCACACGAACGATGAAGCCGATCGGCCGGGTCCGGTACATGGACGCCCAGCGCGTCAATCTCGACGGGTTCGCCGTGGAGGACCCGGCGCTCGGCCTGGTGGCGTTGCACTCGCCGGACGACCCCGAGCCGAGCCTGACCGTCGCCGGCGGGCGGGTGAGCGAGATGGACGGGGTGCGGGCGGAGGACTTCGACTCCATCGACGCCTTCATCGCCGCGCACGGGCTCGACCTGGCCGTGGCCGAGGCGGCCATGGCGCTGTCCGAGGTCGAGCTGGCCAGGATGATGGTCGATCCGTCCGTGCCCCGGGCCGAGGTGGTACGGCTGTGCGGCGGGATCACCCCGGCCAAGATGGCCAGGGTGGTCGCGCTGCTACGGCCGGCCGAGCTGACCATGGCGATGACCAAGCTGAGGGCCCGGCGCACGCCGTCCAACCAGGCGCACGTGACGAACCGGCTGGACGATCCGCTGCTGCTGGCCGCCGACGCGGCCACGGCGGCGGCGTTCGGGTTCCGCGAGCTGGAGACGACCGTGCCGGTGCTCGGCGACGCCTGGTCGAACGCGGTGGCGGTCAGCATCGGCTCGGCCGCGGGCGCCGCCGGGGTGCTGGTGCAGTGCTCGGTGGAAGAGGCGATGGAGCTGGAGCTGGGCATGCGCGGCTTCGCCTCCTACGCCGAGACGATCTCCATCTACGGCACCGAGCGGGTCTTCACCGACGGTGACGACACGCCCTGGTCGAAGGCGTTCCTGGCCTCCGCCTACGCCTCGCGCGGGATGAAGATGCGCGTCACCTCGGGCGCGGGCGCCGAGGTGCTGATGGGCGAGCCGGAGCGGCGCTCCATGCTGTACCTGGAGTCGCGCTGCGTGTCGCTGGCCAAGGCGATGGGCGCGCAGGGTGTCCAGAACGGCGGCATCGACGGCGCCAGCGTGGCCGCCGCCGTGCCGCGCGGGGTGCGCGAACTGATGGCCGAGAACGTCATGGTGATGGCGCGCGGGCTGGAGTCGTGCTCGGGCAACGACGCGCTGATGTCGGAGTCGGACGTGCGGCGCACCTCGCGCACGCTGCCGATCCTGCTGGCCGGCTCCGACTACGTCTGCTCGGGCTTCGGCTCGATCCAGCGCTACGACAACATGTTCGGCCCGTCGCAGTGGAACGCCGAGGACATCGACGACTTCCTGGTCATGCAGCGCGACTGGGGCGTCGACGGCGGCCTGCGTACGGCTCCCGCCGACCTGGAGGGCCTGCGGCGGCGGGCCGCGCGAGCCGTACAGGCCGTGTACCGGCACTTCGGGCTCTACGACTACAGCGACGCGCAGGTGGAGGCGGCCGTGGACGCGGCCGGATCCAAGGACCTCACGGAGTCCGATGGCGCCACCGTGCTGGCCATTTCCGGAAATATCCGGTCATCCAGGTTGACGATGGATGATGTCGTGAAGGCACTGCGGGAGACCGGCTTCGCCGTGGAGGCGGGGCGGCTGGACGCGATGCTGCGCGCCCGGCTCGACGGCGACCATCTGCAGACGGCGGCCATCTTCACCGAGGACATGCGGGTGCTGTCGGCCGTCACCGACCCCAACGACTACGCGGGACCCGGCACCGGCTACGAGCCCTCGCCGGTACGGCAGGCCGAGATCGACGCCATCCGGCAGGCTCGCTCGGTGGAGGACCTGCGCGCCGAGCAGCTCGCCCACCGTGTCCCCGTGCGGGTGCTCGGACCCGCCGGGCCGGGCGGGGACCCGGGTGAGGTGGTGATCGGCCTGTCCCCCGCCACCGGGCGCGACGTCTGGCTCACGCTCTGCGGCATGCCGGTCGTGGACGTCCTGCGTGAACTGCTGGCGGGGCTGGCCGAAGAGGGCTGCACCGGCCGGATCGTGCGCTTCAACGACACCATCGACCTGGGCATGATCGGGCTTTCGGCGGCGCGGCTGTCGGGGTCGGGCATCGGCATCGGGCTGCAGGGCAAGGGCACCGCGCTCATCCACCGCAGCGACCTGGCGCCGCTGGCCAACCTGGAGCTGTACTCGATCGCGCCGGCGCTGTCGGCCGCCGACTACCGGCTGCTCGGCGCCAACGCCGCCCGCCACGCCCGCGGCCTGACGCCCGCGCCCGCCCGCAACCCCTACACCGACGAGGCCATCGAGGCCCGCTACCACACCAAGGTCGTGTCGCTGATCGCCATCGAACGCGGCCACTGCACCGGAGCGGCGCCGGAGGAGCTCAGCCTGTGAACCGCATCTCACCGCAGACACTGCGCCGCCAGGCCGAGGTGGCCCTGGCCCACGGCAACCCGCAGCTGGCCGCCAACTTCCGGCGCGCGGCCGAGCTGGCGACCCTGTCGGACGAGGACGTACTGCGCGTCTACGAGGCGCTGCGACCCGGCCGTTCGAAGTACGACGAGCTGTCCGATCTGGCCGACTGGCTCGAAGCGCACGGCTGCCCGTTGACCGCGGCCCTGGTCAGGGAGGCACGCGACCACCCGCCCACCCGGTGATGGTCAACATCCGCGAGGTGGCGGCCGAGGCGGGGGTGTCCATCGCCACGGTCTCCAACGCGCTCAAGGGCACGGGCAGGGTCTCGGACGGCACGCGCGACCGGGTCCGCCGGGTCGCCCAGGGCATGGGGTACGAACAGGCGTCCCGACACGTGCTGGGGCTGGCGGTGACGACCTTCGGCGACCGGTCCTGGAACTTCGCCGGGGTCGAGTACTTCGCCCAGTCCATCAACACGGCCACGGCCGCCGCGCACGCCCGCGGCTACGCGCTGACCGTGCTGCCCAGCTCGCTGGGCGCCGCCTCGTGGCGGTCGCTGCCGGTGGACGGCGTGCTGCTGATCGACAGCCCGCAGGACGACCCGGTGGTGCGCACGCTGCGCGGCAGGGGCCTGCCGCTCGCCTTCGACGGGCGGCCGGACGAGGTGCGGCCGGGCGAGGCGTGGGTGGACAACGACCACGCGGCCGCCAGCCGCAGCATGCTCGACCATCTGGCCGCGCAGGGCGCGCGGCGGGTGGCGCTCGTCGCCGGTCGCGGGCGCGACCACTACAACCGGGCGTGGATCGCCGACTACCGGGCCTGGTGCGCCTCCCAGGGCCGGCCCGAGCTGCTCGTCAGCGCCGCGCGGCCGGACGCGGCCGAGGCGCTGCTCGGGCTCGCCGAGCCGCCCGACGCGATCTACACCACCTACGACTGGGGGCTGGAGCTGCTGGCTCTGGCCCGCGGGCGCGGGCTGCGGGTTCCGGAGGACCTGATGCTGGCCTGTGTCAGCGAGGATCCGCGCTATGCGGCCACGGATCCGCCGGTGACGACGCTGTCGCTGCTTCCCGAGACCTCGGTGGCGCTCGCGGTCGACGCGCTGGTGGACCTGGTCGAGTGCGTTCCCGTGGCGCCCCAGCCGCCGGTGCCGACACGGCTGGCCATACGGAAGTCGACACTGCGAATATCGTCGTTGATTAACAGTTAAGCAACCGAATCTGCTGTCCTTTATCGGGATTTCTGCTGATTTCGGGGTACGATCTTCGGGATTGCCTGACTCTCACCCCCCAAGGAGACGGCCATGCCCTCAGGCGGAACCCTCTTGACCAGGCGGACCTTCATGGCCGCGGGCGGCGCGCTCGCGCTCGGCGCGGTCACCCCGATCCAGGCGCTCGCGGCGCCCCGCCGTACCCCGCACAACGCGCGCGTCGTCGTGGTCGGCGCCGGGCTCGCAGGCGTGACCTGCGCGTACCGGCTCGCACGGCGCGGTGTGAATGTGCGGCTGTTCGAGGCGCGCGACCGGGTGGGCGGGCGCTGCTGGTCGGCCAGGGACTTCGCCGGCGGGCAGGTGGCCGAGCACGGCGGCGAGTTCGTCGACACCCGCCACGTCCACTTGCGCAGGCTCGTCAAGGCGCTCGGGCTCCGGCTCGACGACCGCGACGCCCGCTCCCCCAAGCACGTCAAGGGCGTGCTCGACCTGCACGGCAAGGTGCGCGACCGGGCGAGCGTCTACAAGGACATACCGCTGGTCATCAAGCGGATCACCCGCGACGCCCGGCGGATCGGCGACTACCGCTACGACCGCGCGGCGCGGGCGGCGCGGGCCTTCGACGAGATGTCGGTGCGCGACTGGGTGGACGCCAACGTACCCGGCTCCCTGCTGAGAACCGCGCTCACCGACGGCGTGGCGGGCTTCTTCGGCGGCGACGCGGAGGACCTGAGCGCGATCAACCTGATCGAGCAGTTCGTGCGGCCCTACGAGGGGGCGGACGAGCGCTGGCTCATCCACGGCGGCAACGACCAGGTGCCCAACCTGCTGGCGGAGAAGCTGCCCGAGGGCTGCCTGCAGCTGGAGACGCCGCTGACGGCGGTCCGGCGCGCGGGCAGCGGCTACCGGCTGGACTTCGGCTCCTTCGGTGAGGTGGAGGCGGACTACGTGGTCTTCGCGCTGCCCTTCACCACGCTGCGCAAGGTCGACCTGACCCACGCCGGGCTCAGCGCCCGCAAGCGGGATGCCATCGCCCACCACGGCATGGGCACCAACGCCAAGGTGATGCTGCAGTTCTCCGACAAGTTCGCCGCGCACCACCGGTGGAACGGCAGCCTGTCGAGCGACAAGCCGCGCTGGGGCACCTGGGACAGCTCCATCGCCGACGGCGGCGCCGAGAGCCTCCTGACGATCTTCTCAGGCGGTACGGCAGGCGCCTCCTACCCCGCCACCCAGGCCCACGGCCCCGCGCCCGACTCGGTGGTCTCCCAGTCGCTGGCCTGGCTCGACCGCCACATCCCCGGCCTGGCCGACTCCTACAACGGCAACTCGTGGCTGGACTCCTGGGTCGACGACCCGTGGGCGCACGGCTCCTACGCCACGTTCCGTCCTGGCCAGTACACCAGGTACTGGGGGTTGTCCAAGCTCCCCGAGGGCCGCCTGCACTTCGCCGGCGAACACACCAGCACGCACAGCCAGGGCTACCTCAACGGCGGCGTCGAAAGCGGCGAACGCGCGGCCAAGGAGATCCTCGCCTCCCTAGGTTGATCCCTGGCCCTCACCGACTGCGGGCACGCATGTCGCACGGCGAGTTCCACGCCCACGCCCAGGAGGTGCCGAGCCGCCGGCGTGACTCCCCCGTCCCGCGGTCGGCGCGAAGCCGCGGTCCAGGGAGTTGAGTCCCGCCGGTCGGCCGCGGCCGACCGGCTCGGGCTGCGCCACGGGCACCGCGCGAGCGACACGCCGCACGGTGTGCGGGCCTACGAGACCCCGGATCTCGTGGTCGTGCGAGGTGTGCACGGACCCGTTGCTCGTCGCCGAGGGGACGGTCCCGCGCAGGCATCGGGTCGTGCTGGATTCGGGGGACGGACTGCGGTGGGGTAGATCGTCTGGAGCGTGATCGACCGGTACGGTGGGGCGTCATGAGGTTTCCCGACGTGGTGGTCGCTGGTGGGCTCGTGGTCGTTCTCGCGGGATGCGGGGTGGCCGAGGGGGCCCAACGGGCCGATGGCGAGCAGGCGTCCACGGTCGCGGCCGGGAACGGCTCGCGGGTCGCCGGCGGGAACAGCTCCAAGGATGCGGCTGGGGCGGTGGCGCCTGCGCCTGACGTCGAGATTCCTTCCGACGCGGGGGCGTTGGCTGGGGCACTGAAGCAGACGTCGACGGCGCTGTACGCGGGGATCGACGCCTGGACCGCCGGTTCCGCGGCAGCGGCGCCACAGGACGTGGTGCTCTACGCGCTGCACCAGCAGAGGATCTACCGGGCGATGGCCAGGGATCCCAAGCTGGCGAGGGAGACCATCAGCAGGCTGCCCAAGCCGCTGGCCGCCGAAGCACGCAACGACGTGAAGGCCGTCAGCGGCCTGCTGTCGCTGGCCCGCCCGATCAGCGCCGCCCAGCGTAAGAACATGCGGCTGGCCGAGGCCGAACCCGCCAAGCGCCTGCGCGGCTACTTCCAGGCCGGGGAGAAGCGGTTCGGCGTCGAGTGGGAGGTCCTGGCCGCGATCATGCTGGTCGAGACGAAATTCGGCCGCGTCACATCCGCCAGCTCCAGCGGCGCGCAGGGCCCGATGCAGTTCATGCCCGGCACCTGGAAGCAGTACGGCATGGGCGGAAACGTACACCGCGCCAAGGACGCCGTCCTCGGCGCGGCCAACTACCTGAAGGCCTCGGGCGCCCCGGGCAACTACCGGCGCGCGGTCTGGGCCTACAACCACGACAACCGCTACGTGGACGCCGTACTCGCCCACGCCCGGCAGATCAAGCGCGACCCCCGCAGCTTCTACGCCTACTACAACTGGCAGGTCTTCGTCCTGTCCAAGACCGGCGACATCCGCCTCACCGGCCCCCGTTAGAGGCGGCCGTACACGATCTTGCCGCCTGCCATGGTGAGCAGGACCTGGGTGCGGGCGATCTGTTCGGCGGGGATCTTCATGATGTTGCGGTCGAGGACGATCAGGTCGGCGAACTTGCCCACCTCGAGCGAGCCCGTGAGCTCCTCCTGCCGCAACTGGTAGGCGCCGTTGTAGGTGGCGGCGCGGATCGCGGCGGCGCGGCTGAGCCGCTGGTGCGGGGTCATCGCGCCGAGCTTGTGGAACGGGCTGCCGAGCGCGGCGGTGCGGGTGATGACGGTCTTGATCGCCGTCCACTCGTCCAGCGGGTCGACCGGCCAGTCGCTGCCCAGCGAGACGCGACCGCCGCTGCGGAAGATGTCACCCTCGGGTTCGTAGTTGGCCCAGCGCTTCGGCCCGAGGTACGGCTTGACCGATTCGACCGAGTCGGGGGCGGGTTTGGCCCAGTGGAAGCCCATCGCGGCCACCACGTCCAGTTCGGCGAAGCGGGCGATGTCGGCCGGGTCGACGAGTTCGGCGTGCGCGACCGTGGGGCGGGTGCGGGTGTCGCCGTCGGCGCGGATCCCGGCGAAGGCGTCGAGCGCCAGCCGTACCGACCTGTCGCCGATGGCGTGGATGTGCGGGTCGAAGCCCGCCTCGGCGATCTGGCGGACGACGGCGTCGAGCTTGCCGGCGCTCCAGTACTGCGCGCCGCGCTTGGTGCCGGGCACCCAGTGGTCGTGCTTGTGCACCAGGTAGGGCTCGAGCAGCCCGGCGGTCTGCGCGGGGTACTGCAGCACGCCGTCCATGAAGAGCTTGACGTTGTGTACGGCGACGCCGGGCCGCACCGTGGCGGCCCCGCCGTGGTAGCGGCGGCGCAGCCGGGAGACGCGGGCGATCGGCTCCCGCTCTGAGACGTCGACCACTGGCGCGAGGTGGGCGCGGGCGGTGAGCTCGCCCCGCTCATGCAGCGTGGTGAAGGCCCGCATGGTCGCCTCGGGCGCGGCGGCGTCCATGAACGTGGTGACGCCCTGGCGGGCCAGCGCGGCGAGCGCCGTCCTGGCGATCTTCAGGTTGTCGGCCTCGGTGGGCTCCGGGATGGCGGCGAGGACCCGGTTCTGGGCACCGTCCTGCAGGACGCCGGTGGGTTCGCCGTGCGCGTCACGCTCGATGGTGCCGTCCGGCGGGTTCTTGGTCCTGGAGGTGATCTTGGCTAACGCGAGCGCGCGGCTGTTGGCCAGCGAGGTGTGACCGTCGCTGGATTCCATGACGATGGGCCGCCGGGAGTCGACGGCGTCGAGGTCGGCCTTGGTGAGCTTGGTGCCGGCCGGCCGTACCGCCTGGACGTACCAGTTGGTGACGCTGACCCAGCCGTCGCCCGGGTTCTTCGCCAGGAATGCGCGGATCTTGTCCTGGATCTGCTTGACCGTGAGGGCGGCGTACCGCAGGTCGCAGCCGAGCAGGCCCTGGCCGCCGGACATGGGGTGCAGGTGCCCGTCGTGCAGGCCCGGCATGGCCATGCGGCCGTGCAGGTCGATCACCTTGGTGCGCTTGCCGACGTGCCGCCTGGCGCCGGCGGCGGTGCCGACGTAGACGATGCGGCCGCCGGTGACGGCGACGGCCTCGTGCACGCTGTCGTCGGCGTCGACGGTGTAGACGTAGCCGTTGGTGAGGACCAGGTCGGCGCCGGAGGCGGCCTCGGCGGGCGTGGCCAGCGCGGCGGCGGCCGTCACGGCCGCGCCGGCGGCGAGCACGCCGCGGCGGGACGGGTTATTCTCCACGGGTTCTCTCCCAGATTGCGAGGGTGGATGGCGGAGCAGCGCGGCAGGACGCAGGAACGCGGCAGGCAGGCCAGGCGCAAGGTGCTGGAGGCGGCGCTCGAGGTGATCGCCGAGCGGCCGGTGGCCGAGATCCAGGTCCAGCAGATCGCCGAGCGGGCCGGGATGAGCCCCGCCCGGGTCCTGTACTACTTCCACTCCAGGGACGAGATCCTGGTCGAGACGTTCCGCTGGAGCGAACGGGGGTTGTCCGAGCGGCGGGCGGCCCAGTTCTCGGCGCTGGCCGACCCGCTGGCAAGGCTCGACCGGTACGTCCGGCTCTACCTGCCCGTGGACCGTCACGACGTCTCCTGGAAGCTCTGGCTGGAGGCATGGCTGCGTTCGACGTCCGCCAACGAGCTGAGCAGGACGGCCGACGAGATCGACGGCCGCTGGATGCGTGACCTGGCCGCGATCATCGCCGACGGCGTGGCTGGCGGGGTCTTCCGCTCTCTGCCCGCCGAGGAGTTCCTGTCCTCGTTCAACGCGCTGCTTGACGGACTCGCGGTGCACGTGCTCATCGGCCGGCTCGACCGGGCGCGGGCCGTACGGACAGCGCTCGACGAGGCCGCAGAGAAGCTCGGCACCAAAACTTGAATCAGATTTAAGTTCAACTGGTGGGGCCGCGTCAATGCAGAATGCAGGGCATGGACAACTACGTCCGGGTGCGTGGGGCCCGGGTGCACAACCTTCGCGATGTGAACGTCGAACTGCCCAGGGACGCGATCGTGGCGTTCACCGGCGTGTCGGGATCGGGGAAGTCGTCGCTGGCGTTCGGGACCCTGTACGCCGAGTCGCAGCACCGCTTCCTGGAGTCCGTCGCGCCGTACGCGCGCAGGCTGCTGCAGCAGGCGGGCACGCCTGACGTCGACGAGGTGACGGGGCTGCCCCCTGCCGTGGCGCTGGAGCAGCGGCGTTCCGTGCCGTCGGCGCGCTCGTCGGTCGGGACCGTGACGATGATCTCCAACTCGCTGCGGATGCTGATGTCGCGGGCGGGCGACTACCCGCCGGGCGCCGGGCGGCTGGACTCCGACGCCTTCTCGCCCAACACCGCCGCCGGCGCCTGCCCGAACTGCCACGGGCAGGGCGTGGTGTACGAGGTGACCGAGGACTCCCTGGTGCCCGATCCGTCGCTGACGATCAGGCAGGGGGCGATCGCGTCGTGGCCGGGCGCCTGGCAGGGCAAGAACCTGCGCGACATCCTGGCCGTGCTCGGCCACGACCTGGACCGGCCGTGGCGCGACCTGCCTCAGGCGGAACGCGAGTGGATCCTGTTCACAGACGAGCAGCCGGTCGTCATGGTGCACCCGGAGCGCGACCCCGACCGGATCCAGCGGCCCTACCAGGGCAAGTACTCCAGCGCCAAACGCCTGGTGCTGCACGCCTACGCCGACTCCAAGAGCGAGACCAGCCGCGCCAAGGCCGCGCGGTTCCTGGTCAGCGGGCCGTGCCCGGTGTGCGGCGGGCGGCGGCTGCGGCCGGAGGCCCTCGCCGTGCGCTTCGACGGGCGCGACATCGCCGAGCTGGCCGCGATGCCGCTGGTGGAGCTGGCCCGGCTGCTGCGCCCGCACGCGGTGGGCGCGGGTCCCGCCGCGGTGCTGTCGCAGGATCTGGTGGCCCGCATCGACGTGCTGGTCGAGCTGGGCCTGGGCTACCTGAGCACGAGCCGGTCCAGCCCGACGCTGTCCGGCGGGGAGCTGCAGCGGCTGCGGCTGGGCACCCAGCTGCGCTCGGGCCTGTTCGGCGTGGTCTACGTGCTCGACGAACCCTCGGCGGGGCTGCACCCCGCCGACTCCGAGGCGCTGATCTCGGTGCTGCGACGGCTGAAGGAGTCGGGCAACAGCGTCTTCCTCGTCGAGCACGACCTCGACGTCGTACGCGAGGCCGACTGGCTGGTCGACGTGGGCCCCGGCGCCGGCGTGCACGGCGGCCGGGTCCTGCACAGCGGGCCGCTCGCGGAGCTGCGCGACGTGCCGGAGTCCGTCACGCGCCGCTACCTGTTCACGGGTACGGCACGGCCGTCCCGCCGCCCGCGTACGCCGCGGGGGTGGCTGAAGCTGCGCGGCGTGCGGCGCAACAACCTGCGCGGTGTGGACGTCGAGGTGCCGCTCGGCGTGCTCACGGCGGTCACGGGCGTGTCGGGTGCGGGCAAGACCACGCTGCTCGGCGCCATCGGCGACCTGCCGGAGACCGACCGGGTGGTGCGGGTCGACCAGCAGCCGATCGGGCGCACACCGCGCTCGAACCTGGCCACCTACACCGGGCTGTTCGACGTGGTACGCAAGCTGTTCGCGGCCACGCCACAGGCCCGCGCGCGCCGCTACGACGCCGGGCGCTTCTCCTTCAACGTGCCCGGCGGGCGGTGCGAGACGTGCAAGGGCGAGGGGTACGTGGCCGTGGAGCTGCTGTTCCTGCCCACCACGTACTCGCCGTGCCCCGACTGCCACGGGGCGCGCTACAATCCGGCCACGCTGGAGATCACCTACCGGGACGCGACGATCGCGCAGGTGCTGGACCTGTCGGTGGACGACGCCGCGGAGTTCCTCGCGGACGTGCCCGCGGCGATGCGCCCGCTGCGCGCCCTGCGCGAGGTGGGCCTGGGATACCTGCGGCTCGGCCAGCCCGCGACGGAGTTGTCGGGCGGGGAGGCGCAGCGGGTCAAGCTGGCCTCCGAACTGCAGCGCACCAGCCGTGGCGCGACGCTCTACCTGCTGGACGAGCCCACGGGCGGCCTGCACCCGGCCGACGTCGAGGTCCTGATGCGCCAGCTCGAGGCACTGGTGGAGGCGGGCAACACGGTGGTGCTCGCGGAGCACGACCTGGCCGTGGTCGCCGCGGCCGACCACGTCATCGACCTCGGCCCCGGCGGCGGCGACGCGGGCGGCACGATCGTCGCCCACGGCCCTCCCGCCAGGATCGCCGCCAGCCCGTCAAGCCGCACGGGCGCCTACCTGTCCCTGGCGGCACGCCCTTCATGAGGGTGATGTAAAACAAACTAGACACGATGTCGGTGATGTTTTACATTACCGACATGCCCTTCGAAGAGAAGCTCGCGTGGATCATGGCGGTCGTCTCGGCCGTCGCCTACGTGGTCTACCTCGCCCTGGTGCTCGCCTCCACGGGCCAGACCCCGCTGCCCGAGGTGCCGTACGTGGCCACGATGCTGTGGAGCATCGGCGGAGCAGTCCTCGCCTCGATCGTGCTGCGCGTGGTGGTCTCCGCCCTGGCGCCGCAGGACGCGGGCAAGAAGGACCAGCGCGACCGGGAGATCAACCGGTTCGGCGACCACGTCGGCCAGTCGTTCGTCGTGGTGGGCGGCATCGTGGCCACCGTGCTCGCGATGGCCAGGGTGGACCAGTTCTGGATCGCCAACGTGCTCTACCTGGCGTTCGTGCTGTCGGCCATCCTGGGCTCCACCGCCAAGATCGTCGCCTACCGCCGTGGTTTCTGGCCATGGTGAAGGCGACCAGGGTCACCAACTCGATCCGTTCGCTGCGCTTCACCTGCGGCGAGATGACCCAGGCCGAGCTGGCCGACCGCATCGGCGTGACCCGCCAGACCGTCATCGCCATCGAGCAGGGCCGCTACTCGCCGTCCCTGGAGATGGCTTTCAAGATCGCACGCGTCTTCGGCGTCCCGCTCGACGACGTGTTCCAGTACCCCGAGGAGGAGTCATGAAGGCGATCGTCCAGCACAGGTACGGCACTGCCGACGTGTTACACGTGGCCGAGATCGACCGTCCCGAGCCCCGCGAGGGCGAGGTGCTGATCCGGGTCCGTGCGGCCGGCGTGGACCGGGGCGTGGTGCATCTCGTGACCGGCCTGCCGTACCTGCTGCGCCTGGGGTTCGGGCTGCGCGGCCCGAGGACCCCCGTCCGCGGCATGGACGTGGCGGGCGTGGTGGAGGCGGTCGGTCCTGGCGTGACCCGGTTCCGGCCGGGCGAGGAGGTGTTCGGCATCTGCAAGGGCTCCTTCGCCGAGTACGCCACGGCCAGGCAGGACCGGCTGGCCGCCAAACCCGCCAATCTCAGCTTCGAGGAGGCCGCGGCGGTCCCCGTGTCCGGCACCACGGCCCTGCAGGGCGTTGGAACGCTCCAGCAGGATCAGCGGGTGCTGGTGATCGGCGCGGGCGGCGGGGTGGGCACGTTCGCGGTGCAGGTGGCCAGGGCCGCCGGCGCGAGGGTGACCGGGGTATGCGGTCCCGGCAAGGCGGACCTGGTGCGCTCGCTCGGCGCCGAGCAGGTCGTCGACTACACCAGGCAGGAGGTCGAGGGCCGCTACGACGTGGTGCTCGACATCGCGGGCAACCGCCCGCTGTCACGGCTGCGGCGGCTGCTCGTGCCCGGCGGGCGGCTGGAAATCATGGGCGGCGAGGGGGGCGGGCGGCTGACCGGCGGCATGCACCGCCAGCTCGGGGCCATGCTGCTGTCGCCATTCGTCCGCGAGCGGCTGCACATGCTGGTGTCGCCGGTGCGCGAGGACGACCTGCGCCGCCTGGCCGGGCTGCTGGAATCCGGCCAGATGAAACCGGTCGTCGGCCGGACCTACCCGCTGGACGAGGCTCCCGACGCCGTGCGGTACGTCGCCGGGAACCACGCCCTGGGCAAGGTCGTGCTCACGCTGTAGCGCGCACCTCGAGCTCCCACAGGGAGTAACCCCACTCCAGCGCCCGCTTCACGCCCTGCATCCGCAGGTAGCGCGTGGAGTTGGGCTGGTCGATCCAGAGCACGTCCACGCCGCCGTCACCGTCGGCGACCTCGGCCAGCGGCTTCCAGGTCGTGCCGTCGGCCGACGACTCCACCCGGTACGCCTTGCCGTAGGCGGCCTCCCAGCGCAGCGTCACCTGGCCGACGTCGACCGCGCTGCCCAGGTCCACCTTCAGCCACTCGCCGTCGGTGTAGCCGGACGACCAGCGGGTGCCCGCATCGCCGTCGACGGCCTTGGCCGCGTCGAACGCGGTGCCCCCCTCGACGCTTGAGGCCGTGGCCGGCTTGCCGAGCGCCAGGTCGGTCTCGCCGATCGGCCGGTGCGCCCGGACGGTCACGCTGGTCCTGACCCCGGCGAAGGAGACCTCCAGCGTCCCCGACCCGGTGGGGGTGAAGGCGACCGGCAGCGCGAGCACGCCGCCGCGCGGCAGCGTGACCTCCCGGTCCGCCGGCACCTTCCAGCCGTCGGGCCCCTTGACCGCCAGCGTGCCGGTGGTCGCGGCGGCCCGCTCGCTGCTCAGGCTGACCGTCACGGTCGCCTGCCGACCCGCGGTGGTGTCGAGCACGGCCGGATCGGCGGACAGCACGGCGACCGGCACGTCGGCGTACCTGGGCACGATCTCGGCGATCTTCGGTGCCGCGCTGCCCGCCGTCCAGGCCAGCCTGATCGCGTCGGCCTTGACGTCCTGCGGGTCGAGCTCGGTGTACGGCGGGGCCAGCCGCCCGATCGCCCGCCACGTTCCGTCGACGCGCAGCTGGACCTCGGCGTCGCCGGAGCCGACCACGGCCACCTTGTCGATCAGCCGGGGCTTGGACAGCTCCGCCTGCAGCGCGTCACCTGCGGCGGGGGCGGCGGAGGCGGTCCAGGCGGTGGCCAGGTTGCCGTCGGCCGCCGCGCCCGGATTGGCGCCCGCCGGGGTGCCGCTGACGGTGATCCTAGTGACGTCGTCGCCGATCGTGGCGACCTGGAACTCGCGCACGACCAGCCAGTAGTCGTTGCCGCCGGTGGCGCGGTAGCGGAGGTAGCGGGCCCTGGTCCCCGCGGGGGCGGTGGCCTTGACCTCGGCGGTGGTGCCGGTGGTCAGCTGGGTCCAGGCGGCGCCGTCGGTGGAGTACTCGAGCACGCCGGCGTGGATGTAGTCGTTGGGGCTGCCCGGCTTGCCCATGAGCACCGCGACGTCGCCGATCGTGCGGATCGCGCCCAGGTCCACGCTCACCGCGTCGCCCGCGCCGGGCGAGCCGTTGCTCCAGTAGAAGGTGGACGGGTCGCGGTCGACCATCCGGTCGGGGGTGTTGTCGGCGTAGGTGCCGAGCGTGGTGAAGGCGGCGGGCCGGTCGTTGACCAGGCCGATCCACCGGTCGAGCTCCGCCATTGCCTGGTCGGCGAAGCGGTCGAGGACGCCGTCGCCGATGCGCGGGAAGGTGGTGGCGTGCGGCTGGCGCGGGTCGCGGATGGCCTTGGCGGAGGCGATCAGGGCCAGCGCCTCGTCCCTGGCCTTGACCGCGGCCACGCCGTCGTCGCCGCGGACGGCCTCCAGCACGTCCAGCGCCTTGAGCATGGCCCTGGCCCACAGCCTGGTGGCATCCAGCCACGACTTGGCCTCGTCGAGGAAGGCCTGGTCCTTGACGCCGTGGGCGATCACGTCGGGCGCCTCGAGCAGCCGCTTGCCGTACTCGCGCAGGGGCTCGATCTTGTGGTCGCGCCAGAAGTCGGCGATCTTGGCGGCCAGGACGGGCGACTGCTTGGTGTGCAGGGTGCCGTCGTAGGTGCTGAGGTCGGCGAAGTCGCGCAGGGCCTGCACCACGCGCGGGTCGTGCCCGGCCACCTCGTCCAGCGCGCGCAGCCACGACTCCTGGGCGTTGTAGGCCTTGTCGTTCCAGCCGAAGTCGGCGAAGGAGTAGAGCGCGACCTTGCTGACCGCGGCCTGGTTCATCGGGTTGGAGATGATGCCGGCCAACTGCTCCGACAGGCCGGGCTCGCGTCCTGTGTAGTCATTGAGCGGGATCCTGCCCGGGTTGTAGTCGTTGACCGGGTAGTTGTCCCAGACCAGGATCTGGTGGCCGAAGGCCTGCCTGGCCTGCGCCGCCTGCGCCTTGGTGATCGCGCCGGGCACGACGCCCAGGCCGGTCCAGTGCACGACGACCTTCTGGTCGAGCACCTGCCTGATCGCCTTCTTGTACGGCGACTCGGAGGCGTCGTAGTACTCGGTCGGCACCATCTGCAGCGGCGCGACGTCGCCCTTGGCCGTGGCCCAGGCCTGGACGGCGTTGATCAGTTCGCTCTGGGCGCGGCCGGCGCCGGCGCCGCCGGGGTTGCCGTACTTGGCACCGTCGCCGGCGCAGTTCCACCTGCCGGCGTCGATGTCGTCCATCGGGATGTTGAACGCGCGGCCGCCCAGCTGGTAGATCGCCTCGAACTTGGCCACCAGCTTGGCCAGGTCGCCGGGATCGGTGTAGCAGATCGACAGACCGGGCGACAGCGCGAAGGTGAAGCGGACGTGGTTCTCACGCGCGCGGGTGATCAGCTCGCCGAGCTGGGCCAGCCTGTCCGGCGGGTACGGCTCGCGCCACCGGTCGCGGTGGTAGGGGTCGTCCTTGGGCGCGTACTCGTAGGTGTTCATCTTGTGCGCGCCCAGGTAGGCGAGGTGGTCCAGGCGGTCCTGGTGCGACCAGGGCGTGCCGTAGAAGCCTTCGATGGAGCCGCGGTAGCGCATCGTGGGCCAGTCGCGCACCTCGATGCCGGGCATCCGACGGTCCTTGACGAGCTGGCGGAAGGAGAGCGCAGCGTAGTAGGCGCCGTCGGCGTCGACGCCGTCCAGGACGACGGTGTGGCCGCCCGCGGCGAGCACGTACCCCTCGGGCGGCAGGCCGTCGGCGTTGCGCACGCCGAGCCCCGCCAGCGCCTGATCGCCGCCGCCGAGGTAGATCGTGGTGGGGGTGTGCGGGTCGGAGCCGTCGGTGGTCTCGATCCGCTTCACGCCGGCGTCGGTGAGGGCCTTGCGGACGACGGCCTCGGCGTACTGGTCGGTGTCACTGGTACGGACCAGCCCCACCACAGGAGTGAGGGGGAAGCCGTCCGATCGCGGCTTGACCTGCTGGGCTACGGGGAAGAGCGGCTGGGTCACGGGAGCTGCCTGCGCGGGGGTGGCGATCAGGGAGGATGCTGCGAGGAGGGCGGTGAGGGCGATGGCTAACGGGCGTGCGGACTGCACATGCTCTCCTTGGGAAGGCGGCTGCGCAAAAACCTTCCGGATGTCCGGAATGTGATCACATAAGATCACCCGTCCGGCGACTGGTCAATACCAGCCGCCTTCCCGATTCCTACCGGTACGGACCAGTTACCGCTCCTCGCGGAACAGCACGTGCTTGCGCGCGATCGGGTCGTACTTGGTGAGCGTCAGCCGGTCGGGGTCGTTTCGCCGGCTCTTGCGGGTGACGTAGGTGTAGCCGGTGCCCACGGTCGACCGCAGCTTGATCACCGGGCGGAGTTCGTTCCTGGCCATGCCGAGTCCTTTCTCTTTTCAAGCCGCTCAACCTCACGACAACGGTTTTCATTCCCGTGAGTTCAGCCGCCGAGGTCGCGCTTCCTGCGGAGCAGGGCGGCGCGGCGCAGGTGGGCGCGGATGGTGAGGGCGCTCGCCACGACGAGGAAGGCGGCCCCCACCAGGGCCGCGAGCGGCATCCCCGACCCGCGCGACGCGGCGATCGTGGTCAGCCCGGCCGTGGTGGCAACCGACACCGCGACCGCGGCCCAGCCCGCGACCACGCGGTCCAGGCCCAGGAGCGGCCGCCGGATCAGGGACCACCCGCCGTAGACGGCCCAGAAGGCGCAGACGACGAGCAGGGCCAGGAAGGCCATCCGCGTCCGGAACGGCAGCGCGGGTTCGGTCAGCCACAGCAGCCCGAGCACGCAGGCGCCGGCTAGCCCGGAGACGAGAGCGAGCACGTGGCCGACGCGCCCGCGGGATCGGAAGAGCTGGTCGGCCAGCTCATCGGGAGGCGGGGTCATGGGTTCTCCGTGAGGTGGGTGCGAAGCAGGCGGCGCGCCCGGTTGAGGCGCGATTTGACGGTGCCGACGGGCACGGCGCAGATCTCGGCGCAGTCCTCCAGCGACAGGTCCTCCAGGTAGAACAGGATGAGGACCTCCCGCTCGCGCGCGGGTACCTTGGCCAGGCCCGCGGCCAGCTCGACGCGGTCCAGGAGCGTGTCGGCGGGATCGTCCAGGACGGGCTCGACGGGTTCCGGGCCCGGCTCGCCGTACGAGGAGCGCAGCGCGTTGACGACCGAGCGGCGCGCGATCGTGAACAGCCAGGGACGGAAGCGTTCGGTGTCGCGCAGCCGGGGCAGGCCGCGCAGCACCGCCAGCCAGATCTCCTGGGAGACGTCGTCGGCTCGCGCGGGGCCGAGCATGCGGCGCGCGTAGGTCCAGACCGGCTGGTGCCAGGCGCGCACCAGCTCGGTCAGCGCCTCGCGTTCGCCGAGCTGGCAGCGCACCAGTAGTAGGTGATCCACGCCAGTACAGTCGCCGGCGGGCCGCTGCGGGTTCACGGCGAGGGGAAAGAGCAGGTCAAGGCTGGTTCCAGGCGTCGGGGCAGGGAATGTCAGCACACATGTCGCATCATCTCAGTGGGCCGAACCTGCGGCCACCATCGGGTGACGCGCGGCTGGACCTGACGGACCTGTTCGCCTTCCAGTCGTTCACCAAGCCCGATCACACGGTGCTCATCATGGACGTGAACTCCTTCGGCTTCGATCCGTCCGCGGGGCAGCATCCGCACCCGGAGGCCGTCTACCAGTTGTGCGTCGACAACGACGGCGACAACCGCCCCGACGTCACCTTCAGCTTCGTCTTCTCGGAACCGCGGGACGGCCGCCAGACCGTCACCGTCTCCAGGGACGACGAGGTCGTGATCCGCGACGCCGAGGTGAGCTTCAACGTGGAGCCGAACGTGGTCGAGTCCGGCGGGGTGCTCTTCTCCGCGGGACTGCGGAGCGACCCGTTCTTCGCCGACCTGGAGGGCATCGGCAACAACTTCACCTGGACCGGCAACGACACGATGGCCGAGAAGAACGTGATCGGCATCACGCTGGAGGTCCCCGACGACATGCTGGGCCCGCGGCCGCAGATCGGGGTCTGGGCCCGGGTCCTGCTCAGGCGCGACGGCGAGCTGGTCTCCGTCGACAGGGGCGCGCACCCGTCGCTGACCGCCTACTTCAACGCCGAGGACGCCAAGGACGCCTACAACGCCGGCGAACCGGCCGACGACGTGCGGAAGTACCGTGAGGCGTGGATCGCGGCGCTGGAGCACACCGGCGGCTACACGGCCGACGAGGCGATGGACGAATTGGAGACGGTGCTGCCCGACGTGCTGCGCTTCGACCGGTCGCAGCCCGCCCGGTATCCGAACGGCCGGCGGCTGGACGACGACGTCACCGACGTGCGGCTCCAGATGATCAGCCACGGGAAGATCACCGGCGACGGCATCGGCCCGCACATCGATCTGCTGTACGACTTCCCCTACCTGGGCCCGCCGCACGCGTAGCCGTTCTCCCAGGCCCAGACGGCGACCTCGACCCGGTTGCGCAGGCCCAGCTTGGCCTGGACGATCGAGACGTGGCCCTTGACCGTGCTGAGTGAGATGGACAGCTCGGCGGCGATCTCCTGGTTGGTCCGTCCCCTGGCGACGGCCCGGACCACCTCGATCTCCCTGGCCGACAGCCGCTGGACGGTGCGCCCGGCCGGCCGGGTGAAGCGGCGCAGCAGCCGCAGCGTGATGGACGGCGAGATCAGCGCGTCGCCCACGCTCGCCGCCCGGACCGCCTCGACCAGCACTCCGGGCCCTGCGTCCTTCAGCACGAAGCCGACGGCCCCGCCGCGTAGCGCCTCGTGCACGTACTCGTCCAGGTCGAACGTGGTGACCACGATCACCCGCGTCGAGGCGTCCGCCAGCGCGCGGGTCACCTCGAGCCCGTCGCGCCCGGGCATCTGCACGTCGACCAGGCACACGTCGGGCCGCAGCGCGCGGGCCATGGCCAGCGCCTCGTCGCCGTCGGCCGCCTCGCCGACGACGCTGATGCCGGGCTGGTCGTCGAGGATCACCCGCAGGCTCGCCCGCACCATCGCCTGATCGTCCGCGACCAGCACCCTGATCGTCATGTTCTGTCCCCCGGATCCGGTACGGCGGGCCGCGGCGGATCCGCCGCGTCGCGCAGCCTCCCGACGAGCCGGTGCGTGGCGGCCAGCGCGTCGGCCCCCGCGGTCTCGATCTCCTCCAGCGCGCCGCCCACCCGCGCGGACCTGCGGGCCAGGACCTGACTGGCCTGAGCCTGCAGCACGATCCCGCCGACGTGGTGGGCGACCATGTCATGCAGTTCCCTGGCCAGCCGCAGCCGCTCCTCGCGCCGGATCCGGGCGGCGACGACCCGCCCGCGCAGACCGGCCACCCGCGGGCACGTCCCCACCACGACGGCGGCCGACCACCCCGCCGCGTTGAGCAGCAGCACGGGCGGCCGGTCGGCCAGGGTGAGGGCCACGACCGCCAGCCCGCCTCCGGCCACCAGGCACGCGGAGAGCGCGGGAAACCGCCACACCGCGAACCCGACGAGCACGGCCAGCCCGAGCGCCATCCCTGGCCCCGGCTCCGCGGGCAGCTCCAGCACCCGCGAGACGGCCACCGCCGCCACCGCGACGGCCAGACCGGCCGCCACGGCCCACCTGCGCCCCACCAGGGCGAGCGCGCACACCAGGGCCCCCGCGGCGGCCCCGAACACCGAGTACCCGATCCCCCAGCTCACCGCGACCCGATACGCCCAGAAGGCGAGCACCGCCCCCGCCACCACGCCGAACCCGAACCGCACGCCGTACACGCTAGAACCTGGGCACCCGGCCGCAGAACCGGCCGAAAGTACGATCTCTCCCAGTGCTTTCGACCCGTGTCGCGCCCGGACGGGTCGCGCAGGATGAAGCCCCATGCCAACCGAAACCAGACGCAGGATCGGCGCGCTCGACGTCATCCGCGGCTTCGCGCTGTGCGGGATCCTGCTCGCCAATATCAGGCCGATCACCAACCTTGACGGCGTCATCCTGCAGCACGACCTGCCGGGATCTCCCGGGTGGATCGGGATGTTCGTCGAGCAGCGGTTCTTCCCGATCTTCGCCACGCTGTTCGGCGTCGGCTTCTCCCTGCTGCTGGGCTCCGCCGGTGACCGTACCGCCCGGCCGCGCGTGCTGCTGCTGCGCAGGTTGCTGGTGCTGCTGGCGATCGGGCTCGCGCACATGTTCCTGCTGTGGCGGGGCGATGTGCTGACCTACTACGCGCTGTCCGGATTGGTGGTACTGCTGCCGTCGACGTGGCTGCCGCGCTGGGCGGTGGCGGTGCTCGCCGTGGCGATCTGCGCGGTCACGATCACCTTCTCCGGCGGCGGCTACATGCTCTCGCCCGGGCTGGTGCTGGCGGGCTCGGCGCTGGTCCGCTACGGCGTGATCGACAGGATCGAGACGTCCACCCGCGGGCCCGCCGTGACCGGGCTGGTGCTGGCGGCCGCCGCGGTGCCCGCGCTGTGGGCGCAGGACCGGAGCCAGGGCCCCGCGCTGCTGGCCGTGGGCGGACTGCTGCTCGCCGGGGTGTATGTCTGCGTCCTGCTCCTCCTGCTCAGGACGCGACTCCGGACCGCGCTGCAGGCGCTGTTCGCACCGCTGGGCCGGATGGCGCTGACCAACTACCTGTCGGCCACGGCCCTCGTGCTGACGATCGCGCACCTGGACGGCCGGCCGCAGGAGTGGTCGTGGCCGACGGTCTATCTCATCACCGGCGGGACCCTCGTCCTGCAGTGGGCGTGGTCCACCCTGTGGCTCAGATACAACCTCTACGGCCCGCTGGAATGGCTGTGGCGGTGGGCCACCTGGCTGCGCCGCCCGCCCCTGAGCCGGCCATCGGAACCGTCTACGAAGATGAGTAGGATGTAGGCCGATCACGGAGGGTGGGAGCTGATGCGCACGCTGGGGGACCTCGAGTCGGCGATCATGGACAAGATGTGGTCCTACCATCGCCCCGCCTCGGTCAGGGACGTCCTGGAGGATCTGCGCCAGAGCCGCGAGATCGCCTACACCACCGTGATGACCGTCATGGACAAGCTCTACAAGAAGGGCCTGCTCAAGCGTGAGCCGCAGGGCAAGGCCTACGTCTACGAGACGGTCGGCACCAAGGAGTCCTACACCGCCCAGCTGATGCGCGAGACGCTGGCCAGCGGCGGCAACCAGGCGGCCACACTGGTCCACTTCCTGGAGCGGCTGACGCCCGAGGAGTCGGCGGCGCTGGAGTCGGCACTGCAGGTGTTCCCGCCGCGCGGGGGCCGCCCGTGACGGTCGCCGCGATCCTGGCGGCCTACACCCTGGTCGCGGCCACGCTGCTCCCCCGGCTGCTGGCCAGGGCGGCCTGGGCCGAGCGGGCTCCGCGGCCGGCGATCTGCATGTGGCTGGCCGCCGGCCTGTCGACGGTGGGCTCGGCGGTGCTGGCGGGGCTGAGCGCGGCGATCCCGGGCGACGCGGTCGGGCACGGGCTGGCCCGGCTGTTCGAGGCGTGCGGGATGCTGCTCGGCGACGGGTCGGGCGTCGAGGTCGCCTCGGCGACGTTCCGGCTGGCCGTCCTGGCCAGCGGGCTGGTCGCCGCGCGGGCGGCGTACTGCGTGGCCGGGGTGCTGCTGACCGCGCGGCGCGAGCGTGCGCGGCACGCCGGCATGCTGGCCATCCTGGGCCGCCGCGACGGCGAGCTGGACGCGGTGGTGCTGGAGTACGGCGAGCCGCTGGCCTACTGCCTGCCCGGCAGGCAGAACCAGGCCGTGATCACCACGGCGGCGCTGCGCGCGCTCCCGCCCGAGCACGTGGCCGCGGTGCTCGCCCACGAGCGCGCGCATCTGCGCGGCCGCCATCACCTGGTCATCGCGCTGGCCGAGGGGCTGGCCAGGGCCTTCCCGTGGCTGCCGCTGTTCGCGGTGGCGCGGCGGGAGGTGGCGCGGCTGGTGGAGCTGCGGGCCGACGACGTGGCCGCAGGGCAGCACCCGCGGGCGCACCTGGCGGCCGCGCTGGTGGGGCTGGCCACAGGCAGGGTCCCGGCGTTCGCGCTGGGCGCGGCCGGGGAGAATGCGCTGGTCAGGGTGCGCCGCATGCTGAACCCCGCGGCGCCGCTGCACCGCCGCGAGCGCGCCGTGGCCGTGGCCGCCACGGCCCTGTTCCTGGCGGGTCCCGCGGCGATCGCCTTCGCACCTGGCGTGGCCGCCCTGGTCGCCCACCACTGCCACACGCTGCTGCCGCTCTGACCAGAAGCCAGGTGCGGCTGAGTCCACGGTGGACGACAAAGGCAAGGAGATCACTCTCCCTGCCACTTCCAAGCTATAGCGCACCAGGGGGCTTGCGGCAAGACCCGGGTCGTGCCTCAGGATGGTCGGCCGAGGCCAGAACCTGCGGAAATGAGGGACGCGAAATGCGTGTGTTGTTGTCGACGTGGGGGTCGCGCGGGGACGTCGAACCCCTGGCGGCACTCGCAGTGCGGCTGCGGGAACTCGGTGCGGAGGTGCGGGTGTGCGCGCCGCCGGATGAGGAGTTCGTGGCTCTGCTGGCCGGTGTCGGCGTGCCGCTGATACCGCTCGGCCCGTCGGTGCGCTCGGTGGTGACCGGAGTGAGGCCGCCGACGGCGGGGGACGCGTTCCGGCTCGCGGCCGAATTGGTCGCCGCGCGGTTCGTGACGCTCACCGCCGCGGCCGAGGGATGTGACGCGCTAGTGGCGACCGGCCTGATGCCGGCCGGTGCACGGTCGGTGGCCGAGAAACTGGGCATCCGCTACGTGCTCGCGTGCTTCCATCCGTTCGGACTGCCGTCGCGGCACTTCCCTCCAATGCGGCGGCCGGGCAAGCCATCCCCGGAGGAGGAGACCGACAACAGGGTGCTGTGGGAGCAGGACGCCCAGCGCGTGAACGCGTTGTACGGCGAGGCACTCAACAGCCACCGGGCGGCGATCGGCCTGCCACCGGTGGACAACGTCCGCGACCACGTCTTCACCGGCCAGCCGTGGCTGGCGGCAGACCCGACCCTGGGCCCGTGGCAGGACATGACGGATCTCGACCTCGTGCAGACCGGGGCGTGGATCCTGCCGGACGAACGCCCGCTCCCGGAAGAGTTGGCGGCGTTCCTGGACGCCGGCGCACCGCCGGTGTACGTGGGCTTCGGCAGCATGGCCATGCACATCTCGACAGACCTCGCCCGGGTGGCCATCGAGGCGATCCGAGCGCAGGGCCGCCGCGTACTCCTCGCCCGTGGCTGGGCCGACCTGGCCCTGATCGACGACCGGGACGACTGCTTCGTCGTCGGCGAGGTCAACCATCAGGCGCTGTTCGGCCGGGTGGCCGCCGTCGTGCACCACGGCGGCGCGGGCACCACGACGAAGGCCGCCCTGGCCGGTGCGCCTCAGGTGGTGGTACCCCAGATCGCGGACCAGCCGCACTGGGCCGGCCGGGTGGCCGAGCTGGGCATCGGCGCGGCACACGACGGCCCGGCCCCGACCTTCGACTCCCTGTCAGCCGCGCTCAGAACGGCCCTGACGCCCGAGACCCGGGCACGAGCGAAGGCCGTGGCCGGCACGATCCGCACCGACGGGGCGACGGTGGCCGCGAACCTGCTGCTCGGCGAAAGGCCGCCCGTTTGATCGTCGAGCCAAGATCATGTCAGGAGTTCTGAGCGTAGAGCAGCTCCTGGTCGATCACGATGGCCGCGGTCACGCCCTGGGCGGCGGCCAGGACGACCTGCGCGCCGGGGAAGGGCATGTCGGGCTTCCTGGCCATGTCTCCGGCGGCGAGGACGCCGCGCACGCTGGTCTGGCCGAAGTCGTCCACCTCCACCGCGCCGTCCTCGAGCAACCGGCAGCCCAGCCGTTCGGCCAGGTCGCTGCGCTGGCGGGTGCGGGGGTGCAGGAACAGCGCGTCCCGCTCGACGACGTCCCCGCCCGCGAACACGAGTGTGGCCAGGCCCTCCACCCGCTCGATCGGGCCCCTGCGCACCGTGATGCCGCGGCGCGCCAGCATCACCCGCTGCTCGCCCGGCGGGTCACCGACCAGCAGCACGTCCTTGCCGAAACGGGCCAGGTGCACCGCCTGGTGCACGCCCCACCCGTCGACGTCCAGCACGGCCAGCCGAAGCCCGGTCCGCTCCCAGCCGTGGCAGTAGGCGCAGTGCAGCACGCCGCTCCCCCACCGCTCGGCCAGCCCCGGGATGCCCGGCAGCACGTCCTCCACCCCGGTGGCCAGCAGCAGCCGCCGGCCCAGGCGCGCCCCGCCGTCCAGGAAGACGCGGAACCCCTCCTGCTCGATCTCCGCCCCGGTGACGACGCCCGTCACCACGTCGACCGACGGGTACTCCTCCAGGTCGCCCAGCGCCTCGGCCCGCAGCTCCGCCGGGGCGATGCCGTCTCGCGACAGCAGGTTGCGCACGGCGTCGCTGCGGGCGTTGCGGCCGGGGCCGCCGTCGACCAGCAGCGCCCGGCGCCTGGCCCGGCCCAGCGTCAGCGCCGCGCTCAACCCCGCGGGCCCGGCGCCGACGACGACCACTTCGTACATGTACCGATGTTGACACGCTCTCCGGCGCGAACGCCGAAGATTCAGCCTATGCCGCTCGCACGACACTTCTGCGGCTTCCTGCTTCACCGACCTGGGCCACCGAAATGGTCTTACCGGGTCTCCACAGGCTTTCGAGTCCCTGAGGACTCCGTTCCCGCCCGTCCGGCGGTACCTGACACGATCACGCTACCAGACGCTGTTTTGCGTAGGCGGCAAAGCGGCTGTGCCTAGTGGGCGTGCACGCCCACCGGGACGTGCGGTTTGCCCGCAGGGACGAGGGCCAGGCCGATGAGGGCGGCCACGCCCGCGCCGATCGCGCACGCGATGTAGGCGGCGCCGAAGCCGGCCGTGGTGGCGTGCTCGATGCCGGAGGCGGCGACCGTCGACATGAGCGCTATGCCGATGGAGCCGCCGACCTCGTGGAAGGTGTTCACCACGCCGGAGGCCAGCCCGGCCTCGTGGTGGGAGACGAACCCGAGCGCGGTCGTGGTGGCGGCCACGAACACAGGAACGACGCCCGCGGCGCCCACGGTCAGCCCGATCACGGTGCCGGCCGTACTCTGGGCCAGCGCCGCCACGACCGCACCCGCCCCGGCCACGAGCAGGCCGGACGCCGCGACGGGCCGGGCGCCGAACCGGCCGATGAGCCGGCCGCCCAGGTGCCCGGCCACGGCCGTGCCCACCGCCGTGGGCAGGAACAGCACCCCGGCTACCAGCGCCGACAGCCCCTGGACGCGCTGCAGGAACAGCGAGCCGAGGAAGACGTAGCCGAGCAGCAGCGCGGTGGCGACCAGCATGAGGAACGCGCCGGTCGCGATGGGCCGGCGGGCCAGCAGCCGCACGTCCATCAGCGGCTCGCGGGTGGCCCGTTCGGCCAGCGCGAAGGCCAGGTAGCCGGCGAGCGCGCCGGCCAGCGCCACCAGCGTGGCCGGGCTTGTCCAGCCCGCGTCCCCGGCGTTGACCAGGCCATAGATGAGCGCGGCGGTCGCCGCGGTGGCCAGGACGGCGCCGGGTAGGTCGACGCGCCGCCGTACCTCGGGCCTGGCGGCGGACACAACCCGGGGCAGCCAGAGCAGGACCACCAGCCCGACGGGCACGTTGAGGAAGAACACCCAGCGCCAGCCGGGACCCGCGGTGAGGACGCCGCCCAGCAGCGCGCCGGCGGCGAAGCCCACGCCGCCGAGCGCGGCCCAGATGCCCAAAGCCCTGTTGCGTTCGGCGCCGTGGAAGGTCCTGGTGAGCGTGGCCAGCGCCGACGGGGACAGCAGCGCCGCGCCGGCGCCCTGGGCCAGGCGGCCGCCGATCAGGAGCGGCCCCGAGGTGGCCAGGCCGGTGGCCAGCGAGGCGAGGACGAAGACGGCCAGCCCGGTCAGCAGGACGCGCCGCGCGCCGAAGGTGTCGCCGAGACGGCCGCCGAGCAGCATCAGCCCGCCGAAGCACAGGGTGTAGGCGGTCACGGCCCAGGTGAGCGTGACGCGGTCGAGGTGGAGGTCTGCTCCGATGCCGGGCAGGGCCACGTTGATGACAGTGACGTCCAGGATCAGCATGAACTGCGCCACGCACAGCAGCACCAGCGCCGTCCAGCGCCTCGGGTCGGGGGCGTGATCCACGAGAGCTCCTTTAACTCGAACAACAATGTACGGGTTATCTTATACATCAATGTTCGACTTAGTGCTCTTTTGCATCCGCGACAACCGCCCCTGACTTTGTGCCGAACCTGTTGGGGCAAAGATGAGCGTTGTGAGGTCGGTTAGGGCCCGCGTGACCCTGGCGGCCATCGTCGTGGCGGCGATCGCGCTCGGACTAGCGGCCGCCCTCCTCGTGGTGACCGTTCCCCGCGCGCTGAGGAGCCAGGTCACGGACGGCGTCGAGCAGGCCGTCCAGTGGCAGGCCGCCGACGCGCGCCTCGGCGTGATCCCCGCCGAGCTGTCCACCCCGCCCGGCGTCGACTTCCTGCAGGTCATCGGCCCCGGCAACCAGATCATCGGCAACTCGCCGCAGGCCGCCAGGGTGGGCCGCATCACGAGCCTGGCCACCCCGCATCCCGACCGCGTCTACACCACGTACGGCAGGCCGGGGCGACTGGCGTCGGCCGCGCCCTACTACATCGCCGCGATGACCACCCAGACCCCGCGCGGCGAGGTCACCGTGTACGCCGCCGAGGACATCTCGGGCCACGAGCAGGCCGTGCGGATCTTCTACCTGCTGCTCGCCTTCGGTATTCCGCTGCTTCTGCTGATGGTGGGGGGAGCCGCCTGGATCGCGGTCGGCACGGGCCTGAACCCGGTGGAGCGGATCCGCGCCCGCCTGGCCGTCATCACCGAGAGCGACCTGGGCCGGCGCGTGCCGGTGCCCGACACGAACGACGAGATCGCGGCCCTGGCCAGCACGACCAACGAGACCCTGTCCCGCATGGAACGATCGGCCGCGACCCAGCGCAAGTTCGTCAGCGATGCCTCACACGAGCTGCGCAGCCCGATCACCGCCCTGTGCACCCAGCTCGACCTGGCCCTGGCCTTCCCCGCCGAGTCCGACTGGCCCGAGGTGTGCCGCACGGCTCGCGAGTCCGCGCAACGCCTGGCGGACATCATCGAGGAACTGCTCATGATCGCCCGCATGGACGCGGGAGCCGTACCCGACCAGAAGGTCGTCGACCTGAGCGAGCTGGCCGCGCCGCGCGAGGGCAGGCGGGTGCCGCTGCTCATGGACCTCGCGCCCGGCGCGCGGGTGTTCGGCTCGCCCACGCAGCTCGACCGGCTGCTGACGAATCTGCTCGACAACGCCGACCGCCACGCCGCCTCCCGCGTCGACCTGTCGGTCGCGGTCGAGGACTGCTCGGTCCTGCTGACGGTCACGGACGACGGCAGCGGCATCGCGCCCGAGGACCGCGAGCGGGTCTTCGAGCGGTTCACCCGGCTCAAGGAGGGCCGCGAACGCGACCAGGGCGGCAGCGGGCTCGGCCTGGCGCTCGCCCGCGAGATCGCCGCCGCCCACCACGGCAGGCTCGACATCGCCGACCACTCCCCCGGCGCCCGCTTCGTCGCCCGCTTCCCGCTGGCTCTCGACCCGTCCCCATGAATCCCGTACGGCCGGCGGAGATCACCATCGAGGATCTTCCCTGTCTTTACTTCGGCCAGACAGCCCGTGACATGTACTGGAGGTAACGAAACTGCGTACAAGTAGGTGACGATGAATCCGAACGCGTTACAGGCCAAGGCCCAGCGATGCGGCTGGCGGGTCATCACCGAGCGCGACGCTTCCGGACCGATGATCACGGTGGTTCGCGACGAGTGGGAACTGTGGGTGGCCTTCTCCGGTACGGCCCCGGAGGCAGCCACGATCCGCAAGCCAGGCCGTACAGAGCATCAGCGAATTCCTTTGCGCGAGATCGGCCAGTGGGTGCGCGGTGACCGCCACCAGATGAGCCGCTTCGCCATCGGCGACCGTGTCACGGTCGTCGGCAGGTCCGGAATCGTCACGGACATCACGCTCGCGCTCATCCGTCACGCGGGCAGACCTGGGGCCATCAGGCTCAGGATCGACTACGACCACGGCGGCGTCGGAACACCCTTCAGCGAACAGGCCCAGCGACCACACGCGGAACTCCATCGTTAACGCGCGACGGCCGCGAGACTCCCGTGAAACGCCCGGGGGGCGAGACTGGGACCCATGAACGACAGGTTCGTGGAGTCCCGGGACGGCACGCGGCTGGATGTCAAGGTGTTCGGGCAGGGCCCGCCGATGGTCCTGGTGCACGGCGCGTCCGTGGACCGCAGGAGCTGGTCGCGCGTCACGCCCAGGCTCGCCGAGCGCTTCACCGTGCACGCCCTCGACCGCCGGCGCCGACGCCGGGCGCGCCCGTCGCGGGAGGTCGAATCCGTCCAGGCCTACGAGATCTCCGACCGGCTCGCCAAGGTCGACGTGCCGGTCCGGCTGCTGGTGGGCACCGAGAGCCCGCGGTACCTGCGGCCCGCGGCCGAGGCGATCGCGGCCAGGCTGCCGCGCGCCGAGCTGGTCACCCTGACAGGCCAGGGGCACATGGCCATCGAGTACGCGCCCAGGCTCTTCGCCGACCAGGTGTTCGCCGCCGCCCTGGATGAGCAGGGCGGCGGCGCGTCCGGCTAGGAGATCGTCCAGTGCTGCAGGGCCGAGCCTGTGTCGGCCTGCTGGGTCACCAGGGCGCCGTCCGCGGTGGAGGCGGTGGTGAGCAGCAGGCCGCTCTTCTGCGAGGCGATCGCGTAGCCGCCTGAGACGGGCGCGACCACCCAGCGCTGGTTACTCGCGCCGGTGCAGGTCCACTGGATCACCGCGGCGCCGGCCGTGACCGAGCCGCCGTTGACGTCCATGCACAGGTTGGACTCGCCGTTGACGATCTGGTACGAGCCGTCGGACTGCCGGGTGAAGACCCACTTCTGGTTCTGGCCGCCGTTCGGCGACCAGGTGACGAACTGGGTGCCGGGAGTCGTGGAGTGGCCGGGGTCGTCCAGCGCCTTGCCGGACGTCACCAGGGTGTGGGTGCCGTTGAGGGTGGCGGGGCCGATCGTCCACGTGAACGACGCTGAGCCGCTGGCCGTACCCGAGGAGGCCGTGACCTTGACCGTGGCGGTGCCGGTCGCGGTGGGCGTGCCGGTGATCAGGCCGGAGGCGCTGATCGACAGCCCGGCCGGCAGGCCGGTGGCCGAGAACGTCAGCGGCTTGCCCTGCGAGTCGGCGGCGTTGGCCTGGAGCGAGACGGCGGTCCCGACGTTGCCGGTCTGGTTGCCGGGGTTGGCCACGGTGACGGTCTCCGGGCCCTGCGCGGTGGACGGGGTGAACGTCAGTGCCTGCTCGGCCGCGGTACGGCTGCCGCCGACCCCGTTGCCGGTGGTGTCGGTCCAGTGCCGGGTGGGCGTGGTCTCGGCGAGGCGGGCGGAGTCGGCAGACATGCCGAGCACCAGGCCGCTGTAGCGGTTGACCAGGCGGTACGTGGCGCCGGACGGGATGATCCACCACTGCTGCCCGACGCCGGAAGCCGCGGTGGCCGTGGGCTTGGTGCCCCAGGCCCGGTTGCCGGCGCCGAGCGCCTGCCCGGTGGAGGCGTTGGTGATCCGGTAGGAGCCGTCGCCGTTGCCGGTGAACTGCCACAGCTCCAGCGCCGACCCGGTCGCCGATCCCACCGAGGTGGTGGCCGAGCCGCCCGCGACCTGGGCCAGGATGCGGCCGTTGCCGCTGCCGATCTGGTACGTCTTCGCGGGGTCGACCGGGGACGCCGCCGGCGCCGTCGAGGCGATGGTGACGTTGGCGTACTCGCCGGAGGAGGCCGCGCAGGCGATCGAGCAGTAGGAGCGGAACGTCTTGCCGACGATCGTGCCGGTGGTCCTGGTCGCGCCGTCGACGAACCAGCGGTACCAGGAGCCCGAGGTGTAGCCACCCGAGTCGCCGATCAGGTACCACTTCTGCGTGGCCAGGTCGTCGGTGACGTAGAAGCGCTGCGGCGCGGTGCCCGAGACGACCTCCGGCTCGCCCAGATACAGGCCCAGGTAGGCGTCGTAGGTGATGTTCATGATGAACAGGTCGGACTTGGGCGGCAGCTTGCCCGCCGACACCTGCTGGTCGACCGTGCCGGTGTTGGCCGGGTTGTAGTCATTGGCCGCAGGGGTGTACCCGCCGGGGACCAGGTTGCTCTCCAGCCCGCCGACGCCCGGCTGGGAGAACGACCCGTTGTAGAACTTCGTCCACGACCCGGTCGCCATTTTTCCGGACATGGGGGCGCGGGCCACGTGCGCCAGCCCGCCGTTGCTGCCGCCCACGCCGCCCTTCGGCACGATCCGCGAGCCGTAGTAGACGTAGAAGTAGCCGGAGGCCGTGTCCACGAACAGCCGCGGGTCGCCGTCGCCGTAGTCGTAGGTCTGGTTCGGGAAGGCCGTCGTGTCGCCCCGCCTGGTGCTGTACGGCGAGGTGATCGCGTGGCCCTTGATGGTCCACACCTTGCCCTGGTTGGTGGAGACGGCATAGTCGAGCGAGTCGTAGTGCAGCCCGTCGCCGAACGGCTGCGGCGTGAACTCGTTGTGCACCAGCCCGTACCAGTCGCCGGTGTCCGGGTCGACCCAGACGCCGACCAGGTCGCAGAAGTTCTTCTGCGTGTAGCCCGATCCGGCCGGCGCGTTCGTGGCCTCCACGCCCGTCGGGCTGTTGTTGCAGCGCCAGGTCGTGTCGTTGTTCTTGTCACTGGTGTTGGCCGGGTTGACCGCGTTGCTGATCGCGGTCGAGCGGGTGGCGGCGTCGAAGTCGGCGCCGGTGTAGAAGTCCCAGTAGCGGGGGTCGTTCTTGCCGTAGAGCGCGGCGGACTGCTGGAAGTAGAACGTGCCGTCCTTGTCGATGTACGGGCTGGCGGGCGTGTCGGTCGGGTAGGCGTAGGCGGCCGTCGATCCGATCGTGATCGTGTACGTGGCCGCGGGCGGCGCCGCCGTCGCGGGCAGGGCGCAGGCGCCGAGCGTCAGCAGCAGGGCGGCCAGCACCTTGGGGGGTCGTAACACGGGTGCTCCTTCCATTCTTGGCTCGCAGCCGGACAGTACGACTCATTTGACCGGTAAAACAAGAGCTAACGAGCAGAATCCGGAGTCCGTATGATGGCTGCGGGTTGGACCGATCAAATCTGGAGTCGCCGTGGTGACGATGCGGGACGTGGCCGAACGCGCCGGCGTCACGAAGCAGACGGTGTCCAACGTGGTCACCGGCCGCGTCAAGGTACGGCCCGCCACCGCCGACCGGGTCCGCGCGGCCATCGCCGAGCTCGGCTACACCCCCAACCTGGTGGCCAGGTCGCTGGCCACCGGCACGACGATGACCGTCGGGCTGTTCGTGCCGACGGTCACGAGCTCCTTCTACTCGGCCGTGGTCGAGGAGGTGGAGAACGTCCTGGACGAGCGCGGCTACCACCTGCTGCTGTGCACGACCCGCCAGGACGGCGAGCGCGCCAGGCGCCACCTGGCCGGCCTGTCGAGCCGCTCGGTCGACGCGCTGCTGATCGCCGGCGACCAGGACCTGATCGACCACCTGCCGCTGCTGGCCGACGCCCCCTTCCCCGTCGCGCTGTGCGCGTGGGAGTCCGACGCGCCCGACACGCTGCCAGTCGTCACGATCGACTACGAGCACGCCGGCTACCTGGCCGGGCGCCACCTGCGCGACCTCGGCCACGAACGGGTCGCGGTGCTGGCCAGCCTGCCCGCCCATGCCCACCGGGTCTCCGGCCTGCGGCGCGCCTTCGGCCGCGACGTGCCGGTCTTCGCCGCCCCCGAGCCCTCGGCCGAGGGCGGCTTCACCGCCACCAACGCCGCGCTGGCCGCCGACCCGCACACCACCGCGATCTTCGCCACTTACGACACCCTCGCTCTCGGCGCGCTGGAGGCCGCCCGCCTGGCCGGCCGGTCGGTCCCGCGCGACCTGTCGGTGGTCGGCCTGGACGACATCGAGGAGGTACGGCACGCCCATCCGGCCCTGACCACCGTGGCGATCCCCAGCAGGGAGATGGCCCGCCAGGCGGTCGGCCTGCTCCTGCGCGCCATCGACGACGCCACACCGCCCGCCAACGCCCTCCAGCTCCTGCGCCCCGCCCTCGTCATCCGCGACAGCACCGCCCCGGCCTCCCGCTAGCGGAGCGGCCACGTTCCTGGGCGCCGTGGCGGCGGGCATGCGTCACCGACTCGCCGCAAGCGCCGGTCGCGGGTCCTCGGCCGAAGTGCGGCGGGCGGCTGGTGGCCGCGGCCTGCCGTACGAGCTCTAGGTGAGACGCAGGGGACTCTAGGTGAGACGCAGCGGAAGGGTGCGCGGGCCGCGGACCTGGCCGGTGGCCCAGGTGACCGCGGCCGGGTCCGCCAGGGTGAAGGCCGGGACGCGCTGCAGCCAGACCTCGAGCGCGACCCGCAGCTCCATCCTGGCCAGGTGCGAGCCGACGCATCGGTGGATCCCGAGTCCGAAGGCGGCGTGCCGGTTGACCTCGCGATCGATCACGACCTCGCCCGCCCGCTCGAACTGCGCGGGATCGCGGTTGGCCGCGGGGAAGGACAGCAGGACCCAGTCGTCGGCCTTCATGTCCACGCCGTTCCAGTGCATGTCCTGCTTGACCAGGCGGGCCATCGTGACCGGCGCGTAGGCGCGGAGGAACTCCTCCATCGCCGCCGGCAGTAACTCCGGCTCGGCCACCAGCCGCTCGCGGTCGGCCGGCGTCCTGGCCAGGTGCCACAGCGAGGCGCCGATCGCGCTCCACGTGGTGTCGATGCCCGCGATGAGCAGCAGCGCCATCGTGCCCGCCACGTGCGCGGGGTCGAGCTCGGCGTTGAGGAGATAGGTGGTCAGGTCGTCGCGGGGATTGTCCACGTGGTCCTGGATCTGCTCGGACAGATACTCGAAGAGCTCGTCGCTGCTGTCCATCCCCTCCGCGGGGGGCAGGTTGACGGTCTCCAGCACGTTCTCGACGAACTCCCGGAAGCGCGGCCCGTCCTCGGGCGGGAAGCCGAGCATGTCCGCGATGACTCGCGTCGGGATGTGCTGGGCGTAGTCGCGGGCGGCGTCGACGACGTCCTGCCCCTCCAGGTCGTCGATGAGCGCGTGACACAGGGTCCTGGTCGTCTCCTCCCGCTTGGCGACGGCGGACCTGGTGAAGGCGGGCAGCAGCAGCTTGCGGGCGAAGTGGTGGAACGGCGGGTCGGAGGAGATCGGCGGCACCTCCCCCATCGGGGCCAGCTCGGGCGGAGGCCGGTAGTTGCTCACGACCACCGACCGGGACGAGAACTGGTCGGTGTCGTAGGCGACGGCCGCCACGTCCTCGTAGCGCGTGGGCAGCCAGCCGCCGCCGAACCGCTCGGTGTGCGCGATCGGGCACCGCTCGCGCAGCTCGTCCTGGATCGGGTACGGGTCGGCCGCCCACTCCGGCTCGGCGTGGGAGAAGTCCGTCGCCCAGTCCGCGACCGGGCCCGTGATCGCCTCGCTGAAGCGCTCCTCGGCCATCAGAGGATCTCGATCGCGCGTTCCGGGCAGTTGGCCACCGCCAGGCGGGCGGCCTGCTCCTTGCCCTCGGCCACGATGCCGTCGCCGCGCACCTGGCCGTAGCCCTCCTCGTCCTCGCCGAACAGCTCCGGCGCCAGGTCGTAGCAGCGCCCGTGCCCCTGGCATTTCCCGGAATCGATCCGCACCTTCATCCCGGTGCCCCCCTCTCCCGCGATCAGCCCCATACCCAAATTAAAAGATCGTTCATTAACCCCGTCAAGCATTCCCCCGGAGATCGTCGAGGAGCCTCGTCCCGTGTTCACGGTGAGCAGCCTTACCGGGAGAGGATGTTGATCTCGGCGGCGGAGGCCCAGGGGTTGCCGTTGATCTCCGACAGCGCCCGGAGCCGGACGTATCGCCCGCTGACCGGCGCCGCGAACACCACCTGCTTGACCGTGGTGTCGGAAGCCCAGCTGCCGGTGGCCACGGGCGAGCCCCAGGTGGCGCCATCGGCGCTGACGTAGATCTCGTAGGTCTTGATCGTGCCGTTCTGCCCACCGTCCTGCCGCGGCAGGTACTCCAGGCCCGCGCAGGCATACGTCTGCTTCATGTCGAGCTGGATCTCGTGCGGGAATCCGGGGGTCGCGGCCGACCACTGCGTGTGCCAGAAGGTGCCGATGACGCCGTCCAGCACGTTGGCCGCGGCGGCGTTCTCGGCCTGGGTTTCCTGGCTGTCGGCGTAGGCGACGGTCCAGCCGGCGCGGGAGATCGGCGCGAGCGTGCCGCGCATCGGGTCGGTGATGCCGGCCGTACCGTTCTCGATGTGGCCGGCCAGGCGGCGGGCGAAGGCGGTGTCGGCGGGCGTGGTGACGGTGAGGTCGTACCAGCCGTGGTCGGTCGTGAACGCGCGCTGCGTCGAGCCGGACGCGGGGACGGTGAGGGTCCAGGGGCCGCCGGTGGCGTAGGCGCCGTCGGTCACCGTCACCGTGATGGCCGACGTCCGCAGGTTGGTGAGCGTCAGCGTGATCGTGGACGCGTCGGCGGCGTATTTGGAGGCGACCTCGATCGAGGGGGCCGAGATCTTGCCCGCGAAGCGGCGGTGGAAGCCGTTCGGCCCGTAGAGGGACAGGTCGAACTGGTCGTCCTTGGCGAACCAGTCGGAGAACGGCGTGCCGGTCTGTGCGCCGACCGTGTAGTGCCACGGGCCGTCGGTGCGGATGGCGTTCGGCAGCACGGTGAACGTCACCGCCGTGGTGCCGGTGTTGGTCATGTCCAGGTAGAACCGCTTCTCACCGGTGTTGGTGCGGCCGTTCACGTTGGGCTGCCAGGGCAGCGGACGGGCCCGCTTGGTGCCGGCCTCCTGCGTCGCCGGGGCCGGGTTGGACGGGTAGGTGACCGTATAGCACTGCGTGGAGATCGCCCCGCCCAGCGGGCCGGGGTCGGGCATCGCCGATGGCCACCCGCCGGGGTTGGCGAAGTCGAACGCGGACGTGAGGTCGCCGCAGACGGCCCGCCGCCAGGCGCTGATGTTCGTCTCCCTGACCGGCCTGCCGATCGCCTGCGACCAACTCTCGATGAAGCGGATGAGCGAGGTGTGGTCGAACGTCTGGGAGCAGACGAACCCGCCGGTGCTCCACGGCGACACCGCGATCAGCGGCACCCGCCAGCCGGCCCCGGTCGGTACGTTCTGGTAGATCTCGCCCACCACGTTCCCGTTGCCGTCGACACCGACGTTGCTGCCCGAGCCGCTGCCGCTGGCCGGTGACGGAGGGACAGGCGGTGGCACGTGATCGTAGAACCCGCCGTTCTCGTCGTAGGTGATGATGAAGACGGTGTCCTCCCACACGCCGTGCGGGTGCCCGTCGAACGGCTGGTAGAGCGCGTCGATGACCCTCGAGGCGAACGCCTCTCCGGCCGGCGGCTTGGCCTGCGGGTGCTCGGACTCCTCGTAGCGGGTCACGATCCACGACACCTGGGGCAGCGTGCCGTTCACCACATCGGCCCGCAGGGCGGCCGGGATGTCGGCGACCGTCTGCATGCCCCTGTTGTAGAGCTCGGTGCCGGGCGTCTGGTACTGCTTGAACCAGACCAGCGGGTTGTCGTCGAAGTTGCCGTCACCCAGCGGGCCGTTCTGGTAGAACTTCCAGCTGATCCCGGCCTCGAGCAGCCGCTCGGGGAAGGTCTTCCAGGCCAGAGTACGGTTGCCCGCGTTGTAGGAGTTGTCGATCACGATCGGGTGCCCGGAGAGCGACACGCCGTTGGTGCCGGTGAACATGTACAACCGGTTCGGGTTCGTCTGGGTGAAGGCCGAGCAGTGGTAGTCGTCGCAGATGGTGAACGCGTCTGCCAGCTCCCAGTAGAACGACAATTCGTGCCGGCCCAGATAACCCATCTTCACGCCGTCGTTGTAGTTCAGCCATTGGTCGACCTTGCCGTTGTGCCACATCGTGTGGTTCGGCGCCCAGGACATCTCGAATCCGCCCACGCAGAACGGCGTCTGGGAGATCCAGTTCATCCGGAATGGCCTGAGGTTGGACGGGCCCTGGGTGAAGACGGACTTGCCGTTCACCTTGATGGCGTTGCGGTCGCTCAGTCCGCGGACTCCGGCGGAGGCGCCGAAGTAGTGGTCGAACGAGCGGTTCTCCTGGCTGAGGATCACGATGTGCTTGACGCTCGCGAGCGAGGTTCCCGCGGGGCGGCCGCGTGGGCGACGGCGGTGCGTAACGAGGTGGGCAGCAGCGAGGCGGCCGCGGCGGCGCCCAGGAACTTTCTCCGCGACACCGATCCGCCCTTGGGTAACTCGGCCATTCTTGGCTCCAGTCGTTGGGGGTTCCGGGGCCTTTATATGTCGCTTGATCGGCCGTGTCGCCGCCGGTTCTGTCAATGGCGGCCATAGACAGAACGGTTCGATCTGTTACCCATGGACAAGCTGCTCTGGGCTATTTCTCAGCGGCGCAGCAACGCGCTCACCTCCTCCCGCAATTCCAGGGCGCACGGAGCTTGGCCGGCGTACGGCTGGCCACCGCGGGTGAGGTGCCGAGTCGCTCCGCGGCGCGGCAGTCCTCGCGGAGCCGTACGAGTTCATGGATGTGGCGGGTGGTCACAACTCTGGCGAGCCCGGTCGCTGCGGACCCCGTGGGCTCGCCGGTGATCTGGTGGTTTGCCCAACGTTTGGCGGGATGTCAAATCCCGGTTAACTCCGATCTTTAGGTTTCTTGGGGCTGAGGATCAAGCACAGGGAGACCGGCGTGGAAATTCCCCCCGCAGTTCGGGCACGCGGGATCACCAAGACATTCGGCGAGGTACTGGCACTGGACGGCGTCGACCTCGACGTGGCGGGCGGGCAGGTTCACGGGCTGGTCGGGCCCAACGGCGCGGGGAAGACCACTCTCCTGGGGCTTCTGCTGGGCCTGGCGGTCGCCGACAGCGGGACCCTGGAGATCCTTGGCAGCCCGGTCGGGCGGACGCCGGCCGTACCCGACGGCGTCGCGGGCTTCGTGGACGGGCCCGGCCTCTATCCCTCGCTCACCGCCCGCCAGAACCTCGCGGCCTTGGCCTCGCTGCGCCGCCACGCCGCGGAGAGCACCGTCGACGTGGGCGAGGCGCTGGAGCAGGTCGGGCTCACCGACGTCGCCGACGACCGGGTCCGCGGTTTCTCGCTCGGCATGCGCCAGCGGCTCGGGCTGGCCGCCGCACTGCTCACCCGGCCGCGGCTGCTCGTCCTGGACGAGCCCGCCAACGGCCTGGACCCCGCCGGCAAGCGGCATGTGCATCGCGTCATCACCGCGCTGGCCGCGCAGGGGACCGCGGTGTTCCTGTCCAGCCATCGGATGGACGATCTGGCCGCGCTGTGCTCGGAGGTGACCATCCTGGCCACCGGGCGGGCCGTGTTCACCGGGCCGGTGAGCAAGCTGGCCGCTGAGGGCGGCGACCTGGACTACCGGCTGGTCACCACCGATCCCGAGGCCGCCAGGCGGCTGGCCGGGGAGACGCCCGGGCTCGGTGTGGTGCCCGGCCCTGACGGCAGGCGGGCGGAGGCCGAGGTCGTCGTGCACGGACCGGCGGCCGCCCTGGACGAGCTGGTCGTCCGGCTGGTGGGAGCCGGGGTGGCGCTCCGGGAGCTGGGACCAGTGGTACCGCCGCTCGAAGCCGCCTTCCTGGCCCTGACCGAAACCGGCGCCAAACAGCCTGCGGACCTATCTGCCTTATCCGAAAAAGCCGGTCAGGAGGAGTCGCGATGACCGCGACCTTAGCCGAACCCCGGGCCGCCGCCCGCCCCGCGCCGGTCCTGAACGGCTACCGGTTCGAACTGGTCAAACTGCTATCCCAGTGGCGGATCCGCCTGCTGCTCGCGGTCTGCTGGCTCGGCCCGGCGGCCTTCGTGGCCGTGGTGAGCCTGCAGAGCTCGCTGCCCACCGACACGGTCTTCGGCCGCTGGATGAACGCGACCGGCTGGGCGGGATCGCTGGTCGTGCTGGACTTCTCCTGTACCTGGTCGCTCCCGCTGCTGACCTCGCTGGTCGCCGGCGACGTCTTCGCCGTGGAGGACCGGCTCGGCACCTGGCGCCACCTGCTGGTGGCGGTACGCTCCCCGCGCCGCATCTTCGTGGCCAAGAGCCTGGCCAGCCTCACCGTGATCCTGCTGCTGGTGGCCGGGCTGACCGCCTCGGGCATCGCCGGCGGCCTGGCCGCCGTCGGCAACGGGCAGCTCGTCGGCCTGGACGGCCGCCTCATCGCCCCCGCGGACGCGGCCGGCACGGTCCTGCTCGCCTGGGCCTGCGCGCTGGCGCCCACGCTCGCCTTCGCCGCCGTCGGCCTTCTCGGCTCGGTCGTCCTGGGCCGCTCGCCGATGGGCCTGCTGGTGCCCGCGTTGCTCGCGCTGGCGCTCCAGCTCGCGCAGCTGCTCCCGCTGCCGGCGGCCGTACGGCTGGCCCTGCCGAGCGAGGGCTTCCTGGCCTGGCGCGGGCTCTTCACCTCCCCGGCGCAGGCCGGACCCCTCATCATCGGCATCGTCGTGAGCCTGGCCTGGGCCGTCACCGCCACCGCGCTCGCCTACCGGCTGTTCCTGCGCCGCGACTTCACCGACCTGTCCTACGACGGGTCGGCCAGGAACATCCTGGCCGGGGTCGCGCCGGTGGCCGCGCTGGTCGCGGTCGCCTACGGCGTGATCGCCGTGGCGACCCCGGCCACCGGCTCGGGGATCGAGAAGGCGAAGGTGCAGGACTCGCTCGCCACCGCCTTCGCCCACCTCTACCGGCTGCAGACGCGCGAGCTGCACCGCCCCGACGTCACCGAGGCGCAGCTCCAGACGTCGGCCTCCTGCGACAAGGGTGGCTCGCGGGTCCTGGACGAGGGCGCGGGCAACGACTGGCGGTGCGTGGTGTCCTGGCACCTGCCCGGCGCCACCGCCCTGGGCAGCGCCATCTACCAGCTCGACATCACCTCGGACGGCCGCTACATCGCCGACGGCGACGGCCCCAAAGAGGTCAACGGCTATTTCCAGGTACGCACCCCGACCGGGGACGCGCCCAACCCCCTGTGGCAGTTCGACGTGAACCTCGACCTGCTACGAGCACCCTGAAGGGCGGACGATCCATGCACGTCACGCGCAAGCGCATCCCCAAGAACTCCCGCCGACTGTTAGCGTGGCGCTCCGGCCGCCGAATCCGCATGGCGGTCGCGGGCACCGTGGCCCTCGCCGTCACCGGCGGCGGCATCGCCTACGCCTCCACCGAGGTCTTCGACTCCAACAAGGTCGGCTCCACGTACAAGGGCGGCCTGCAACTGGCCAGCGACCAGATCATCAAGTCGATCGGCGACCGCCTGCTCGTGGACAACGGCAAGCTGCTGGCCTCGACGATCAGCCCCGACGGCCGCTTCCTCGCCGCGCTCACCAACGACCGCTCGATCGCGCTGACCATCGTCGACCTGCAGACCTACAAGGTGCTGCAGCAGGCGGGCACCTCCGTCACCGCCGGAGTCCGCATCTCCAACGACAATGTCGGCCAGGAGGCCCCTGCCTACTCCCCGGACGGCAAGACCCTGTGGCTGCCGCAGATCAACGGCTTCAACCGCTTCCCGGTCAACGCGGACGGAACCCTCGGAGCGCCGACGTTCATCACCATCGCCGCGCAGGGCGCCCAGAGGGCGCTGCCCGCCCAGGCGGTCTTCTCCGCCGACGGCAAGACCGTGTACGTCGCCGTCAACGGCCAGAACCGCGTCGTGGCCATGGACGCGACGAGCGGCGCGATCCAGCAGAGCTGGACGGTGGGCACCGCGCCGCGCGGCCTGGCCCTGGTCGGCGGCAAGCTGTACGTCAGCAACGAGGGCGGTCGCCCGGCCAAGCCCGGTGAGACGACGATGAACTCCTACGGCACCCAGGTGCCGGCCAACCCTGTCACCGGCGCGACGACCACCGGCACCGTGAGCGTGATCAACGTCTCCGACCCGGCCGCCGCGGTCGCCTCCATCGACGTGGGCCTGCACCCGACCGCGCTGCACGCCGCCGGCGGCGCGCTGTTCGTCACCGACACCTTCGACGACCAGGTCTCGGTCATCGACACGGCCGGCGACAAGGTCGTCCAGACGATCGCCACCCAGCCGTGGCCGCAGTCCAAGGTCGGCTACGCACCCAACGGGGTGACCCTGACCCAGGACGGTCACCTGCTGATCACCCTCGGCCGGGCCAACGCGGTCGCCGTCTACCGCTACACCAGCCCGCAGGAGCCGGTCAGCTTCGTCGGCCTGCTCCCGACGGACTACTACCCGGAGGAGGTGACCACCGTCGGCGACGACGTGATCGTCACCAACCTCCGGGGCATCGGCGAGCGCGGCCCGACCCGCACCATCGACAAGGGCACGGGCACCACCCCGGCCACCGGCCACAACACCCACGACTCCACCGGCTCGCTGCTCCGCTTCAAGCTCCCGGCCGACCAGGTGATCGCCAAGTCCACCGCCACGGTCTTCGCCCAGAACGGCTGGGGCAAGCACGACGTCAAGCAGGCCGAGGGGAACAAGCAGCACGCCGTACCCGTCCCCAAGCGCCTGGGCGACCCGTCGACCATCAAGCACGTCTTCCTGCTGGTCAAGGAGAACCGCACCTACGACCAGGTGTTCGGCGACGACCCGCGCGGCAACGGCGACCCGTCGCTGGCGCAGTTCGGCGAGCGGGTCACCCCGAACCAGCACGCCCTGGCCCGCCAGTTCGGCCTCTACGACAACACCTACGACATCGGCACCAACTCCGCCGAGGGCCACAACTGGCTCATGCAGGCCGACAACCCGGAGTACACCGAGTCCAGCGCCGGGTTGTACCAGCGCAGCTACGACACCGAGGACGACGCGCTGGGGCACCAGCGGACCGGCTTCCTGTGGACCGGCGCCCAGGCCGCGGGCAAGACCGCCCGCAACTTCGGCGAGTTCACCATGTTCGAGACCGTTCCTCCCGGCGCGACGTGGCAGAAGTTCTACTGCGACGCCAGGAACATGGCGTCCACCGGCCAGGACACCGCCATGAAGACCGACACGCAGTCGCCGATCCCGTCGCTCAACGCGATCACCGTGCACGCGTATCCGAAGTACGACCTGAACATCCCCGACATCTACCGGTACGAGATCTGGAAGCGCGACTTCCAGGCCAACGGCCCGGCCAACCTCAACATGTTCTGGCTCTCCAGCGACCACACCGGCGGGCCGCCGAACTCGGTGGCCCAGGTCGCCGACAACGACCTGGCCGTCGGCAAGATCGTCGACACCATCTCGCACAGCCCGTACTGGAAGGACTCCGCGATCTTCGTGATCGAGGACGACACGCAGAACGGCGTCGACCACGTCGACGGCGCGCGCGGCCCCGTGCAGATCATCAGCCCCTGGGCCCAGCACGGCAAGGTGGACAGCACCTACTACACGCAGATCACCACGATCCGCACCATTGAGCAGATCCTCGGGATCCAGCCGATGAACCAGAAGGACAGCGCCGCCACCCCGATGAGCCGGGCCTTCACCAACAAGCCCGACTTCACCCCGTACACCGCGGTGCCCAACCAGGTGCCGCTCACCGACGGCCTGGCCACCCCGCCGGCCTGTGGCAACGACAACCCGGGCGGGACCGCCACGGCCACGGCCACGGCGACCACCACGGCCCCGGCGGTGTCCTCCGACAAGCAGGACGCCATCGACAAGTGGACCGCCTGGCAGAAGAACCAGCGCTTCACCGGGGCGAACGCGGTCCCCGACTACGCCAGCCCCGCGCTCATGGACCACTTCACCTGGTACCAGGCGCACAACTTCGACACCCCCTACCCGGGCGAGACCAGGATCCTCACCCCGGTCGAGGTGCCCGGCGGCTTCCTGCCGTCGCCCGAGCACGACGGCTGACCGGCTATCCGCCCTCCGCCATCCCGCGGAGGGCGGCTTCCCGCCGCTTGAGATCGAGCTCTTCGGCAAGCTGCTCGACGAGCGGCCGGTCGGCCACCGGCCGAGTTAGAAGTCGAGCGCAGCCATACCTCCTCGCACGGGCTCACCGTCGCCGTGACGTGCGGACTCAGATGGCTGCGGGCTGGTGGGCGCGCGGTGCGCCAGCAGCACGTTCCGTAGGTCCTCCATCGACGCGTGGAGGATCTCTGGCAGGTTCGGCTGGCCTGGCTCGCCGATCCACCGCGCGAAGGCGACCTTGAAGACGGCGATCCCTGCCTCGGCTGCCAGGTTGGCGGTCGGTTCGGGGACACCGCGGCCGCGCAGCGCGTGGGCCATGGCCGCAGCGAGCTCCGTGCGATCGGGAGCGGCCACTTCTGTGGCAGATTCATGCTGGATCCCACGCCCGGCAACACCCCGTCGGAGAAGGCGCGCCTTCGCGGGTCACCTACCTCTGGCCGCCGGGTTGACGCGACCCTTGCCGTCGTCGCGGACCGGTTTTACCTGGCTCCGCGCGCTTGGCGGTGCGCCCGCCGTACAGGAAGCTGCCCAAGAACCGGGCGAAGAGGGCACCGGTCCGCGATATGAGCGTCCATAGGGAGAATTAGGGCGCCGGATGGGCATGATACGGAGCCGAAAGAGGTACGGGCTGAGGGGATTCGTGCGTCGTCCCATCGGGACGGCCGTTTCACGCTCGGCGGCGAGAGCGCGTTGCTCCGCCAAGGCCACGTGGTAGCCCGGCCCCGAACGCGACCACCGGGAGCTGATCGATGAGTATGGCGGTGAAAGGCTCGGCCCGCGACCGCCGAGGCAACCTGCCCGCCGAGGAGACCAGCTTGGTGGGCCGCACGCAGGAGGTGGCCCAGGTCAAGCGGCTGCTGTCGCAGTCCCGGCTGGTGACGTTGACCGGTCCCGGCGGGGTGGGCAAGACCAGGCTGGCGCTGCGCGTGGCAGAGCAGGTACGGCGGGCCTTCCCCGGCGGGGTGTGGCTGGTGGCGCTGGCTGACCTGTCAGATCCCGGGCTGCTCGTCGAGGCGGTGGCCGACACGCTGGGCGTCCAGGATCGGTCGGTTTCAGGGCTGATGTCCACGCTGACCAAGTTCCTGAGCACCAGGCGCATGCTGCTGGTGATGGACAACTGCGAGCACTTGGTGCACGCCACCGCGGCGTTCCTCGGCGAGATTCTGCCGCTGGCTCCGACCCTGCGGATCCTGGCCACCAGCAGGCAGTCGCTCCAGATCGCCGGCGAGCAGACGTGGGCGGTGCCCTCCCTGTCGGTTCCCAACCCCGACGAGGCCCGGACGGAGCAGGCCTGGGCCCGCTCGGAGGCGGTGAGCTTGTTCGTCGAACGGGCGCGGTCTGTGCGTCCCGGCTTCGCTCTCACTCCCCATAACGCTCAGGCGGTGGTGCGGATCAGCCAGCGGCTGGATGGCATCCCGCTGGCCCTGGAGCTGGCAGCCGTACGGCTGCGCGTGCTGTCGGTGGAGCAGATCCTGCAGCGGCTGGACGACCGGTTCCGTCTCCTGACCGGCGGCGGACCAGCGGCGGTCCCACGGCATCAGACGCTCCGCGCACTGATCGACTGGAGCTACGACCTGTGCACCGACGTCGAACGCGCGCTCTGGGAGCAGGCGTCGGTGTTCGCCGGCGGGTTCGACCTGGAGGCCGTCGAGCAGGTCTGCACCCGAGAGGGGGTCATCGCCGCCGACGAGGTGCTGGACCTCGTGGACGCGCTGGTGGACAAGTCGATCCTGACCGCCTGGCACGGAAACAGCCAGGTTCGCTATCGGATGCTGGAGAGCCTGCGCCAGTACGCCTTCGACAAGCTGGCCGACGCCGATCAGCTGACCGAGCAGCGGCGCCGCCACCGCGACTACTTTCAGGAACTGACCGGAAGAGCCGGCCGTGAGTGGTTCGGCCCCGATCAGCTGGTCTGGAGTGCGCGCCTGCGGCGCGAGCACGCCAACCTGCAGGCCGCGCTGGAGTTCTGCCTGACAGAGCCGGGCCAGGCACAGGCGGCTCTGGCCATGGCCGCCGACATCAGTGCCTTCTTCGAGTCGGGGCACCTGAGCGAGGGCCGCCACTGGCTCGGCCGGGCACTCTCTCTGGCACCTGAGCCGACCCATGCGCGGGCCGCCGCGCTGTGGGTCGCCGCCACCCTCGCCAACCTGCAGGGTGACATTCCCGAGGCCCAGCGCCTGCTGACGGAGTGCAGGGAGCTGGCCGTACGGCTGGGCGATCGGTCGAGAGCCGCCGCGGCGGACAGCATCGCCGGCTGGGGGGCCATGTGCGAGGGCGACGTGGCCACGGCGGTCGCCCTGCTGGAGAGGGCGCTGGCCGAGCACACCGCCGTAGGGGACGCAGAGCAGATCACAAACGATCAGATCATCCTCACCGTCGCCTGCTACCTGGCAGGGGACGCCGATCGCGCCATCGCCCTGTGCGAGGAGTGCCTGGCGGTAAGTCAGGCCCACGGTGACCTGTGGCACCGCTCGTGGGCGCTGCTCTACTTCTCCTGGGTGATGTGGCGGGAAGGAGATCACCAGCGTGCCGGGCTCCTGGCCGCGGAGTGCCTGCGGATCGACCGGGCCCTGGACGACCGAGTGGACATCGGTCACTGCCTGGAGATCCTGGCCTGGGTGGCCGTGGCCGAGCAACCCGAGCGCGCCGCCCGGCTGCTGGGCGCGGCCCAGGCGACCATGGCGGCCGTCGGCGCGCCCCTGTACCCCTTCGTCCGGCCCGATCACGACAGCTGCACGGCGGCCGCGCGGGAAGCGCTTCACGATGGGATGTTCACCGCCTTGTTCGAGGCCGGCGCTGCGCTCACGATCGAGCAGGCCACCGCCGAGGCCCTGAATGAGGAGCCGCCTCCGCCGCCTGAGTACCCGGGACTCGCGCCGGTCATACCGCTCACACCACGCGAAGCGGAGGTCGCCGGCCTGGTCGCGCAGGGGCTGACCAACAAGGAGATCGCCCGCCGGCTGGTGATCAGCCAGCGGACCGCGGAAACCCACATCCGGCACATCCTGACCAAGCTCGGGTTCACTTCCCGCACCCAGATCGTCGCGCACAGGATCGGCAAGCCGTCCGAAGAGGACGACTGAGGTACGCCGGACGGCCCTCCCCCGCCTCTCAGACGATCTGCTCCACACGAGAGCCGCTTACACCCCATTCCGATGGTGGGAGTGCCGACATGGAGATGCGGGGTGCAGTGGATGGGCTCGGTCGTGGAAGCCGGGCATTCAACTCGGCCGAAAAGGAGCTGTCGACGACGGGTGAAGACTGGATTCTGGCCCACATTTCGTGATCGCAACGGCTCTCACGTCACCTCTGTCCGGTGACAACGAAGCTTCAGCGGCTCAAGGTGCGCTCTGATCGTGGGTCTCGCCATGATCGGTGTCCGGCGCCATGGTCTGGATACGCGCCTCCGCGACCTGCCGCATGATGCGGCGAGCCCCACACGCCTCGGCGGTGGCGTACGCCTCTGCGGCCAGCGCCACCGCGTCGTCCCGTCGACCTTGCGCGGCGGCGATGTAGATCAGCCCTACCTGGTTGGCGGCAACAGCGGCCGGCAGCCCGAGCTCCCGGCATAGCCGTACCGATGCCTCCAAATGCTCCCGGGCGGCGTCCAGCCGGCCCGCGGCATGGTCCGCGATCCCCAGGTGCCGGAGCACTTCCCACTGGGTGTATCGGTCGCCTGCCGCAGTGGCCAAGTCGTACGACTGCTCAAGGAGAGGAACGGCGCGGTCGGGGTCGCTCCGTACGACCTGGTGGAAGCAGCCCTCCCAGAACACCGAATCCGCCTCGCCCGTCGCATCGCCCAGCGTCCGGTACAGGTGTGTCGCGCGCTCGAACAGCGCCAGCTCACGTGGGTCCTCGCGCCGGTCATCGAGGAACCGCGCGTGCAAGATCCGTCCCCGGGCCAAAGCGAGATCGGCTTCGACCTTGTCCAGCTCCCGCTCCGCCGCTGCCAGCTCACCGACATCGCCGACGAAGACAGCGTGCTCATAGGACAGCTTGGCCTTCTCGATGCGTCCTTCCATGCCTGCCCCGCTCATCTCGGTGATGCCCCTCGTCGCGGTCCATGAGACCGTACGCCGGCGATCTCAACAAGCTCTCAGACCATCCAACCTTCGATGGCACGAACTCAAGGTTCGGTGTCACAGGACAACTGATCCGCCCCGACGTTGATGAAGACCTCAACGGTTGATTCCGACGGGTTCGTTGGGCTGATGTTGAGCGTAGTGGAGAGCTTCGAACTCCTCCGGTGGCAGGTGTCCGATCGCTGAGTGCAGGCGGGTGGTGTTGCACGGTCGTCCGATCTCCGCCGACGCCCTCCGGAGAGAGCTCTACCAGCCGTCAGACCGTGACCCAATAATCGGACATCTTCAGCGTACGGGCAGGCCCGTGACCGCTCTGCCGATGATCAACCGCTGGATCTCCGACGTGCCCTCGAAGATGGTGTAGATCTTGGCGTCGCGGTGGAAGCGCTCCACCGGGTGCTCGCGGGTGTACCCGGCGCCGCCGAGGATCTGGATGGCCTGCTCGCTGACCCAGACCGCCGTCTCGCCCGCGACGAGCTTGGACATCGAGCCCTCCGCCTGCTGGAACTGGCGGCCGTTGCGGGCCATCCAGGCTGCTCGCCAGGTGAGCAGCCGGGCTATGTCCACCCGGGTGGCCATCTCGGCCAGCAGGAACGCGATCGCCTGGTTCTCGCCGATCTTGCGGCCGAACTGCTCGCGCTCGCGCGCGTAGTCCCGCGCGTACTCGTAGGCCGCCCTGGCGATCCCCACCGCCATGGACGCCACCGCCGGGCGCGTGGTCTCGAAGGTCCGCATCGCCGCCTGCTCGCCGGTCCGCTCGCCGTTGCGGGTGCGCGCGAGGCGCGCCTCGAGCTTCTCCTTACCGCCGAGCAGGCAGGATCCGGGCACGCGCACGTTGTCCAGGACGACCTCGGCCGTGTGGGAGGCCCGGATGCCGTGCTTCTTGAACTTCTGCCCCATCGACAGCCCGGGCGTACCCGGCGGGATCACGAAGGAGGCCTGCCCGCGGGTCCCCAGTGACGGGTCGACGGAGGCCACGACGACGTGCACATTGGCGATGCCGCCGTTGGTGGCCCAGGTCTTGACGCCGTTGATGATCCAGTCGTCGCCGTCGGGCACGGCACGGGTGCGGATCGAGCCGATGTCGGACCCCGCATCCGGCTCGGAAGCGCAGAAGGCGCCCAGCTTGACGTCGTTCTCCGTACCGAACATCTGCGGCAGCCACTCACCCAGCTGCTCGGGCGTGCCGCTCGAGGCCAGCGCGGCGGCGGCCAGGCCGGTGCCGACGATCGACAGCGCGATGCCGGCGTCGCCCCAGAACAGCTCCTCGAAGGCCACGGGCAGCGCGAGCCCCGAGGCCTCGAACCACTGGGTGCCGAAGAAGTCCAGCGAGTACAGCCCGATCTTGGCAGCCTCCTGGATGACCGGCCAGGGAGTCTCCTCGCGTTCATCCCATTCGGCGCCGGCCGGGCGGATCACGTCGCGGGCGAACTCGTGCACCCAGTCGCGCACCTGCACCACGTCCTCGCCCAGCTCCGGACTGAACCCGCCCATGCTCGCCACACTCCCCGACTCCGTTACCGTTGGTAACACCCTACCGATCAGTAAGGTCCACGAAAAGCCCCTTCTCCTGCGCGCCGAGCCACGCCTTGATCGAGTCGCAACCGCCAGCCACGCGGAGTAATATGACGGCTACCCACCGTTCCCCCCAACGGAAGCCCCCATGAACCGCTGGCTCGTCGCACTGCTGGCCGCGCTCGCCGTCGCGGCCGGTTTCCTGCTGCTCAAGCCCGCCTCCGCCACCCGCGTGACCGCGTACTTCGACCGGGCGGTGGGCCTGTATCCGGGCTCGGACGTGCGGATCCTCGGCGTCCGAGTGGGGAGCGTGGCGAGCGTCACGCCGATGGGCGACCGGGTCAAGGTCGAGCTGGCCTATGACGCCTCCAGGCGGGTGCCCGCCGACGCTCAGGCGGTGATCGTGGCCCGTTCCGTGGTGGCCGACCGGTATGTCCAGCTGGCCCCGCCGTACACCAGAGGGCCTGTTCTGCGGGACGGCGCGACACTGACCAGCACGCGCTCGCCTGTCGAGATCGACGAGGCGCTCAGCGGTTTCGACGACCTGACCAGGGCGCTCGGGCCCCAGGGCGCGAACGCCGACGGCGCCCTGTCGCGGCTGCTGAAGGTGTCGGCCGACACGTTCGGCGGGCAGGGCGAGACGGTAGGCACCACGGTGCGCGCCCTGTCCGACGCGACCTCCGCCCTGGCCGGCGACCGCGATGACTTCTCCCAGAACGTCCGCAACCTGGCGGCGATCACGTCCTCGATGTCCCGCGACGACGCGCGGATCCGCGCCTTCATGAAGGATCTGGCCGGAGTCTCCGGGCAGCTCAACGACGAGCGCCAGGAGCTGCGCGCCGTGCTCAAGGGCCTGTCGGGGACGCTCACGCAGGTGGCCGATTTCGTCGACGACAACCGCGGCGAGATCACCGCCAACACCCGCGACCTCGCCCACATCACCAAACTCCTCGTGCGCCAGCGCAAGTCACTCGAAACGTTCCTCCAGACGGCCCCGCTCGGCGTCAACAACGCCAACAACGCCTACGACGCGACCAGCGGCACGTTCCGCGCCCGCTTCGACCTCAACGGCCAGACGGACAACCTGGCGATGTGGCTCTGCTCGCTCGCCTACTCCCTCGGCACCCCACCGTCGCGCTGCGAGCCCCTCCTCCGCCCCCTCAACCCCCTCGGGCGGTCCGTCGACGCCCTCGCCCTCGACCCATCTCCCCTCACCCAATCCCTCGACCCGACCCTCGGCGGCTTACTCCCTCCCCCACCTCACCACTGACCCACCGCGCCTTTTCTGCCGGGCCGCTGCACGGAGCTTCCAGTCGCCGTGCAGGTCTCGGGTGTGCGGGTCTTTCGCTTGTACGGCGAGCCGCGCCACCCCCAGTCGCCACACATCGCTGCACAGACCTTCTTACCGAGCCGAGCCACCGCCAGTCGCCGCACCTCGCCGCACGGACCTTCCAGCCAAGCCGGACCACCGCCAGTCGCCGCACCTCGCCGCACGGACCTTCCTGCTTTACGGCGAGCCGCGCCACCGCCAGTCGCCGCACTTCGGCTGGGCTCTGTCCAGGGAGACGCGACGGCCAGCAGGACGGGGCGGGCCGCCGTTACGCCCCTTCGTCAACCGGGGTCCGCGTCACCTGCAACGTGGACACGCTCCCAACCCGCACGACCAGCATCCCAAGCACTGCATGGCACCGCGCCTCCCGAGGCCCCCGCACCCGGCGTCGTCCCGCTGACGGACCTCGGGGAGCCTCCGGCAGCCGGGGTCACCACGTCTCGCGGACCTCGTGAACCACACGCAAAGCCGGAGGTGCCCGCTCGGAGAGGTCCCGGCAGGGATGCCCCGGAAGTCCTTCTGGCGGTGGTGGGCATGCGAAGTCCTGGGCAGTTGCGTCACAAGTAGACATCCAGCAGAAGCTCAGGGGGATTGGCGGAGATCGCCACGGGGGGCACAGCGCGGGAGGCGCATCCGGGAACGCGCGTGACGCGCACCGCCCCGAAAGCGTCTGAGATGCATGCGGTGAACACATGTGGGTGCGTCTATGAGGGCGGGTGCGGAGCATCCCGGGGACGCGGTTGAGGTGGAGCCTTGGAAGCGGGAGGCCCCGCCCGGGGAGGGGGCGGGCGTGGGTGGGGGCGAAGGCGTGGGGCGTGGGCGGTTAGGAGCGAGGGGTGCAGGTGTGGAGCGTCCCGGGGATGCGGTTGAGGTGGAGCCCTGGGAAGCGGGAGGCCCCGCCCGGGGAGGGGGCGAGGCCTGGGTGGGAGGGGGGCTTGGGTGGGAGTGAGGGGCTGGGGTGTGGGTGGGTTAGGGGCGTGGGGTGCGGGTGGAGGCTAGAACCGCCAGGGCGGCGGCGGTCATGGCTGCGGCCAGGCCGTACATCAGCGGGGTGAAGCCGCCGAAGGCGGCGGCGACCTGGGGGCCGGCGCTGCCGCCGACCGCCAGGGCGAAGGAGAAGAGGGCGAGGGCCGTGCCGCGGGCGGGGCCGGCCTGCGAGGAGATGGCCTCGTTGAGGCTCGGGAGGCCGCCGGTGATGCTGGCCACGTAGGCCGCGAGCAGGAGCGCCAGGCCGAGCGCCGCGACGTGGGTGAAGCCGATCGCGGCCAGGCCGAGAGCGCCGACAGCGAGGAACGCGGCGGCGCGGGCCGTCGACGGGATGCGGCCGAGCCACGGCATGAGAAGCGGCACCAGGACGATCGCCGGGAGTCCTGCGGCGCGCAGGCCGAGGAGCTCGCCGGAGGAGGTGGTCACGCCGTAGATCTGCATACCGGTGTAGACGGCGACGAATCCCACCATCAGTACGATCGTCGCGACATAGCGCAGCAGCAGCACGCGGTCGAACAGGAGCCCGGGCACCGCGCGGTAGACCGACAGGAGCGACCCGGCGCCTTCCCTGGGCAGGTCGGGCAGCATCACGGCACGCAACGCGAGGGCCGCCAGCGCGAACCCGGCCGCCGACAGCGCGAACAGCCCGCGCCACCCGATCGCGCCCACCAGCACCTGGGCGGCGACCTGCAGCAGTACAGCGGAGGCCAGGAACGCGCCGGTGATCGCGGAGATGGCGACGACGCGGCGGCGCGGCTCGACGCGCTCGGCCAGGTACGCCATGCCCGCCGGCGGGAACATCGCGACCGCGATGCCCTGGATCGCCCGCAATGCGTAGGCCACCTCAGGTGCCGGGCTCAATGCCACCAACGCGGACGTGAGGGCGGCGAGCGGCAACGCGATCATCAACAGCCGCCTACGCCCGAACCGGTCAGAAAGCGGGCCGAACACCAGGAACCCGATCCCGTATCCCACCCCGAAAGCCGTCACCAACCATGTCAATGCGCCCGCCGATGCGTGCCAACCGTCGGCCATGTCATGCAAGAGCGGGATCACGATGTAGAGCTGGCCGCTCACGAGGATCGCGGTGAGCGTGAAGGCCAGCATCGTCCGCGCGAACGGCGCCCGCGCAACACCACCCGAGTCCCGCGATCCCCCGGCCTTCGACGAGTCCGCCCCACCAGCCACGCTCACGCCATCGACCAGGGCAACGGCATCCGCACCGACCCTCGCACGACCGACCTCACCGCCCAGGTTGCGGGAATCAGCCACGCTCACGCCATCGACCAGGGCAACGGCATCTGCTTCCGCCTTCGTGGAGCCAGCCACGTTCATGCTGTCCGCTGCGCCGGTGGTGGGGGCGGGGGTGCTCGTGCCCGCTTCGGGGCTGGTGGGCGGCGGGGTCACGCTGCTGCGTGGGGTGTCGGCTTGGGGGTGGGGGTGGGACGTGGGGGGCTTGGTGGCCGCGGGGCCGCGGTGGGCGGGGTGGCGGGCCGTACGGCGAGGAAACGTTAGAGCCATGACCCGGACAGTAGCCAACTAAACAGTTGGACGTCAACCAACTAGTTGGATTGCAACCAACCGGTTGGAAATGGCAGAATGTGCCCATGGCACCGAAGGTCTCGACCACCGCCACCCGCACCGCGCTCCTGGAGGCGGCCCGCGAGGAGTTCGCCGCGTACGGCATCGCGGGCGCCCGCGTCGACCGCATCGCGGAGCGCGCGGGCGTCAACAAGGAGCGCATCTACGGCCATTTCGGGAGCAAGGAGAAGCTCTTCGACGCGGTGATCACGGGGGCGCTCGACGACCTGACGGCCCAGATCGCGCTACCGGGTAAGGACCCGGTCGACTACATCGCCCGCCTGACCGAGTACTACCAGGAGCACCCCGACACGGTCCGCCTGCTGATGTGGGAGGCGCTCAACTACCGCGGCCAGGACCTGCTGCCCGGCCAGGAGGCCCGGGTGGAGCGCTGCGGCCGCAAGACGGCCTCGCTCGCCGAAGGCCAGGACGTCGAGCCGACCGTCGACACGGCGCGCACGCTCTTTCTGCTCACGGGCCTGGCGCTGCTGCCGTCCATGCTGCCGCAGCTCGCCCGCATCATCGTCGGCGACCCGGGCGACACCCCCGAATCCCGCGCCGCCATGCGCACCCACATCGCCAACTTCGTCTCCGCCGCGATGACCACCTCGCCTCAGGACTGAACAACCGCCTAAAAGCCGCGATGACCAGCTCGCCTCAGGGCTCGCCATACGGGCGCTGATCGGCTCGCTTCCGGGTCTGCTTGGGGCCGCGCTGATCGGCTTGTCTCTAGGTCTGCAGGGGCAGCGCTGATCGCTCGCTTCAGGACTGAATGATCCTGTACGGCAAGCCGCACCACCCACTCCCCGCCGATGCCCCGCCCGCCCGTCGCTTCCACGCCATCCGGGCGCGCGGGCAAGGACCGTAACGTCGCGCCCGGACCCGCCGAGGTGGGTTCGAACTCACCCCGAGAAACCCAGGCGTGCACGGCCTCGGGACCTATCCGCGATTCGGGCGGCCCGCAGACGCGCTCAATCCCGCAGCCCGGAACAGGGACGTTCGCGAACCGTTGTCGCAGCCCGTGCGCGGGTCCTGACGCGCAGCGCGAGCGCCTCATCATCGGGTCGGCAGCTGACGACCGGACAAGGCTCAGGCCTTTGGCAGGGCGGTTTGGACGGAGGTGAGGCGGTTGGTGTAGTGGGGCCAGGCGAACCCCGATGAGGCGTACTCCGCCATGACCTCCTTGGTGAGGGCCGCCGCTCGATCGCGGTCGCCCGAAGCGAGAGCGTGGCCGGCGAGGACGGCACGGGCCGCGAGCCAGGGCGTGCTGCCCGCGGAGGCATCGGCGAAGACGTCGTCGAGCAGCGTGGCCGCCTCGTCGGGCCGCCCCCGCCGGACCAGGACGTCCGCTAGGTCGATGTGCGCCATGGTGATCCCGGTGTCGTCCGTCGCCGCGTACCCGACCGCAGTCCGCAGGTGCGATTCGGCCGCCTCCAGATCGCCGCCGAGGAGGGCCGCGTGCGCCCTGACGACCTCGTTGAGCGGGAGGATCTGCCGGTCGTCCAGCCGGTTGGCGTAATGGTCGGATTCGTCCGCCATCGCCAGCGCCTCGGCGGCCAACCCCAGCCCGATGAACGCCTGCCCCTGGTTACTCAGCCCGCGCGCCAGCCCGTGCTCGTCGCCCGCCTCCCGGTCGAGCGCCAGCGCCGACACGTACAGCTCAAGGGCCGAGCGGGGATTGCCGGAGTAGAGGTGCAGCGTGCCGAGGGCGTCGGCGAAGGCCGACTGCCGCTGCCCGTGATCGAGCTCCCTGGCCAGCTTGAGCCCGGCCAGCAGCGGCGTGAACGCCTCCCGCAGCAGCCCGCGCTCGATGTCCACGATCCCGCGGTAGTAGAGCACGCTCATCGTCGCCGCGTCGTCCCCCACCTCGTCGACCAGTTCGGCCGCCCGGCTCAGCAGGTCGGCCGCCTCGTCGAAGCGCCCCACCATCGTGGTGACGAACCCGTGGTCGCTCAGCGCGTTCAACCGTTCGAGCGGGGTGCTGCCCGGAGCGTCGCCCAGGGCCGCGAAGTGCCGCCTCGCCTCGCCGTACCAGCCGCGGATCAGCCACGGGGTGTGCAGCGCGAGCGCCAGCCGCAGTCCGTCGGCTGCCCGCGCGGTGCCCGGCGCGCGTTCCAGCGCGTCGAGCAGGTTGGGCCACTCGGCGAACAGCCCCGTCACGTCTTCCGCGGAGGCGAAGTCGCCGGGCTCGCCGGCCTGCCGTACGAAATCCCGACACCACGACAGATGGGCGGCTTGTACGGCGTCGCCTTCGCCGGCCGCGTCCAGCCGTGCCCGCGCGTAGTCCCGCACGGTCTCCAGCAGCCGGAACCGCCTCCGCCCCGCGCCGCCCTCCACGGTCACCAGACTCCGATCGGCCAGCTCTGCCAGCACCGGCGCCACATCCCCCCGCTCCACCACACTCCCGGTACGGCGAGCACCGGGGATGACGTTTTCGGCGGCTTCGAGGGTGAACCCGCCGTTGAAGACCGCCGTACGGCGGAGCACCGTGCGTTCCCGGTCGTCGAGGAGGTCGTGGCTCCAGTCGAGGGCGGCGCGGAGGCTGGAGTGGCGGCCGCCCCGGACTCGGGTCCCGCCCACCAGGAGGCGGAGCCGGTCGTTGACCCGTTCTACCAGTTGGCGGACGGTGAGCGTGCGGGTGAGACCGGCGGCCAGTTCGATGCCGAGCGGGAGGCGGTCGACCGCGGCGCATACCGAAGCCACGTCGTGCGGGTCCACGTCCGCCTGGTCGGGGGCGCAGCGCTGGGCGAACAGGCGGGCCGCGGCCTCCGGGCCGAGGGGGCCGACGCGTACCAGCTCCTCCCCCGGCACCAGCAGCGGCCGTTGCGTGGTGACCAGCACGCTGAGCGACTGCGTGTGTCCTATCAGCGCCAGCACGAGGTCGGCGACCTGCTCGACCAGATGCTCGGCGTTGTCCAGTACCAGCAGCGAACCATCCAGCCGCGCCGCGACCTCGGGTACGGGTTCCTCGCCCGCGCCGACTGCCGCCGCGACGGCCGCGCTCACGGCGCCGTCCCTGTGCAGCGGCGCCAGCTCGACCAGCGTCACCGGCCGTCCGGTGTGGGCTACGGCCCGCGCCACCTCGATCGCCAGCCGCGACTTCCCGCTCCCCGGCCCACCGGTCAGCGTGACGACCCCGCCCCGCGACACCCGCGCGACGGTCGCGGCCACGTCCCCTTCGCGCCCCACGAAGCTCGTCACCGGCGCCGGCAACACCACGCCTTTCCGCTCCCCGACCCCAGGAGCGGCCGACCCGTGGGAAGCACCGGACTCCAGACCACCCGAGCCCGTCGAGTCGGCAAGCTCGGAAGCAGGGACGCCTCCCGGAGAAGCGGAACCCGTTGCTGAAGGACCAGAGGCTACGGGTTCCGTGGTGGAAGAGCCGAGAACGGCGGGATCCGCCACACCTGAAGCGGGGACGCCGAGAGCAGGCCCATCACCCGGAACGGCGGGCTCGGCCGGACCCGTAGCAGGGAGGCCTGGAGCGGGAGTAGCGCCGGGAGTGGCGGGAGCCGTGGGCGAAGGCGCGGGAGCGGCGGAACCTGGAGGTGAGGAAGCGGGGGCGCCGGGACCTGGGACCGGGGAAGCGGGATCGGCCATACCTGGGGCAGGGACGCCGGAGGCGGCCGTAACTGGAGTGGGGGCGCCTCGAGCGGGGCCGGCCTCGGGAGCGGCGGAACCTGGAGGCGAGGACGCGGGGGCGGCGGGAGCCGTGGCGGCGGGCTCGGCCATACCTGGGGCGGGGACGCCGGGGGCGGGAGTCTCGTTGGAGGCCGGAGTTTCGCTGGAGGCCGGAGTCGCGGTGGGGGCTGGGCTCGTGGGGGTGGGGGTGGTTTGGGTGGGGGTGGTTTGGGTGGGTGGGGGGATGAGGTTGGGGGTGGGGTGGAGGGTGAAGGGGGTGTGCGGGGTGGGTGGGAGGAGGGTGGGGTCTTGGCGGAGTAGGCGGAGTTCCATGGCTGCCGTCTCGGGGGACGGGTCTACGCCCAGTTCTTCTGCGAGCGTGCGGCGGAGGGCGGACAGGCGGTCGAGGCTGTCGGCTTGGCGGCCCGAGCGGTAGAGGGCGAGGGCCAGGAGGGCGCAGACGCGTTCGTGGAGAGGATGGTCGGCGGCCAGGCGTTCGAGTTCGTGGATGACCTCGGCGGCGGCGCCTAGGGCGAGGTCGGCGGTGAGGCGTTCGACCAGGAGGTCCAGACGCCAGGCGTCGAGGCGTTCGCCTTCGGCGGCGGCGTAGGGGATGGTGCGCAGGTCGCCGAGTGAGGGGCCGCGCCAGTTGGCCAGCGCTTGCCTGGCCGCGGCTGCGGCGGTCGTGTAGTCGCCGGAACGGGCGGCGGCGTGGGTGCGTTCCGCCGCGGCGCGGGCCGCCAGGAGGTCGACGGGCTCGGCCGCCAGGGCGTATCCGCCGGCACGCCGCACCAGGAGCGTGCCAAGACTCTCCCCACGGCCACCATCACGGCCCCTGCCAGAAGAGCCCGCGGCACCAGAGCCCGCCGCACCAGAGCCCGCCGCACCGGAAGGGCCCGCAGCGCCGGAAGAGCCCGCCGTATAGGAAGAGCCCGCCGTATAGGAAGAGCCCGCAGCACCCGAAGAACCCGCAGCGCCGGACAAACCGGCCGTAGCAGAAGAGCCCCCAGCACCAGGCAAACCGGCCGCAGCGGGAAAACCTGTGGCATCAGAAGAACCCGGCGTGCCAGAAGAGCCCGCCGTACCGGACAAACCGGCCGCACCAGAAGAGCCCCCGGCACCAGACAAACCGGCGGCACCGGGAAAACCAGTGGCACCAAAAGAACCCGGCGTACCAGAAGAGCTCGCCGTACCAGAAGAGCTCGCCGTACCAGAGAGACCGGCGGCGCCAGAAGAAGCGGCCGAGGAGGACAGGGTGGCGCGGAGGCGGGAGGACAGGACTCGGAGGCGTTCCGTGGGGCGGGCCAGGTCCGCAGGGCCCCAGAGGTCGGCGGCGAGGCGATCATCCGGCACCGGTGCGCCGGCGGCCAGGGCGAGACGCGCCAGCAGGGCCCGCTCCAGCAGGCGTTCGACACGGAGAGGAATCTCCCCGGCACTCACGGAAACCGGTCCGAGCACCAGAACGTCGAGGAGGGGCACCACCCAAGTATCGGTGAAACGTCCGTGAGATGGCGGTGCAAGGCTCGCACGACACGCTGAAGTCATGACAGTGGACATCGGAAACCTGGCCGTACGCGGGCAGATCCTGCGCGCGGGCGATCCGGGATACGAGGACGCGCGTGCCATCTTCAACGGCATGATCGACCGCAGGCCCGCCATGCTGGTGCGGGTGAGCGACGCGGCGGACGTGGCGGAGACGCTGCGGTTCGCGCGCGAGCAGAAGCTCGAGGTGAGCGTACGCGGCGGCGGGCACGGCGTGGCGGGGCGGGCGCTGGGCGGCGACCTGGTCATCGACCTGTCGGCGTTGCGCGCGGTGACCGTCGACCCGGGCAGCCGGACGGCCGTCGTGCAGGGCGGCGCCACCTGGGGCGAGGTCGACCAGGCCACCCAGGCGCACGGGCTGGCCGTGCCGGGCGGCCGGATCACGCACACCGGCGTCGCCGGCCTGACGCTCGGGGGCGGCGAGGGCTGGCTGTCGGTCAAGCACGGGCTGGCCTGCGACAACCTGCTGGCCGTCGAGCTCGTCACGGCCGACGGGCGCCTCCTGCGGGTGGACGACGAGAGCGAGCCCGAGCTGATGTGGGCGCTGCGCGGCGGCGGGGGCAACTTCGGCGTCGTGGTGTCCTTCACCTTCCGGCTCCACCCGGTCGGGCCGATGATCGTCGGGGGCATGATCGGCTACCGGGTGTCGGACGCGCCGGCCGTACTGGAGGTGCTGGCCAGGCTCAACGCGGAAGGGTCGGAGGACTTGGGGGCGGCCGCGGTGTTCATGGCCGCGCCGCCGGCGCCGTTCGTGCCGCCGGAGCTGGTGGGGCAGCACATCCTGGCGGTGGCGCCCACCTGGTTCGGCGAGCCGGAGGCGGGCGCGCAGGCCGTCGCGCCGCTGCGCGAGGAGGTGGAGCCGCTCTTCGACGCGGTCGGGCCCATGCCGTACGTGGCACTGCAGGCGATGCTGGACGCCGGCTCGCCACCGGGACTGCGGAACAGGTGGGGCTCAGGATTCGTCGAGACGATCACGCCCGAGCTGATCGCGGCCTCTCAGGAGCCGCTGCCGGGCCCTATGTCGCACCTCATCATCTTGCCGCTGCCGGAGGCGGTCAGGCGGCTGCCCGAGCTGCAGGGGGCCTTCCCCGGGCGGATGGGCGGGCGGTGGCTGGTACATCCCGTGGCGACGTGGATGGATCCGTCCGGGGACGAGCGGAACCTGGCCTGGGTGTCGCGGATGAACGCGGCCGTCAGGCCGACGGGGACCTACCTCAACCTGGAGGCGCCCGACGACGACCGCGTCCGGTGGGCGATGGGCGAGACGCGCTACCGGCGGCTGCAACGCGTCAAAGCCGTCTGGGACCCGGACGACGTCTTCCGCCACTGCGCCCACGTCACCCCCTGGGACGGGTCATGAAATTTCGGCATCTGGCGGTGGTGCTCGTCGCGGCGGCGTGTACGGCGTGCAGCGCCGCCCAGCCGGGCGCCTCCCAGCGAGAGGCCCTGCCGAGCGCGTCCGCCCAGCCCCGGGCCACGGCGAAGGCCGGGTCGGGCGAGCTGTGCCACGCCATCGAGAAGCTGGATCCCAAGGCCGCGATGGAGCACGCCCAGCAGGGCGCCGAGGGTATGCGGAAGGCGGCGGGCACCTTCGAGGACCTGGCCGCCGTCGCGCCCGCCGAGGTGGCCGCCGATCTGCGCCACGTCGCCGGCCTGTACAGGAGGCTGGCCGACGGGCAGATCGACCCCGCGACGGTCGCGAACGAGGTCGGCCCGCCGTACCAGCGATATCTCGCATACATCAGCAAGCACTGCGTAGGAGGCTAGAAAATGGCCGGAATTTCTGTCTAAGATTCGGCATGGCCTCCTTGCTCGGCGAAGAACCGCTGTCTTTGACGCAGGAGCTGGATCTCATCGCGTTTGGGCAGCGGCTCCGCCACCTGCGTAAACAGCGCGGTCTCACCCTGTCCGACCTGGGGGAACGCGTCCACAGGGCGCCGAGCCAGCTGTCGCTGCTGGAGAACGGCAAGCGTGAGCCCAAGCTGTCGCTGCTCAAGTCGCTGGCGACCGCGCTCGGCGTGCCGGTCGAGGAGCTGCTGCGCCGCCAGCCGCCCAACCGCCGCGCGCAGTTGGAGATCGCACTGGAGGAGGCCCAGCGCGACCCGATCTACGCCGCGCTCGGCCTGGCGCGGCTCAAGGTCTCCGCGCGCGTGCCCAACGACGTGCTCGAGCACATCCTCGGCCTGTACGGCGAGCTGCGCGCACGGCAGGCACGGGGTACGGCGACGCCAGAGGAGGCCAGGGTCGCCAACGCCGAGCTGCGGCGCAGGCAGCGGGAGCTGGGCAACTACTTCCCCGACATCGAGAAGGCGGCGGCCGAGGCGCTGTCGGCGGTCGGCTACCGCACCGGCGCGCTGTCGCAGAGCACGGTGCAGGCGCTGGTCACCCACTTCGGGTACACGGTGCACACCGCGCAGGACCTGCCCAGGTCGGTGCGTTCCATCACCGACCTCCGCAACCGCCGCGTCTACGTCAAGCATGAGCAGCTCGGCATGCACACGCCGCGCACGATCCTGCTGCAGACGCTCGGCCACCTGGCGCTCGGCCACGACAAGCCGCGCGATTTCGCCGACTTCCTGCGCCAGCGGACCGAGGCCAACTACTTCGCCGCCGCGGTGCTCGTGCCGGAGAAGACGGCCACGGTCTACCTGCAGGAGGCCAAGGCCGACAGGGCGCTGTCGGTGGAGGACCTGCGGGACGTGTTCGCCGTCTCCTACGAGATGGCCGCGCACCGCTTCACCAACCTGGCCAGCCACCACCTGGACCTGGTCTGCCACTTCGTCCGCAACGACGCCGGCGGCACGATCTACAAGGCGTACGAGAACGACGGGATCGTCTTCCCCGCCGACGAGCAGGGGGCGATCGAGGGACAGCGGATGTGCCTGCAGTGGTCGGGACGGCAGGTGTTCCTGTCGCCGGACAGGTTCTCGGTGTACTACCAGTACTCGGACTCGCCGACGGGCACGTACTTCTGCGTGGCGCACGTGGATCCGTCGCGGGAGCGGGACTTCGCGATCACGCTGGGCGTGCCGTTCAAGGAGTCGCGCTGGTTCCGCGGCCGCGAGACGACGAACCGCACCAAGTCCAACTGCCCCAACGGCGACTGCTGCCGCCGGCCGCCTGCGGAGCTGTCGGAGCGCTGGGAGGGCTACGCCTGGCCCTCGGCCAGGGCCAACTCCCACGTTCTCGCGGCGCTCCCGCCGGGCTCGTTCCCCGGCGTGGACGAGGCGGACGTCTACACCTTCCTCGAACGCCACGCCGTCACGGGGTGAGGGCGCACGCGAGCCGCAACAGGCCCTACCGCGTGCCTGGTCATGTCCGGGTGCTGCGTAAGGTTGGGGCGTGACTGACGGGGTATCGGGGTGGCACGGCATGCCGGCTGAGGTGGAGTCCTGGCTGCGCCGCCGTACCTCGGCGACCGCGGAATGGCCGCTGGGCGCGCTGATCGAGGCGAAGGCCGCCACGTCCGTGAGCGTGGTGCTGCCGGCGCGGGACGAGCGCGAGACCGTGGGCGAGATCGTCGAGGCGATCCGCCACGAGCTCGACCGCGTCGTGGACGAGGTCGTGGTGATCGACTCGCGCTCGCGCGACGACACCGCCGAGGTGGCCTCGCGGGCGGGGGCCAAGGTGTTCGCCCAGGACGACATCCTGCCGCACCTGGCGCCGCTCGACGGCAAGGGCGAGGCGCTGTGGAAGTCGCTGGCCGTCACCTCGGGCGACGTGCTGGTCTTCGTCGACGCCGACATCCGCAACTTCCAGACCTCGCTGGTGACCGGGCTGCTGGGGCCGCTGCTGACCGACCCGGCCATCGCGTACGCCAAGGGGTGCTACGACCGCCCGCTGCGCGGGGCCCCGACCGGCGGCGGCCGAGTGACCGAACTGGTGGCGCGCCCGCTCATCAACCTGCACTGGCCGCAGCTGGCGGGGTTCGTCCAGCCGCTGGCCGGCGAGTACGCGGGTCGCCGTTCCGCGCTGGAGCGCGTGCCGTTCATCACCGGCTACGGCGTGGAGCTCGGCCTGCTGGTGGACCTGCTCGAGCTGGCCGGGCTGGACGCGCTGGCCCAGGTGGACCTCGGCTCGCGCGAGCACTCGCACCAGTCGACGGAGGCGCTGGGCGGGATGGCGGCCCAGATCATGCTCGCCGCCTGGTCACGCCTGGAACGTCAGGGCAAGATCCACACTTCTCACGAGCCCGCGGTACGGCTGGCCCAGTTCCACCGCACCGAGGCGGGCTACGAGGCCTTCACCAGGGACGTCTCGATAGACGAGCGCCCCCCGATGCTCACGATCCGCGCGTAGGTCGCATCCCGCGAAAGACCCCCGGGCGGGTCTCGCCGTACACGAGAAACGGCCGCGCCGGACAGAGCCCGACGCGGCCGAAGATGAATCAGTGTGCGGCGGCGAACTGCTCTTCCTCGGTGGAGCCCTTGAGGGCCGTGGTGGAGGAGTCGGGCGCGATCGCGGTGCTGACCAGGTCGAAGTAGCCGGTGCCGACCTCGCGCTGGTGGCGCGTGGCGGTGTAGCCGCGCGACTCAGCGGCGAACTCCGACTCCTGCAGGTCGACGTAGGCCGTCATGCCGTCGTTGGCGTACCCCTGGGCCAGGTCGAACATCGAGTAGTTCAGCGAGTGGAAACCGGCCAGGGTGATGAACTGGAACTTGTACCCCATGTGCCCGAGTTCCTTCTGGAACTTGGCGATCGTGGAGTCGTCCAGGTGCTTCTTCCAGTTGAACGACGGCGAGCAGTTGTAGGCCAGCATCTGGTCGGGGTACTGGGCCTTGATCGCCTCGGCGAACTCGCGGGCCACGTCCAGGTCCGGCGTGCCGGTCTCCATCCACAGCAGGTCGGAGTGGGGCGCGTAGGCCAGGCCGCGCGCGATGCAGGCCTGCACGCCGTTGCGCACCCGGTAGAAGCCCTCGGCGGTGCGGTCGCCGGTGGTGAAGCGCTGGTCGCGGGGGTCGACGTCGCTGGTCAGGAGCGTCGCGGCCTGAGCGTCGGTCCGCGCGATGATCAGCGATGGTACCCCGCACACGTCGGCCGCCAGGCGGGCCGCGTTGAGGGTCTTGATGTGCTGGCCGGTCGGGATGAGCACCTTGCCGCCCAGGTGGCCGCACTTCTTCTCGGAGGCCAGCTGGTCCTCCCAGTGGACGCCCGCGGCACCGGCGGCGATCATGCCCTTCATCAGCTCGAAGGCGTTGAGCACGCCGCCGAATCCGGCCTCGGCGTCGGCCACGATCGGCGCGAGCCAGTTGCCCGGGTTGCCCTCCGACCAGGTGATCTGGTCGGCGCGCAGCAGCGCGTTGTTGATGCGGCGCACGACGGCCGGCACGGAGTTGGCCGGGTAAAGGCTCTGGTCGGGGTAGGTCTGCGCGCCGAGGTTGGCGTCGGCCGCCACCTGCCAGCCCGACAGGTAGATGGCCCGCAGCCCGGCCCGCACCTGCTGAACCGCCTGGTTGCCCGTCAGGGCGCCCAGCGCGTGCACGTAGTCCTCGTTCTGCAGCAGGTCCCACAGCCGGTTGGCGCCCAGCCGGGCCAACGTGTGCTCCTCCTGGACCGTCCCGCGCAACCGGATCACGTCTTCGGCGCTGTAGGTGCGCTCCACGTTGGTCCAGCGGGGGTCGTTGTGCCACTCGTCCTGCAGCTGCTCGGCAGCTCCCTTGAGGCGATCGCTCATTTTCGCTCCTTTGTCGTCCCCTGGGGCTTGTGTCGAGTCTCTGCCCGCACCCCGCCCGTGGATAAGCCACAAGAGGTGAGAAGATTTGCGAATTTTCTCCTCAGGGAATGACCAGCCGGTATTCAGTAGAGAAGAATTTGCAGGTTTTCCCGATGGACTAGACCAATGTTGTGAGACGCCGGTGAGATGTCCGTGGAACGGCCCGCCGACACGCTGAAGCGATGAGAACTCTCACCGCGCCGCTCGCCTGCGGGGCTGCGCTCGTGCTCGGACTTACGGCCTGCAACCCGGCACGGCAGGCTCACCCTGAGCCGCTGACCAGCCAGTCCCCCGCGAAGGCCGCCTTACCACCGGAGAAAACGCCGGACGCCTCGCCGTCGAGCGGCAAAGCGGAAGGCGTCACCGCCGGCCCTGTCTCCACCGCCTACCCGGTGGAGGGCAGGAACCTCAGGCTCGTCAGGACCGGCGACGCCCTGGCCCTGCAGTTCGACTTCTACAACGGCACCCAGGACCCGCTGTCGATCGACAGCTTCGGCCTGGACGCCCGAGAGCAGCTGATGGCCCTGGTCGACCTGCCCAGGGGCACCGCCTACGGCCCGATCGGCGGCTCGGGCGCCGACGCCCGGGTGGCCGCCTCCTCCGACGAGCGGATCGAGCCGGGCGGGTCGGTCACGGTGACCGCCGTGTTCGCGGCCCCGCCGAAGGAGGCCAAGCAGATGCTGGTGCTGCTGGACGGGCTGCTGCCGGTGAAGGTCCCGATCACCACGGGCGACCTGGCCGACAGCCCGGTGTTGCGGGGCGGCCCGACTGACAGGCCGCAGACCGGGCCGCTGCTGTGCAGGGCGGGCGGACCGTCGACGGAGACGTTCAAGCTGCCCAGCGACGTGCTGTTCGCCTTCGGCAGCGCCCAGTTGTCACCGGCGGCCAAGGCGGCGCTGGCCGCGCTGCGCAACCGGGTGGAAGCCGAGTCCGGCGCGGTCACGGTCAACGGCCACACCGACTCCGTCGGCGACAACGCCTCCAACCAGCGCCTGTCGGAGCAGCGCGCGGCCGCCGTGGACCAGGCGCTGCACGCGGGCCTGGGCGGCGAGTTCAGCTACGCCGACAAGGGCCACGGCGAGAGCGAGCCCGTTGCCCCCAACACGCTGCCCGACGGCAGCGACAACCCCGACGGCCGCGCGCAGAACCGCCGCGTCGAGGTCGCGATCAAGAGCGGCACCCAGGTCAAGGAGCGCACCTCCGACACCTCGCTCAGCGACGCCGGCCTCGACGTCCAGGTGGCCGGCCTGCAGCGGATGTCCGGCTACGTGCTGGCCAGCGTCAAGGTCACCAACCCCGGCTCGGAACCCGCCAAGATCGACTACGACAACTCCTTCACCCCGCACGAGCTGACCCCCGGACAGCTCGCGCTGGCCGGCAAGTCCGGCACCTACGACCTGTGCGCCTTCGACCTGCCGACGTACTTCGACTTCATCGGCACCCTCAGCCAGCGTTTCAGCCCCGGCAAGCTCGGCCTCATCCCCGCCGGCGCCGGCGTCACGCTGTGGGGCCTGTTCCCCGCCCCGCCCGCCGCCACGACCTCGCTGCAGGTCCAGATCGGCGGGTACGGCGAGCGACTCCCGGCCGAGATCACCCCGGAAGGCTGAGCCCGGGCCGCAGCACCAGCAGGTAGAACGCGACGATCGCGATGTACAGGACGAACCCCCAGGCGGGAGCGGGCCACGCCGCCCGCTCCCCCGCCCGCTCCGGCCGCTGGTAGGGCCGCCTCGCCCACATCGTCATGAAGCCGACCAGCGCCATCCCCGGCCCCCAGCATCCGAACAGCCCCACCAGCACGATCACCGGGTCGCCGCCGATCCCGGCCGGGACCAGCAGTGCGAACCCGATCACGTACGGGATCCAGAGCCGGGTCACCGTCCGCCGCCGGTCGTCCACCGTGGCCAGGGGCAACCCGGCGGGCAGCGTGTCCAGCCACATCGTGGCCAGGGGCCGGCAGGCGAAGTACAGCGCCACCATCGACCCGGTCGCGATGGCGTACCTTGCCCCCACGGGAATGCCGAAGGTGTCGGCGACGACCGCGGTGTCGCCCATGGTCAGGAACGGCATCACCACCACGTACCCGACGGCCGACACGATCCCGGTCATGGCCAGCCACATCATCAGCATCCCGCCGAAGCCGTGCCTCCGTGACGGCCTGCGGTACAGGGCGCAGAACAGCAGGCCGACGACGAGGCTGCCGACCGGCCCCGCCGCCGCGATCACCGCGTGAGTGCCGGACGTGGAGCCCTCGACCGCGGAGTTCTCCACGAACTGGCCGATCGTCGGCGGGTAACCCAGCGCGAGCGCGGCGACAGCGTGCGATCCCTCGTGCAGGAAGACCTCGATCAGCTGTGCGATCGCGAAGCTCAGCGCCAACGGCGCCCACGAGCGGGCGCCCTGGGAAGTGCTCACGGTGGTGGTCATGCCACGGACGCTAGCCACTCCCAAGATCCCGAAATATCCACCGATCGGTGGACGTCACTGTCCCGTCGAAGGCGCGGTGGCCGTGGGCGTCTGTGACACCGTGGGCGTCACCGACGGCGACTCGCCGGGGCCGTCCTGCGGGATCGTGGTGATCGACGTGGACGGTTGCGGGCAGTCGTGGCGGGCGGACTTGCCGCGCTGTTTGCCCGCCGGGTTCATGCAGTCGCCCTGGTCGCCGTTGCCCGGCTCGCCGGGCCGGTTGACCACGGGCGGCTGGCCGCCCTGCCGGTCGGGCGTCGAGGTCAGCGTGGTGACCACGCCCCTGGTCGGTTTCTGGGTGACGAACACCGTGGGTGCCGTGGCGGTCGCGGTGACCGTGCCGTAGGAGGCGGGCAGCGGGCTCGTCGGGCGCAGCGTCGAGTCGACGGTCCCGTGCGGCTGCACCATCGGCGGTACGGCGGGCAGCTGCGAGCTGCCGCCGATCCGCAGGCCGTCGCCGGCACCGGCCGCGATCACCGTCATCGCCGCGATCGACACGGTCGCCAACGCGGCGAAGCTGGCGTGCGACAGGTGGGCGCCCGCCTTGGCCCTGCGGCGGCGGGGCGCGGCGGTCTCCTGCTCGGCGGGCCGCGACGCCAGCCGTACCCTGCCCGCGCCTGCCGGATACGGAACGGGCGTCCAGATCTCCTCCAGCACGCCACCCACCGCGTCGCGCAGGTCCCAGGGGTCGCCCACGCCCCCGGCCGCCAGCAGCGCACGTAACAGGTCGGCCGCCCTGGGCCGTTCGGCCGGCGCCTTGGCCAGCGCCGCCTCCACGGCCGGCCGTAGCAGCGCGGGCACGCCGTCGATCCGCGGCGGCTCCAGCAGGATGCGCCGCGTCAGCACGTCCGCCTCGCCCCCGCCGAAGGGATGGTCGCCCGAGGCGGCGAAGGCGACCAGGCACCCCCAGGAGAAGACATCGGAGGCCGGTACGGCGGGCCCGCCCGTGAGCCGTTCGGGCGCCACCCAGCCGGGGCTGCCCATGACCTGCCCGGCCTGGGTGTGCGCGGCGAGAGTGTCGACGTCGCGGGCGATGCCGAAGTCGATCACGCGTGGACCGCGCGTCGACAGCAGCACGTTGCCCGGCTTCAGGTCGCGGTGGACGAGCCCCGCCTCGTGCACCGCGACCAGCGCGGCCGCCACGCCCAGGGCCGCGCCGTAGGCCAGATCGGGGGTCAGCGGCCCCCGCGCCATCACCACCTGCGACAGCGCGGGACCCGGGATGTACTCGGTGACCAGGTAGGGCCGGTCCTTGTCGGTGCCGTCCTCGATGACCGCGGCCGTGCAGAACGGCACCACCCGCCGGGAGAAGGACACCTCCTCGGCGAAGCGGGCACGCAGCGTCGCATCGTTCAGGTGCACCGCGTGCGGGGTCTTCAGCGCGACCAGCCCGCCCTGCGGGTGCTCGGCGAGGTAGACCACCCCCATGCCGCCCGTGCCCAGGCGGCCGAGCAGGAGGTATCGGCCGATGATGACCGGGTCGCCCACCGTAAGCGGTCGCACGCCTGGAGGCATGTCGCTCGAACCACGCGCCATCCGGATTTCGCCTCTCCTGTCTGGGACACGGCAAAGCACACTGTTGTCCCAACCGTGAGGCGTTTCCGCATGTCTTTCACAAGGGGTATCGGAGGTAAGGCGTTCCTACCCTTTGAGTAAGTAAGAGGTGTGACGCGACGGTCTGAAGTGGCGTTTTACGACGAGCCGAGCTCCTTCGACTCCTCCGTCTCGATCTGGCGGTTCCAGTCCTTCTTGACCGCGCGCCAGCCCTCGTCGTCGACGCCCAGCCGCCAGTAGCCGGAGATCGACAGCCGCTCCATCGGGATGCCCCGCTCCACCCGCAGCAGGTGCCGCAACTGCTTGACGAAGGCCGCCTCGCCGTGGACGAAGGCGTGCACGTCCTCGCCCGGGAACTCCAGCGCCCGCACCGCCGCGACCAGCGCCTCGCCCGCCTTCGCGCCGCGCCTGTGCACCCAGGTGATGCGGGCGTCGGCGACGCTGTCCAGCTTCTGCTCCTCCTCGGGGTCCTCCACCTCGACGAACACATGCGCGAGCGTGCCCGCGGGCAGCGCCTCCAGCGCGGTGGCGATCGCGGGCAGCGCGCTCTCGTCACCGGCCAGCAGGTGCCAGCCCGCCGCGGGATCGGGGGCGTAGCCGCCGCCGGGGCCGAGCATCATCAGCACGTCGCCCGGCTTCGCGGCGGCCGCCCACGGGCCCGCCAGGCCCTCGTCGCCGTGGTAGACGAAATCGAGCGTCATCTCGCCCGCGTCGGGGTCCCAGGCGCGCACGGTGTAGGTGCGCAGGCGCGGCCACAGCTCGCGGGGCATCGTCTCGCGCACGTTGCGCACGCTGAACGGCTCCGGATAGTCCACCCCCTCGTGCGGGAAGACGAGCTTGACGTAGTGGTCGGTGAGCCCCTCGGTGGCGAAGTCACTCAGCCCGTCACCCCCGACCACGACGCGGATCATGTGCGGAGTGATCCGCTCGGTACGCAGCACGACGCCGCGGTGGTGATCCCTGGGCTTGTCGGCCATCCCGTGCTCCTCCGGTTAGTTAGGCTTGCCTAACTCAACCGTACCGCACGGCGATCAGGCCGCGACAGCCGTACTCTCGCTCGAGGGCGGCTCGAGCGCGGACAGGAAGCCCGCCACGTGACGGAAGGCCAGGCGCGCCTCGGGCAGCACGTCGGCCAGGATCGGGAACACGTGCGGCATCCGCGGCCATTCCTCGTAGGTGACCGGCACTCCCGCCTGGCGGGCGCGCAGCGCGACCCTGTGGCCCTCGTCCCGCAGCACCTCCGTCGAGCCTGTCACGATCATCAGCGGCGGCAGCCCGGAGTAGTCGCCGAGCACCGGCGAGACCAGCGGATCGCGCGCGTCGAGACCGGCGGTCCAGTGCCGGGCCAGCCAGCGGATCCTGCCCTCCGGCAGCATCGGGTCCTGCCAGCGGTTCGCCCGGCGCGGCATGTCGGTCAGGTCCGTCCACGGCGACAGGCAGATCGCCGCCGCCGGCGCCGGCAGGCCGCGGTCGCGCAGCGCGAGCAGCGTCGCCAGCGTCAGGTGCCCGCCCGCGGAATCCCCGGCGAACAGCACGTCACCCGGCTCGTACCCGCGATCGAGCAGGCAGGAGTAGGCCTCGACGGCGTCGCTCAGCGAGGCCGACAGCGGATGCACAGGACCCTGCCGGTAGTCCAGCGCCAGCACCGGGCGGCGCGCCGTCACCGACAGCCGCCAGGTGATCGGCCGGTGCGTGCGCGGCGAGCAGGCGAAGTAGCCGCCGCCGTGGAAGTACAGCAGCACCCTGCGCTCGTCCAGCCCCTGCCCGGCGCGGATCCACTCGCCGCCGCACGCCGCGAACGTGGCCGGCACCACGCCCACGTGCGCGGGCAGCGGCATCGGCCTGGCCAGCCTGCCCAGGCGGGCCGCGCCGTGCAGCGCCAGCGGGTGGCGCATCAGGAGGCTGGAGGCGGGCTTCAGCGTGGTACGCATCAGGCCCGTGAGCGCACGGGCCTGCCAGCTGAGGGGGTAGTCGGGGATCACGTCCCTGTCGATCTGCATGGGATCCCTCCGATGAATCTCCTTCCCCGTAGAACATCGCTCTACTCGTGGCGCGGGCATTTCGGCCATATGTCACGCTGTCCTCCATGGCCGGATACTCGGGGACTCCCCTGCCGCGCAAGCTGGGCATCAAGGACGACTCCCGCGTCCTGGCCCTCGGCCTGCCCGCCGGGCTGGACCTCGGCCCCGTCGACGAGCGTCACGACGGCCTGCCGTACGACGTCATCCTGATCTTCTGCCCCGACGAGGCGACGCTGCGCGCGGAGTTCCCCTACGCGGCCGGGCGGCTGGTCAGGAACGGCGGGCTGTGGGTGTGCTGGCCCAAACGCTCCAGCGGCGTGCCCACCGACCTGTCCGAGAACCCGATCCGCGACTACGGGCTGTCCATGGGCCTGGTCGACAACAAGGTCGCCGCCGTGGATCAGACCTGGTCGGCGCTGCGCTTCGTTTATCGCGTTGCGGACCGCTGACGCGCGGGCGGATAATTCCACCTTCCCATCGGCCGACCCGCGCGCAAGCGTCGTGTCGTCATGCCCTGGAGGTGCGCCCTCATCCCGTTGTACGTCCGGCTCGTCCGGTACGGCTTCCGCAAACACGCCACCTACATCTGGGGGGCGCTGGCCGGCGCGTTCACCAACAGCGTCTTCGGCATCCTGCGCGCCTACGTCCTCATCGCCCTCTGGCAGGCCAGGCCCGGCCTGGCCGGCTACGACATCACCGACGCCGTCACCTTCTGCTTCATCACCCAGGCCTTCATCGGGCCGATGCAGCTGTTCGGCGGCGGCCTGACCATTCCCGAGCGCATCCGCAGCGGCGACATCGCGCTCGACCTCGTCCGTCCTGCCTCGCTGCAGTTGTGGTCGCTGGCCGAGGACCTGGGCCGGGCGGGCTACCTGCTCCTGGTGCGCGGCATCCCGCCGGTGCTGCTCGGCGCGGCGCTGTTCGGCATCACGCCGCCGCGCGAGCCGGCGTGGTTCATGGCCGGCCTCATGCTGGGCGTCCTGGTCAGTTTCGGCTGGCGCTACCTGGTGGCGCTGTCGGTCTGCTGGCTCGCCGACGACCGCGCCGTGTCCACGCTGTCGCTGGTGCTGACCACGTTCCTGTCCGGGATGATGATCCCCCTGGCGATCTTCCCCGGATGGGTGGGCGAGACGGCCAGGGCGCTGCCGTGGGCGGCCATGGTCCAGGCACCATCCGACCTGTATCTCGGCAAGGCCCCCGCCGGGCAGACACTGGCCTTCCAGCTGTTCTGGGCCGTCGCGCTGCTCGCCCTGGGCGCGCTCGGCACCCGCGCGATCCGCCACAAGGTGGTGATCCAGGGTGGTTAGGTCACGAGGCCTCCTACGTCGGCCTCATGACCAGAGCGCAGTATTCATTGATGACCTCCGGTCATACCTTCTGCTGGCCTGGACCTGGACCAGAGCGGCCGCCGCCTACCCCGGGTCGTTCGTCATGCTGCTGGTGATCGGCTTCGTCATCGCCGGCCTTGACTTCGGCGTCATCCTGGTGATCTTCGCCAACACCACGACGCTCACCGGCTTCTCCCGCGAGGAGGTCATGTTCCTGTACGGCACGGCGCAGACCGCCTTCACCGTGGCCGACATGTTCTTCAGCAACCTGGACCGGATCAGCATCCACATCAAGGCGGGCACGTTCGACACGATGCTGATCAGGCCCGTCAGCTCGTGGGTCCAGGTGGCCACCGACCGGTTCCTGCCTACCCGGGTGAGCCGGGTCATCCAGGCGCTGCTCGTGCTCGGGTACGCGGCGTCGGCCCTGCGCCTGGAGGCCGGGCGGCTCTGGATGGTCCCGGTGATGATCGGGTGCGGGATCGTCATCTACGCGTCGCTGTGGACGCTGGCCGGGGCCGTGCAGTTCGTGCTGACCGACGCGCCCGAGGTGGTCAACGCCTTCACCTACGGCAGCGGGCAGCTGTCGCAGTACCCGTTCAGCATCTACGGGCGCGACCTGGTGCGCGGCGTGACCTACGTGCTGCCGCTCGCCTTCATCAACTGGCAGCCGGCGCTGTACGTGCTGGGACGGGAGGATCCGTTCGGCACGCCGTACTTCATGCGCTTTCTCGGGCCCGTGGCGGCCTTGTTGCTCGCCGTGCCGGCCGGGGCTGCCTGGCGGTGGGGCATCCGCATGTACCGATCGACGGGGAGTTAGGAATGATCGAACTCGAAGGGGCGGGCAGGTCCTTCAAGGTCAAGGGCAAGCTGGTGCACGCCGTAAGGGATCTGAGCTTCAGCGTCGGAGCCGGGGAGTTCGTCGGCTACCTCGGCCCGAACGGCGCGGGCAAGTCGACCACGATCAAGATGCTCTGCGGCATCCTCACACCCTCCTCGGGGCGCGTGCGGGTGGCGGGGCTGGATCCCTCGCGCAGGCGGACCGTGCTGGCCCGGCGCATCGGCGTGGTTTTCGGGCAGCGCACCACGCTGTGGTGGGATCTGCCGCTGAAGGACAGCTTCGAACTGATCCGGCTCCTTTACAAAGTAGATCGCAAGGTGTTCCGTGACCGGCTCGACGAGCTGACGCAGACGCTGGACCTGGGCGCCTTCATGGCGCGGCCGGTGCGCCAGCTCAGCCTGGGTCAGCGCATGCGCGGTGACCTGGCCGCAGCGCTGCTGCACGAGCCCGCCATCCTGGTGCTCGACGAGCCCACGATCGGGCTCGACGTGGTCAGCAAGGCCGCCATCCGCGAGTTCCTGCAGCGGCTCAACGCCGAGAGCGGCACCACCGTGCTGCTCACCACGCACGACCTGGGCGACATCGAGCGGCTGTGCCGCCGGGTCATGCTGATCGACCAGGGCCGCCTGGCCTTCGACGGCACGCTGGAGGACCTGATGGCGGGCGAGACCTCACTGGAGGAGGTCATCACCCGCCTCTACACCGCCGGCGCTCAGTAGTAGCTGCCCTCGGGGGTCGCCTCGTACTCCTCGTCCACGTCGTAGCGGCCACGCGCCCAGCGGGACGGGATCAGCACGGGGATGAACAGGGCGACCCCGAGCAGCGCGAACACGCCCGTGGTCAGCAGGGTCTTGTCGCCGAACCCGGCGTCCCTGATGATCCCGTTGACCGAGGGCTGGTCGGGGATGAAGGACAGGGCCCTGTTCATGTCCAGGGCGTACACGACGGTCCAGGCGAGCAGAACCAGGGACGGGACGAACGTGGCCAGTGGCGAGACGCGTCCCGCCACGACGAGTCCGACGATCAGGCCGACGGCGGCCATCGCACCGAGGGCTATCCACAACTTCTGGCCCCCGGCCGGGCTGGCGGCTGCGTTCCCGAGTGCCTGCTGGACGGCCCAGCCACCGCCGCCCAGCAGGGCCGCGGTAGCGACCAGACCGATGAGTAATCCAGCAAAGTGCCGCAACGTCATCACCTTCTATGTCAACGCGATCGGCACGACCCTAGCGACAAAAGGCACAAATCGAACAGGCATTGAGCAGCTTGGGACTCGAGGTCCACCCCACCCCTGCCCCGTGAGACGATGGCCCACACACTCATGCGCGCACGACTACCCCTTCGGCTCACGCGTTCGGCCGCCTTCGCCGCCGTCTGCGTGTGTCTCGGCGCGCTCGCCCACGTCGCCGGCGGGGGTTCCGCTCCTGGTCCCGCGGTCGTCGGGGTGGCGCTTTGCGCGGCCTTCGCCCTGGCCCTGGCGGTCTCGGGGCGCGAGCGGTCCACGGCGGCGATCAACACGGCGCTGGTGGGGGCGCAGATCGTCCTGCACGAGCTCTTCGCGATCACGACCGCGCTCGACCCGCTCTCGCCGACCTCCTCCGCACCCGGTGGCTTCTGGGCGGCTCTGCTCGAGCGGCTCTCACCCGGGGGGACTCCCGGGGAGGCCGGCGGGCACGCGCAGGGGCTGAGCGTCGGACTGGGGATGTGGGTGGCGCACCTGCTGGCCACGCTGGTCACCGGGTGGTGGCTGGCGCGCGGCGAGGCCGCACTCTGGTCGCTGCTGCGCCGCCTCGGCCGCCGGCTCACGCTGCTGCGGCCGCTGCCCAGGATCCTGCCGGTACGGCGGGCCGTGCCGTACTTCTACCTGCTCGCGGTGCCGATGCCGGCGCCCGTCGAGCACTCCGTCAGCAGGCGTGGTCCTCCGCTCTCCGCCTGATCCTCTGACACCCCTTTTCTTCCTTTTTCTTCGAGTGGAGTTCCACCATGTCCATGCTCACCCCCGGCCTTCGCCGCGGCGCGACCGTGCTGGCCGCCGCCACCGCCGTCACCCTCGGGCTCGCCCTACCGGCGCTCGCGCACGTCACGATCAACCCGGGCACCGCCGAGCAGGGCGGGTTCACCAAGGTCGCCTTCCGGGTGCCGAACGAGCGGGACGACGCCGCCACCGTCAAGGTGGAGGTCGCCTTCCCGACGGATCACCCGCTGCTGTTCGTCTCGGTCAAGCCCGTGCCGGGCTGGAGCGTCAAGGTCGTCGACGGCAAGCTCCCGCAGCCGGTCAAGACCGACGAGGGCACCGTCAACGACGCCGTCACCAAGGTCGTCTGGTCGGGCGGGAAGATCAACGCCGGCGAGTTCCAGGAGTTCGAGGTGTCGATGGGGCAGATGCCCAAGGACGCCACGCAGCTGACGTTCCCCACGACCCAGACCTACTCCGGTGGGGAGGTCGTCAAGTGGGCGGACCCGCCCAAGGCCGACGGCTCCGAGGCCGAGCACCCGATGCCCACCCTCAAGCTCGTGCCGGCCACCGGCGACGACGACCACCACGCCGCCGCCGCTCCCTCCACCGGGGCCGCCGCCCCCACGGTGACGCAGGTGACGGCCTCGGGCTCCGGATCTGACGGCACGGCCCGCATCCTCGGCGGCGCCGGCGTCGTCGTGGGCGCGATCGGCGTCATCGTCGCGCTCCTGGCCCTGCGCCGCCGCCCCTCCTGAGCCCCGCGGGGAGCGGGCCCGGCCTGCTCCCCCTCCGGACCCCGGACTGCGGCTAGCCGGCCAGCCTGAGCAGGACGACGCCGGCGATGATCGCGGCGAACGACAGCAGCTTGGGCACCGTGATGCGCTCCTTGTAGATCAGCGCGCCGAGGACCACGGTGCCCACGGCCCCGATCCCGGTCCACACCGTGTACCCCACGCCCACGTCCAGCGTCCGCAGCGCCAGGCTCAGGAAGAAGATCCCGCCCGTGGCCGCGGCGAGCGTGAACAAGGACGGCCAGAGCCGGGTGAAGCCCTTGGTGGCGTTGGTGCCGAGTGCGAAGGCCACCTCGAAGACGGCGGCGATGAGCAGGTAGATCCAGGCCATGACGGCGACCCCTTTCAGCGGGCGGACAGGCGGAGCCCGAGCACTCCACCGATGATCAGGACGAACGCGAGCACCTTGGCCACGGTCATGGCCTCGCCGAAGATCAGCGAGCCGAGCACCACCGTGCCCACCGCCCCGATCCCGGTCCACACGGTGTAGCCCACCCCGACGTCGAGTGTCTTCAGCGCCAGGCTCAGGAAGAAGATCCCGCCGGCGGCGGCCGCGATCGTCAGCAGCGAGGGGCCGAGCTGGGTGAAGCCCTCGGTGGCGTTGGTCGCCAGCGCGAAGACCACCTCGAAGGCCGCGGCGATGAGCAGGTAGACCCAGGCCATGTTCCGTTCACTCCTCAAGTATTTGCTTGTACATGCATATTCTGTACATGCATGTAGGGTGGTTGTCAACGTGAGGAGTGACGATGGCTTCCCTGGACGACGACGCCTGGACCGGGGTCGTGCGGCTGCACGCCCGAGTGGAGCACGAGCTGGCCGCGGCCCTGCAGCGCAGGCACGGGCTTGGCCTGTCGGAGTACCGGGCGCTGTGTCACCTGTCCACGGCGCCGGACGGCGAGCTGCGCATGCAGGAGCTGGCCGACCTGCTGGGTCTCAACCAGAGCTCGGTGACCCGCCTGGTGGGGCGCCTGGAGGCGGCCGGGTTCACCCGCCGGGATCTGTGCCCGGACGACCGCCGCGGCGTCTACACGGTGATCACCGACGCCGGCCGTACCCGCAAGCAGGAGGCGAGCGGCACCTACGAGGGCACGCTGACGGCCGCCCTGGACCGGGCGGCCACCGTGACGGGGCTCGGCGGTCTGGTGGCGGCCGTGAGGGACGGCGCCCGCGTCAGCTCGTGATGTCCTTGCCGGAGAAGCGGGCCCATGCGATCGAGAAGAACAGCACGATGTAGGAGCCGAACGCCAGCAGCCCCTGCGTGAGGTCGCTCATGGAGATCGGGCTGCGCAGCACCGCGTCGAAGCGGGTGAACCAGGTCGGCAGCAGGTACGGCGTGATCGGTTCCAGCTGCGGGATCGCCCGCAGCACCTGGCAGACGATGACCAGGACCATGGTGGCCGCGATCGCTCCGATGGACACCTCGGTGAGCGTCGACAGCGCCAGCGCGACCGCGGCCAGCGCCGCCATGCCCGCGCCCACGTAGCCGACGGCGATGAGGATCCGCAGCAGCCCGTCGGCGACCGAGATCGTCGTGCCCGACAGCAGCGTCACCTCTCCCACCGGGAACAGCACCAGCCCGGTCAGCAGCGCCGACAGCGCCACGACGGCGGTCACCGCGTAGGCGAACACGACCGCGTTGAGGTACTTCACCAGCAGCAGGCGCGTACGGCCGGCCGGTGCGGCGAGCAGGTACCGCAGCGTGCCGCCGCCCGCCTCCCCCGCGATCGAGTCGCCGGCCACCACGCTGACCGCGACCGGCATCAGCAGTAGCACCAGGAACGAGAACGACAGGAACGCCAGCATCAGCCCGTTGCCCGCCACGGAGCCGATCAGCCCGCCCATCGCGTCGTCGCTCGCGGCGATGCGCAGGCCGACACCGAACAGGACGGGCACGCAGGCCAGCACGGCCAGGATGACCAGGTTGCGCGGCCGGCGGAACGTCAGTCCGAGCTCCGAGCCGAGCAGCCGCCAGAACGCCCACGGCGTGCGCCCGGGCGGCAGCGGGGCGACGGGCTCCTCCGCCGGGTTTCGCTCGGCGGTGCGCATCGTCTCGGTCACCGGGACCAGGCCCGGCGTGCGCCTGGTGCCCAGATCGGCGTGCGCGGTCTCAGCCGTCGACATCGAAGCCCTCCCCGGTAAGTCCGACGAACACGTCCTCCAGGCTCGGCCGCACCACGGACAGCCCGCGTACGGCCACGCCCTCGCCCACCAGCGCGGCGTTGACCCGTTCCGGCGCCTGGGCGCCCAGCTCGGCGGTCACGTCGGCCGTCCCGGCGCGCACGTCCTCCAGCCCGAGCGAGCCGAGCACCCGGGCGGCGTCGGCCACGTCGGGCGTCTCGATCCTGATCCTGACCGTCTGCCCGCCGTTCAGCGAGGCGATCGTGCCCTGCGCGACGAGCTTTCCCGTGCGCATGATCGCCGCGTGCGTGCACATCTGCTCGACCTCGGCCAGCAGGTGCGAGGAGACGAAGACGGTGGTGCCGTCGGCGGCGATCTCCTTGACCAGCGCGCGCACCTCGCGGGTGCCCTGCGGGTCGAGGCCGTTGGTCGGCTCGTCGAGGATGAGCAGCTCGCGCGGCCCGAGCAGGGCGGCCGCGATGGCCAGGCGCTGGCGCATGCCGAGCGAGTAGTTGCGGTAGCGCTTGCCCGCCGCGGCCGACAGGCCCACCCGCTCGAGCGCCTCGCCCGCGCGCCTGCGGGCGGTGCCGCCCGGCGCGGTGGGATCGGCGGCGTCGTAGCGCAGCAGGTTGGCCTCGCCCGACAGGTACGGGTAGAAGGCCGGGCCCTCCACCAGGGCGCCCACCCGGGGCAGCGCCTCGGCCAGCGGCAGCCCGAGCATCGCGTGCTCGCCCGCGCTGGGCGAGATGAGGCCGAGCAGCATGCGGATCGTGGTGGTCTTGCCCGAGCCGTTCGGCCCGAGGAAGCCGTAGACCGACCCGCGCGGCACGACCAGGTCCAGCGCGTGGACCGCGACCTGCCCGCCGCGGAAGCGCTTGGTCAGGCCGCTGGTGACGATCGCGGCGTCGGCGGCGGGCCCAGAAGCGGGCAGGGCCGCCCCGAAGGGCGCCCCCGCTTCCTGCGTGAGAACACTCACTTGATGCCTGCCGCCTTCTCGATCTCCTCCGGCGTGACCGCGCCGACCAGCAGGCGGCCGTCGTCGGTCAGCAGGGCGGTGACCAGCTTGGTGGTGATCAGCTTGCCCGACCCCCACGATCCGCTGACCGGGGTGGCGGTCTTGAGCACGCCGTCGACCGCCGAGCCGAGGTCGGCGCCCTTGCCGTCCCACTCGCCCTCGCCGCCCTTGTCGCTGCCGCCCTGGTCCTGCTGCGGCTTGGCGGCCAGCTCGGCGGCCGACACCGGCAGCACCGCGACCGTGGTCCAGCCCTCGCCGACGGACTTGACGGCGCCGCGCGCCTTCTCCGCGTCGGCGTGCTCCTTGCCTGCGTCCTTGCCGGAGATCGTCTTGTCCTCCACCTTGGCTCCGGCGGGCGGGGTGAACCGGAAGTTTTCCTCCGCCGGGGCGCTGAAGGTCACCTGGGTGAAGCCGACCTGGAAGGCGGGCTCCGCCGACCCCTTGGCGTACACCTGGACCTGCAGCGGGACGTACGTCTCGCCGTCGAGGGCGATGCGCACCTCCTGCACCAGCGAGCCCTCCTCCTTGGGAGCCAGGACGAGCTGGTAGGCCGCGCGGCCGGCGACCTCGGCGTTGTTGATCACCCGGATCGCGGTGTGCTGGTCGGCGCTGGCCAGCATCCGCTCGGCCACCTGCGGCGGCGTCAGGTCGGTCGGCCGCGGCGCCAGGTCCTCGGGCTTCCGCGCGCCGGCGTCGAACTTGAGCCTGGTGGCCGTCTTGGTGGCGCTGTCCCAGTACCAGCTCTGGTCACCGTTGACGATCAGGTTGGACTCGCTCATCTGGGTGGGGAAGGCCACCCTGAGCTTGTTCTGCGCGCCGTACCAGACCTTCACCTCGTGCGAGCCGGACAGCAGGTTCAGCGGCGAGCTGCCGCCCGCCTGCGGCAGCGCCGGCAGGCCGAGCGAAGCTGTCTGCTGGACGGTGCCTGACATGGGCGGCGGGCCGCCGGCCTTGTGGCTCGCGGCGACCGCGTCGGCCAGCAGCTGCTGCGCCGAACGCTCCGGCAGCTGCGGGTTGCCGCTCACCGCGGCTATGACCGGGCCGGCTCCGATCGCGCCGCCGATCACCGCCGCCACGGCGATCGGGACTCCCCACCTCACGAACGTGCCTCTACGCATGTCACTCCTTAACCGTATGTCGATGACTCCAGAGTGCGTGGGGCATCCTTAGGCGAGCCTGAGACTGTCTGAGATGGCTCTCAGGCTTCTCAGCGTTGTCTCAGCCGAGGCAGTGGAGGATCGCAGGCATGAGAGTACTGGTCGTCGAGGACGAACGGCGGATGGCGGCCGCGCTGCAGCGCGGGCTGCAGGCCGAGGGGTTCGCCGTGGATCTCGCCCACGACGGCGAGCAGGGCCTGCACCAGGCCAGGCAGGGCGACTACGACGTGGTCGTGCTGGACATCATGCTGCCCAGGCTGTCCGGCTACAACGTGTGCAAGCAGCTGCGCGCGGAGGAGAACTGGGTGCCGATCCTGATGCTGTCGGCCAAGGACGGCGAGTACGACATGGCCGACGGGCTGGACCTGGGCGCCGACGACTACCTGACCAAGCCGTTCTCCTACGTGGTGCTGGTGGCCAGGCTGCGGGCGCTGCTGCGGCGCGACTCCGGGCGCCGTCCCGCGGTGCTGACGGCCGGGGACCTGACGCTGGACCCGGCGCGGCGCAAGGTGGAGCGCACGGGCAGCCCTGTGGAGCTGACGCCGCGGGAGTTCGCGCTGCTGGAGTTCCTCATGCGCAGGCGGGACGAGGTGGTGTCGAAGGCCGAGATCCTCGAGCACGTGTGGGACACCTTCGACACCGATCCGAACGTGGTCGAGGTGTACGTCGGCTACCTGCGCCGCAAGATCGACACCCCCTTCAGCAGGAACGCCCTGCAGACCGTGCGCGGCGCGGGCTACCGGCTGGCCGGCGACGGTGGCTGACTCCCCGCTGACCTGGTGGCGGCGCCAGACCCTGCGCTTCCGGCTGACGTGCGTGGCCGCCGCCGTGCTCGCACTGGCGCTGGCCGTGTCGGCGTCGGTGCTGCTCAGCGTGCTGTCCAGCACGCTGATCGACGGGGTGGACGAGTCGACCAGGCAGCAGGCGCAGTCGGTCAGGGTGCAGGCCGACGCCGGCACGCTGCCCACGCCGATCAGCACCCACGACGGCACGATCGTGCAGGTCATCGACGCCAAGGGCCAGATCACCGACGTCACCTTCGGCGCCGACCGGCTGGTGCCGCTGCTCGGGGCGCAGGCGCGGGCGGAGCTGCTGCGCACCGGGGAGGCGGCCTACCTGGACGGCCGGCCGTACGCCATTCCCGGACCGCTGCGCGTGGTGATGATCAGTGCCGACCACGGCGTGACCGTGCTGGCGGCCAGGCCCATCAGCGAGATCCAGAAGAGCCTGAGCACCGCGGGGCGGGTGCTGTTCGTCGGGACGCCGCTGCTGATCATCCTGCTGGCCGCGGCCAGCTGGCTGGTCATCGGCAGGACGCTGCGGCCGATCGCGGCGCTGCGCAGGGGCGCGGCCGACATCACGCACACCGCCCGCTCGCGGCGGCTGCCCGTGCCGGAGGCACGGGACGAGGTGCACTCGCTGGCGACCACGCTCAACGACATGCTGGCCCGGCTCGAGGAGGCCGAGCAGCGGCAGCGCGCGCTGGTCTCCGACGCCGCGCACGAGCTGCGCAGCCCGCTTGCCAGCATCCGGTTGCAGCTGGAGGTGGCGCTGGGGCATCCGCAGGGCCAGGACTGGCAGGAGACGGCCGAGGGCGTGCTCGAGGACGCGATGCGGCTGTCTCGGCTGGCCGAGGACCTGCTCGCGCTGGCCCGCCTGGACGAGCGCGGCGGCGTGCCGGGGCGGCGCGAGCCGGTGCAGCTGGACGAGGTCGTGCGGCAGACGGTTGAGAGGTACGGCGAGGCCCGCCTCACCGTCTGCGACCCGGTCCTGGTGACCGGGGACGCGCTCGACCTTTCGCGGGTCCTGACGAACCTCGTCGACAACGCGATCCGGCACACCTCCGGCAAGGTCGAGGTGGCGCTCACGGCCGACGGCGTCCTGACGGTGACGGACGACGGGCCAGGCATCCCCGTCGAGGACCGCGAGCGGGTGTTCAACCGCTTCACCCGCCTCGACTCCGGCCGCAGCCGCGACGAGGGCGGCGCAGGGCTCGGCCTGGCGATCGTCAGGGAGACGGTGCGCGCCCACGGCGGCACGGTCCACCTCGAGGACGCCTCCCCCGGCCTCCGCGCGGTGGTACGGCTACCGCCCGTCCGGTAGCAGCCAGGTGCCCTCCTGCTGCCGCCCGTCCGGTAGCAGGCAGGTGCCCTTCTGCTACCGCTTGTCCGGTAGCAGGTGGGCGACCTCGGCGAGAGCCGTACGGGCGGAGGCGGCGTCGTGGACGCGGAAGACCCGCGCGCCCTGCAGGGCCGACACGGCCAGGGTGGCGATCGTGCCCGCGTGCCTCTGGTCGACCGGAAGGCCACCGAGCGTCTCGCCGACGAAGTCCTTGTTGGACACCGCGACCAGGACCGGCCAGCCGGTGGCCGTCATCTCGTCCAGGCGGCGGCTGATCTCCAGGGAGTGGAAGGTGTTCTTGCCGAAGTCGTGCGCGGGATCGATGAGGATCGACTCGCGTGCCACGCCCGCGGCGACGGCGCGCTCGGCCAGGTCCGTGGTGTAGGCGATGACGTCGGCCACCACGTCGTCGTAGGCGATCCGGTGCGGCCTCGTACGCGGGGTGACCCGGCCCGCGTGCGCGCACACCAGCCCGATGCGGTGCCGGGCGGCGACCTCGGCCAGGCCCGGGTCGACGCCGCCCCAGGTGTCGTTGAGCAGGTCCGCGCCCGCCTGGGCCACGACCTCGCCCACCTCGGCCCGCCAGGTGTCGACGCTGATCACCAGCTGGGGATGCCGCTCGCGCACGGCCGCCACCAGGTCGGCCACGCGCCGGATCTCCTCGCGGGCGTCCACCTCGTCGCCGGGGCCCGCCTTGACGCCGCCGATGTCGACGATGTCGGCCCCGCCCGCGACCGCGGCGTCCACGGCGTCGATGGCCGCGTCGAAGCCGTAGGTCCGGCCCTTGTCGAAGAAGGAGTCCGGGGTGCGGTTGACGACCGCCATGACCGCGTGCTCACCGGGGCCGAACTCGCGGCGCCCTAGGCGCAGAGTGCTCATCAGGGCGAGGCTATCGTGCGATCCCGCATCCTCCACACGGACGGGCGGGTGGGCCGTCGTACTGCCTCTGACGCCCTGGAGCCGCACCCTCACGCATTTCGCCTAGGTCGTGTTCGCCTGCGGGGCCAGATAGGCCGACGGCCGGCGTATCGCGGGGACGGTGGTAGCCCACACGGTGACAAGGAGCATCCCCGCGAACACAACGCGCGCGGCCGTGTCAACGCCCACCCGCTCCGTCAGGAAGCCACCCAGCAGAGGCCCTGCGGCGTTGCCCACGAACAAAGCCGTCAGCGCGACGCTGGACACTCGTCCCAGCATGTGGGCCGGGGTCTGCTGAACCAGATAGGTGTTCGCAGCGACATTCCCGATCGATCCCACGAAACCGGTGATCAGCAGGGCGCCCATCACGGGCAGGACGTCGACTGCCAGGAGCGGGAGCGCGAGCGCTCCGGTCCAGATCCAGATCTGCGCGAGGATCAGCGAGAATCCGAAGCGTCCGAAGAGAGGAGCGGCGACGAGCCCGCCGATCACTCCGCCGACGCCTGGCGACGCGAGTGTGACGCCGATGAGGAAGGGTGACACCCCGTTCCGCTGGGCGCTCGCGGCGAAGGTGAGGATCAGGGCGTGCACGCAGATTCCCACCCCCACCGTGATCACGGTGTCGGCCAGCAGGAAGGGGTTGCGCGCCAGCCAACGGAGCCCATCACTCATCTCACGCACGACGTGACGCTGCGCGCGATCCGAACGCCGCGTGGTCGTCCGCATGGCCATCAGGGTTCCGAAGGAGAAGACGAAGGAGAGGGCGTCCACGACGAAGGGGAAGGCTCGCCCCAAGCCGAAGAGAAAGCCGCCGAGGGATCGCCCCACCAGCCCCGCGATATGGGTTCGCGTCTCGTTCCCCGCCAATGCGGGCGCCATCTGATCAGCGGCTACGACCGATGGCACGGAGATGCGCTCGGCCAGGCGGTAGAGGACGCCCAACGACCCTTCGACGAAGGCGGCCACGACGAAGACGGCGACGTTCTGCGTACCCGTGATCAAGGTGACGACCAGGACGGAGACGGCCACTCCCCGTCCCAGTTCGGACAGCACCATCACCCGCCGCCAGTCCCACCGATCCACGTACGGGCCGGCTGGGATGTAGAGGATGAGGTCGGGGAGCACTCCCGCCAGCGCGACCCAGCCCGCTTGCACGGGGGAACCTGTCACGGCCAGAACGAGCAGGGGAAGGGCCACGGCGGAGGCGCGGCTGCCGGTGATGGACACCGCGGAGCCGAGCCAGAGCAGGACGTAGTTCCTGTTTCGCCACAGGGAGGAAGAAGGGTCGCGACGCACGCTCAGTTTCCCAAGCTCCGAGAACGTGATCGCAGACGCCGGGCGGACGGCTTGGATCCGCCTGGTTGCCGGTAGTCCGGAACGCGCGGTTCATTCATCCGACGGTTCCTCTGTCCCGAGGAGTTCCCGTCTCATGTCCCGCCGGACGTGGGTGATCAGCCGTAACAGGTCCGCGCAATACACCGACGGATTGAGGAACCCGGAGCCGCTGCGGTAGCGGTGGGTGTAGAGGCCGCCGCCGCAGGTGTCTCGTATCTCGCACGTCTGGCAGGTGGCGCACAGTCCCGAGACGCCCATCTGCCTCGCGATCACCGCGGGATGGGTCAGGGCCATGTCGAAGCTGTGGTCGAACACGTTCAGCCCGGTCTCGGGGGCTCCGGGGAACGCCGATTTCAGCGAGTCGACCTGTTGGAGGCTGCCATCGGTGTCGACGACCACGAACTGGATCGGCAACAGTCCCAGCGAATCGACGTTGCTGGGCCCGCCGAGCAACAGCTGGAAAATGCTTTGGAAAACCCTTATCTTCGTCCTCCGCGGATTCGCTCGCCAGTGCTCGTACAGCCTGATGAGCCAGTCGGCGTAGGGTGTGGAGCTCGGCCGGCCGGTCAGCCCAGGAGGCGTCTCCGTCCAGTTTCCATGGGGGAGCATGAAGTCGATGGTGGGCGGCAGGAATTCCGCCAGGGCTTCGTAGCATTCCACCGGATCGTTTCTCAGGTCGATCGTGCAGAGAATGCCGGAGAAAGCCGCACGGAATCGGTCCGACCTGAGGAGGTTCAGCGCCTTCGCCACGTCCGCGTAGCTGCCGTTGCCGTTGCGGTACTTGCGGCTCCGGTCGTTGGCCTCCATGCCACCGTCCAGGCTCACCCCGACCCGGACATCGTTGCGCAGCAGCATGTCGAGCATTCGTTCGTCCAGCAACAGTCCATTCGTTTGGATTCTGAAGTTCACCATGGCCGTTCCGTGGACGGCGGTGCGAATGGTGCGGGCGAAAGAATCGATCATCTGGGCGCCGGCCAGGAGCGGTTCACCGCCGTGCATGGTGACGCCGACACTCCGCAGGTCATGCGCGACAGCGTGCTCGGATATGCGCTCGGCGAGCGCCTCGACGGTCTCGTCCGCCATGACTATCGGCCGCCCACGCCAGGATTGATCGGCCATTTCGTACATGTAGCAGTACGTACACGCCAGATTGCAGCGTTCGTGAATCTTCGCGATGAACAGCTTGAACGGCAGAGCCTTGAATCCATTCGTCCGCAGGCCGCTCTCCGGCCACTCTTTGCGACGAGGACTCGAAATGTGGATTTCCTCTGGCATGTCGCACCCCATGTGGTGAATGACAGTATCCCTCTGCCTGGCAGAGGTAGAGGGATACTGTTGCTCTATCAGATGCTGGAGTTGAAGCCACCGTCGCTGACGCAGCCGGCGAAGTTCTCCGCCAACTGCTCGAGCTCGTCCGCGAAAGGCGTGCCGAGCAGCTGGCCGGCACTGTTCGCGGACTTCAGGCTGTTTCTGATCCGAGCGATCTCCGCTGAACTCATGCGCACCTCCGTGCAGTGAGACTTGGATGCCACACCCTTTTGGATGCTTTGCCGAGATTAGGCCCTTTGATAAATGCCGTCAACAGCGAAAATCTGCGGTTCGAGCTGATTCAGCGGGCAGCTTTTCCGGAACTCCAGGCATGGGTGAAGTGTCGATGACGACTGCTGGAGAATTGCCTGAGAGAAACATGGGTCGGTGCGGCCGGAAACCGGCCTGGGCGCCATGGTCATCCGGGCTTGACGGCTCTGTCAAGTGGCCTCAGACGAAGCGGCCGCGACGCCTGACCAGCGGGAATGACGGCAGCCGGGAGTAAGGGTTTACCACGATACCGATACGGGGGTTTACCACGATGGCGCGGTCCGCCGGCGTCGCTCATCATCAGCCGAAGACGCCTGCTCCCTTTCGACATCAGAAAGGGATGCAGTTATCGAATGAGATATTGCCTACGCCGCGCGGGCCCGATCGACCTTCATCACTCGTTGTTCAGCAACGTCGCGACCATGACCCGCGAGGTCACACCGAGCTTCGCGAACACATGCGAGAGGTGAGTCTCAACGGTGCGGATGCTCAGCGAGAGTTGCGTGGCGATGTGATGGTTCGACAGACCCTCCGCGACCAGCAGGGCGATCTCCCGTTCTCGCGGAGAGAGCCCATGCGATCCCTTCGCGGCTCTGCTGGGCTTCGGCGGCACCCGTGGGACCCGGACGCCGAGCTGTCGTTGCTCTCGGGTGGCTCGCGCCTGGAGTGCGCGGGCTCCGCAGGACTCGAAGAGCTTCGTCGCCTCGCTCAGGGTCTCCCTCGAGAGTTCCAGCTCTCCTGCCTCTCGCTGCGCGCCGCCGGCGGTCAGCAGGGCTCGGCCTGCGTCGAGCCGGCGCCCGCCGGAGATCAACTGACGCGAGGCCTCCACGGCGAGCACCGCGGCGGCGGCAGGATCCGAGGGCCGCAGCGCGTGGGCGCGTGCCAGCGGGACGAACCCCATGAATGCGGTGAGGTCGGGATCGAGAAGCGTGGCGGCTTCGTGCGCGTACGCCTGCGCGCCGGACAGCCGTCCCGATTCGGCATCCGTCTGAGCCAGCAGCTCCGCACAGGACAGGACAATCCCTGGCGACAGGTGCGGAGATTGGAAACGGTCGCAGGCATCGAGGATGGACTGCGCGCCTTCCGGCGAACGCCCATAGTTGATGAGCGCCACTCCGTGGGCGTACTGGGCGAGGGCGATCCACACCTCTTCGCCGCCGACGTTCACCCGCAGGCTTTCCTCGCCGGCGCGCAAGGCCGTGAGATGGTCCCCCGACCAGGTCGCGGCCAGGCAGTGCTGGGCCAGTGTCAGGACCCGCTGCTGTCCTGAACCGCACGACCGCGTCTGTACCAGGCTCTCCTCGGTGACTGTCATCGCCTCCTCGAGGCGCCCCAGACAGATCAGGGTCTGGGCGTAACCGGCCAGGAGGTCCGTCAGCACGTAGGCCGGGCCGTTCGCGCGGGCGACGGCGATGGCACGGGTGAAATGCCGAAGCGCTACCGAGTAGCGCCCCATCGCCGTCTCGGCGAAGCACGCTATACAGATCGCGTCCAGGCTCGCAGCGAGATCCCTGTCCGTGGAGTCGGCGATCATGTCTTCGGCCGCGCGTGCGTAGCGCAGGGCATCCCGTGTCCGCCCGGTACGGAAGGCCGCCATGGGCCGTAATGCGGCGACAGTGAGAGTGACACCGGGCTCCGACTCATCCGAGAGTTCGGCCAGCGACTCCAGCGCCGCCTGAGCCGCCGGATAGTCGGCCCGCAGGATGTTCTCCACCACCAGGTGCCTCCGCAGCACCCTCGCCTGACGACGAGAGGACGGGGGCGTCCGCTGGAGTTCCTCCAAGAGAAGAGTTCGCGCCTCGTGCGGCCGGCCGAGCTGCCGCTCGGCCAACGCGCAGAGGCTCACAGCCCGCGCTCTGAGCGCGGAATCGTCGGTCTGGAGCAACGCGAGCGTCGCTTGCGCGGTTTCCCGGGCTTCTGCCAACTGACCGCCCAGGCTCTGGGTCCAGCTCAGCTTCAGCAGGACGTCGAGCCGTCCTTCGGAGATGTCCGGAGAGTTCGGCATCCGATCAAGCGCGTTCCGCAACCAGCCCGCCGCGACCAGCGGGGAGGTCGCCCGTATCGCGGAAGCAGCGCTGAGCAGAGTCTCGATGGCATGCGGACCGCCGAGGGAGCCCGCGCGCTCCAGGTGATATGCCTGGCGTACCTCCGAGGCGCCGATGGCGGCGAGGTGGGCCGCGGCCCGTCCGTGTGCTCCCATCCGCCAACTCGTGGTCGACGATTCCTCCGCGGTTCGCCGGACCAGTTCATGACGGAACCTGAACCGGCCCGTGGACGTGGTCCGCACGATGTCTCGCAGCACGAGCTCATCGAGCGCCATCAGCGTTGCCGATTCCGGGACCTCGGCGGCCGTGGCCGCCATGAAAGGGGCGAAGTCATCGTCGAACGTCGCCGCCCCCTGCGCGACGAGCAGCGCCGTCGGCGTCAAGCGGTTCAGTTCTTCCTGGAAGGCGGCACGCACGCATGGCGGCAGCTCAGCGGTGCCCAGGAGGCTCATGTAGGCCAGCGCTTCGAGATAGAAGGGGTTTCCTTCGCTGGCTTCGTAGAGCGCCTGCCGTCGAGCTGGATCGATGCCGTCGTCGAAGAAGGGCTCCGCCTCGTTCCTGCTGAACGGCCGCAGCAGCACCGTGTTCGACCGGGGGCTGCCGCTGGACAGGAGACGGGCGAGCTTCGGAAAGGCCTGGGCCGTGCGGTAGGTGACCACCATCAGCATGGGCACGCCCGGCGGACGGCGGAGGAGGTGGTCCACGAACTCGATGGAGTGGTCGTCGGCGAGATGGAGGTCGTCGAGGATGAGCGTCACTCCCTGCGGGAGATCCAGCTCGTTGATCAGTTGCCGCAGTGCGCGGAACTCTCGATGATGAGCCTGCCGCGTGGGATCGGCATCCGCTGTCCCCGTCTGGAGATCGAAACCCGCCAGGACGTCCTCGCGCCGCGCCGCACCGGCTTTCGTCGCCATCGGGTCGTGACTCTTGGCGTCGAGAAGGTCATCGAGCGCATCGACGATGGTGCTGAGCGGGGCAGCGGAGGAGGTCTCGGCGATCTGGCGCCACGAGATCGCCATCCCTTTTGCTCCGGCCAGTTCGGCCAGCTCCCTGACGAACCAGGTCTTTCCCATACCTGGATCACCGGCGACCGCCAGGAACTGGAAGGTGCCCTGCGCGGCTTGGTCAATCAGCTGCTGGGCGATGTTCAGCAGGTCTTTCCGACCCACGAACGGGCGAGCCGGACCTGGCCTAGTCGTCATACGGTTGCCGCACCTGCATGATCGGAATCCCTTCCGCGTGGATGGCCGCAGGTTCGCGTGACCGCGTTTCGTCGTTACAAGAAGCCGCCGAGAAGCACCGCGCAGAGCCGGCCGGACAGGGGGTCGGCCACGCAGGTCGGCTGCGGTCGCGTCATGGGATGAGCATACGATCTTCGGAGCCGTGGCCGTAGGTCCATTTCCTGGTTGCGGGGCCTTGAGGAAGGCGTGTCAGCGCGGCGGACCACAGAACGGGCGGGCTTCGGGACGGCGCCGGGCGCGGGCGGCGCCGTCGGGGGTCAGGCTGCGGAGCCCTTCTCCGCCGTGGCCAGGAAGTCCTGGGCGATGAGGGGCAGGCGGCGGCGGGCGTGGATGACGGCGATGACGCGGCGGACGGCGGGTTCCAGGGAGCGGACGACGAGGCCCGCCCTGGCGGCCTGCTCGGCCATCCCCCGGTACCACAGGAGGGAGGCCTGCCCGGCGCGGACCGCGTTGAGCCAGCCGTTGCGCTCGTCGGTCTCCAGGACCACCACGGGATTGACGGCGTACTTGCCGAACATGGCGTCCAGTTCCCTGCGCCGGACGCTGCCACGGGCGGGCAGAGCGAGGCGCATACCGTCGAGGCAGCGCATCGGCACCGGGTTCGGCAGGTCCAGGCCCGGCGGGGAGATCAGGACGATCTCCTGTCGTTCGAGCGGATGGGTGATCAGGTCGGTGGGCACCGGCAGGTCGGTCAGGCCGAGATCGGCCCGCTGGTCCCTGATGGCGCTGACCACGGCGTCCCTGCCGTCGCAGCGCACGATGTGCACGCGGATCCCCGGATGCTCGGCGGCGTAGGCGGGCAGCAGCCGCCCCGCCAGACCGGGCTCGAGGCTGGGGGTCGAGGCGATGCGGAGTTCCGCCTCGGTGGCGCCGCCGTGGTTGGCCAGGCCCTCGATCTCGTGTACGGCGTCGAGCGCCTCCCTCGCCAGCTTCACCACTCGGCGGCCTTGCGCGGTGACCACCACACCGCGTCCTGAACGGGCGAACAGCGTCATGCCGAGCTCCCGCTCCAGATCCCGGATCGCGCGCGAAAGCGCAGGCTGCGCGATGTAGAGCGACCTGGCCGCGTCGGTCATGGTGCGGTGCTCCGCAGTCGCGACCACGTAGCGGAGCTGCTGCAGATTCATGCCACTGAAGCTAGGACACCGCCTGCCGCGCGGTCCGGGACATAGCGGAGATCACCTCGAATGATTTCGGACTGTAACCGAGTACCGCTACATCCGTGACGGGTGATAAATCAGTATGCTTCTGCCCCAAATTCGGCAAAGGTCCGGAGTGCGACCGCGCAAGGGCACTCATTGCGGACAACCGCGTAAAGGGGGATACACGGTGACAGGCAACGGGCAGTACCCACCCCCGCCACAGGGGCCTGGGCAGCCCCAGCGGCCACCGTCGCTGCCCTGGCCGCCGCCGGGGTACCGCCAGCCGCAACCTCAGGGGGGCGGGTACGGCGAGCCGTACCCGCAGCAGGCGCCTCCCCAGGCCCCGCCTTATCCGCCTCAGGCGCCTCCCCAGGGCCCGCCGTACCCGCCCCAGGCGCCTCCCCAGGGCCCGCCGTACCCGCCTCAGGGGCCGCAGTTCCCGCCACAGGGACCGCAGTTCCCGCCGCAGGGCCAGCCGTACCCGCAGCAGCAACCCCCGCCACAGCAGTGGGCGACACCACCACCGCCGCCGCCGATGCCCCCAGGACCGCCGGGGCCGCCGCGCGGGCCGTGGGGGCCGCCGCCGCGCAGGAAGAAGGGGATGGGCGCGGCCGGGATCCTGGGCATCGTGCTGGGCTCGGTGGCCGCGTTATTCGTGCTGATGGTGGTCGTGGGGGCGGTCTTCAAGAGCGCGAGCCACCAGGTCTACCAGCCGGTGGCGCTGCCGACCGAGAGCTCGTACGACCCGTATCACCCGCCGACCGAGTACACGCCGCCACCGGCGGAGACAACGCAGCCGACGCAGCCGACGGACGACTCGACGCCGACGCAGTCGCCCACGCAGGATCCGGTGAACCCGCCGCAGCAGGTCACCGTGAACCGAACGCTGAAGGGCAACACGCTCTACCGCGCCGGCGGGCTGCCGAAGTCGACCTGCCCCGCGGGCAACGGCAGCATCTTCAGCCACAGCCAGCTCAAGGCGCTGATCCTGAAGACGGGGCAGTGCATGAGCCGCGTCTGGGGCCCGGCGCTGGAGCGCCAGGGCATCCAGTTCCGCGCGCCGAACTACGCGATCACCCCCAAGGGCGGCAGGGGCGCGTGCGGCGACTTCCCGTCGCCGGGGAGCATGGTGCCCTTCTACTGCCCGCGCAACAACACGATCTACGCCTCCACCTCGGCGATGGCCAGGGGCAACGGCAACGCCCGCGGCTACGGCGAGTTCATCCAGTGGAACGGCGGGATCATCAGCATGATGGCCCACGAGTACGGTCACCACGTGCAGGAGATGTCCGGGATCATGGGCTCCTGGTGGGACAAGACGCTGGCCAGCTCCAGCCAGAGCGCGAAGCTCGCGCTGAGCAGAAGGTTGGAGCTCCAGGCTACGTGCCTCGGCGGCATGTGGATGAGGTCCGTGGCGAACTCCTATCCGGTCAGCCCGGCCAACCGCAACCGCCTGTTCGAGTTCTACGGTCAGGTCGGCGACTACCCCGGATGGCCCCGCGACCACGGGGCTCCCGTCAACAACAACCGGTGGTTCCGCCAGGGGTGGTTGCGCAACACGGCCTACCAGTGCAACACCTGGGCAGCGGACTCTTCGACGACGTCCTGACGTCATGCGGCGTTCATCTCAGCTTGGGCACATGTCTCGGATGTCCCTATATGGGAGCTAGAATCCTGGCAATCTTCTGTCCAATGGGGGGCAAAACCGCGTTTTGCCAGGTAGGCCTGTGAAGGAGCCGATGGGGTGGACTCAACCAGAAAACGGCGCGTGCCTCGGCGTACGCCCGTTCCTGCCGCCCCACGGTTCGCCAAGCCGCTGACGCTCGGCTCCGTCATCGGCTGGACCGCCCTGTCGGCCATCCTGCCCGGCGCCGCGCACCTGCGGGCCGGGCATCGCCGTACCGGGCTGGCGCTGGTCGGCGTCTACGCCGTGCTGCTGCTCGCCGCCCTGGCCTACGGCCTGACCAGGAACCTGAACAACCTCACCGTGTTCGCGGGCGCGGGCGCGCAGACGGCGGTCATCGTCATCGCTTCCGGCCTCGCGCTGGCCTGGTTCGCGCTGATCGCCGTCTCCTACGTGGTGCTGCGGCCCAACCGGCTCGACCAGCTCGGCCAGATCGTCTCCGGTGTGGCCATCGGCCTACTGTGCGTGACCGTGATGGCGCCGTTCGCCCTCACCGCCAACTACATGCTCACCTTCAAGAACACCATCGACAAGATCTTCCCCTCGGCCACCGACTCCGACGCGGCACCGGTGCCCACGGACCCGGCGAACCCGTGGGAGAGCAGCGATCGGGTCAACTTCCTGCTGATCGGGGGTGACGCCGCGGGTGACCGTACCGGCGTGCGGACCGACAGCATGACGGTGGCCAGCGTCAACACCAAGACCGGCAACACGGTGCTGCTGAGCCTGCCGCGCAACATGCAGCACGTGCGCTTCCCGCCGAACTCGCCGCTGCACAAGCAGTTCCCCAACGGTTACATGGCCGAGCTGCCCAACGGCGGGCTGCTCAACGAGGTCTGGCAGTACGCCAACGACAACCCGCAGCTCATGGGCGGCAAGAACAAGGGCCCGCGCGCGCTGATGGACGCCATCGGCTACACGCTCGGCGTGAAGATCGACTACTACGCCCTGATGAACATGTACGGCTTCGCCGACCTGGTCGACGCGATCGGCGGGCTCAAGATCCGCGTCGAGCGCGACATCAAGTGGGGCGGTCACTTCGGTACGGCAGGCACCATCAAGGCCGGTTACCGGCGCCTCGGCGGAGAGGAGGCGCTGTGGTACGGCCGGTCCCGGGTCGACAGCGACGACTTCTCCCGCATGGCCCGCCAGCGCTGCGTCATCGGCGCCTTCGCCCAGCAGGCGACGGCCGACAAGATCCTGCTGAACTTCTCCAAGATCGCCAACGCGACGAAGCGGCTGGCGCAGACCAACATCCCCAAGCAGCTCGTCGAGCCGCTGGTGGAGCTCGCGGTCAAGGTCAAGGGCGCCCGCATCACCAGCCTGCAGTTCGTGCCGCCGGAGTTCTACTCGGGCCGCCCGGACTGGCTCAAGATCCGGCGTGCCACGGCCAAGGCCCTCCAGGACTCCGCCAAGCCCGCCCAGCGCGCCCAAGCGGCCGACGTCACGGCCTCCCCCGGCCAGCCCACGGCCAGCCCCACCCGGACCCACCTGGCCCAGCGCCCCACCCAGACCCCCACCCAGAACGGCAGCAACAAGACCGCCAAGAGCCTCAGCGAGGTCTGCGGCCTCTAAGGGCATGGTCCTCGCCCCGGACCCGCCTGGACCACCACCCGTCTGACGCCCACCCACAAGGGAGCTGCGGGACACCGCCGCCGAGCCGGAACCCCGCTCCCCTGCATCGCCTCGGGATGGTGTCTCGCCATGTTCACCCAAGGCCACGAGCAGCGACCCCGCCGACGTGCCGTGCGAACCACTCCTCAGGGAAGCCGCCGGCGCCGCGCGAAACGCGATCACCACGCGGAGGGAGACACGGGGCACTACGCGGAGGACGCGAAGGCCGGGCACCACGCGGAGAGGGACCCGTTCAAGCTGCGTCGGACACGCGCCATGCCCTAGCTCCGCCCACTGGAAACGCCCATGGCCGGTCACACCACGCCGAGCCGGCCCCAAGCCCACCAAGCCCCGAGCCGCAGCCGTGGTGGTCGGCGAAGGTACCCCCGAAGCGCACGACCGAGCCCCGGGCATACCAAAGCCCCGGATCTTACGAGCGGACGGTCTGGATCCGGGTCGTGGCTGAGGCCGTGGCCACGAGCTTCCCGTCGGGGTCCACGAGCTCCCCGGACAGGAAGCACACCTCCTTGCCCCGTTGCACGACCCGCCCCCGCCCCACCAGCCGCCCGGGCCGCGCCGGGCGCAGGAACTGCACGTGAAGTGCCAGCGTGGGCGCGAACTTGTCCGGCGGCAGCGTCGCCACCAGCGCGGGCCCGAGCGTGTCGTCGAGCATCGCGGCGAGGAACCCGCCCTGGATCACCCCCACAGGGTTCGCGAACTGCTCACCCGCCTGGAACGCCACCTCGATGGTTCCCTTGTCGGGGTCGATCTCGACGAGCTCCCACCCTAAGAGCCGCGCGGCGGGCGGCTGGGGAAGCCGACCTTCGAGCATGTCCCAGAACGGCCCGCTCCTCTTGGTCTCCGTTTCCATGCGGGCCATTGAACAAGACCCCACCGACAATCCTTGGAGCTCGGAACGCCCACCGCTCCAAGCGAGCCATGCTCGGCCGGCGCCGGCCGTACGCGATCATGTGCCGTTCCGTGCGAGAGCGCCGGCGTTCTGATCCGAGCCGGGCGTACGGCGGGCGTCAGTGGGCGGGGTGGATGGCGTCGCCGAGGTACATCGCGGCCAGCATGGTGAACAGGTAGGCCTGCAGGAACTGGATGAACATCTCGAAGGCCGTCAGCACGCACGTCGCGAGCACGCCCAGGACGCCGACCGGAAAGCCGGGCAGCGTGGGATGGGCCAGGGTGAACCAGAAGCCGACCGCGCTGAAGAACGCCAGCAGCATGTGGCCGGCGAACATGTTGGCGAACAGCCGCACCGCGTGCGTGAACGGCGCCGTGACGAAGATGTAGACGAGCTCGAGCGGGGCGTACAGCACCAGCGCCAGCGCCTTGGGCAGCCCGGGCGGGAACATCGCGTTCCTGAAGAACCCGGCGAAGCCCTGGTGCCTGAAGCCGAGGTACAGCTTGATCACGTACACGACGGCGGCGAGCACGGCGGGGAAGGCGATGTGGGAGGCGACGGGGAACTGGATCACGGGCACGACACCCATCAGGTTCCAGGTCAGCGTGAGCAGGAACAGGGTGAGCAGGAACCCCATCCAGCGGTCGGCGTCCTTGCCGAGGAACGGCCGGGCGACCTGGTCGCGGACGAAGACGTAGGCGTACTCCCCCACGTTCTGCAGGCCGCGGGGCACCAGCCGGGGCCGGGCGAAGGCGGCCCAGCCCAGGCCGCAGATGATCACGACGGCGAGGACGGCGAGCAGCACGGGCTTGGTGAGCCAGGCGGGCGCGCCGTCCCACAGGGGAGGGAGGTCGAACAGGTCCGTGCCGGGGATGGGCATGGGCGGCTCCAGGTCGAAGGGGGAACCGGGTACGCCGTACCCGGTTTCGGAAATCCACCCTACAAAACCGGGTATGGTGTACGCAATGACGAATGTGTGGATGCGGCCCGAGGAGCCGGCCCGTGGCCCACGGCCGAGTTTCAGCAGGGCACAGCTCACCGAGGCGGCGATCCGGGTGGCCGACGCCGAGGGGCTGAAGGCGATCTCGATGCGGCGGGTGGCCGCCGAGATCGGCTCGGGCACGATGTCCCTGTACCGCTACGTCTCCAGCAAGGACGACCTGATCGACCTGATGCTCGACGCCGTGGCCGTGGAGTACCTGCCCGACGAGGTCAGCGGCGACTGGCGGGCGGATCTGCGCGGGCTGGCCGTACGCAGCCGGCAGGTGATGCTGCGCCATCCGTGGATCGCCCCGCTGACCGTGGGCCGCCAGACGGCGGGCCCGAACCGGATACGGGTGATGGAGGCCGCGCTGCGGACGGTCGACGGGCTCGGGGTCTCCATCGACGGGATGCTGACGATGGTCGGGACGGTGTCGGCGTTCGTCAGCGGGTTCGTGTCGTCCGAGCTGGCCGAGATCGAGGCGTCCCGGCAGACGGGGGTCGATCTCGGCCAGTGGCTGATGCGCCAGGCGCCCTTCATCGAGTCGGTGCTCAAGAGCGGCGACTATCCGCTGTTCACCCGCATGACGAAGGAGGGCGCGCGGCGCTACGTAGATTCGGAGGAACGCTTCTTCTACGGCCTCGACCGCGTCCTGGACGGCCTCGCCGCCCGGCTCCCCGACTGAACCGCTACGGGCACAGAACCGACTCCACGGTCTTGATCATGGCGAGGACGGCAGCGGTGGTGTCGCGGAGCGTGAGCGTGGCGGAGATCGCGAACACCTTGCCCCCGTCCGGCCAGTGAGCGGCCCGTCACCCTCTCGATGACCATGCCGAGGAGCGTGTAGTCGGTGTTGGAGTAGGAGAACCTCTCCCCCGGCTCGCCGGTGCGGGCCTGCGCGCGGGACTTCCTGACCAGGTCGACGGGGCTGTAGTAGGTGGTGCCCCCACCAGGCAGAGCGCGCTGATCGCGTGTGCGTACATGGCGCAGAGGAAACACCGTGCCGCGTTTCCGCGCCGTTTCCGGTCAGGCGGCTCGCCGGGGAAGCAGCGCGAAGGCCCCCAGGTAGAGCACGGCGGCCACGATGAGCAGCCCCCGGTAGCCGATCACGAGAGCCAGGTACTCCAGGCACCCGCCCACCATCGCGCCGAGCAGGTTCGCCCCGAACGACGTGGTGGGGTCGGCCGTGTCCGAGAACCGCTTGGCGAAGACCACGTTGGCGGCGAAGATCGGCAGGAACGCCACCACGACCGCGGCCACGGCCCGCACGGGGAGCGGCAGCGACAGCAGCCACGAGTTGGGCACCAGCCAGGCCAGCGCCAGCCCGGCGAGCAGCACGCCGTACATGACGGGCAGCGGCGGGGTGCGGAAGCGGCGCGTCACCTCGACCGCGGCGAGCACCGCGACCAGCACCCCGGCGAAGACGATCGCGTTGACCACCCACGTGGTGCCGAACAGCAGCGCGAACCCGGTCACGCTCTTGGTCTCCAGCAGCAGGAACGCCACGCCGAGCAGGAACAGGTCGGCGTAGGGACGCATCCGCCCGAAGGGCCCGGCGACCACGCGCACGGCGAGCAGGCTGACCGCCAGGATCAGCCCGAGCGTGATCAGGTAGATCGAGGGGACGTCGCGGTCCTTGAGGTACAGGAACGGGCGGTCGTCCCCGGTCGGCGGGGGCGTGCCCGCCGCCGCGCCGGCCCATTCCGTCTCGCACTTCTGCGCCGACGGCGAGACTCCGGCGGTGATCACGGCCTGCTGCCCGGCCTGGCTGACGACGTCGACGCACGGCTTGTGGCCGAAGGCCGCCTGCACGGTCGAGGCGAGCCGGTCCACCAGCCACGGTTCGCGGTAGTAGTTGTACATCGAGAACGCGCCGCCGGGTTTGAGGTGGGTCTGCGCCGCCCGCATGGCCTCCTCGGTGAACAGGTAGCTCTCCAGGCGCAGCGAGCTGGCCCCCGACACCAGCGTGAGCGAGTCGGGCAGGGCGAACAGGATCAGGTCGTACTTCTTCGGGGTCCGCTCCAGGTAGGCGCGCCCGTCGGTGATCGTGGTGGTCACGCGCGGGTCGGCGTAGGGCTTGTCGGGGTGGACGGAGCCGCCGAGCTCGCGCAGCTTGGGGTCGATCTCGACCGCGTCGACGTGTTTGGCGCCCTTCGACAGCGCGATCGCCACGTCTGTGCCGCTGCCCGCGCCCACGATCAGCACGTCGTCCAGCGGCGTGCTGGAACGCTCGTACGGCAGGCCGTACTGCCGCTCCCACTGCAGTCGCGCCGCGGCGGGCACGGCCTGCTGGTGCGGGATGCCGTTGACCGAGATGTCGGTGACGGGCACCCCCAGCTGCATGAACTGCTTGAAGGTCACCTTGTAGTAGGGCGACCAGATCGCCCCCGCGGTCAGCGTCTCCGACAGCAGCAGCGTGACGATCGCCAGCGACGGCACCGTGACCAGGAACAGGTAGTGCGCCAGCGGCCTGGGCGTCAGCAGCAGCCCGTAGCAGATCGCCGCGACGAGCCCCCAGAACACCGGCGGCGCGCTCAGGTACGACAGCGCCGTGAACGCCACGATCCCGCTCAGGCTGCCGATCAGGTCGTAGCGGTAGGCCTCGAGCCGCGGCAGTTCGGGGAAGCAGCGCCCGACCAGCTCGGCGGGCCCCATCAGCGTCAGCGCCGCCGCCGCGAAGATCACCGGCAGGATCGCCCACGCCGGCGGCCCCGTGGTCGCCAGCGACGTCCAGTACAGGACGCCCTCGGTGTTCCTGTCGACGGTCACGGGGAACATCAGCACGACGACCACGAGCCCGAACAGCACCACGGGCGAGTAGTACGGCTGGCGCCCCGACCTGCCCACGCGCAGGAACCCCAGCCCGATGCCGAGGAACGAGCCGAGCAGCACGAAGTTGGTGAAATAGCTCAGGTGGACGATGTTCGACCCGGTCCACCGGATCAGGGCCAGCTCGAGGAAGAGCATGAAGGCGGAGGCCAGAATGAGCCTTGGCCGCACCGCCAGCCAGTGCTCGCGGGTGGGTTGTGAAGGGGCCAGCGATGCCTGCGCCGTCATGTCGACTCACCGTAGTGAACAGACCGAAATCACGGAAGCATGATGCCCGAGATTGAATGACGCCCGCTTCGCGCATTTTGCGGCATTCCAGCAGGTCAGAAACCCTTCGATGCGCTGGACGCGCCCCCGCGGATGAAGGAATGTTGGTGCGTTCGTTCCCTCCAAACGTTCGGTGGTACATCATGCGGGTCCTCATCCAGCTACGCCCCTCACCAGATCTCGTCGCGGCCGTCGCCGATCCCGGCCGGACGGCCACCACGGCCGACGTCGCCGACTCCCTGCCGGGAGTCGAGCTCGACTCCGCCTTCACGCCGGTGGCAGTCCCCCGCCCGATCCCCGCGGCGGGCGGCGACCCGCTCTCCCTCAACCAGCCCCTGGACTTCTCGCTGGCCGCCGAGGACGCCTCGGTGCTGGTGCGCGGCACGATCTCCGACGACGAGTTGGCCACCAGGGTGACGCTGCTGCCGACGCTGCGGCCCGACGTGGTGGGCGTGTTCGCCGACCCGGTCGTGCAGTCGTCGATGACCTGCGGCGGCGACCCGCCGCTCGGCGACTGGCACGACGTCGAACGCCTGCTCAACGTGGCGGGCCTGCACGCCGAGGGCCTGGACGGCGCCGGGGTGCCGCTGGCCGTCTGCGACACGGGCATCAACGCCGCGCACGTGGCCAGGCAGCTGGGCCGCGGCGTCACGCTGGACGCCGAGCGCAGCTGGAACCCGGCCGGCGTCGAGGGCAGGCCGGGCGAGTTCGAGGTCGACCACGGCAGCATGTGCGCCTTCGACGCGCTGATCGGCGCGCCGCAGGCCTCGCTGATCGACATCCCCGTGCTGCGCTCCACCCGGCCGGGCGGCTCGGCGATGGACGGCCTGCTGTCGGACGCGGTGGCCGCCTTCGCGCACCTGCGGGACGTGCTCGACATGCAGCCCGCGGGCACCAGGACGCTGGTGGTCAGCAACTCCTGGGGCTCGTTCTCCCCCGAGTGGGACTTCCCCGTCGGGCATCCTGGCAACTACTCCGACAACGCCGCCCACCCGTTCAACCTCATCGTGGCCAGCCTCGACAGGGCCGGCGCCGACGTGCTGTTCGCGGCGGGCAACTGCGGGCGCGAGTGCAAGGACGCCCGCTGCGCCTGGCCGACCAGGCCGATCTGCGGGGCCAACTCCCACCCGCGGGTGCTGTCCATCGGCGGCGTCGACACCAACGGCGAGCGGGTGGGCTACTCCTCGCAGGGGCCGGGCCGGCTGACCGCGCGCAAGCCCGACGTGTGCGGGTACACGCACTTCTCCGGCTCCAAGGCCTTCGGCGACACCGAGCCCGACTCCGGCACGTCGGCGGCCACGCCGGTCGTGGCGGGTCTGGTGGCCGCCATCCGCTCCCACTGGCCCGCCTCGCGGCTGTCACCCGCCCAGCTGCGCGCGCTGCTGCGCCGTACCGCGGAGGACCGCAGCGACGTGGGCTTCGACTACGACTACGGCTACGGGATCGTGGACTCGGCCGGCATCGTCGCCGCGCTGCAGCGAAGGGCCAAGAGCGTAGCGTGAGGACATGGTCCTCATCACGGTACGGCTTGCGCGGGGCGCCACCCTCGCCGACGCGATCGACCGGCTCGACCTGGCCGAGGAGGACGTCGACACCTCCTACGGCCTGGTCGCGGTCGACCCCGACAAGGGGCTGTACGCGCTGCGCGTGAGCGACAGGGCGGGCCGGAAGGTCGGCCCGCCCTTCGCCGATCCCAAGATCGAGCCGTTCGGCCCGCCTAGGCGTTCTCGCGATTGAACACCCGGGTGCCGATCCACAGGCTCACCAGGGCGAACGCCACGGTCACCGCCACGCCGGCGATGACCGTGCCGGTCAGGTAGCGCCCGGCGAACAGGTCGCGCATGGCCTCGAGCACGTAGCGGAACGGGCTGACGTGCGAGATCGCGTTCAGCCAGCCCGGAGCCATCGACATGGGCAGGAACGAGCCCGACAGCAGCACCAGCGGCACCACGACGGTGGTCATGACCGGGGCGAAGAGCTGGTCGTTCATGGTCAGCGCGGCCGCGTACGACAGCGAGGCGAGACTGACGCCGAGCACGACCATCAGCACCAGGCTGACCAGCACGCCCGCGGGAGCCGCCCGCAGCCCGAACGCCACCCCGACGGCGACCAGCAGCACCGTCTGGATGATCAGCGTGACGGCGTTGTTGAGCACGCGGCCGAGCAGCAGTGACAGACGCCCTGCCGGGGTGACCCGCATCCGCTCCAGCACGCCGGAGCGCTTCTCGAAGACGACGCCGAAGCCGGCCAGGCCGGTGCTGATCAGCCCGAGCTGGATGATCAGGCCGGGCACCAGCGTCTCCCAGGTGCCGATCCTGGCGAAGATCGGGCCGAACAGCACCAGGAACAGCAGCGGCTGCACCGCGCCGAAGACGATGCCCACCTTCTGCCGGAGGGTGATGCGGAAGTTGTGGTGGAACAGCACCCAGGTGTCACGCAACGCCTGCCTCCTCGCGCAGGGAGCGGCCGGTGATGTCGAGGAACACGTCGTCGAGCGTGCGCCCGCCGGTCTTGAGCTCGGCGGGGGTGCCCTCGGCCACGATCCGGCCGTGGTCGATGATCAGGAGCCGGTCGCAGAGCGCGTCGGCCTCGTCCAGGTAGTGGGTGGTCAGGAACACGGTCGTGCCCAGCGCCCTGATGTGGTCCCACAGGTTGGCCCTGCTCTGCGGGTCCAGACCGGTCGTGGGCTCGTCCAGGAAGATCAGCGGCGGCCGGTGCAGCAGGCCGAAGGCGATGTCGAAGCGCCGCCGCTGGCCGCCCGACAGCGCGCCGCCGGGCATCTTCTCCATGCCTGACAGTTCGAGCTTCGACAGCACCTCGGCGGACCTGGTCTCCGCCTCGGCGCGGCGCATGCCGTACAGCATCGCCTGAAGGATCAGCTCCTCTCCGATCGGGTTGACCGGGTTGATCCCCCCGCCCTGCGAGACGTAGCCGATGCGGCGGCGCACGCCGCGCGGGTCGGCAAGCAGGTCGTGGCCGGCCACCGTGGCCGTGCCCGAGGTGGGGGTGAGCAGCGTGGTCAGCATCCGCATGGTCGTGGTCTTGCCGGCGCCGTTGGGACCGAGGAACCCGACGATCTCCCCCGCTTCCACCGATATGTCCACGCCTTTGACGGCTTCCACGCCGCCTTTGAAGGTCTTGCTCAGACCCACAGTCTTGATCATTTCATCGCCTCCAAATTTAGAGTAGCTGAAAATTTGGAGTCACTGCAACATTGATAGCATAGGGGCGTGGAAGAGGGACTGCGGGAGCGGAAGAAGCGGGAAACCCGGCAGCGCATCGCGGACATGGCGATGGGCCTGTTCATGATTCACGGCTTCGACAAGGTGACCGTGGCCGACGTGGCCAGAGCCGCCGACGTGTCCGTGAACACGGTGTTCAACTACTTCGGCACCAAGGAGGACCTGTTCCTCGACCGGCAGTCGGAGGTGGGGTTCCTGCCGAGCGGGGTGGTGCACGGGCGCCGGCCGGGCGAGAGCGTGGTGGCGGCCTTCCGCCGCGACTTCCTGGAGGCCATCGAGCAGCGCGACTGGCGCTACGGCCTCAACGACGGCTCCGACGTCTTCGGGCGCCTGGTGGGCGACAGCCCGTCACTGATGGCCCGGATGCGGGAGCTGGAGCACGAGCGCAACACGAACCTGGCGAACACGCTGGCGGAGGCCACCGACGCCGACCCGGACGACCTGACGCCGCAGCTCGTGGCGGCGCAGATCCTGGAGACGACGCGGCTGCTGTCCAGGAACGCGGTGCGGCGCAAGCTGGCGGGGGAAACCTGGAGCGAGATCCAGCCGTGGCTGCGCGAGCAGGCCGAGGCGGCCTTCGATCTGCTGGAGACGGGGATCGGCGGCTACGGTCAGCTGTTGGACAGCCCGCCCAGCAACGCGATCCCGCCGAAAAGCACGAAGAACAGCACGTAGAAGCCGATGATGGCGATCATGAGCCAGGTGGCGACCATGCCGCAGATCCGTCCCGCCTGGACCTGGCCGCGGTTCTCGTAGTAGTAGCCGCTGCCGTCGATCTCGCGGAGCGCCTTGTTGCCCATCGACCAGGCGAATGGGCCCAGGATGGTGCAGATCACCAGGCTCAGGATGCCCAGCACCAGGATGGTGGTCCCGTTGGGGTGCGTCTGGGGCGGCGGACCGTAGTAGGACGGGCCGTAGTTCGGATACGACATGCTGGCTCGAACCCCCGTCTGCTACGTGTTTTAGGTGGGTTTTATACCACAGGGCCGGGCGGCATGGCATTTGAACGAGCGCTTGCTACACTCCCGGCATGCTCGGGTTCCTCAAGCCCTTCTTCCAGTGGCTGGCCGGGACCGACTGGTTCATGAGGGTCGGTCCCCGTTTCGTGCCGCAGCTCGACCGCGCGGTGCACCGGATCTTCAAGCGCCTGGGCAGCAGCCAGGTGATCCCCACCCTGGTGCTGTTCCACACCGGCGCCCGCAGCGGGCTGCCCCGCCGTACGCCGCTGGCCTGCCTGCCCGTCGAAGGCGGCTTCCTGGTCGTGGGGAGCAACTTCGGGCTCCCCCAGCATCCGGCCTGGACGGCCAACCTGCTCGCCGAGCCGCACGTCAGGGTCAGCTACGCGGGGCGCGAGGTCCCCGCCGAGGCCAGGCTGCTGACCGGCGCCGAGCGGGAGGCGGTCTGGCCGGACCTGCTCGCGCTGTGGCCCGTCTACGCGGCCTACACCGCGAAGTCGGGCCGGGAACTGCGGGTCTTCTCGTTGACCAGCTCTCAATCCGGATAAGCCATGATTAGGGGGCATTTGATCAAGAACTACTAGGAGTCCCCCTCGTGCGCGACCGCGTCCGCCATGTCATCGAGCATCCGCGCTTCCAGCGGTTCATCGTCGGCCTGATCCTCGTCAACGCCGCCACGCTGGGCCTGGAGACGTTCCCGGCCGTGCTGAGCCGCTTCGGCCCCGAGCTGCACGTGATCGACCACGCGGCCCTGTACATCTTCGTGGCCGAGCTGCTCGCCAAGATCTACGTCGAACGCCTGCGCTTCCTGCGCGACCCGTGGAACATCTTCGACGCCCTGATCGTCGGCATCGCCCTGGCACCGGCCACCGGCGAGTTGTCCGTCCTGCGCTCGCTGCGCATCCTGCGCGCCCTGCGCCTGCTGTCGGTCGTCCCCAGTCTCCGCCGCGTGGTCTCCGCCCTGCTGCGCGCCCTGCCGGGGATGAGCTCGATCGTGGTGCTGCTGTCGCTGGTGCTGTACGTGGCCGCCGTGATGGCCACCAAGATGTACGGCGGGGCAGCCCCCGACTACTTCGGCTCGCTCCAGACGTCGCTGTTCACCCTGTTCCAGACGATGACCGGCGAGGCCTGGCCCGACATCGCGCGCGAGGTGATGTCCGTGCACCCCTTCGCGTGGGTCTTCTTCGTGATCTTCATCCTGATCTGCACGTTCGTGGTGCTCAACCTGTTCATGGCGGTCGTGGTGAGCGCCATGGACGAGGAGTCCGCCGAGGAGCGGGCGGAGCTGGAGGAGGACTCGGCCGCCTCGACCCGGCTCATCCTGGACGAGCTGGCGGCGTTGCGCCAGGAGGTGGCCGCCCTGCGTCAGGCGACCGCGGGCGTGGACGGCTTGTAGAGCACGCGCCACAGGGCGACCAGGGCCAGCAGCGCCACCACGATCCACGCCTGGACCAGCCCCGCGAAGACGGCCACGACCGGCGGAGCCGCCACGGAGGGCAGCGCCCAGCCCCACAGCCAGCGCCGCTCCGCCCGGTTGGCCACGCCGAGCACGGCGGAGGCCAGGAAGTACACGGCCAGCCCGCCGCACAACACCCAGACGATGCCGCCGTGCAGGTGCGCGGACGCGTCCTCCGCGACCACGCCGAGACCGGCGGCGGTGGCGGTGATCCCGGCGGTCATCACATAGTGGGCGGGCATCGCGACGGCGGGCCTGAGCCCGTTCTCGCTGGCGTCGGGCACGGCGCTCAGCCCGTACTGCAGCGTCAGCCACCACAGCGACACGATCAGCCCGAACCCACCGAGCGCGGCCAGGCCGAGCGCCTGGTCCCAGCTCTTGCCCGAAGCGGCGACCACCACCTGCATGACGGCCTCGCCGAGCACGATGATGACGAACAGGCCAAGCCGCTCCCCCAGATGCGCCGAGTGCAGGATGGCGGCGGTGGGCACCGTGATCTCCTGGGACCGCAGGCCGAACTCCTGCCTGCGTTCCTCTCGCTTGCGCAGCCGCTCGGCCTGCGCCTGCGCCTGCTTCACCACCCTGTCCGGGTCCAGGCTCGCGCGGACGGTGAAGGTGATGTCCAGCACGGCGCCCAGCCCCCACAGCACGTACCGCCACGCCACCGGGTCGCCGGGGGCCGGCGGGTCGATCCAGAGCGAGGCGACCCACGGGATCACACCCACGCCGATGTGGACCGAGGGCCAGGAGATCAGGATGTTGCCCGACCCCTGCAGGGAGCGGGCCGCGACGGCACGGCAGAAGACGTAGGCGGCGATGAACCAGGGGTCGTGGGTGTTGTCACCGCTGCCTAGGCTCAGCGCGTGGCCGACGTCGGGGGCGGCGGCGGCCATGACCGCGATGCCGAACATGCACAGGAGCATGCTGCGCACGCGCGTCTTGTCGCCCCTGACGTTGGCGTAGAGCGTCATCGACGTCCAGACGCTCCACACCGCGTAATAGAGCATGGCGAACAGCGCCACGTCGAGCCAGGTCGGGTGCTGCAGGCGGTGCGCCAACTGGGCGACCGCCACCACCACGACGAGGTCGAAGAAGAGTTCCAGCCAGCTGGCATGCCGTTCACCCGCGTCACTCACGGCTAACGAGAATAGAACTCCACCACGAGTTGCTCGTCCACGGGGACCGCGATCTGCTCGCGCTCGGGCCTGGCGGTCAGCGTGAAGCGCAGCTCGGCCAGGTCGACGACCAGGTAGGGGGCGGTGCGCTCGTCGGCGTGGACGCCCTCGGCGGCGGCCACGAACGGCTGCATCTTCCTGGACCGCTCGCGTACCGCGACGACCTGCCCCGGCTTGACCAGGTAGCTGGGGATGTCCACCTTGCGGCCGTCGACGGAGATGTGGCCGTGGCTGATGTACTGCCTGGCCGCGTAGATCGAGGGCGCCAGACCTGCCCGCAACACCAGCGATGCCAGCCGCGACTCCAGCAGCGTGACCAGTTCCGCGCCCGACGCGCCCTGCTTGCGGACCGCCAGGTCCCAGTAGCGGCGCAGCTGGCGTTCCGAGACGTCGTAGTACCAGCGCAGCTTCTGCTTCTCCATCAGGCGCATGCCGTAGTCGCCGGTGCTGCGGCGGTTGGTCTTGCGGCCGTGCTCGCCCGGCGGGTACGGGCGCTGCTCGAAGTAGCGGACGGCTTTCCTGGTCAGCGGCACGCCCGCGCGACGCGACAGCCGCACCTTCGGACCGGTGTAGCGCACATTCACCTCAATGTGATTAGGTAATCCTTACTTAGGTAAGCCTAACCTAGCATGCCAAGGAGTCGTCCATGCTGCCGATCCCCGAGCGGATCCGCACCCTCGCCGCGACCGCGAGCCTCGCCCGCCTGTCCGTGGACGGCGTGCCCTGCCCCGCCCGCGGCGGCGTGGACGGGCGCGGCCGCCCGGTGCTGCTGGTGCGTCCCGGTGAGCCGCTGCACGGGTTGCGCGAGGACGCCGTGGTGTCGGTGAACCTCACGGCGATGCGCCTGCTGGGCGACGTGGAGCACCCGCGCGGCCTGCTGGAGGTGCAGGGCTGGGTCGAGCCGGTACCCGCCGGCCAGGCGCGCGAGGCCGCCGTCGCCGTCGCGGCGCGCCACGCCGACGAGAGCCTGTTCGAGGCACTCGAGCGGTACGGCGAGCGGGACGTGCCCCGCCTGCTGCGGCTGGACGTGGGCCAGGTCGTCTACCTGACCGGGGAGGAGTCCGGCGTGCTGGACGCCGACGACTACCTGGCGGCGGCGCCCGACCCACTGGCGGAGACAGCCGAGCGGGTGCTGGCCCACGTCAACGACTCGCACCGGGCACAGCTGGCCATCGGCGTGGCCAGGCAGCTGGGCGAGCACGTGGGCCAGGCGTGGCTGTGGGAGCTGGACAGGTTCGGCGCCACGGTACGGGCGGACGAGGCGCTGATCCGCTTCCCCTGGCCCACGCCCGCGCACAGCGCCCCGTGCCTGGAGACCGCGCTCCGTGGTCTGCTCTGCACGTGCTGACACCTGAGCCTGAAGGTTCGCTGTGAATCAAGCGCAGGCTCCGCCACTTTGACCAGATAAGTCCTCACCCGTCACTACGATCTCCGCCTGTGAACGACCCCCAGCCGACGGCCGTCTTCGTCGACCACAGTGGCCGGCGCAGGCGCGTGCTGATCGCGGCCGCCGCGCTCACCGCCGTCGTCATGCTGGCCGTGGCCGCGATCCTGGTCGGCGGGGCGTTCTCCAACACCACCCTGGACGTGGTGGGCTGGCCAGGCGGCGGCCCCGACGGCAAGCAGCCGCCCGGCGCGATCAGGTCGGCGCCCTCCACGCGGCCCGCCACCCGCCGCCCGAGCCCCACTCCCGCCCCGGCGTGGACGCCGTCGGCCACCAGGTCCCGCACCACGACGCCCACGCCCACGTCCTCGCCGACGCGGAGCCGTACTCCCGCGCCGTCCGGGACCCCCACCCCGAGGCGGACGACCGCCACGCCCACGCCTACGGAAGCGGTCACCACCGATCCGGCGCCGCCGGGAAGGACCAAGCAGCCGCCGGGCCTGGATCCGACGAAGACGCACGGCCCGAAGAAGTGACGACCACCGTCACCACGACGGTCCAGGCGCCGCGCCGGCAGCCGGACCCGCGCGGCCACTGGCTGGTTGTCCTGTGCGGCGTGCTGCTGATGGTCGGCGCGCTCGTGCTCAACGGATACGCCACCAACGAGGTCGGCGAGACCCACGCCGCCCCCGCGACCTCCTCCTCCGAGGACCTGGGCGGCGTGGACCGGGGCGGGCCGCTGGTCAACCTCACCGGCGAGGGCTCGCAGAGCGCGCGCGTGCCCGCCAAGACGGTCGCGCTGACCTTCGACGACGGTCCCGACCCCATCTGGACGCCGCGGGTGCTCGACGTGCTGAAGCGGCATGGCGCGAAGGCCACGTTCTTCACGGTCGGGGCCCGGGTCGCCGAGAACCCCGATCTCGCCCGGCGCATCGTCGCCGAGGGGCACGAGCTGGGCAACCACACCTACGCGCACGCCGACCTGACCGGCGTGCCCGCCTGGCGGCTGCGGCTGGAGGTGTCGCTCACGCAGAAGGTGATCGCGGGCGCCACCGGGTTCCAGACCAGGCTCGTGCGCCTGCCGTACTCCTCCACCCCGGAATCCGTCACCGGGCCGCAGGTGCGCGCGATGCGCGAGCTGGGCGGGGCCGGCTACCTGGTGGCGCTGGCCGACCTGGACACCAAGGACTGGAGCAGGCCCGGCGTCGAGAAGATCGTGCGGGCCGCAGTCCCCGAGCGGGGACGCGGCGCGGTGATCATGATGCACGACGCGGGCGGCGACCGCGCGCAGACGGTCGCCGCGCTCGACCGGCTGCTCACCCGGCTCGACCACGGCGGCTACCGGGCCACGACGCTGACGGTGGCGCTCGGACTGGGCTCGGCCTACCTGCCGGCGGGCGGCTTCGACCAGGTGGCTGGGTCGGTGCTGGGCTTCGCTCAGCGCGCCTCCGGCACGTTCACGCGCGCTCTGTCGTGGGTGCTGGCGATCGCCGGGGTGCTCACGCTGGCCCGGCTGCTGTTCTTCCTCGCGCTGGCCTGGCTGCACGTACGGCGGGCCAAGCGCGGGCGGCGGCGGACGGGCGCGGCCCCGCCCTGGCCGGCACCGCCTCCGGTCAGCGTGATCGTGCCTGCCTACAACGAGGAGGTGGGCATCGAGGCCACCGTGCGCTCCCTGGTGAACACCGCCTACCGCGGGCAGGTCGAGGTGATCGTGGTCGACGACGGGTCGAGCGACGCCACGGCCGCGCGGGCCGCCGCGCTCGGCCTGCCGCAGGTGCGGGTGGTCCGGCAGGCCAACGGCGGCAAGCCCGCCGCGCTCAACACCGGCGTCGCGCACGCCTCGCACGAGATCCTGATCATGGTGGACGGCGACACCGTGTTCCAGCCGGACACCATCGGCCACCTGGTCGAGCCGCTGCGCGATCCGGGGGTCGGCGCCGTCAGCGGCAACACCAAGGTGGGCAACCGGCGCGGGATGCTGGGACGCTGGCAGCACATCGAGTACGTGATCGGCTTCAACCTGGACAGGCGCGCCTTCGACCTGCTGGGGTGCATGCCGACCGTTCCCGGCGCGATAGGCGCGTTCCGCGGGGCGGCGCTGGCCCAGGTGGGCGGGCTGAGCGTGGACACGCTGGCCGAGGACACCGACCTGACGATGGCGATCTGCCGCGCCGGGTGGCGGGTGGTCTACCAGGAGAAGGCGCTGGCCTGGACCGAGGCGCCCACCACGATCGGCCAGCTGTGGCGCCAGCGCTACCGCTGGTGCTACGGCACGCTGCAGGCCATGTGGAAGCATCGCGGGGCCGCCGTGGAGCGCGGCACGTTCGGCCGGCGCGGGCTCGGGTACCTCACGCTGTTCCAGGTGCTGCTGCCGCTGCTCGCGCCCGTCGTGGACGTCATGGCGGTGTACAGCGTGCTGGTCGGCGAGCCGCTGCCCGTCGTGGCGGTGTGGGCGGGGTTCGTGCTCGTGCAGGCGATGACAGGCTGGTACGCGCTGCGGGTCGACCGCGAGCGGGCCTCGGTGCTGTGGGTGCTGCCGCTGCAGCAGTTCGTCTACCGGCAGCTGATGTATCTCGTGGTGATCCACTCGGTGGTGACCGCGGTGCTGGGCGTGCGGCTGCGCTGGCAGACGATCCGCCGCGAGGGCACGTTTTCTTGATCACGATTCGTCCGGCCGGGTCCCATTCGGTGCGCGGCGTCACTATCATCGACGGTCGTGGGACTGACCGAGCGGCGCCGACGCATCGTGATGGCCGTCAGCGTGCTGCTCGGCACCCTGATGCTGGCCTTCGCCGCGGTTCTGGTCGGTGAGGCGTTCACGGGCACCTCGCTCAACCTGATCGGCATGCCCGGCGCGGATTCGCCGAGCGTTCGCCACTCGGAGGCGGCCGCGATCGAGTCGAAGTCGGGCTCCTCGCCGCGCACGCCTCCCGCGCGCCGCCAGCCGGCCGCGCCGCCTGCCACGGTCAGGCAGCACACGCGGGCGACGCCCAAGTCCGACCAGCCGCAGGGCACCGTCTCGCCCCGTCCGTCCGCCACACCGCACCCGGAGGCCACCTCCCCGCGGCCGGTGGCGGCCGCGCCCATCCCGCCCGGGGGGGTGACGTTCCTGCCCGCGCCGGTGCGCACCGTCAAGGTCCGGCCGCACAGGACTCCCAGCCCGAGCCCGTCGGGGACGCGCCGGCCCAGGACCCCCAAGCCCACGGTCAAGCAGCACGTTCAGCACGAGAGCGACGAGTAACCGCGCCACGGATCCGCTGCTCGCCGTACAGGGCGCGGGCGGGCCGGCGCGGCGCGGAGCTAGATTCCCGCGAGGCGATGTGTGAGGGTCTCGTCCACCGCGTCCGGGGACAGGACGTGGTCGAGGACCATCACCGCGCACCCGGTGATGCCGGCCCCGGCGCCCAGGCGTGACGGCTCGATCCGCAGCCGGCGGGTCGCCAGCGCGGTCGAGCGCCGGTAGACGACCTCCCTGATGCTGGACACCAGCGGCCCGAACGCCTCGGCCATGTCGCCGCCGAGCACGACCACCGACGGGTTGAGGATGTTCACGGCCCCGGCCAGCACCTCGCCGATGCGCCGCCCGGCCTCGCGCACGATCGCCATGGTGCCCGCGTCGCCCGCCCGCACCAGCTTGGTCACGTCGGCGATGGTCTTGACGTCGCGCCCGGCCTCGCGCAGCTCGCGCAGCAGCGCCGTACCGCTGGCGACGGAGTCGACGCAGTCGATGTTGCCGCAGCGGCACAGCACGCCGCCGCCGTCGCGCACGGGGATGTGCCCGATCTCCCCCGCCGCGCCGAGCGCGCCGCGCAGGATCCCGCCGCTGGCGATCACCCCGGCGCCGATCCGCGTGGAGACCTTGACGAACATCAGGTCGCTCAGCTCCGGGTAGACACCGCGGTGCTCTCCGATGGCCAGCACGTTCACGTCGTTGTCGACCAGGACGGGCACGTCGAAGCGCGCCCGGATCAGCGGCGGGATCACCACCCCCGTCCACGAGGCCATCACGCGGGCGCTCTCGGTGCGCCCCTCGGCGAACTCGACGGTGGCGGGCACGCCCATCCCGACGCCGCGCACCATCTCGCGCGGCCGGTCGCCGAGCAGCTCCTCCCAGGTGTCCATGAGCAGCGGCAGGACGACGTCCGGCCCCTCCTCGACGTCGATGGCGAAGTCGCGCCCGTCGATCTCGCGCCCGGCCAGGTCGCAGATCGCCACCCGGGTACGGCTGGCGCCCAGCGCGGCCACCAGCACCACGCCTCCGGCGGCGTTGAACTCGAGCCGGACGGGCGGCCTGCCTCCGGTGGAGGGGGCGTCGGCGCGCTCGACGACCAGGCCACGTTCAAGCAGCTCACCCACGCGCAGCTGAACCGCGGGACGGGACAGGCCGGTCACCCTGCCGAGGTCGGTCCGCGTGACGGCCTCACCCGTGCGAATGAGGCGGAGCACCTCGCCACTGGTGGCGAGGGTCCCGGAGGTACGTCGAGACATCGGCTAAGTGAATCACAGGAGGTTAGGTAATGAAAGGTCGCTACTTTCTTATCTCAAATAGCAAAACTCTGCTTGTGTGAGCACCAAACCCTCGCTAGTGTCCGTTCTGTCCTTGCTTGGTAGATCATCGGAGTTCTCTGCCATGTCCTCCCCCTCCGCGCACGCTGTCGATTTGGTGGTCTTCGGCGGCACAGGCGACCTGTCCATGCGCAAGCTGATCCCCGCCCTGTACCACTGCGACAGGGACGGCCGGCTGGCGCCCGAGTCGCGCATCGTGGCCATGTCCCGCGGCGGCCTGACCGACGCCGACTTCCGCGGCAAGGTGGACGCCGAGGTACGCGACCAGGTGCCCGTTGACGACCCCGAGCTGTGGCGCCGCTTTCTGGGCCGGTTGCACCACGTGTCGGTGGACGTCGGAGGCGAGGACACATCCGGATGGGCCGCGTTGAACGCACTGCTGGGCGGGTTCGAGCAGCGTGACCGGGTGTTCTATCTGGCGAGCCCGCCGATGACGTTCGGGCCGTTCTGCCGTGAGCTGGAGGCCGCCGGGCTGGTGACGCCGCTCTCGCGGGTGGTGCTCGAGAAGCCGCTGGGCCGCGACCTGACCAGCGCGCAGCTCATCAACGACGAAGTGGGCGCCATCTTCGACGAGCGGCAGATCTTCCGCATCGACCACTACCTGGGCAAGGAGACCGTGCAGAACCTGCTCGTGCTCCGCTTCGCCAACGCCTTCCTCGAGCCGATCTGGAACTCGCTGTGGATCGACCACGTGCAGATCACCGTGGCCGAGACCGTGGGCACGCCGGGCAGGCGCGGCTACTACGACCAGGCGGGCGCGCTGCGCGACATGGTGCAGAACCACCTGCTGCAGCTGCTCTGCCTGACCGCGATGGAGCCGCCCGCGCGCAACGACAAAGAGGCCATCCGCGACGAGAAGGTCAAGGTGCTGCAGGCGCTGCGGCAGCTTGACGAGGCCTCCGAGGCCGCCCGGTTCACCGTGCGCGGCCAGTACGACGGCTACCTCGACGAGCCGAGCAGCACGCCGCCGAACGACGCCTCCAAGCGGGTCGAGACGTTCGTCGCGGTCAGGGCCGAGGTCAAGAACTGGCGCTGGGCCGGGGTGCCGTTCTACCTGCGCACCGGCAAGCGGCTGCCGCGCCGTACGTCCGAGATCGTGGTGCAGTTCAAGGACGTGCCGCACTCCATCTTCCCCGGCGGGTCGCCGAACCGGCTGGTGCTGCGGCTGCAGCCGGAGGAGGGCATCCAGCTGCACATCATGGCCAAGGAGCCGGGCGCGGGCGAGGTGGCGCTGAAGCCGGTGCCGCTCAAGCTCAGCTTCGGTGAGACGTTCACCGCGCGGGTGCCCGAGGCCTACGAGCGGCTGCTGAACGACGTGCTGGCCGGCAACCCGACGCTGTTCATGCGCCGCGACGAGGTGGAGGCGGCCTGGCGGTGGATCGATCCGATCCTGGCCGCCTGGGAGGCGTCCGGCGACCTGCCCGAGCCCTACGCCCCCGGTACGGCCGGTCCCACCGGCGCCCACGAACTGCTCGGCCGCAGCGGTCGCGTCTGGCACGAGGAGGCCTGATGAACAACGTCATCCAGGAGATCACCGAGCGGATCGCCGAGCGCAGCGGCGCCAGCCGTACCGCCTACCTCGCGCGGATCCGCCGCGACGGCGAGGCGGCGCACGCCAAGGGCCCGGCCCGCACGCACCTGGGCTGCGCGAACCTGGCGCACGGCTTCGCGGCCGCGCCCGCCGAGGACAAGCAGGCCCTCAGGGTCGTCGGCAGCGCCGCCAAGCCCGGCGTGGCGATCGTGACCAGCTACAACGACATGCTCAGCGCCCACCAGCCGTACGAGACGTACCCGGCCGAGCTGAAGCAGGCCGTGCGCAGGGCGGGCGGCGTGGCGCAGGTCGCGGGCGGCGTGCCCGCCATGTGCGACGGCATCACGCAGGGCCGCCCCGGCATGGAGCTGTCGCTCTACAGCAGGGACGTGATCGCGATGGCCACGGCGATCGCGCTGTCGCACGACATGTTCGACGCCACGCTGCTGCTGGGCGTCTGCGACAAGATCGTGCCGGGCCTGCTGATCGGCGCGCTGCACTTCGGGCACCTGCCGACGATCTTCGTGCCGGCCGGGCCGATGACCTCCGGGCTGCCGAACAAGGTCAAGGCGCGGGCCCGCCAGTCCTTCGCCGAGGGCAAGGTCGGCAGGGAGGAACTGCTCGACGCGGAGGCCAAGTCCTACCACTCCCCCGGCACCTGCACGTTCTACGGCACGGCCAACTCCAACCAGGTGCTGATGGAGGTCATGGGCCTGCACCTGCCGGGCTCGACGTTCGTCAACCCGCACACCGAGCTGCGGCACGCCCTGACCGAGGCGGCCGGCCGGCGCGCGGTGGAGATCACCGCGCACGGCGGCGAGTACACGCCCGTGGGCGAGCTGGTCGACGAGCGGGCCATCGTGAACGCCTGCGTCGCGCTGCTGGCCACCGGCGGGTCGACGAACCACACGATGCACCTGGTCGCCATGGCGGCCGCCGCCGGGATCGTGCTGACCTGGGATGACCTGGCCTGCCTGTCGAAGGTGGTGCCGTCGCTGACCAGGATCTACCCCAACGGCCAGGCCGACGTGAACCACTTCCGCGACGCGGGCGGCATGCAGGTGCTCATCGGCGACCTGCTCGACGAGGGGCTGCTGCACGCCGACGTGCTGACGGTGGCCGGGCGCGGCCTGGACCGCTACCGTGACGCGCCCTGGCTGGAGGACGGGCGGCTGGCCTGGCACCGGGTCAACGGCGGCAGCGCCGACCCGGACGTCCTGCGGCCGGTGTCGGACCCGTTCGCGGCCGACGGAGGCATCCACATGATCTCCGGCAACCTCGGCACCGCGGTGTCCAAGGTGTCGGCTGTCAAGCCGGAGCACCTGGTCATCGAGGCGCCCGCCAAGGTGTTCGACGACCAGCTGGAGCTGCTTGCCGCCTTCGAGGCGGGGACGCTGGACGGCCAGGACTTCGTGGCCGTCATCCGCTACCAGGGGCCGTCGGCCAACGGCATGCCCGAGCTGCACAAGCTCACGCCGCCGCTGGCCGTCCTGCTGGACAGGGGGCAGCGGGTGGCGATCGTCACGGACGGCCGGATGTCGGGTGCGTCGGGCAAGGTGCCGGCCGCCATCCACCTGTCGCCGGAGGCGGCCGACGGCGGGCCGATCGCGCTGGTGCGCGACGGTGACGTGGTCAGGCTCGACTCGGCCGCGGGGACGCTGGAGCTGCTGGTGCCGGCCGAGGAGCTGGCCCGGCGTACCCCCGGCGGGCGGCCGCTGAGCGACGCCGAGTGGGTGGGGACCGGGCGCGAGCTGTTCGCCGCCTTCCGCCGCATGGCCGGGCACGCCGAGCAGGGCGCGGGCATCTTCGGCGTCAGCGGCGCCGAGTCGCCGCATCACGGGCCGGGCCTGGGCTTCGTGGCCGAGGCGGGCTCCTCGCACCTGGAGTCCGGGGTCACGCCCGTGGTGACGGTCAAGTGAGCTCGTTCGCACTGCCCTGGCTCGTCGCCGACATCGGCGGCACCAACGCCCGTTTCGGGCTCGTCACCTCCCCCGGCGCGGCGCCCGAGCGGGTCGCCGTGCTGGCGGGGGCCGATCACGCCACCCTCCCGGAAGCCGTAGCCGCCTATCTCGTGGATCACGCGGGCGGAGTGCGGCCGGGGGCGGCCTGCGTGGCCGTGGCGGGTCCCATCGAGGGCGAGTCCTACCGGCTGACGAACCTGCCCTGGCAGGGTTCGGTACGCGACCTCGGCATCCCGTACGCGGTGCTGCTGAACGACTTCGAGGCGCTGGCCGTGTCGCTGCCGCACCTGTCCGGCGACGACCTGGTCCCGCTCGGCGGCCCCGCGCCCGCGCACGGCGTGAAGGCGGTGCTCGGCCCGGGCACCGGACTGGGCGTGGCCGGGCTGGTGCCGGCCGAGCACGGCTGGACGCCGATCCCCGGTGAGGGCGGCCACGTCACCGTGCCGGTGCTTGAGGCCCGCGAGCTGGAGATCGTGCGTGTGCTGCACGCGCAGGGCCTGACGCACGTGCAGGCCGAGCACGTGCTGTCGGGACCCGGCCTGGTGCGGCTGCACCGCGCGCTGGCCGCCGTCAACGGGGTCGGCGCGCCCGAGGTGACCGCCTCGGACATCGTTTCGCGGCTGGACGACTCGCTGTGCGCCGAGACCGTCGAGGTGTTCTGCGCGATCCTGGGGAGCTTCGCCGGGAACGTCGCGCTGACGCTGGGCGCCCGCGGCGGCGTCTATCTCGGCGGCGGCGTGCTGCCCCGTATCGTGGACCGCGTGCGCGCCAGCGACTTCCGCGCCCGCTTCGAGGCCACCCCCAACCTCACCGACTACCTCTCGGCCATCCCCACGTCCCTGATCGTGGCGCCGCAGCCCGCGCTCACCGGTGCGGCGGCCTGGCTGACTCAAGTGCTGACCCAGCAGACAAGGAAGACCTATGAGCCTGCTTGACCTGGCCCCCGTGATCCCGGTCGTGGTGATCGACGACGCGGCCACCGCCGTGCCGCTGGCCAGGGCGCTCGTCGCCGGCGGCCTGCCGGCCATCGAGGTCACGCTCCGTACGGCCGCCGGCCTGGAGGCCATCGCCCGCATCGCCGCCGAGGTGCCCGACGCCGTGATCGGCGCGGGGACGGTCCGCACGCCCGCGGGCGTGCGGGCGTCGGTGGCGGCGGGCGCGAAGTTCCTGGTCTCCCCCGGCACGACCCCGGCGCTGGTCGACGCGATGACCGCGAGCGGCACACCGTTCCTGCCGGGCGTGGCGACGGCTTCGGAGGCCATGGCGCTGGCCGAGCGGGGCATCACGGAGCTGAAGTTCTTCCCCGCCGAGGCGGCCGGCGGCCTGCCGTATCTGAAGTCCCTGGCCGGGCCGCTGCCGGAGGTGCGCTTCTGCCCGACGGGCGGGGTGCGGCCCGAGACCGCACCCGACTACCTGGCGCTGCCGAACGTCGGCTGCGTGGGCGGCACGTGGCTCACCCCCGCCGACGCGCTGGCCTCCGGCGACTGGGCGCGCATCGAGAAGCTGGCCGCGGAAGCGGCCGCGCTCCGCTAGCGGCCCGGGTTAGCGGCCCAGGGTGGCGGCGCGGATGCCGCGGCGGAACAGGGCCGGCAGGCACAGCACCGTGCCCAGGCCGCCGATCCAGACCGCGCCGCGCAGCCCGGTCAGCTCGATCGCGGCGGAGGCCAGCAGGCTGCCGAGCGCGATGGCGCCCCAGATGAGGAAGCGCTGCACCGAGGCGACCCGGCCGAGCAGTTCCGCCGGCGTCTCGGTGTGCCGCTGCGTGGCCGAGGTCGGCCCGAACGCCCCGTCGCCCACGCCGTGCAGGATGCTGCCCGCCACCAGGCCCAGGGTGCCGAGCAGCCCGCCGTACGAGCCGAACAGCGGCATGAGCACGATGCCACTCACCGACACCGAGGCGGCCACCACCAGCCCGCGCGCGGTGCCGAAGCGGCGGATCAGGCGGGCCGACAGGATGTTCCCGATCGGGAAGCCGGCCGCGGCGGCGCCCACCACGACACCGATGCCCAGCGTCGACAGGCCGAGCACGTCGCGGCCGTAGAGGACCAGGCTCGTCTCGATCATGCTGAGGAACAGCACGTACACGGTGCCGCAGGTCAGCACCGGCTCCAGCAGCGGGTGGCCGATCGCGAAGCGCAGCCCGGCGGCGATGTCCCTGCGCAGCCAGCCGCGCTCGCGCTCGACCGCGGCGGTCCGCTCCTCCTTGTGCCTGATCGACGTCAGCGACAGCACCGAGACCAGGAAGCTGACCGTGTTCGCGGCGACCGCCCCGGCCAGCCCGATCATCGCGATGACGGGGCCCGCCACGATCGGCCCGACGGCCTTCGCGGTCGACTCCGACAGCGCCAGCCGCGTGTTGCCGCGGTGCAGCTCGCGCTCGTCGTGGAACAGCGACGGCAGGTAGGAGGTGTAGGCCACCTGGAAGAACACCACCGCCGATCCGCTCAGCAGCACCAGGCAGAACAGCAGCGGGAACGTCAGCGCGCCGGTCGCGGCCAGCACGAAGATCGAGCCGAACGCGATGATCTGCACGCCGTCGCACACGAGCATCGTCGTCCTGCGTGGCAGCCTGTCCACGATCGCGCCGGCGGGCAGCCCCAGCGGCAGGAACGGCAGGAACAACGCGAACGGCAGCAGCGCCGCCTGCGCGGCCGACGCGCCGAGCAGCGTCACGGCCAGCAGCGGCAGCGCGAGCGTCATGAACTGGTCGCCGAACAGCGAAAGGGACTGCCCGGCCCACAGCAGGGCGAAGTCGCGCCGGGCGGTCGGCACGCGGGGCGTGGTCACGGTGGTCATGGGCCGAGTTTCCGCGCAGGCCAGGATGGCACGCTGGCGGGAATCGGACGCTGCGGCGCGAGGTCCGATTCCCGCCAGGGCCCTCGAGCCGCGTTCCTCCGTTAGAGTCTTGGGGGAAAAGGGCATGCCGCGCGGAGGATCGGTCGGTTGAGGCGGCGGGATGACGACGGTGAGAGGACCACGACGTTGGGGCAGCAGGGGCGCTCCGCCGGTTCGCCGCTGACGCCGGACGACCCGCCGGGTATCGGCTCGTACGAGCTGGTCAGCCGGCTGGGCTCGGGCGGCATGGGCACCGTCTACCTGGCGCGCGGCGGCGACGGCGCGAAGGTCGCGCTCAAGGCGATCCGCCGCGACTACACCGCCGACCCCGTCTACCGGGCGCGCTTCCTGGAAGAGGTGTCCAACGCGCGCAAGGTCGCCTCGTTCTGCACCGCCCGTGTCCTGGACCACGGCGAGGACCAGGGCAGGCTGTACCTCGTCACCGAGTACATCGACGGCATCTCGCTCGAGGACCAGCTGATCGAGCACGGCCCGCTGCCGCCGTCCGTGCTGCACTCGATGGCCGTGGGCGTGGCGGCGGCGCTGACCGCGATCCACGCCGCGGGCCTGGTCCACCGCGATCTCAAGCCGGCCAACGTGATGCTGACGCTGGCGGGGCCGCGGGTGATCGACTTCGGGCTGGCCAGGTCGACGCACGTCAGCGGCGGCCACACGAACGCCGGGATGGTCATGGGCACGCCCGGCTGGATCGCTCCCGAGCAGGTCTTCGAGGGCCGCACGAGCCCTGCGGGCGACGTGTTCGCCTGGGGCTCGCTGGTGGCCTACGCCGGGCTCGGCGGGCATCCGTTCGGCGAGGGCGACGCGTACGTGATGGCGGCCCGCGCCCGCACCGCGCCGCCCGACCTGCGGGGCCTGCCCGCGCCGCTCGACCGCCTGGTCGCCGCGGCCATCCACCCGGACCCCGCGCGCCGGCCGCCGGCCAAGCAGCTGCTGCTCGAGCTCGTGGGCGCCGCCGACGAGCCGGCCGCGCAGCTGGCCGCCACGCGCCACCTCACGAACTCGTGGAACCCGGCCGCGTTCCCGCCTCTCAACACGCAGGTACGGCCGGCCGCCCCGCCGCCCCGCCCGAACCAGACAGGCCAGGGCCCGCTCCCCCCGCCGCCCAGCCAGGCAGGGAAGGGACCGCTTCCAGGTAAGGGACCGCTTCCTCCGCCGCCGAGCCGGACCGTGCAGGCGCCGACTCCGCCGCAGCACCCGAACCAGACCGGTCAGGGACCGCTGCCGCCGCCCGGCGGTCACACGGGCCAGGTGCCGCTGCCGCGGCCGCCCTTCACCCCGCCGAGGCAGAAGCGCAGCGTGCTCGGCGGCTGCGTGACGGCGCTGGTGATCGCGGTGGTGCTGATGCTGTTACTGGTCGCGCTGCTGATCTGGGTCATCCGCTCGCCCGATGCGGTCAGCGCGACGGGCCCGGTGAAGGACGGCAAGCTGACGTTCACGGTGACGAGCACGAAGTGCCCCAAACCCGCCAAGCAGGCCACCCAGCGCTCCTGCCAGATCGCGCTGAAGGTGAGCAACGACGACATCGAGGGCCGCGTGCTCTACCCGGGCCAGCAGAAGCTCCGCGACGAGGACGACGGCCAGTACGCGGCCTCCAAGCTGCTCGACAGGAACGGCGCCGAGATCACGCCGATCAGGATCGGTCCTGGCGAGTCGTTCGTCGGGGCGCTCCAGTTCGACCTGCCCAAGACCGCCAAGGCCGACTCGGTGGAGCTGCACGACTCGGCGCTGAGCGCCGGAGCCCGGGTCAAGCTGGGCTAGAAGCCCTCATCCGGACAGACCCTGCCCTCCAGCGGCGAGCCTGCGCTCAGGTTCCTGACGTTGGCCGTGACACGGTTGGCCAGCCCCCGCCAGTAGCAAGCGCGCGGGTTCGCGGAGTGCGGCGTGATCAGCACGTTGTCGAGATCCCACAGCGGGTGCCCCGCGGGCAGCGGCTCGGGATCGGTGACGTCCAGCGCGGCCCCGCCGATGATGCCGTCGCGCACCGCCTCGACCAGGTCCTCGGTCACGACCAGACCTCCGCGGGCCACGTTGACCAGCCAGGCCTCCGGCCGCATCAGCGCGAACTCGGCCGCGCCCATCATGCCGCGCGTGCCCGGCGTGGCGGCGGCGGACACGACCACATAGTCGGCCCACGGCAGCACCTTGTGGTAGTCGGCCCTGGGCACGACCCGGTCGGCGCCGTCGACGTGGTCGCTGTCGGTGACCGCCATGATCCGGCAGCCGAACGGCTGCAGCAGCCGGATCAGCGCCCGTCCGATGCCGCCGCAGCCGACGATCGCCACCGTGGACCCGGCGAACTCCCTCGAGCGGTTCGGCCCCCACTGCTTGGCTCCCGCGAGCCGGTGCAGGCCGCGGGCGGAGGCGAGCATCACGGCCAGCGCGTGTTCCGCGACGGCCATGCCGTACGAGCCGGTGGCGGCGGTGAAGACCGGGTGGTCGGCGATCACCCCGGCGTCCGCCCAGCGCTCCACGCCGGCGTGCGGCAGTTGCACCCAGCGGATCCGCTTGTGCAGCATCGAGCGGATCTCCTCGGGGTCGTCGCTGCCGTAGTAGACGATGGCCTCCGCCTCCTCCAGCGGGACCAGCTCACCGCCGGCCCGCCGTACGGCGTCCATCAGTACGGGCACAGGTTCGGGTCCGACGTGTACAGCGATATTCACAGCAGGGACTCCACCTCGTGGTCGGCGATTGCCAGCAGGGCGCGGACGCCCGCGGACGCCCCTGCGGCGTCCGCGGCGTCGATGGCGTCGGCCACGAACCGGTGCTGGTCGGCGGCCGCGTGGGACAGACGTTGCGGCAGCAGGGCGAGCTCCTCCCTGGATTCGAGCAGTTCCTGGGTGACCTCGGAGAACTGGGCGAACATGCCGTTGCCCGAAGCGGACAGCAGCACCCGGTGGAAGGCCGCGTCGGCGGCCACGTACCCCTTGCGGTCTCCAGCCGTCGCCGCGGCCCCCATGTCCGCGGCGTGCCGGCGGAGGGCCTGTTTGGCCTGCTCATCCGCGTTGGCCGCGGCGAGCGCGGCGGCCGACACCTCCACGGCCGTGCGCAGCTCCGACAGCTCGCGCAGCTGTTCGGCCCGGTACGGCGAGGCCAGCCGCCACCGGATGACCTGCGGGTCGTACAGGTTCCACGCGCTCAGCGGCAGCACGGTGACGCCGACGCGGGGCCTGCTGGTGACCACCCGCATGGATTCCAGCACGCGCACCGCCTCGCGGGCCACGGTGCGCGAGACGCCGTAGCGCTCCTGGAGGTCCTCCAGCCGGAGGATGCCGCCCTCCGGGATCTGTCTGGCGGCCAGGGCGCGGCCGATGCCGTCGACCACCTGTCCGTGCAAACCCTGCAGTCTCATGTTCCACCTCTCCATCAGCGCGCCGCGGCGAGCCTGTCGAGCAGCGCGGCCACCCGCTCGCCTGCCGCGGCGGCGCCGCCTGACGTCAGTGCCGAGCCCATGCCGCAGGCCACGGCGCCGGCCGCGATCCAGTCCGGCGCGTTGTCGATCGTCACGCCGCCGGTGGGGATCACGGGAGCCTGCGGCAGCGCGGCGCGCACGTCCCGCAGCCAGGCCGGGTCCACCCCGGAGGCGGGGAACAGCTTGAGCCCGTCGGCGCCCTCCTCCAGAGCGCGCACCATCTCGGTCGGCGTGGCGATGCCGGGGAAGACCGGCACGCCGTATCTGTGGCCGGTGCGGATCACGGCGGGGTGCAGGCTGGGCGAGACCAGGAAGCGGGCGCCCGCCTCGATCGCGGCGCGCGCCGCGGCCTCGTCGAGCACGGTGCCCGCCCCGATCAGCGCCTCAGGACGGGACTCGGCGAGCCTGGCCAGCGCGCTCACGGCCCTGGGCGTGGTCAGCGCGACCTCGACGGCGCGCAGCCCGGCGTCGAGCACGGCCTCGGCGGCGGCCACCGCCTCCTCGGGCCGCGCGGCGCGCACGATGCCGAACACGCGCTGGCCGGTAACGGCCGCCACGGTTTCCCAGCGGTACATCCCTCTCCTATCGGTGGACGGTCTCGGCGCCGGCGAACGCGGCCAGCGCCCGCTCCAGCCCCTCCCGGTGCGGCAGTCCGTCGGTGTCGTTGGCGCACTGCACGACCAGCGCCGCCACCGCCGCCGCCTCTCTCATGCAGCTCTCGTACGGCAGGCCGCGCAGCATTCCCGACAGGAACCCCACGGCGAACCCGTCGCCCGCCCCCACGGGGTCGACCGCGGTCACCGGGAACGGCTCCTGCCTGATCCCCTGGCAGCTGGCGGACTTGTCGCGGTGCTTGACCACGAGCAGCGGCCCGGGGCCGGGTTCGCCGAGCAGCTCCAGCTCGTCCTCGCCGGCCAGCACCACGTCGGCCAGGTCCATCAGCGGGGCGACGCGCTCGCGCCACCGGCCGGGCGTGCCGAGCTTGAGCCGGACGTTCGGGTCGAAGCTCACCGTGGCTCCTGCGTCGCGGGCCAGCTCGGCCAGGCGCAGCACGGCCCGGTGCGCGGACTCCGAGAGCATCGCGGTGATGCCGGTGAGGTGCACCAGCCGGGCTCCGGCCACCGACTCGCCTGTGAGCTCGCCGGGACCCAGCCGGGACGCGGCCGACGCGGCCCGGTAGTACTGCACGTCGATGCCGCGCGCCGGGTGGCTGTCGCGCAGCAGCAGCCCCGTCGGCGCGTCCGGGTCGACCACCGCGTGGTCGGTGTCGATGCCGTCGGCCCGCAGCTGAGCCAGAACGGAACGGCCCGCCGGGTCCGCGCCGACGCGGCCCAGCCAGCGCACCCGGTGGCCGAGCCTGGACAGCCCGGCGGCCACGTTGGTCTCGGCGCCCGCGACGGACGCCCGGAACGCGCGGGCGCGCTCCAGCGGGATCCCCGGCTCGGCCACCATGAGCAGCATGGCCTCGCCGCAGACGACAACTTCGGGTGTCACAGGCATACTCCTTAATGATGCTATCAAATGATGATAGATGCCCGTGACGTGACGAGACCGCGGCGCGGAACCGGGGTTCCGCGCCGCGGTGCCGTAGGAGAAGGTCAGACGTAGGCGGCGTGGTCGCCGATGTCGATCTTGGAGCGGTCGGGCAGCGCGAGCGCGGCGAGGAAGCCGATGGCCGCACCGATGATCATGAAGATGGAGATGGCCTGCCACCCGAAGCTGTGCAGCAGCCATACCGCGATCAACGGCGCGGGCCCGCCGGCGATGACCGAGGCCAGCTGGTAGCCGAGCCCGGCCCCGCCGTAACGCAACCCCGTGGGGAAGCTCTCGGCGATGAACGAGGCCTGCGGACCGTATTCCATCGAGTGCTGCACCTGCGTCACCATGATCGTCAGCAGGATGATGATGGCGACTCCGGTGTTGAGCAGCATGTAGTACGGGAACGCGATCACCGCCAGCAGCGCGGCTCCGATCAGGTAGAGCCGCCGGCGGCCGACCCGGTCACTGAGATGGCCGAAGTAAGGGATCGCGAACAGCTCCACCGCGGCCGCGCAGGACACCGCCAGGAACGCGAACGTCTTGGACATCCCGATGTCAGGGGCGGTGATGTAGGTGATGACGAACGTGGTGTACAGGTAGAACGGCATCTGCTCCGAGACTCGCAGCAGCGCGCTGAGGACGACCTCCTTCGGGTGCTTCTTGAGCACTTCGACCACCGGCAGCTTCGCGACCTGCCGGGTCTCCAGCACCTTGGCGAACAGCGGGGTCTCCATCACCCGCAGCCGGACCCACAATCCCACGCCGACCAGCACGAGGCTGGCCAGGAACGGGATGCGCCAGCCCCAGACCTTGAACGCGTCGCCCGCCGAGAAGGCCAGCAGCGACATCATGCCGGTGCCGAGTATCAGCCCGATGGGGACGCCGACCTGCGCCCAGCTGGCCATCAGGCCACGCCTGCGCTGGTCGCCCCACTCCATCGACAGCAGCACCGAGCCGCTCCACTCGCCGCCGACCGCGATGCCCTGCAGGATGCGCAGGACGACGAGCAGGATGGGCGCCCAGACGCCGATCGTGGCGGTGCCGGGCAGCAGGCCGATCAGCGCGCTGGAGACACCCATCATGACCAGCGTGACGATGAGCGTGGCCTTGCGCCCGATGCGGTCGCCCCAGTGGCCGAAGATCGCCGCACCGACGGGCCTGGCCGCGAAGCCGACGGCGTAGGTCGCGAACGCCGACAGTGTTCCCGCGTAGGGCGAGGACTTCGGGAAGAAGACCTGGGCGAAGACGGTCGCCGCGGCCGTGCCGTAGAGGAAGAAGTCATACCATTCGATGGCGGTTCCGACGACGCTGGCCGTGGCCGCCTTCCGGACCTGGGAGCGGTGTTCTTCGGCTGTGAGTCCGCTGGTGTCGCTCATGTTGCGCCTCCCGCTTTCAGCCAGGATTACCCCCAGTTGCGGGGTGCACACAAGAGCGTTGTCAGATCGTTAGAAGGCCCGCTCGAGCAGGGGTTCCTCGGTGATGGGCGCCTCGTGGGTGCCTGGAACGGTGCACGCGTGCGCCCCGGCGACGGCGCCCTTCCTGACGCACGACGCCAGCGGCTCTCCGCGCAGCATGCCGTACAGGGTCACCGGTTGACCAGCGGCCCCGACCCGGTGGAGCCGCGTACCACGAGCTCCGGCTGGAAGATCAGCTCGACGTGCCTGGCCTGGGTGCCGTTGACCTCCTCGAGCAGCGTCTGCACCGCGGCCGAGGCCATCGCGCCGATCGGCTTGCGCACGGTCGTCAGCGGCGGATCGGTGAAGGCGATCAGCGGCGAGTCGTCGAACCCGACCACCGACACCTCGCCCGGCACGGCCAGCCCCTTCTCGCGGCAGGCCCTGATCGCGCCGAGCGCCATCAGGTCGCTGGCGCACACGATGCCGGTGCAGCCGCGCGACAGCAGCTGCGCCGCGGCGGCCTGGCCGCCCTCGACGGAGAACAGCGAGTGCGCGATCAGGTCGTCCACGTCGGCCGCGCCGAGCAGCTGCGCCATGGCCTGCCGGTAGCCCTCGATCTTCCTGATCACCGGGACGAACCTGCGTGGGCCGAGCGCCAGCCCGATCCGCTCGTGGCCGAGGTCGACCAGGTGCTGCACGGCCAGCCGGGCCGACAGCCGGTCGTCGGGCGAGATGAACGGCGCGTCGATGTGCTCGCTGTAGCCGTCGACCAGCACGATCGGCAGGCCGCGGTCGGTGAGGCGGGTGTAGCGGTCCATCCGCGCGGTGGTGTCGGCGTGCAGGCCCGAGACGAACACGATCCCGCAGACGCCCCTGTCGACCAGTAACTCGGTGAACTCGTCCTCCGGCGCGCCGCCCGGCAGCTGGGTGCACAGCACCGGCGTGTAGCCGTGCTGGGTCAGCGCCTTCTCGATGGCCTGCGCGAAGGCGGGGAAGATGGGATTGTCCAGCTCGGGGGTGACCAGGCCCACCAGGCCGTTGCTGCGCTGGCGCAGGCGCGGCGGGCGCTCGTACCCCATCAGATCCAGGGCGGTCATCACCGCCTGCCGGGTGCCCGAGGAGACCCCCGGCTTGCCGTTGAGTACCCGGCTGACGGTGGCCTCGCTCACTCCGGCCTGGGCGGCGATGTCGGCGAGGCGAGCGTGACCGTTCATGGCGATTACTTTACTTTCCACCAGGCCGCTGAATCGGGCGCGCCTGGCGTGTCCGATGCGACCATCAGCTCCCCTTCGATCGCGAAGTCCACGTGCTCGCCGGTCAGGTTGACGGCGCAGACCAGATCGCCCCTGCGGAACAGCAGCGTGCCACCGGGCGAGCCGAGCCACTCCAGGTCCCCCGCGATGCCACGCCTGAGCTCCAGCGCCTTCCTGTAGAGCTCCAGGGTGGAGCCGGGGTCGCCGGTCTCGGCCTCGACACTCTTGTCCGACCAGTCCGCGGGGATCGGGAGCCAGGGATCGGTCCAGCCGAGGTCGCGCGTCCACGGCAGCGGCACGCGGCAGCCGTCGCGGCCGCTGTCCGGGTCGCGCAGCCGCTGCGGGTCCTGGCACACCTCGGCGGGCAGGTCGAGCACCTCGGGCAGACCCAGTTCCTCACCCTGGTAGAGGTAGGCCGAGCCGGGCAGCGCCAGCGTCAGCAGCGCGGCGGCCCGCGCCCTGGCCAGGCTGCCGTAGCGGGTGACGTGCCGCTTGACGTCGTGGTTCGACAGCACCCACGTGGTGGGCGCGCCGACGGAGCCGGAGGTGGCCAGGGACTCGTCGATCGCCCTGCGCAGTTCGCCGGCCTCCCACGGGGCGAACAGGTAGTGGAAGTTGAAGGCCTGATGCAGCTCGTCCGGCCGGATGTAGAGGGCCAGCCGCTCCGGGCTGGGCGCCCACGCCTCGGCCACACCGATCCGCTCGCCGGGGTAGGAGTCGAGGATGCGCCGAAACGAGCGGTGGATGTCGTGCACGGCGTCGTTGTCGAAGTACGGGACCTTCTGGCTGCCGACCATCCGCACCTGGTCGGGGTGGCCGATGTCGGGCAGGTCCGCGGGCTTGACCATGCCGTGCGCCACGTCGACGCGGAAACCGTCGACGCCCAGGTCCAGCCAGAAGCGCAGGATCTGCTCGAACTCCTCGCGGACCACCGGGTTGTCCCAGTTCAGATCGGGCTGCTCAGGCGCGAACAGGTGCAGGTACCACTGCCCGTCCTCGGTCTGCGTCCAGGCGGACCCGCCGAAGATCGACTCCCAGTCGTTCGGCTTGTCACGGAAGATGTAGCGGTCGCGCAGGCCCTGCTGGAACCACGCGTGCCGGTCGGAGGTGTGGTTCGGCACGATGTCCACGATCACCCGGATGCCGAGCCCGTGCGCGTCGTCGACCAGCGCCTTGAAGTCGCCCAGCGTCCCGAACAGCGGATCGACGTCGCGGTAGTCGGCCACGTCGTAGCCGAAGTCGGCCATCGGCGAGGTGTAGAAGGGTGTCAGCCAGATCGCGTCCACGCCCAGGCTCTTCAGGTACGGCAAGCGGTCACGGACCCCGAGCAGGTCGCCGACGCCGTCGCCGTTCCCGTCCGCGAAGCTCCGGACGTACACCTCGTAGATCACGGCGTCACGCCACCAGGCGGTCACATTACCCCCATGAGGTCAACTCTTTCCGCAAATTTCTGCAAGAGATTACAGCATCGCCATATCTCCGGCCAATCGGATGTAACCGCTGGTGAGCGGACGGTGCGCCTCCGTACGGCCTGTCCGAAACTCAGTCCGAAAACGGCCCGAAGCAGATTCTTTATGTCAAGGGTGGACATGCGGCGTTAAGGCGCGATGTACTACCCCTTCAATCAGCCCCCGTCACTGGTGACACGCGTGCAAGGTGTGGGCCCATGAGCTCGGTCGTTCTGGACAAAGTGACCAAGGTGTACCCGGGCGACTACCTCGCGGTCGACCAGCTGAGCCTCAAGGCGGGGGACGGCGAGTTCCTGGTACTGCTCGGGCCCTCCGGTTGCGGCAAGTCCACGCTGCTGCGGATGATCGCCGGACTGGAGGAGATCACCGAAGGCGACCTGTGGCTGGACGGCCAGCTCGCCAACCACCTGGCTCCCCGCGACCGCGACGTGGCCATGGTGTTCCAGAACGGCGCCCTCTACCCGCACAGGACGGTCCGAGGGAACATCGCCTTTCCCCTGGAGATCGCCAAGTCGGACCCGGCGATGGTGCGCGAGCGGGTGACCGAGCTGTCCAAGGCGCTACACATCGACGAGACGCTCGAGCGCCGGCCGGGAACGCTGTCCGGCGGGCAGCGGCAGCGGGTGGCGATGGGCCGGGCGATCGTCCGGCAGCCCAAGCTGTTCCTGATGGACGAGCCGCTGTCGAACCTGGACGCCGGCATGCGGACCGAGTTACGGATGGAGATCTCCGCCCTGGTCAGGTCGCTCGGCGTCACCACGATCTACGTCACTCACGACCAGGTCGAGGCGCTGACCCTGGCGGACCGCATCGCCATCCTCAACCGCGGCGTGCTGCAGGACGTCGGCACGCCTGCGCAGATCTACAACGACCCCGCCACGGCCTTCGTCGCCGCCTTCCTCAACTCGCAGCAGCTGAACCTGCTGGCGGCCACGGTTCGCACGCCGCAGAACCAGTACGTGCTGCTCGACTTCGGGCCGCACCGGCTGACGATCCCGTGGAGCGATCCGCGCGCCTACGCCATCTCGCAGCACACGGGCGGGCAGGTGCTGGTCGGGATCAGGCCCGACGGCCTGGTCCCGGTGCCGGAGAACTTCGAGGGGCCCTCCTTCTTCGGGCGGGTGCGCACGCTGGAGTACCACGGGCACGAGTGGCTCGCCTACGTCGAGTGCGGCGTGCCCTCGGCGCCGGTGCCCGAGCCACCGGACCGGCGCGCCCCGGCCAACGGGCACAGCAACGGCTCCGGCGGACTGGGCGGCCTGGTGCGCCGGCTGTTCCCCGGCCGCGAGGAGCAGCAGCACCAGGACCAGGAGCACGTCGGGCCGCACGCGGGCAGCGGCATCCACCGCCGCTCGGACATCATCGTCCGCCTCGGTGGCCGCCCGGCCTGGCGCCCCAACGACGCGGCCCGCGTCGGGGTGGACATCTCCCGCATCATGATCTTCACCGAGTCGGGCGCCCGCATCGACCCCCCGCGCCGGTAGTTCCCTTCTCTGTTTCTGTACGGCGAGCCGCCCCACCGCCAGTCGCCGCACTTCGACTGAGGACCTCCAGGGATACGCCCGCTGACCGGGTGACAGCAGGCCGCCGTCACAACTCCGCCCTCCCTTGCGTATCCGCTCTTGACCAACCGGACCGTGGTCCGTATCGTTGCATGCGCATCGATAAACGGACCACAGTCCGGAAGGAAAAGGCTATGAGTAAGTTGCTGCATGTTTCAGCGTCGCCGCGGGGTGAGGAGTCGATCTCGAGCGCCATCGCCGAGGTCTTCGTCGAGGAGTACCGCCTCACGCACCCGGATGACGTGGTGGACCGCTTCGACCTGTGGGACGGGTCGCTGCCTGAGTTCGGGCCCGACGCGGCGCGGGCGAAGATGACGGTCTTCGGCGGCGGCACGCCCGAGGGTGCGCAGAAGACGGCCTGGGACGCGGCCATCGCCACGTTCGAGCGCTTCGACGCCTACGACCGGTACATGTTCAGCGTGCCGATGTGGAACGCCGGCGTGCCGTACAAGCTCAAGCAGCTCATCGACGTGATCAGCCAGCCGGCCAGGATCTTCGACGTGCACCCGGAGACGGGCTACCGCGCCCTGCTGACGGGCAAGCGCGCGGCCGTCGTCTACACCAGCGCGGTGTGGGGTCCCGGCCTCGGCCCGGAGTTCGGCACCGACTTCCAGTCGACGTTCTTCGGCGACTGGCTCCGCTGGGCCGGCATCGCGGACGTCCAGGAGATCCGCCACCACCCCACCCTCACCGGCGACTACGACGAGGCCCGCAAGCAGGCCGACGCCTCCGCCCGCCACATCGCCCGCACTTTCTAGGGCGACCAGCGGGGGCCGTCGGGGGTGTCCTCGACGGTGATGCCACCCGCGAGCATGGCGGTGCGGAGGGTGTCGGCGAGGTCGTAGGCGCCGTCGCGGCGCAGCCGGTCGCGCAGCGCGAGGAGGGGCTCCACCAGCGCGCGGACGCGTTTGGTCGAGGCGAGTTCGCCGAGCTCGCCGATGAGCAGGCGCAGGAGCTCGCGGGCCTCGTCCACGCCGCCGGCGTCCTCCTCCGTGTCGGCGGCCCAGGCGACGAGCGCCGCCTCCAGGTCGAGCACCGCCCGGGCGGCCGCGACCGGGTCGGCCCCCTCCGCGGCCTGACGGAAGTGCTTCTCGCACGAGCCGCACACCTCCGCCAACGTCTCCTGCGGGGCCGGAGCAGGGGCTTGGCCCCGCGGCGGGGCGGGCCGGGCCGTGGCGGAGCCCCGGGTCAGGCGGCGGACCTCGTCGAGCGAGGTGGTCGTCCCGGCGGGCAGGACGACCTGCGAGCCGCGCACCCGCACCGTGAGCCCGCCCCGCCCGGCCACCTCCACCTGCTCGGTCCGCAGGTCCACCAGAACCGCCGTGTGCTCGTCGACGCCCAGGACGGCGGTGCCCTCGGGCAGCTCCCGCTCCATCCTGGCCAGCCGGCGCTCCCCCAGGTAGCAATACCGGGTGTCGTGGGTGCCGCCCTCGGCGTTGTCGTAGTGCGGGATCAGCACCGCCCGCAGGTCCAGTTCGGCCAGCAGGTCGAGCCCAGGACGCCAGTGCGGCTCGGCGCCCACCTTGTAGATCTCGTACACGGGCACCGTGGCCGCGCCCGCCGTACACGCCGCGGCGGAGGCCAGCACGGTCACCCCGCGCCCGGCCCGCACGCGGGCCCGCAGATCACCCGCCACCGGCGTGGCCAGCCACCGCTCGAGCGCGTAGGTCGGGCTGCCCGGCCCGGAGAACACCCAGTCGGCGCCCGCCACCTCGTCCCCGACCTCCACCGTCAGCCCGACGCTCCGCGCGAAATAGGCCCGCGCCCTGGCCGAGATGTCGGCCGCGTTCTCCTGGAAGGCGTACGGCGTGTCCAGCAGCACCGCGCGCGGCCCAGGACGCAGGCAGCGCACCGCCCGGCGGTGGATCTCCACCATCGTCGGGCTGGTCTCCCCCGACCCCATCAGCACCAACAGCCCCGGTTGCCCCTGCATCACGGACGCCACGCTTTCGACTACAGCGACACGAGCCGAACTCTTCAAGAGGTCGCGCCTTGATGCGACCAGAAAGCTGCTGCGAAGATCTGGCACCAAGCAGCGGTCAGGGATGCCCGCGCTCACCAGCCGATGTGCCCCTTGCCCGACACCAGGGACTTGGCGATGACCAGACGCTGCACGTCGTTGGTGCCCTCGCCGATGGCCATCAGCGGCGCGTCGCGGTAGAGCCGCTCGACCACGAACTCCTGCGAGTACCCGTACCCGCCGTGGATGCGCATGGCCTCCAGCGACGCCTTGAGCGCGACCTCGGAGGCGAAGTACTTGGCCATACCCGCCTCCATGTCCACCCGCTTGCCCCCATCGGCCTGCGACGCCGCCCAGTAGGTGAGCAGCCTGGCGGCCTGGATCTCGGTCGCCAGGTCGGCGATCTTGAGCTGGATGGCCTGGAAATCGGCGATCGGCTGCCCGAAGGCCGTCCGCTCCCGCGCGTAGGACAGCGCGGCGTCGTAGGCGGCCTGCGCCACCCCGACCGCCCGGGCGGCGATGTTGATCCGCCCGATCTCCAGCCCGCCGAGCACCTGCTGCATGCCGCGCCCCTCGACGCCGCCGAGCAGGTTGGCCGCGGGCACGCGCACGTCGTCCAGCACGACCTCGCACGTCTCCGTGCCCTTGTAGCCGAGCTTGGGCAGGTCGCGGCTGACGCTGAAGCCGTCGTCGATCAGCAGCACCGACATGCCCTTGTGCGCGGGCTCGGTGATCGAGGTCTTGACCAGCACCGGCAGCGGCGAAGCGTGCCTGGCGTTGGTGATCCACGTCTTGGTGCCGTTGACCACGTAGTGATCGCCGTCCCGTACGGCGCGCGTCTGGATCCCCTGCAGGTCCGTGCCCGCGCCCGGCTCGGTCAACGCCAGCCCGGTACGGCGGGCGCCGGTCGCCAGGTCGGGCAGGTAGCGCCGCTTCTGCTCCTCGGTGCCGTGGCGGGCGATCATCCAGGTGGACAGCGAGTGCGAGCCGATCGTGCCCGCCACGCCCATCCAGCCCCTGGCGATCTCCTCGAAGACGAGCGCGAAGGACACCATGTCCGCGCCCAGTCCGCCGTACTCCTCGGGCACAGTGAGCCCGAACAGGCCCATCTCCTTCATCTTGGCCACGATCTCCGTGGGATACCGGCCGGAGTGCTCCCACTCGGTGGCCACGGGGACGATCTCCTTGTCGACGAAGGCGCGCAGCGTCTCGCGGAAGGCCTTCTGTTCCTCGTTCAGCTCGAAATCCATGGCTCTACTCCAGGGGTCCGGTCTTGGCGCGCGGGAAGTAGCCCTTGTCGTGCGGCGCGTCTCGCTTGTAGACCATGACGGTCCGCGTCCACGACATGAGCTCGTCGCCCTCCTGGTTGAGCCCGCGGGTGCGGCAGGTGACGATGCCCGCGTACGGCCGCGACTTCGACTCCCGCTTGGCCACCACGATGGACTCCGCGTACAGCGTGTCGCCGACGAAGACCGGATGGGTGAGCCTGATCTCGTCCCAGCCCAGGTTCATCATCGCCGTCTGGCTCACGTCCATGACCGACAGCCCGAGGACGATCGCCACCGACAGGCCGGAGTTCACGATGATCTTCCCGACCGGGGCTTTGGCGGCGAAGTGGGCGTTGAAGTGGTTCTGGTTGGTGTTCATGGTCAGCAACGTGAACCAGGTGTTGTCGGCCTCGCTGATCGTGCGGCCGAGCGGGTGCTGGTAGACGTCGCCGACCACGAAGTCCTCGTAGTAGCGGCCGATATGGGCTTCGTGCAGCGTCACGGGCGGCTCCTCGCGCTCCAGGTTCCAGAATATTGTTTCAGTCCGGATCCGGTGCGGCAACGAAGCGCGCCCGTCACGCCGTTACGGCGGGCCAGCCGTCAGGACGGCGGGGCGAGTGAGGGCGCCAGGGCCGCGACGATGCCGACGATGCGCGAGGCGCGGTCGAGCTCGGCGCGGTGGAAGCCCGGCCCCTCCGAGCGGGCGATCACCAGGTGCAGGCCCTCGCGCTCCACGGGCAGCAGCATCAGGCGCAGGTCGTCCGACGTGCGGATGGTGGGCCGCGTCGGCGGGTCCGGCAGGTCGAAGACGGCGGGAGCCGACAGGCTGGCGTGGCGCACCGCGTCGCCGGCCAGGGCGAGCGACCACTCCGCCCCGCACAGCCCCGGCAGAGCGTCCACCAGCGTGGCGAACCCGCGGCCCGGCTCGGCCACGACGTGCATGAGCAGGTCGTAGTCCGGCGCCGACCCCGGCACCTCCTTGGTCGGCCAGACCCCCTCCACGCGCACGCCGGGCACGGCCGACAAGCGGTCGCGCACCTCGGCGGACGTGGTGTTGCCCGGCCAGGACACGGTGAAGTCGTCGACGGCCCGGCCCGCCTCGCGTTCGAGCACGGTCACCTGCAGGATGTCCGCGCCCAGCGCGCCCAGCGCCCGCGCCACCTGGCCCAGCCCACCCGGCCGGTCCGGCAGCGATACCCTCAGTCGTAGCAGCATGCGTGCCTCCTTCCAGGTGGTCCACAGTGCCCCGGCAACGTTTCGGGATTGTTCCACGCACATTTCCGGTATTTCCCAGGATGCGACCCCCCTTACGGATTGTCGATAACCGGGGTTGTGTGCGCTCCGGAGATCTTCTGGCGTTCCCCGCATGACATCGCGGATCACCGGCGTGTTCCGCTGAGCGCGACCAGCGGCACGGCGCCGAGCAACCCGCCGTCGCCGCCCAGCGCGGCCGCCACGATCCGGGTGCCGCGGGCGGCCGCGCCGTACGCGTGGCGTCGCACGGCCCGGCGGGCGGGCTCGAGGAGGCGTTCGCCCTGCGCGTCGGCGACGCCGCCGCCCACCACGACCAGCCCGGGGTCGTAGGCGTTGACCAGGCCGACCATGCCGGCGGCGAAGGCGGCCCTGGCCCACTCCATGATCGCGGCGGCGGAGGCGTCGCCTTCGAGTTCCCGCGCGGCCACCGTGGGCGCGGGCACGCCACCGGCGGCGATCCCCGAGCCCGAGGCCAGGGCCTCCAGGCAGCCGCGGTTCCCGCACCCGCAGCGCGGCCCGCCGGGGTCGACGGGGAAGTGGCCGATCTCGCCCGCGTACCCGTGGGCGCCGGTGAGCAGCCGCCCGCCGTACACGATCGACGCGCCGATGCCGGTCGAGACGGTCACGTAGGCGAAGTCGGCGACTCCGCGCGCGGCGCCGAACGTCGCCTCGCCGAGCGCCGCCACGTTGGTGTCGCGTTCGATGACGACCGGCGGTCCCAGCGCGCCGAGCGGTTCCGCGAGCGGCACCTCGGGCAGGTTGGCCGACACCTCGATCGCCCCCGCGGCCCGGTCGAGCGGTCCCGGCGCGGAGACCCCGATGGCCAGCAGCCCGGGCCGCAGCGCCGCCCTGGCTTCGGAGACGACCTCCTCCACCAGCTTGGCCGCGTCCTGAGGGGTGGGGATCTCGCGCCGGTGGTGGATGGTTCCCGCGCCGTCGACGACGGCGGTCCGCACGCGGGTGCCGCCGACGTCGATCGCGAGGACCAGTCCGTCGAGCGGCGGGGCGGGAAGGGACAGGGGCTTGACGTAGCGACGCACGGCGCCAATGCTATGAAGCTCATAAGCTTCTAATCAATACCCCAGGAGATCCCATGCACCGCAGTATCGGTGCGCTGGTTCTGCTGCCCTGCCTGGCCGCCTGCGGGACGGCTGCGACACAGAAGGGCCCCACGACCATCACGGTCTGGGACTACTACGGCAGCGCCACGCCCATCAAGCCGGTCGTCGGGGAGTTCGAGCGCACCCACCCGGGCATCAAGGTCGACTACCAGGCCTACGACTACGAGACCATGCGCCAGAAGTACGCCACCGCGGTCTCCGGCGGCACCGCGCCCGACGTGGCGACGCTGGACATGACGTGGATCCCGGCGTACGCGGCGAAGAAGACGCTGGCGCCGCTGCCGGACAAGCCGCTGGACACCCTGTACGGCAAGGGCGCGCTGGAGGCGATGAGCTTCGACGGCCACTTCGTGACCGCGTTGTACGACTTCGACGCCTACGCCCTCTACTACCGCAAGGATCTGATCAAGGATCCGCCGAAGACCTGGAACGATCTCATCGCCACGGCCGCCCATCTCAAGCAGGGCAGGTTCCAGGTACTCCCGGACACCTTCCACTTCACCCAGTTCCTCTTCCAGGCGGGGGGCGACCTCGTCCAGGGCGGCAAGGCGGTCTTCCAGGGCCCGCAGGGCGTCAGGGCGCTCACCCAGCTGCACGACCTGCTCAAACGGGGCGGCGTCTACTGGGGCGACGACCAGGGCGACTCCAGCGGCATCGCGGGCGTGAAGGACGGCAGGATCGCCATGTTCCTCAACGGCCCGTACATGATGGGCGTGCTGAAGGACGGCGCCCCCGACCAGAAGGGCAAATGGGCCGTCGCGCCCGCCCCGATCGACGTCCAGCCCGGCTCCTACCTCGGCGGCACCGGCCTGAGCATCCCCGTCACCTCCGAGCACAGGGACGCCGCCTGGCAGTTCATCCAGTTCCTGCTCCAGCCGCGGCAGCAGGTCAAGGTCTTCACAGAGGCGGGCGCCGCGCCCGCGACCGAGGCGGCGCTCAAGGACCCGGCCCTGACCAGTCCTGACCCGTACTTCGGCGGCCAGCAGACCTTCCCCGTCTTCCAGCAGGCCCTGGCCACCGCCCGCCACTACCCCTACGTCAAGCAGTGGACGGACATCGACCGGGCCGTCCAGGACGCGGTCACCACGGCGCTGCTCGACAAGAAGTCCCCGCAGCAGGCGCTGTCGGACGCGGCGAAGGAGGTCGACGATCTACTCGTTGACTGAGCCGGCCGTCCGCCCCGCGCGCAAGCACCGCACGACGCGCAGGAGACGGCCCGACCTGATGCCCTACCTGCTGATCGCGCCCGCCCTGCTGGCCGCGGCCGCCTTCCTGTACCTGCCGATGATCGTGTCCGCGTACTGGAGCATGACGGACTACACCGGCGTCACCGCGCCCGCCTTCACCGGGCTGAGCAACTACGCCGAGCTGTTCGGCTCGGCCAGGTTCCGCCAGGCGCTGGTCAACACGGCGGTCTTCACGGTCGCCGGCATGGGCGTCGGCCCCGCGCTCGGCCTGAGTGCCGCCCTCCTGCTCAACCAGCGGGTCAAGGGGGTCGGCTTCTTCAGGACCGTCTACTTCCTGCCGGTGACCACCTCCCTGGTCGTCACCGCCACGGTCTGGAAGATGATCCTCAACGAGGACGGCATCCTCAACACCGCCCTCGGCCTGTTCGGCGTGCCAGGCCACGCCTGGCTGGCGGATCCGTCGACCAGCCTGCTCGGCGTCGCCGCGGCCAGCATCTGGCAGGGCTTCGGCTTCGAGACGGTCGTCTTCCTGGCCGCTCTGCAGTCCATCCCGCGCGACCTGTACGGCGCGGCCGCGGTGGACGGCGCCGGCGCGCTTCGCCGCTTCTGGCACGTCACGCTGCCCGGCCTGCGGCCCACCCTGCTGTTCGTGTACGTGGTCGGCGTCATCGGCAGCTTCCAGGCCTTCGACCAGATGTTCGTGATGACCCACGGCGGTCCCGCGGGCTCGACCACCACGCTGGTGTACTACCTGGTCGACCGCTTCAAGGACCTGGAGCTGGGCAAGGCCTCGGCGGTGGCGTACGTGCTGTTCCTCATCCTGGCCGTGCTGTCGTACCTGCAGCTCAGAGGGGAGCGCCGGTGAAGCGCGCGCTCGTGTACGCCACGCTGGTGATCACCGCGGTGGCGATGGCCTGGCCGTTCCTGTGGATGGTCCGCACCTCGCTGCGCACCCCCGCCGACGTGTGGACGCCGGGCTGGCTCCCGCAGACCTTCGACGCCTACGGGCGGGTGTTCACCGCGCTGCCGTTCGGCCGGTTCCTGCTCAACAGCTCGATCGTGACGGCCGCCGTGGTGCTGCTGAACGTCGTGTTCGACACGGCCGCCGCCTACGCCTTCGCCAAGCTCCGCTTCCGCGGCAGGACCCCGCTGTTCTGGCTGCTGCTGATCACGCTGATGGTCCCGTTCCAGGTGAACCTGGTGCCGCTGTACCGGCTGATGGTGGAGCTGCACGCCACCGACACCTACTTCGGGCTGATCGGGCCGAGCGCCGTGCAGGTGTTCGGGGTGTTCCTGATGCGCCAGTACCTGCAGTCCATCCCGGACGCCGTGCTGGAGTCGGCCCGCCTCGACGGGGCCCGTGAGCTGCAGATCCTCCGCAGGATCGTCTTTCCCGTGGCCAGGCCCGCGATGGCGGCGCTGGCCATCTTCACCTTCCTCGGCGCGTGGAACGACTTCCTGTGGCCGCTGATCGTGACCGACTCGGAGCAGATGCGCACGCTGCCCGTCGGGCTCGCGCTGCTGGCCAGGAAGAACAGCGTGAGCTGGACGGACAGCATGGCCGGGGCCGTGATCACGATCCTGCCCATGGTGGCGTTCTTCGCGGTGCTGCAGCGCCGCTTCGTCGAGGGTCTTACCGCAGGCGCAGTAAAGGACGGCTGATGCACGACATCTTCCTCAACGAGATCCTCGGCCAACCGGCCGCGATCGAGCGCTCGGCGCGGGCGCTGGAGTCCCAGCGCCCGCAGCTGGTACGGCTGGCCGCACTGGCCTCCGGGGCGCGCCACGTGCTGCTGACGGGCATGGGCGCCTCCTACGACGCGTGCCTGGCGGCGGCCAGCGTGCTCGGCTCGGCCGGGGTCCTGGCCACCACGGTCAACACGGCCGAGCTGGTCCACTTCCGGCGCCCCGCGCTGTCGGAGGACACGCTGGTGGTGGCGATCAGCCAGTCGGGCCGGAGCGCCGAGCTGGTCCGCCTGACCAGGTCGGGCATCCGTGCCCGCCTGGTCACCATCACCAACGGCGTGGACAACCCGCTGGCGGCCGCGGCCGACGTCGCCCTGGACACCGCGGCGGGGCCGGAGCTCGGCCCGTCCACGATGACGTTCGCCGCGACCTTCCCCACGCTGAGCGCGGTGGCGAAGGTGATCGCGGGAGCGGAGAGCGGCGCGGCCGTGGGGATCATCGCCGGCGAGGTGGCCGCGGCCCGGGCTGCGGCGGCCGCGGCGACGCGGCTCCTGGCCGACCCCGGTGGCCTGGCCGAGGTCGTGGCCGGGTGGGCGGGTGACCGTACCGGGGCGGTGCTGGTGGGACGTGGCACGGCCAGGGCGGCGGCCGATCTGGGGGCGCTGGTGCTGAAGGAGGCCGCGGGGTTCGCCGCGGAGTGCCTGGACGCGGCGGAGTTCCGGCACGGGCCGCTGGAGCTGGCCGGTCCCGGATTGGCGGTGGCCGTGGTGGCCACCGAGCCGGAGACGTTCGCGCTGGACGTGGCGCTGGCCCGGGAGGTGGCCTCGCACGGCGCCGCCGTACTGCTGCTGGCGGGCGAACCCGTGGAGGCCGGGGTCACCGTGGTGCCGGTCGGCAGGGCCGACAGGCTGCTGATGCCGGGGGTGGCGGCGATCCCGTTCCAGGTGCTGGCCTGGCGGCTGGCGGTCGCGCAGGGCCGCGATCCCGGCCGGTTCACGGTGGGCAACAAGATCACGACAAGGGAGTAGAGGGTTGCGTTACCTGCAGATCGACGGGCGTCCTGTCATTCCGGTGGGCACCCACGTGGTGCCGCCGGAGGGGCCTGACTGGCCGTGGCGGACCACGGCGAAGGCGTTCGACGAGGCGTTCGCCCGGATGGCCGCGCTGGGACTGAACCTCGCCAGGATCGACCTGATCTGGGCGGCCGTCGAGCCCTCCCCCGGCGTCTACGACGAGGAGCACCTGAGGGTCCTCGACGAGATCCTGGAGTCCGCCGGGCGCCACGGCGTGTACCTGCATCCGACGCTGTTCGTCGGCGGCGAGGTGGGTGACGCGTTCTGGGACGTGCCCTGGCGCGCGGGCCGCAACCCGCACGCCGACGCAGACCTGCGCGCGACGCAGGTGGAGCACGCCAAGCGGTTCGCCGAGCGGTGGGCGGGCGAGCCGGCGATCATCGCGTGGGACCTGACCGACGAGCCGCCGTTCTGGGCCGTCGAGGGCACCACCGACGACGACGCGAGAGCCTGGACGGCGGGCCTGGTCGAGGCGCTGCGCCCGGCGGGGCACCCGATCACGGTCGGCACCGCCTCGCAGGAGGTGGACCACGGGCCGTTCCGCGCGGACGTGGTCGCGCCGCTGCTCGACTTCGCCTGCGTCCACCCGTATCCGATCTACTCGCCGGAGCTGTACCCGGACGGGCTGCTCGACGCCCGGATGACCCACGCCGGCGCGTTCGAGGTGGCGCTGGCGGCGGGGGCGGGCAGGCCGGTGATGCTGCACGAGTTCGGCGCCTCGTCCACGCAGTTCGACCCGGCCCGCATCGCGGCCTACGACCGGCTGCTGTGCTGGTCGGCGCTCGGGCGCGGGGCGATCGGGTTCGTGTCGTGGTGCTGGAGCGACTGCGAGCCGGCCGCCTACCGCCGCGTGCCGTACTCGCGGATGCCGCACGAGACCCAGTTCGGCATGGTCACCGCCGGCGGCGAGCTGCGGCCCCGCGGGCAGGTGCTGGCCGACCTGGCCGCCACGCTGAAGGAGCTCGACCTGGTACGGCACGCCGCCCACGGCCCGGCGCCGCGGGCGGCGATCGTGGTCCCGCACGAGTACGTCCACCCCTACGACCCCGCCTCCTACGGCCTGGAGGCCCCGCACGGCCCCTACGTGCCCGCCGAGCTGACCTGGCGCCCGGACCCGAGCGTGAAACCCCTGGTCCGAGCCTGGCTCAACGCCTTCGTGCTGGCCGCGGGGGCGGGCATGGCCGTCTCCTTCCCCAGGGAGCGCCTGGACGAGGTGTGGCCGTCCGAACGCCTGGTCATGCTGCCCGCGCCGCTCGCCTCGACCACCACGTCGCTGTGGCACGTGCGCGCCTCCTACTGGGACGGTGCCCCCGAGTACCTGGCCGGGGGCGGCACGATCTACGCCTCCCTGTCGGCCGACGTCGCCATCCCCGACCTCGACAAGCTGACGGGATGCGCGATCGCCGACCGCGCCCCCGCGGCCGACACGATCACCCTTCGCTTCCTGGAGCCCTGGGGGCCGTTGCGGCCGGGCGCCGTCCTCACCCTCCCCGCCGTGGACGACGATCCGACGCTGCGGGGTGTACGGCTGACCGTGACGGGCTCCTCGGCGAAGGTCATCGCGGTGGACGCGGAGGGGGCACCCGCCCTGGTGGCCGCCGGACACTTCGTGATCTGCGGCTATCCCGTCGAGCTCCTGCTGGCCAGGATCCCCGACGCGCACCGCCGCCACCCCGAGTGGAAGGCGCTCTATCAGGGCCTGGCCGATCTGGCCGACGCCCGCGAGGACGCCTGGGCCGAAGGCGTCACCAGCGGCGCGCTGCACGGTCCCGAGGGCGGCGTGCTCGCCCTCACCAACCACTCCCCCGATCCCGTCGAGGCCACCCTCCACCTGCCCGAGGCGGCGAAAGCCGTACACCTCCTCGAACCCCACGGCAGGCAGCCGATCGGCGAGGCGCGCGTCCGAGTGGCGGGGCACGGCGCCGCTCTGGTTGTGTGGGACACGTGAGCGTCTTCAGCGGCGGCCCCATCAGGCTCGAACAGGGCCCGATCCCCCTGCACTACCAGGTGTACCAGCACATTCGCGACGCGCTCGACCGCGGGGCGCTCCGCCCTGGCGACCGGCTGCCCGGTGAGCGGGAGCTGTGCGACTTCTACAGCTGCAGCCTGATCACCGTGCGGCGGGCGCTGGACGAGCTCACCCGCGACCGCCGCCTGGTGCGCATGCGCGGCCGCGGCACCTACGTCACCGAGGCGCCCGTCGAGCGGAACCTGCAGCTGCTCGGCTCGTTCACCCAGGAGATGCGCGCGGCCGGGCTGGAGCCCTCCTCCCGGCTGCTGGCCGCCCGCGAAGAACCCGCCTCGGGCGTGGTGGCCGCCGCGCTGCGGCTGGAGCCCGACGCGGCCACGATCTACCTGGAGCGGCTGCGGCTGGCCGACGGCGAGCCGCTGGTGCTCGAGGAGGTGCACCTGCCCGCCGCCCGCTTCCCCGGGCTGCTGGAGGAGGACCTGGAGGGCGGCTCGCTGTACGGGCTGCTGGCCGACCGCTACGACACGCGGCTGGACCACGCCGAGGAGACCATCGAGCCGGTGGCGCTCGGCACCCGCGAGGCCGAGCTGCTCGACCAGCGCCGTGGCAGGCCCGCACTGCTGATCGAGCTGCTCGCCTTCGACCAGCAGAGCAGGCCCGTCGAGCACTGCCGGAGCGTGGTGCGCGGCGACCGGGCCCGTTACCGGGTCGCCGCGCAGGGTTCACGCGCGATCCTCGACCTCAGGTGAGCCGGTCGGTTACTCCTCGGATGGCCGCCTGAAGCGCGGAGTCACCCGGCACCTCCTGGACGAAGTACCACCAGAAGCAGCCGCCCACGCTGCGCGCGTAGCCGAGGGCCGCGGCGTAGTACTGGGCGGCGACCGCGCGCCTGCCGGCCAGAGTGTCGCTCTGGTTGAACGCCCAGAACGCCTTGGTGGTGTCGGACGACCAGTAGTCGAGCTCCCCGACCGCGATCTTCTGCGCGGGGAACTCGGCCTGCAGGGCCCGCATGACCTGGTCGAAGGCCAGCCCCATGGGCGCGTCCTCCACGTAGGTGGACAGGGTCACCACGTCCAGGTTCTGCCGGGTGGCGGCGGGCAGGTTGGCCCGCGCCCAGTTGAACGTCGACCAGGTCGCCGCGTCCGTGCCCAGCTGCCAGTACAGCGTGAGCACCACCTGGGCGGAGCCCTTCGACCGGATGTAGGCGGCCGCGTCGGCGATCTTGTTCTTGATCCGGTCGTTGGCCGGCACCAGCGTGCCGTTGCAGGTGCCCGAGCTGTCGGTGTAGCCGTCCACCCAGCAGCCGTTGACCTCGTTGGCCACCTCCCACGCCTCGACGCCTGGGTAGGCGTCCACGTAGGCCTTGATCCGCGCCAGGTACTGGGCCCGCGTGTAGCCCGAGGCGAACGTCGAGTCGATCGGCTGCCCGAGGACCTTCAGCCCGGCCGCGTGCGCGGCGTTCACCGCGGCCCGGTAGTGCTCGACATCGCCGTGGTCCGCGCCCGGGTCGAACACGATCCGCACCCACCCGAACGGGCTGGTCAGGGTGCTGGCCAGCGACGCCCAGCCGGGGTAGGCGGTCACGTTGTCGACGGTCAGCCCCATCCACGGGCCCGTGCCGTGCGCCTTGGCGTAGGCCGGGCCGTACTCGCTGAGCAGCAGGTCGTAGGCCGTGTGCACGGCGCTGAGCGCCCGCTGGCCGTACTTGCCCCTGTCGGCGTCGGTGGTGGCGGCGTCCGCCGAGCTCAGGTTGCTCGCCGCGCCGGCGTAGGCGTTGTCGAAGGCGGCCGAGTGCACGTAGTCGGTCCGTACGGCGAGCGCCGCGTCGAGCCGCCGCTTGGCGTCCCTGGCGGCCTCGTGGTTGAACACGATCGTCCCGCCCGAGGTGAAGCCGCCGCCGCCGTGGTCGACGATGACGGTGGAGTAGCCGCGCGTGGTCGGCCAGTTCACCGCGAAGGCCACCGCCTGTCCCGGGATGTCGAAGCGCCACCGGGCCGGCGATCCGCTCTTGTACAGCGGGTACTCCTTGACGTCCTGCAGCGTGGCCGGGTCGAGCAGTGCGTCGCTGTCGCTGCCGCCGGTGCCGTGCATCACGGTCTTCACCTGGGTGGCGGTCAGCTCGGTGCCGTTTCCGGCGCTGTCGTAGAACTTCAGCACCACCGTGCCGCTCGCGGCGTATGCCGGTGCTGCGGCCACCAGGGAGGCGGCCATGAGGACGAGAGCGAGTAAGACGCGTCTCATGCGATCATCTCCATTCGATCGCATCGAAGATTATAAGTTTATGAGAAGGATGCCTAGCCCCGAATGCGGCAGAATCGGCGCCGTGCGATTCGGCGTCCTAGGTCCCCTCGAGGTGCGCTCGCCCGACGGCGAGCCCGTCCCCCTCGGCGGGCCGCGGCCGCGCGCCGTCCTGGCCATGCTGCTGCTCGAGGCCGGGCGGATGGTGTCCGTCGAGCGGCTCATCGACGGCCAGTACGGCGAGCAACCCCCGGCCGGGGCCGCCAACGCCGTGCAGGCGCAGATCTCCCGGGTGCGCCGCAACCTCCCCGCGGACCTGGTCGAGTTCCACGGGACCGGCTACCGGCTGGCGGTCGACCCGGAGGACGTGGACGTGCACCGGTTCGAGCGGCTGGCCCGCGAGGGACGTCGGCTGCTGGCCGCCGGGCAGCCCGCCGCGGCGGCGGCCGCGCTGCGCGAGGGACTGGAGCTGTGGCGCGGTCCCGCGCTGGCCGACGTGGCCGACGCGCCGTTCGCCGCCACCCAGGTGACCAGGCTGGAGGAGCTGCGGCTCGACGCCACCGAGGACCTCCTCGAGGCCGAGCTGGCCCTGCCGGACGGCAACCCGATCGCCGGGCTCCAGCGCCTGGTCGCCGACCACCCGCTGCGGGAGCGCCCGCGCGGGCTGCTCATGCGCGCCCTGCACGCGGCCGGCCGTTCCTCGCAGGCGCTGGCCGCCTACGAGGAGGGGCGCAACCTGCTGGCCGAGGAGCTGGGCGCCGACCCGTCGCCGGAGCTGCGCGCCGTCCACCTGGCGATACTCCGCGGTGACCAGCAGCGCGAGCAGGCCGCCCGCCCCGGGCTGCCCACCCAGCTCACCAGCTTCGTCGGCAGGGAGCTCGAGCTGGCCCGCCTCGCCGAACTCGGCCCCGCGCGGCTCATCACGATCACCGGGCCAGGCGGCACCGGCAAGACCCGTCTGGCATTGGAGTACGCCGCCGCGCGCCCCGGCGAGGCCTGCTTCGTCGACCTGTCCCTCGTGGACGACCCCGGGCAGGTGGCGCCGGCCGTGCTCGGCGCGCTCGGCCTGCGCGAGAGCGGACTCGGCCCGCCCGCGCCCGGCGGCCCCGGCGCCGCCGAGCGGCTGGTGGCGGCGTTGGCCGGGCAGGAGCTGCTGCTCGTGCTCGACAACTGCGAGCACGTCGTCGACGCCGCCGCCACGCTGGCCCGGCGGCTGCTCGCGGCCTGTCCGGGCCTGACCGTGCTGGCCACCAGCAGGGAGCCGCTCGGCCTCACCGGCGAGCACCTGCTCCCGCTGCAGCCGCTGCCCCTGCCCGCCGAGCCTCCCGGCGAGGTGGACGCCGCGCTGGCGTACCCGGCCGTGCGGCTGTTCACGGATCGGGCCGCCGCCGTGCGGCCGGGATTCCGGGTCGAGACCGGCAACCTGGGCGCGGTGCTGCGGATCTGCACGGCGCTCGAGGGGCTGCCGCTGGCGATCGAGCTGGCCGCCGCGCGGGTGCGCATGTTCGCGGTCGAGGAGATCGCCGCGCGGCTGGCCGAGCACGGCCGCTTCCGGCTGCTGTCGCGCGGCGACCGCACGGCCGCCGCCCGGCACCGGACCCTGCACGCCGTGGTCGAGTGGAGCTGGGACCTGCTCAACGCCGACGAGCAGACCCTGGCCAGGCGCTTGTCGGTGTTCTCCGGCGGCGCGAGGCTGCCGGCGATCGAGCGGGTGTGCGGCGACGACGAGGCCGAACTCGTCGCCGACCTGGTCGACAAGTCGCTGGTCGAGACCGACGGCGAGCGCTACCAGATGCTCGACACGATCCGCCTGTTCTGCGCCGACCGGCTCGCCGAGTCCGGTGAGCGCGACCGGGTGCTCGCCGCCCACGCCGCCTACGTCCTCGACCTGGCCGAACGGGCCGAGCCGCACCTGTTCACCGCCGACCAGCTGGACTGGCTGGCCCTGCTCCGCGCCGATGAGGCCAACGTGCGGGCCGCGCTGCGCTGGAGCGCGGAGCACGACCACGAAACCGCGCTGCGGCTGATCACCGCGCTGGCGATGTACTGGTGGCTGAGCGGGCGCCGCGGCCAGGCGGTACGGCCGGCCGTACGACTGCTCGAGGAGCTGGGCGGGGCGGTGCCGGCGGGGATGGAGGAGGAGTACCTGGTCGCCGTGCTGCACGCCGTACCCGAGGCCGGGGCGGAGGATTGGGAGCGGGCGGTGGCCATCGCGCACGAGCGGGACGCGCCGCCGCGGCACCCGTTCACCGCGGCGCTGTGGGGGATGGTGGCCGGGCCACCCGAGGAGGGCACCGAGATGGTGGGGCTCGGCTCCGATCCGTGGAGCAGGGCCCTGGAGCGGCTGAGCGTCGGGCTGCTGCGGATGCTGGGCGGGGAGATCGCCGACGCCGAGTCCGAGCTGGCGGCGACGCTGGCGCAGTTCCGGGTCGTGGGCGAGCGGTGGGGCACCGCGCAGGCGCTCGACGCGCTGGGCTCGCTGGCCGGCTGGCGCGGCGAGTGGGATCGGTCGCGCGCGCTCTGGGACGAGGCACTCGACCTGCTGGAGCAGCTCGGCGCCGACGAGGAGATCGTCGACGTGCTGTGCCGCCAGACGGACGGCCTGTGGCGGGCCGGCTCCTCGCCGGCCGCGTCGGCGGCCGCCCAGCGCGCCCTGGAGCTGGCCCAGCGCACGGGCAGCGCGCACAGCGTCGCCATGGCGCAGCTCGCCCTCGCGGAGCTGGCCCGCGGGCAGGGAGACCACGCCCAGGCCGTCGAACGCTACGACGCCGTGCTGGCCATGCAGGCGGGCGGCTACGCCGGCGGCGGGCTCAGGGCGCAGTGCTTCACCGGCCTCGCCAGGGTGGCGCAAGCCCAGGCGGACCTGCGGGAGGCCGCGCTGCGGCACCAGCAGGCGCTGGAGACCGCGAGCGGGTCGCCGATCCCGTCGGACCTGGCCTACGTCGCCGAGGGAATGGCCGGGCTCGCGCTGCTGGAAGGCGCCGCGGAGCGCGCCGCCCTGCTGCTCGGCATCGGCGTCGCCCTGCGGGGCACCACCGTGGCCGGCGACCGTGACGTGGCCGCGGTGGCCAGGCAGGCCACCGCCGCGACCAGCGCCGCCACCTTCGCCACCGCCTACGCCAGGGGCTCGGCGATGAGCCGCCGGCAGGCTCTGACAGCGCTCGGGGCGACTGTCAGCCGGTAGTCGACGGGCTGTCAGCGAGGGCGGCGACCCTTCAGGACATGAAGAACACCAACGTCCTCATCTCCGGCGCCAGCATCGGCGGCCCCGCCCTCGCCTACTGGCTGGCCCGCTTCGGCTTCAACGTCACCGTGGTCGAGAAGACCTCGTTCCTGCGCCCCGGCGGGCAGAACGTCGACTTCAAGGGCGGCCCGCACTTCGAGGTCCTGACCAGGATGGGCGTCCTCGACGAGGTCAGGCGGCTGCAGACCGGCGGGGTCGACGTGGAGATCGTCGACGCCGACGGCCGCACGGTGACCGTCATGCCGGGCGAGTTCACCGGCGGCGAGCTGGAGATCCAGCGCGGCGACCTGGCCCGCATCCTGTACGACAGGACCAGGGACACCTGCGAGTACGTCTTCAGCGACTCCATCACCTCGCTCACCGAGACGGCCGGCGGCGTGCACGTCACCTTCGAGCGCGGCGGGCCGCGCACCTTCGACCTGGTCGTCGGCGCCGACGGCATCCACTCCAACGTGCGTCGGCTGGCCTTCGGCCCCGAGTCCGACTACGTCCGCTTCCTCGGCCACTACTACGCGCTGGTGGACATCTCCACCGGGAACTTCGGCCCGGCGGGCAAGATGTACAACGAGCCCGGCCGGATGGCCTCCGTCGGCGGCCTGAAGGCGCCCGGATTCTTCGTCTTCCGCTCCGAACAGCTCGACTACGACCGCTACGACATGGAGGAGCAGCGCCGGATCCTGCTGCGCGCCTACCAGGGCCTGAAGTGGCAGGGCCCGGCGGTCCTCGAGGCGATCGAGGAGTCCAAGGACGTCTACCTGGACACCATCAGCCAGGTAAGGCTCGACACCTACGGCAAGGGCCGGGTCGCGCTGCTCGGCGACGCCGCCTACGGCAACACGCTGGCCGGCTTCGGCACCGGGCTGGCCCTGGTCGGAGCGTACGTGCTGGCGGGAGAGCTGGCCCTGGCCGGCGGCGACCACCGGGTGGGCTTCCAGCGCTACCACGACGAGTTCAGCACCTACGCCAAGATCGCCAAAAGCGGCAACGCGGGCCCGTTCATGGCGCCCGCCACGCCCGCCAAGCTCTGGATGCGCAACCTGATGTTCAAGAAGGCCTTCATCTTCGGACTGATGATGAAGCTCACCGAGAAGTTCGCCACCAACATCACACTGAAGGACTACGAATCCCTCCTTTCACGCTAAAGTCGATCATCGCGATGATCGTGAAGGAGCCCCCATGGCCGACCCGACCGGGATCGACACCACCCGTCCCAGCATCGCCAGGGCCTACGACGTGGTCCTGCACGGCAAGGACAACTTCGAGGTCGACCGGGCCTTCGTCGCCGAGATCGTGAAGGTCGTCCCGGAGATCTACGACGTGGCCGCCTACAACAGGCAGATGCTCGGCAGGGGCGTGCGCCACCTGGTCGGCCAGGGCGTCACCCAGTTCCTCGACCTGGGCTCGGGCCTGCCCACGGTGGAGAACACCCACCAGGTGGCCCAGCGCGCCGACCCGCTGGCCAGGACCGTGTACGTCGACAACGACCCGATGGTGCTGGCGCACGGCCGGGCCCTGCTGGCCGACAACGACAGGACCGCGGTCCTGGCCTCCGACCTGCGCGACCCGGCCGCCATCCTGGCCGACCCCAGGCTCCAGCGCCTGATCGACCTGGACCAGCCTGTCGCCGTCATGCTGGTCGGCATCCTGCACCACCTGCACGACGACGAGGACCCGCGCGGCATCGTCAAGGCGTACATGGACGCCGTGCCGTCCGGCAGCCACCTGTTCATCACCCACTTCTGCGCCTCGAGCCAGGACGCCCGCGACGCCGAGCGCAAGTTCCTCGCCCTGCTCGGCACCGGCCGCTTCCGCACCCCCGAGGAGATCACCGCGTTCTTCGACGGGTTCGAGCTGCTGGAGCCGGGCGTGGTGCCGCTGCCGCTGTGGCGGCCCGACGGGCCGGTGCCGGGCACGCTCACAGTGGGGCAGCGCCTGATGTACGGCGGCATCGCCCGCAAGCCGTGACGGCTAGCCCTGCTCCTGCAGGATCCAGCCGTTGCCGTCCAGGTCGCTGAAGAAGACGAAGGAGTTCCACCGGTCACCCTTGCCCTCGGACAGGGTGCCGTCCTTCTCGTAGTGCTTGACCGTGCTGACCTCCACGCCGCGCTCGGCCAGCTCGGCCCTGGCGGCCTCGATGTCGTCCACCACGATCTGCACCCCCTGCACCGATCCTGGCCCCGCGCCGGTGGGGGCTCCGATGACGATGGAGCACGCCGACCCGGGCGGGGTCAGCTGCACGAACCGGTTGTCCTCGTTGACCTGCGTGTCATGGTCGACGGTCCAGCCGAGCTTGCCGGCGTAGAACGCCTTGGCCTTGTCCACGTCGGTGACGGGGATCGGGATGAGCTCGATCTTCCACTGCATGCCGCTGTCCTTTCTCTCTGAACAGGCGTCGATCGGCGGACACGGCATTCGACAACGGCGGGCATGGATCGTGCGCGGTTTCTTGACCTTGGCGGCGCCGGTGACGGGTCAGTGCTGGTAGGCGCCCGCGTCGGGTGCCGAGGGCAGCGGCTTGGCCAGGGACGCCTTGGCCCCGCCATACGACTCTGGAGAAAGGGAGACGCCGCGGCCGATCGCCGGCGAGCCGGGGCGCAGGTGCAGGTCGGAGGTGGAGACGAAGCGCGGGTCGGCCTTGACCGACTTGGGGCCGAGCTTGAACTTGAAGCTGCGGGCCTGGTAGACGCTGCCCGCCTCGTCGGCGCCCGTGCCGTCCTCGTAGCCGGCCTGGCCGCCGACCGCGATGACGTTGTTGCGCAGCTTGAGTATCGAAGGGCTGCACCCGTCGCCGCAGGACCAGCCGATCGTGTCGCGGGCCGGCAGATAGACCGAGTTCTGCACGGCGACGGTGCCCTTGACCGGGCCGACGATGTGGCCGGGACCGCGGGTGACCAGGAACGAGCCGCGCTTCCTGGTCGAGGTGACCACGTTGAAGGCGAACACGTTGCCGGTGGCCGTCCTGCCCTTCTGCGCGCCCAGCTCGGTGAACGTCTCGTTGTTCCTGGCGACGTTGCGCAGCACCAGGTTGCGGTCGCCGTTGTACACCTCGACCGCGGCGCCGTCGGTGACGTAGTCGTGGCTGGCGGCGTAGCTGCCGGTGATGGTGTTGCCGATGACCACGTTGTCGTCGCCGTTGAGCAGCACCCCGAACGCGCCGGAGTCGTTGTCGGGCGTGTCGTCGTTGACGCTCATCTTGTTGTTGCCGGTCAGCCTGCTGTCGCGGATCGTGTTGCGCCTCCCGGTCGGAGTGACCCAGACCCCGGCGACGTTCTTGTCGGCCTGGACGCCGCTCAGCACATTGCCGTCACCGGCCACCTCGAAGCCGGCCCAGCGGCAGCCGGTGGCGCGCAGCCCGCTGACCCGCCAGTGGGAGCCGTCGACCAGGACGCACTCCCCCGTGATCTTCGCCAGCGACCCGTTGCCGTAGGCCTGCGCCACGATCGGCCTGGACGCGGTGCCCTTGGCCGACAGCTTCAGCTGGCCGTCCCAGCTGCTGCCGCGCTTGAAGCTGATCGCGTCGCCGGGCTTCAGGTCGGCCGCGTTGACCTTGTCGAGCGTCTTCCACGGCGCCGTGGCGCTCGTGCCCGCCGCGCCGTCGTCACCCGCTCTCGAGTCGACGTAGTACGTGGTCCCGGCCCGCTGCTGCAGGGGTACGGCAGGCAGGAGGGCGGCCATGACGGCCACGGAGAGCAACCTCATGAGGGCACACCACTATCCCATTGGAACGAGAGAAACGGCAGGCGCCAACGGTAGCGTGATCACCGCTGGTAACGCCATATCTCCGTTCAGCCCTTGAATGATATTTGGGCGATACCATCAATCCCGTGAACCGGGTCCAGTCGACTTACTCCTTCCGCATGGGCGTGCTGGGCGCGATGGCCGAGGCGCGCTTCGCCGCCCGCATCGACGCGCTGGCGCTCAAACCCAAGCACGTCGGGCTGATGCTGGCGCTGGAGACCGGCGGGCCCGCCGTACAACTGGACATCGCCAGGCGGCTCGGGGTCGCGCCCAGCCTGGTCGTGTCGCTGGCCGACCACCTGGAGGCGCTGAGCGCGATCCAGCGCGTGCGCGACCAGGACGACCGGCGCAGGCAGCTGCTGTCGATCACCGGCGAGGGCAGGCGGCTGCTCGGCGAGTGCGCGAAACTGGCCGCCGAGCTGGACGAGGAGCTCACCGAAGGACTCGGCGAGGCCGAGCGGGAGGCGCTCGACGGGGCCCTGCGGACGCTCGCCGCGCGGGCCGGGCTGCCCACCTGAACAAAGGGCTCATTGAACAAACTTTCCCTCCACTCGACATTCGAGTGAGATACCGATTAGTAGCCTCGGGACGTGTCACGCATATGGGCGAGGTCCCTTCGTGGACGGGTCACGCTCATCGCGACCGCCGTAGCCGCGTCCGTCTTGATCCCCGTCGGGGTCGGCGGCGTCCTTGCAGCCCGGTCCATGGTGGCCGGCATGGTGTGGAAACAGACCAGGGACGCCGCTGCGTACGTCACCTCCGAGGTCAGGGACGGCGACCTTCACTCCGGCCCGATCCCGCTGTCAGACTCCAGCGTGGATCTGCTGCAGGTGGTCAGCCCGGGCGGCACGGTGGTCGCCACGAGCGAAGCGGCGCGGAGACTCCCGCCGCTCAGTGACGTATGGCCGAGTGCGGACGACCGGGTGGTCAGCACCACCAACTGCGTGCGTTCCCGGTGCTTCCACCTCACGGCCGTCCGCGTCTCCACCGCCCCCAACTCACCCGTCATCTACGCCGGCCGCGAGACGCCCGGCATCCTGTCCACGCGTGTCCTGGAAGCCATCGTCTTCACCCAGGTCGGGATCCTGACGGGCATCGCGGCGTGGGCCACCTGGCTGGTCACCGGCCGTGCGCTGCAGCCGGTCGCGGAGATGCGCACGGAGCTGGACGACGTCAACGCCAGCGACCTGAGCCGCCGCGTCACCGAGCCGCCGGGCGAGGACGAGGTGGCCCAGCTGGCCCGCTCCATCAACGGGACGCTGGCCCGCCTGGAACGCTCCGCCGAGCAGCAACGCCAGTTCGCCTCCGACGCCTCGCACGAGCTGCGCACCCCCATCGCCGGGCTGCGCGCCCAGCTCGAGAGCGCCCAGCTCTACCCCGAGGACACCGACATCACGATCCTGGTCGAGAGCGCGCTGCGCGATACCGACAGGCTCGAGGCGATCATCACCGACCTGCTGCTGCTGGCCCGCATCGGCTCGCGCGTGGACGTCGTCAAGGAGCGGGTCGACCTGGCGGGCCTGGTCCGCGAGGAGCTGTCCGGCCGCGACGACAAGCATCCCGTACGGGTGGCCGTGACCGACGGCGTCATCGTGGAGGGCGTCCGGCTCCAGCTGGCCCGCCTGCTCACCAACCTGCTCGACAACGCCGAGCGGCACGCCGAGTCGCAGGTGAGCGTCGAGGTCGCGCAGGTGGACGGCACCGCGATCCTGACCGTGGAGAACGACGGCTCGCAGATCGCCCCGAAGGACCGCGACCGGATCTTCGAGCGGTTCACCCGGCTGGACGCCGCCCGCAGCCGCGACGCCGGCGGCACCGGGCTGGGGCTGGCCATCGCCAGGGACGTGGCACTGGCCCACCGCGGCACGATCACGGCGGAGGAATCACGCCTCGGGCCCCGTTTCGTGCTGCGCCTGCCGGCCGTTTAGGCAATTATGTGAAGATGATCCCCCGCGGCGTGGACCCGCACATCCCCAACGCGGCCCGCATGTACGACTACTTCCTCGGCGGCAAGGACAACTTCCAGGCCGACAGGGAGCTGGCCGAGCTGGTGCTGAGCGTGCTGCCGGACGCCAAGGAGGGCACCAGGCAGAATCGCAAGCTGATCGGGCGGGTGGTCCGCTACCTGGTGGAAGCGGGCGTGAGGCAGTTCCTGGACCTGGGCTCCGGGCTGCCGGCGGCGGAGAACGTGCACGAGGTGGCGCAGCGGTACGCGCCGGACGCCCGAGTGGTGTACGTGGACGTCGACCCCGTCGTCTGCGCCCACGGCCGCGCCCTGCTGGCCGGGCCGGGCCAGGTGGCGATGGTGGAGGCGGACGCCAGGAGGCCCGCCGAGGTGCTCGGGCAGGCCGCCATGCGCGAACTGCTGGACTTCTCCCAGCCGGTGGCGGTGCTCATGATGTTCTTCCTGCACCTGGTGCCCGACGCGGACGAGCCGCAGAAGTTCGTCGCTGCCTACCGCGAGGCGCTGGCGCCGGGCAGCTATCTGGCGATCTCGCACGTGGGCTCCGACACGGCGCCGGAACGCACGACCCGCATCACCGACTTCTACCGCCAGGCCAACCAGCCCTTCTGCCCGCGTCCCCGTGCCGAGATCGAGGCCTTCTTCGGCGACTTCGAGCTCATCCCGCCGGGCCTGGCGACGGGACTCGGACCCGAGGTCGTCTGGCCCTTCGCCGACCGCGACGACATGCTCTTCCTCGACGAGGAGCTGGCCCGCATGGGCTACGCCGGCATCGCCCGCAAACCCGCCTGACGCCTCCCGTCGCTGTCAGCGGGGTGGGAGGCTGGGGTGAGGGGGCCAGGGGGTTTGGCTGTACATGGTGTTCGTGATGGCCCAGCGCTCGTGGTCGCGCCAGGCGCCGTCGATGAACAGCACCTCCGGCGACATCCCCTCGTAGCGGAATCCGAGACGCCTGACGAGCTTGATCGAGGCCTGGTTGTCCGGCTGGATCTGCGCCTCCAGCCGGTGCAGCCGCAGCTGCGAGAAGGCGTAACCGAGCACCAGCCCGACCCCCTCGGCCATGAACCCCTGCCCGGCCGACGGCGCGAAGGCCGCGTAGCCCAGGGACCCGTTCTGGTAGCGGCCGCGGATGATGCTGTTGATGTTGACCGATCCCGCGATGGCGCCCGTGTCGCGCCGGCATACCAGCAGGCCCTGGTTGGTCGTGTGGTCGAAGCGCCGCAGGTACGTCTGGAACGCCTCGGCCGTGCCGGCCATCGACATCCACGGATGGTGCAGCGCCGCGCTGGCGTGCACCAGCTCCACGAACTCGTCCTGGTCGGCGGGCCCGATCGCGCGCAGCGTGACCCGCGCCCCGTCACCCGTACCGGCCAGATAGGCCTCGATCTCCCGTGCCGTCTCAGAAGTCACAAAATGGCATGGAATCAGAGACGCGGGCGAGAGTCGAACTCGCACAGGCGTCCTCACCACTGGGCCAACGGGCACAGGCCGCGGTCGCGGGTAGGTGGTTACGGCGGTGCCGTGGTGACCATCCTTCGCCGGCCGTACACCAGTCAGCGACCGCGGCAGTGGATCGGCAGGGACTCGAACCCTGAACTCCTGCTTGCAAGGCAGACATGATTCCTTTTCACCATCGACCCAGGTGAATGCCCGTCGCGGATCCCGGCCGATCGGGTCCCACGGGCTCTGCCTCAGAGATCGGCAGCTTCCGAGGAGGCAATCGCGAGCAAAACAAAGCCGCCCGGAGCGGGTGCTCCGGGCGGCTTCTCGATGACGTCAGCGGGTCATACGGAAGCTCTCCGGAGCATGCGGCCGCACGCGCACTCGGCGCTCAGTGACAAGGCGTGGTTCGGCACGGTCGGCTCCTTTCCTGGGTTGCGTCCACGGGAGTGGTGTACGAGTTTGACCTGGTCACAAGCGTGGCGGCCGTGAAATGGAGACGGCCATCGCGTGATCCTTCGAGTGCG
>NZ_JBITHD010000021.1:0-164551 GCF_044457685.1 Nonomuraea sp. NPDC050536
AAGGTCAGGAACTTCGAGGGGCTCCTGGATACGCGCGAATGACACGCGACGGGGACCGGCGGGTACGGCGGAGGCGTTGCGCGAGGCTGCCAACAGATGTCCTTCCGAGGGCTCGCGGCGGACTGACTACACGCACGCCAAACAACCTCGCAACGTGAGCAAGCATCACGGGTCGTCAAAGGGCAGCGCAAAGAGGCAGTGTAGCCGAACGGCACACGCCTGTCCACTCCACTCTCGCTGCATGCTCCACGTTGGTCGCAGCATCGCCCGTTCGAGCTCAAACGTCAAGCCCGCAAGGCCGACTTTCCGCCGACTCGAGGCCCGGACGCTGGGTTTTCTCCCCTGCGTGATCGGACGCCTACCGTCAGGCCCAAGACGATACCCGCGAACGGGGACGGTTAACGCTCCGTCACACCGAGGGTCGAACCCGTGCCGACAACCGGTGCAGCTGTGACTGGGGTACCCCTGTCATGGCGTTCTCTAAACCCGATTTTTGATAACAATTGAACTTCGCGGCGCGCCCGAGCCCTCAGGCGGTCCCCAGCAGGGTGGACAGATCCTCCACCAGCCAGTGCGAGTCCTTCTTGATCATAACGAGCTTGGCCCGGTTCTGGCTCACCTGTTGCTGTGGCTCAGCCTTGCCGGGCGCCTGCTTGACCGTACCCATGTTCACGAACAGCAGAACCTCGACGCGCCCGGGTTCGGCGTGCATGACGGCGGCGCCCGCCACGGCGGCGGTCTGGACCGTCTTCTCGGCCCTGGCCTTGGTCACCAGCGTGCCGGACAGCTGCCGGTAGTGCTCGGCCAGCGCGCCGGTGGTGTGCTCGCCGGCCCTGGCCAGGTCCTGCTCGATCGTGCGGTAGTCGTAGGACAGCAGGTCGGGCGCGATCGTACGGGCGGCGGCCACGGCCTCGGCGCCCGCCGTCTCGCCCGCCCGCATGCCGCGCAGGTCGAACCACATGACGCCGACCCCGGCGGCGAGCGCGAGGGCGATCATGGTCAGGATGGCCACCACGACGGTCCTCACGAGATCTGCACCGCCTTCGACACCAGCCAGACGCCGCCGACCTTGGTCAGGTCCATCTGCCAACGGTAGAAGCGCTCCGGGGCGGGCGTGCTGGTGCCGGCGGCGCCCTCCCAGTGGATGTCCGCGTCTGCCACGACCAGGACGCGCGCGGATCCCCCGGACAGCGACACCAGGCCCGTGGCGCGCAGCACGCCCTGCTGCACCACCTTGTTGGCGACCGTGGTCTGCTTAAGCTGGCCCGCCAGCGAGGCGTACTCGGCCTTGGCTGCGCCCGTGGAGGTGGCCAGGATGCGTGCCACGTCGGCGTCGACCGTCCGGTAGTCGAGCGACAGCACGTCGATGGCGTGGGTACCGGCGGCGGCCAGCGCGGCCTGCCGGTCGTCGGCCCTGGCCTGCTCGTCACGCTCCTGGACGCCGACCCAGAAGCCGGCCGCTGCCAGCGCCGCGATCAGCACGGCGAGCACCGGGATCAGGATCCGAGCGGCCCCCGCAGCAATGCCTGCCACGTCTGCTCACCCCTTCCCCGGCCGGTCGCCGGATCATAACCCGCCAGCCACTGCTCCAGACCGGGAATGGTCGGAGGATCCAGGGCGGGTGGCAGGTTGCGCGAGCCGCGCACGTCCGTGGCGCTGTCCTTGGCCTCCTTGCAGAAGGTGTGCAGGTCGGCCGGCTTGGTCCGGACGTCCTGCGGGTAGCGGCGGCGGACCCGCTCGTATCCCCTCCTGCACGGGGGCGGCACGTTGAGGTTGAGGTCGAGCCCGAAGTGCAGCCCGTCGGACCGCACGACCGAGAACGCCCCCGCGACCCCGGCCGGGTAGCCGATCAGCAGCTGCCGCAGCGCGGGCACGCGCGCCGAGGCCGTCTGGCCGCCGACGATCAGGTTGGCAAGCAGCGGCCGCAGGTTCGGCGACACGCCGTCCACCAGCCGGGCGACCGAGCGCGCCGTACGGGGTGTCCTGTCGACGACCCGCACCAGGTCGGGGGCGTCCTGCCGGAGCGAGTCCGTGAGCGAGGCCAGATCCCTGGCGAACGACCTGAGAGACCCGCCCGAGGCGCGCTGCGTGTCGAGCACCTTCTCCCCGTCGCGCAGCACGGTCACGGTCTCGGGGAAGACGTCCTCGGCCTCGGACAGCAGCCGGTCGCCTGCGTCGATGAGGTGGCCGAGCTGCGGCCCCGAGCCGCCGAACGCCTTGTCCAGCTCTGTCACGACGGTCTCGACGTCGCGCGGGTCGACGGATGCCAGCAGCCGGTCGGCGTCGCCGAGGAGCCTGTCGGTGGTGATCGGCAGCCGCGTGCGCGCCTGCGCGATCACGTCCCCATCACGGAGGTACGGCCGGGCCGTACCGGAGGGCAGCAGGTCGAGGTACTGCTCGCCCACGCCGGAGCGGTTGGCCACGACGGCGAGCAGCCCCTGGGCGGGGACGGGCGGGTCGGGGCGCAGGCGCAGCACGGCGCGCACGCCGCCGTCCGCGAGCCCGAGCCGCTCGACCCGGCCGATCTCGACGCCGCGGTAGGTGACCTCGGCGTTCTCGAACAGGCCGCCGGCGTCGGCCAGGCGGACGGTCACGCGGTAGGCGGGCTCGAAGACGTCGGCGCCCACGCGGGCGTACCTGACGAGGGTGTAGGTGGTGGCCACGACGCTGATGAGCGCGAAGGCCAGCAGTCTCAGTTTCATCGGCGGCCTCCGGTGAGGTCGACCGTCACGTCGGCGTTGCCGTAGTCGCCCCTGAGCAGCGTGGAGACCGAGCCGGGGAACGGGAACGTGAGCGCGGTCGACAGCTCCTTGGCGATGCTGTTCCTTGCCTTGTCGAGATTGGTGAGCAACTCCCGCAGGCGGGCGAGGTCGGCCAGGGTGTCCTCGCCCGAGCGGGTGACGACGCGGGAGGCGGTGCGGCCGAGCCGGTCGAGGCTGCCCAGCATGCGCGTCAGGTCCTCGCGCTGCCGCCTGAGCTGTTTGACGGCGGGGCCGATCTCGGTGGCCACGGCGGCGATCGTGGCCCGCTGGCCGGAGAGCGTGGCGGTGAGCCTGTCGAGGTGTCCGATGAGCCGGACGATGTCGCCCTTGGAGCCGTCGAGCCCGGCGGCGAACGTGTCGAGCCTGCGCAGCAGGTCGCGGAGCCTGGCGCCGCGGCCGTTCATCACGTTGCCGAGCTCGGTGTTGATCGTGGCCAGCTGGTCCAGACCGCCGCCGTTGACCAGCAGCGACGCGGCCGCGAGCACCTGCTCGACCTCGGCGGTCTGGCTGGTGCGGGCCAGCGGGATGTGGCCGGCGAGCCTGCCCTGCCCGGCGGGTTCGAGGCTGACGAACTTCTCGCCGAGCAGGCTGGTCTGCGAGATCGCGGCGGTGGTCAGCGACGGGAGCGCGACGTCGCCGCGGACGGTGCACACCACCTCGGCTCGCCACGAGCCGGCGAGCTCGACCGCGGTGACCTTGCCGACGGTGACGTCGTTGACCTTGCACAGCGACTGCGGAACCAGGTCGAGCGCGTCGGCGAACTCGATCGTCACCGGGTAGGGCCGATCCCCCAGGTCGGCACCGCCCGGCAGCGGCAGCGAGGAGGCCCCTTCGAAGCCGCAGCCGGACAGGGCGAGCAGGAGCCCGAGCGCGAGCAGCCGTCTCATCTGGCGAGGCCTCCCAGCGTGAAGTCGGGCGTCTGGACCGAGGCGGGCACGGGCAGCAGGTTCTGGATGATCGAGTCGAACCAGCGCCCGTTGCCGATGGCGTCGGTGAACTGACGGGTGAAGGGCCCCAGCAGGCTCAGCGAGCGGTCCAGGCTGTCCTCGTTGCGGCGCAGGATCGCGGTGAACGAGCGCAGCTGCCGCAGCGCAGGCTTGAGCCTGGCCTTGTCGTCGCCGATCAGCCCGTCGATCTGCCGCGACAGCGCGACGGTGTTGACCAGCAGGCCGTGGATGACGGCCCGGCGGGCGGCGATCTCGCGCAGCACGAGGTCGCCGTCCCCGATGATGGCGCGCAGCTCCTCGTCTCGGCCGGCGATCAGCCCGGTGACCGTGCGGGCGTGCCGTACCAGCTCGTGCAGCCGGTCGTCGCGCGCGGCGATCGTCCTGGACAGGCGGCCGAGCCCGGCCAGCGAGGACCTGATCTCGGGGGCGGAGGTGTCGACGGTCTGCGCGAGCACCTTCATCGCCGCCGCCAGGCCCTTGGTGTCGATGCTCGCCGCCGCCTGCGACAGGTCCGCCACGGCCGGCACGATCTCGTACGGCACAGCCGTCCGCGACACCGGGATCTCCGTGTGCAGCGCCCCAGGGCCGTGGGGTTCGAGCATGACGTAGTGGGAGCCGAGCAGGGTGCGGAGCTTGATCTCCGCCCGGGTCAGCGTGCCGAGCCTGACGTCGTCGTGGACGCGCATGTCCACCCTGACGTGGTCGCCCTCCAGGTCCACCCGGGTGACCTCGCCGACCTTGACGCCGGCGACCATGACCTCCTCCTTCTCGCGCAGGCCCGCCGACTCGGCGAACGCGGCCGAGTAGGTGGTGCCGATCGGCAACTCGCCGACCGTGAGCGCGGCGAAGACCAGGGCGAGCGTGACCGCCAGGGCGGCTACGGCCAGCGGGACGGGCTCGCGCCGGCGGAACGGGGTCAGCGGCATCGCACGCTCCCGTTGACGATCTTCGGGGTGGTGACGGGGCCCGACCTGATCTCCAGCGAGCACAGGTAGAAGTTGAACCAGGAGCCGTAGGAGACCGCCCTGACCAGCTGGTTGAGCCGTCCTGGGACGTCCTTGAGCGTGCGGTCGATGAGCACGTGCCGGTCGTTGAGCGCGTTGAGGAAGCTCTCGGAGTGTTCCAGGTCGGCCTTGACGTCGGGCCTGGCCCGCTGGAGGAACGAGGCGGTGACGCCGGTGAGCTGGTCGAGCGTGGTGAGCGAGTCGCCGATGGCCTTCCTGTCGTCGGCCAGGCCGCCGACCAGGGCGCGCAGGTCGGAGATGAGCCTGCCGTACTCCCCCTCGCGCCCGGCGACCTCGCCGAGCACCGTGTCGAGGTTGCCGATGACGCGGCCGATCACCGCGTCACGGTCGGCGAGTGTGCCGGTGAGCGAGGCGATGTGGCCGAGCAGGCTGTCGACCGTGCCGCCCTCGCCCTGCAGGACCTGGACGATCTGCCAGCTGAGCCGGTTGACGTCAGCTGGGCGGATGGCGCGCAGCAGCGGTCTGAAGCCGTTGAACAGCGCGGTGACGTCGAGGGCGGGCAGGGTGCTGGTGATGCGCTCGCCGGGGGCCAGCAGGCCCGGTGTGCCGGCGCCGGTGGACAGGGCCAGGTAGCGGTCGCCGACGAGGTTACGCCAGCGGATGGCGGCCACGACGCCGCGCGGCAGGCGGGTGCGCTCGCGGACGGAGAAGGACACCTCGGCCATGTCTCCGGCCAGGCGCACGTCCTCGACGCGGCCGACGCGCACACCGGCGATCCGCACGTCGTCGCCGGAACGCAGGCCTGCGGCGTCGGTGAACAGGGCGCGGTACCCGCTCGTGGCAGCGAACTGGGCGCCGGAGATCGTGATCGCGAGCACGGCCACGCACAGGCTGGTGACCAGCGCGAACGCGGCCAGCTTGAGCGCCGGTCTGAGCGTCTTCATCGCAGCATCAGCCCCGCCAGTTCCTGGGTTCCGTCGTCGAAGTGGATCTGGGGGAACGGGATCGGCGGGTGGTCGGGCAGGCCGTAGCAGCGGGGGCCGCGGGTGTCGGCGTAGCGCGGGTCGTCCTGGCCCGGGTGGTAGGGCGGGACGGGCTTGACGATCTCCAGGACGGTCTTGAGCCTGCCGCCGCCGAAGGCGCTGTCGAGCATCGGGTGGAGGCGTTCCAGGCCCTGGAAGACGCAGGCGATGCTGGGCGAGTAGCGCGCGGTCACGGTCAGGGCGGGGCGGGCCACGTGCTGGAGCCCGATGAGCCCGAGCTCGTTGTCGGCGAGCAGGGTTCCCGTCCTGTCCGCCGTCGCCGTGACGCCCGCCACGGCGCGGTCGATCCTCGCGCGCCTGCCGGTGATCACCCGGCTGAGCGCCGCCGTGTTGTCCAGCGTGCGGAGCAGGTCGGGGGCGGCCTCGCCGTACAGGGCGGTGACGTCGGCGAGCTTGGCGAGGTCGCGCTTGATCGTCGGCAGGTACGGCTGGAGCCTGGCGAGGTAGCCGTCGGCGCGTTCCAGCGTGTCGCCGAGCCTGGCGCCGCGGCCGTCGAGCGCGGTGGCCAGGGCGTTGAGGGTGGAGTTGATCCGTTCGGGGTGGAGGCTGCGCAGCTCCGGCAGGAGGCGGTCGAGCACCTGGGTGGTCTCGACGGTCCGGGCGGAGGCGGTGATCGTGTCGCCGTCTCTGAGCGGGGTCGTGGGGTGCGCGGGCGGGATCAGGTCGACGTACTTCTCGCCGAACAGGGTCTTGGGCACCAGCCTGGCCGTCGAGGCGTGGTCGACGGGCTGGTCGAGGGCCAGGGTGATCTCGGCGCCCGTCGCGGTCGCTCTGAGCGCGGAGACCTCGCCGACGACGACGCCGTGCACCTTGACGTCGGCCCGGGGGCCGAGCTGCAGCCCCGCCCGCGGCACCGCCAGCGTGACGCTGGTGGCATCGGAGAAGACCCCTTGGTACGCGCCGACGGTGACCGCCACGAACGCCGCCATGATCAGCACCAGCGCCACGCCGTACCTCATCCGGCCAGCCTCACGGTCGTCGTGGTGCCCCAGATGGCCAGGCCAAGCAGCACGTTGGCGATGTTGACGGTCACCAGCACGGCCCGTACGGCACGGCCGACCGCGATCCCCACGCCGGCGGGACCGCCGGTGGCATGGAAGCCGTAGTAGCAGTGGATCAGGATGACCAGTACCGCGAAGACCATCACCTTGCCGAAGGACCACAGCACGTCGTAGGGCACCAGGAACAGGCCGAAGTAGTGGTCGTAGGTGCCGGTGGACTGGGCGTAGAAGACGGTCGTGATCAGCCGGGTGGCGATGTAGGAGGCCAGCAGGCCGAGCACGTACAGCGGCATCACCGCGACGAACCCGGCGATCAGCCGCGTGGTGACCAGGAACGGCACCGAGGGCACGGCCATCACCTCGAGCGCGTCGACCTCGTCGCTGATCCGCATGGCGCCGAGCTGGGCGGTGAAGCCGGAGCCCACGGTCGCCGACAGGCCGATCGCGGCCACGATCGGGGCGATCTCGCGGGTGTTGACGTAGCTCGACAGGAAGCCGGTGAAGGCGGAGGTGCCGATCTGGTCGAGCGCGGTGTAGCCCTGCAGGCCGACCTCGGTGCCGGTGAAGAACGTCATGAACGCGACGATCGCCATCGTCCCGCCGATCACGGCCAGCCCGCCGGTGCCGAGGCTCACCTCGCCCAGCAGCCTGAGCACCTCGGTGCGGTAGCCCAGAGCCCTGGGCACCGACCTGAGCGCTTTCGCGTAGAACTCGCCCTGCCTGTTCAGGCTCATCCGGCCACCAGTTGGTTGTAGACGGTGCTGATGACGAAGTTCTCGGCGAAGAGCAGCATCGCGGTGAACACCACGGTCTGGTTGACGGCCTCTCCGACGCCCTTGGGGCCTCCGCCCGCGCTGAGCCCCTTGTAGGAGGCGATCAGGCCCGCAGACAGGCCGAACGCGAACGCCTTGACCTCTGCCACCCACAGGTCGGGAAGCTGGGCCAGGGCGTTGAACGACTGCAGGTACGCGCCCGGCGAGCCGCCCTGGGCCACGACGTTGAACAGGTAGCTGGCCACCAGCCCCACGGTCGTGACCAGCCCGTTGAGGAACGGCGCCACGAAGGCGCAGGCCGCCACCCTGGGCACGACTAGGCGCTGCAGCGGATCGATGCCGAGCACCTCCAGCGCGTCGATCTCCTCGCGGATCTTGCGTGCGCCCAGGTCGGCGCAGATGGCGCTGCCCGCCGCACCGGCGATCATCAGGGCGGTGACGACGGGGCTGGCCTCGCGCACGATGCCGAGCACGGCCGTCGCGCCAGCGAAGGACTGGGCGCCGAACTGGCGGATCAGGTTGCCCGCCTGCAGTGCGAGCACCGCGCCGAACGGGATGGCCACCAGCGCGGTCGGCAGCGCGCTGACGCTGACGATGAACCAGGCCTGCTGGATGAACTCGCGCCAGTGGAAGGGCCGCCGGGGCGCCACCCTGAGGGTGTCGAGGGACATGGCGACGAAGCGTCCCGCCTCTTCGATCACCATTTGTCACTCTTTATGCGCGGAGAGTAGTGGCTTAAGGCCGCAAAAAAGGACTTCTTGGCATTTGTCATGATCTACCTGACGCCGTTGAGATGGGCGTTGAGCAGCCGGGGGTACTCCTCCAGCCAGTTACGCCCGCGATCGTCCACGAACGAGCCCGCCGGCGGGATCACGCCGTTGGCCGCCAGCCACTCTCCCGGCCGTCGCTGGCCGTCGCGCAGGCGGTTGCCCGTCGGCATGAGCTGTGGCGGGATCGGCGGCAGCACGCCCGGGTCGTGACCGAGCTGGGCCTCGGCCTCCAGCTCGGAGATGTCCTTCTCCTCCGACATGCCGATCGGGCCGTGCCTGCGCGCGTTGAGGAACTGCCGCACCACCGGCTCCTCGCTCGACAGCAGCATCTCGCGCGGCCCGAACATCACCAGCCCGCGCCTGAAGAGCAGCCCGATGTTGTCGGGCACCGTGCGCGCGGTGTTGATGTCGTGGGTGACGATGAGGAAGGTTGCGCCCGTCTCGGTGGTGATGTCGACGAAGAGCTGACTGAGGAAGGCGGTGCGGACCGGGTCGAGGCCGGAGTCGGGCTCGTCGACCAGGATGATCTCGGGGTCGAGCACCAGCGCTCTGGCCAGGCCCGCCCGCTTGCGCATGCCGCCGGAGATCTCGCCAGGCAGCTTGCCCTCCGCGCCCACCAGACCCACCAGCTCGATGTTCTCCATCACGATCTGGCGGATCTGCGACTCGGACTTCTTGGTGTGCTCGCGCAGCGGGAAGGCGATGTTGTCGTACAGGCTCAGCGAGCCGAACAACGCCCCGTCCTGGAACAGCACGCCGAACAGGCGGCGCAGCTCGTACAGCTTGTTCTCGCTGCAGTTGGCCAGATCATGGCCGTCGATCCAGATGTGGCCGTGTTCGGGACGCAGCAGGCCCACCAGGGTCTTCAGGAAGACCGACTTACCGGTGCCCGAGGGGCCGAGCAGCACCGAGATCTCGCCCGCGGGCAGCGTCAGCGAGACGTCCTCCCAGATGACCTGCCGACCGAACGATTTGGTCAACCCTTCGACCACGACCTCGACGCCCACTGGTCACCTTCCGTGGCTGACGGTAGCGTGACGGACACTTTACTTAGTGATGGGCATCACAGTAACGGGCTTCCCTGGAATTGGAACAAATTCCAATAACTTGTTACTGGCCGGTTATGGTGAGCGCCCGCAGCGCGGGGCGCAGGACGCGGGCGATGTCCTCAGGCTCGGCCTCGCGCAGCGCGTCCAGTTCGAGCAACTGGTGGCCCACGGTCACGCCCAGCATGATCGACGTCACCAGCGCGGCGCGCAGCCGGGCATCCTCGGCCTTGACCAGGCCCGCGATCCGGTCGATCTGGCCGTTGAGCGACTCGCGGGTCGAGACCGCCGCCTCCGGGTGGGTGAGCATGGAGCGCATCATCGCCAGCGCGCCCTGCGGCAGCTCGCCCATCTTCAGCCCGATCGTGGCCAGGACGTGTTCGACGATCTCGTCGGGTTCCGCGTGCTCGGGGAGCACGGGGGTGGCGTTGACGGCCTTGGAGAACAGCTCCTGTTTGCTGCCGAAGTACTGCATGACGAGCGCGGGGTCGATCTCGGCCGCGGCGGCCACGGCCCTGATCGTGGTCCGCTCGAATCCGCGCTCGGCGAACAGACGCCTGGCCTCGTCCAGGATCCGGGCCTCCGTCCTGCGCCTGCGCTCGGCCCGCGGGAGTCGCTCGTCCACGCTGCCGACTCTACAGCCGTTGACTGTTCGCCAGGCTTCGCTCTACGATCGTTGAGTCAACACCCGTTGAGTGAAGGGCTTTCGCATGTCCGAGATCCTGCAGAGGTTCTATGACGCGATGCGGCACAAGTCGGCCGACGAGCTGGCCGACCTCTACGCCGAGGACGGCGTCCACGAGTTCCCCTTCGGCCGCGTGCCCGCCTACGAGGGCCGCGAGGCCGTCCGCGCCGGCTACACGGCCTCCTGGGGCGCCTCGCCCGCCGAGGTGAAGGACGTGGAGCTGGTCGAGCTGCACCACACGACCGATCCGTCGGTGGTGGTCGCCCGCCACCGGACCGTCGTCACGGTGAACGGCAAGGAGTTCACGATCCCCGGGTTGCTCATCATCCAGACCCGCGACGGGCGGATCACCCGCACGCAGGACTTCATGGACGCCACCGCCATCGCCGCCATGCGTTCCGCCGCCTGAGCCGTACGGCTACCGCGGCGCGGTCACGTCGTAGAGGGTCACGCCGCCGACCGTGGCCGGGGTGTAGGTGCCGGCCACCCAGGCGGCGATCCTGGCGGCCTGGCCGCTGCCGGTCATGCCGGAGCCGATGAAGTAGTGGATCCGCCCGTCGGCCACGTAGCGCTGGAACTGCTCCAGCGTGGGCGCGGGGTCGGTGCCGTTGAAACCGCCCACGGCCATCACGGGCGCGCCGGTGGCCAGCTGGTATCCGGCAGGCGTGGAAGATGCCCTGCATGAGGCTGAAGACGACCGCGGTGACCAGCAGCCACCCGCCCCACAGCGCGAACGCGGCCCTGCGCGGATCGGTGCGCGGGGCCCGGCGGGTCAGCCAGAGCCCGGCCGCGAGCAGGATCAGCGTGGCAGGCAGCAGCCACGAGATCTGCCCGCCAGGAACGCGAACCCCAGGCACATCCCCGCCAGCACCAGCCACCGGGCCGAGGCCCGCTCCTGCGCCCTGACCAGGCAGTAGGCCGCCCCGGCCAGCAGCCCGGCCCAGGCGGGGAAGCGGCGACGGACGGTCGCGTACACGGTCCAGACGGTGGCCACGCCCATCAGCGCCTGCGGGACCAGGATGCTCCACGCGTTCAGCCCGAACAGCCGCACCGACAGCGCCATCGGCCACAGCGCGGCGGGCGTCTTGTCCACGGTGATCGCGTTCGCCGCGTCGGAGGAGCCGAAGAAGAACGCCTTCCAGCTCTGGCTGCCCGCCTGCACGGCGGCGGAGTAGAACGGGTTCGCCCACCCGGAGGCCGACAGCCCCCACAGGTACAGAATCGCGGCGCCCAGCAGCAGCACGCCCAACGCCCAACGAGATTTCACGACCCGCACGCTAGGCAGCCGGTCTTAGCCCGGGATGAGAACCAGCTGAAAACGAAAAAGGCGGCCACACCCGGCACCTGGGTGTGACCGCCTCTTCGAAAGCAGCAGCGTGAAAGTTACTTCACGGTGACGGTGGCGCCGGCGCCCTCGAGGGCAGCCTTGGCCTTCTCCGCCTGCTCCTTGTTGACCTTGCCGTCGAAGACCGCCTTCGGAGCGCCGTCGACCAGGTCCTTGGCCTCCTTGAGGCCCAGGGACGTCAGGGCGCGGATCTCCTTGATGACCTGGATCTTCTTGTCGCCGGCAGCCTCGAGGATGACGTCGAACTCGTCCTGCTCCTCAGCGGCCTCGGCGGCCGGAGCAGCGCCACCCGGGGCAGCGGCGGCAACCGCGACGGGGGCGGCGGCCTTGACGTCGAAGACTTCCTCGAACTGCTTCACGAACTCGGAAAGCTCGAGGAGGGTCATCTCCTTGAACGCGTCGAGCAGCTCGTCGGTGCTGAGCTTCGCCATTGTGGTTTCCTCCGTATGGATCTTGCAAAAATTAGGAACGGGACCGCGGAATGTGCGGCAACCCCCGTGCTACTCGCCCGCCTCTTCGCGCTTCGCGCGAAGGGCTTCGGCCAGCTGGGCCATGTTGGTGGGCAGCGCGGCGAACATCGCGGCAGCAGCGCTCTGCTTCGCCTTGATCGCACCAGCGAGCTTCGCGAGGAGAACCTCGCGGGACTCAAGGTCGGCGAGCTTGGTGATCGCGGCGGCGTCGAGGGTCTTGCCCTCCAGCACACCACCCTTGATCACCAGAAGGGGATTGGCCTTGGCGAAGTCACGCAGACCCTTGGCGGCCTCGACGACGTCGCCCTTGACGAAGGCGACGGCGGTCGGGCCGATCAGCAGCGAGTCAAGACCGGTCAGGCCGGCCTCGTTCGCGGCGATCTTGGTCAGGGTGTTCTTCGCCACGGCGAACTTCGCATTCCCACCGAGAGCAACGCGCAGCTGCTTGAGCTGGGCGACGGTGAGACCGCGGTACTCGGTCAGAACGGCGGCAGCGCTGCCTTCGAACTCGTTCTTGAGCTCGGCAACCGCTGTCGCCTTATCCGCCCTCGCCATGGGCCTCCTTCCAGATGTGCCACCGGCGAAGGCCCAGACATGAAAACGGCCCCGGGCGCAGGCGCACGGGGCTTCACACACGGCAGAGCCATGTGGAGAACTCGCATCACCTACGCGGGCCGCCCACATGAGGTGGGTCCTTCGGTCGCCAGGCCTTAGGGCACCTGACGACGACCGGCGGTCTTCGGCAAAGTCAAGAGTACGGCCTCCACTCGTGGAAACCAAATCGATGCTTCCACCAGACCAGGATGATCTCCCACGGCAGGCCGCCCGCCGTACTCGATCGATTCAGGATGATCCCGTACGGCAAGCCACCCGATCGGTGCTTTGCCCGACCAGGATGATCCCGTACGGCAAGCCGTCCCACCGGCCGCCCGCCGTACTCCGGCTGAGGGCCCGCGATCGGCGCTTGCGGCGAGTCGGTGACGCTCGCCCGCCGCAACGGCGCATGGGAACCACCTGGGTGGTTCCCATGCGAGCCCGTCAGCTCTGAGAGGGCGCCGGCGTGGCGGTCTCGGCAGGCGTGGGCGAGCCGCTGTCGGACGGGCTGGTGGAGTCCGACGGGGTGGACTGCTCGTTGGCGGGGCCGTGCTCGGGCAGGTCGCCCACCTGGTCAGCCGGCGGCGTCTGGATGTTCACCTGCTCGTTGAAGCCCTTGAAGAACAGGGTGGCGTCCAGCGTGCCGCCCTCCTTCGAGCCGTTCAGCGCCAGCTTGCGCGGCAGGCCGTCGGAGCCGACCCAGATGTCGAACTTGACGTCCTTGAGGTCGCCCACGTTCGACTTGGCCTGCTCCTGCTTGTCAGCCGGCAGCAGCTGCACGGCCGCGTCAGTGGGGAACGTGCCGCTGTAGTGCGTGGTGTCCTCACCGTTGACGCTCTCGGTGCCGACGGACTTGACGTCCTTGGAGGCGGTGACCATCTTCGTCACGCTCGCCAGGTCGAATTGCTGGATCTGGTCCAGGTACTGCTTGACCTGGCTCGGCTGGCCGACCTCGGTCAGCGGCACCTTGATCCACGGCTTGGTCGCGCCGAGCATCTGGTTGAGCGCCTCGACCTTGACGTAAACGGTGTCGCCCTGCAGCACGGCGTGCACGCCGCCCGGCACGGTCCTGCCCTCCATGGCGACCGTGTCGAGCGTGAGGTCGATGGCCAGCGGGTTGCGCTGGTAGACCATCTTGCCCTGGACCTTGCCCTGGCCCTCCTGAGGATGGGTGACGTTGGCGACCGCGTCGACGGTATAGCTGTTGACCTCCTGGGTCTTCTGCGCGGCCTGGGCGAGGACCTCGGAGGCGGCGAGGTTGACCTGGATGGGCTGCGCGTTCGATCCACAACCGGCCACCGCGATCATGGCAGCGGCGCCCGTTGCGACGGCGGCGAGAGTAATCCTGCGCTTCAGCATGCTTTCGACCCTACGTAGCGGATGTCGGCATCGGGCGCACTTCCCGTGCAGAATCAGGGTAAACGCCAGGGTTATCCCTGAGCAGATACCGGACACACCTCCCAATAAGGGATATCAGCCAGGTAACGACCCCATTCCTCGCGCGTCATCCTCCGCCCGACAAGAAGAGCCGCAGCGCTAACCGCCGACACCTCGCCCACGCCCACCCGAGGACCGCGCGACACCACGCGGCCTCATGCCGAACCCGAAAACCGGCACGCTGACGCCCGACGTCGCCAAGGCCCGACCGCGCCGGGGACGGCGAGCAGGCGTGCGGCGGCCGTCCGGCGCCTTGTACGGCGGGCCAGGAGGACCGTGGTGCCCGTCTCACGAAGCGCCGTGACGGCGGGCAAGCGGCACCGACTCGCCGGAACCGCCGGGCACGGGCCCGCGACCGAAGTGCGGCGAGCGGCCGGTGGCGGCGGCCCGCCGTACACCAAAGCCCCTGCCACACACCAAAAGAGCCCCCGCCGGAACAACAAAAGGCCCCCGCCGAGGACGGCGAGGGTCTTGTTGTGAAGAAAGTTACGCGTCGAGCTCGGCGGTGAGGCCGCGGGTCGCGTTCGGGTCGACCGGGACGCCGGGGCCCATGGTGGTGGAGAAGGTGACCTTCTTCACGTAGCGGCCCTTGGCGGCCGACGGCTTGAGACGCAGCACCTCGTCCAGCGCGGCGGCGTAGTTCTCGATGAGCTGGCGGTCATCGAACGACGTCTTGCCGATGATGAAGTGCAGGTTCGCCTGCCGGTCGGTGCGGAACTCGATCTTGCCGCCCTTGATCTCGGTGACGGCCTTGGCGACGTCGGGCGTCACCGAGCCGGTCTTCGGGTTCGGCATGAGGCCGCGCGGACCGAGAACCCGGCCCAGGCGACCGACCTTGCCCATGAGGTCGGGGGTGGCCACGACGGCGTCGAACTCGTTGAGGCGGTTGCCCTTGCTGATCTCGTCGATCAGCTCGTCGGCGCCGACGATGTCAGCGCCGGCCTCGCGGGCGGCCTCGGCACGGTCACCGGTCGCGAAGACCAGGACCCGGGCGGTCTTACCGGTGCCGTGCGGAAGGTTGACGGTGCCGCGCACGATCTGGTCGGCCTTGCGGGGGTCGACGCCCAGCCGGAGCGCGACCTCGACGGTCGCGTCGAACTTGGTGGTCGTCGTCTCCTTGGCCAGCTTGGTGGCCTCGGCAGGGCTGTACAGCTTCTCGCGGTCGACCTTGGCGGTCGCGTCCTTGTGCGCCTTGCTGCGCTTCATGTCTGTCTCCTTGTGGTACGGCGGGCCAGCGCTGGCCCTCCCACGGGTTTCGGAAAGGTCCTACTCGGCGACGGTGATGCCCATCGACCGGGCGGTGCCGGCGATGATCTTCTCGGCCGCCTCGATGTCGTTGGCGTTCAGGTCCGGCATCTTGGTCTCGGCGATGCTGCGGAGCTGCTCGCGGCTGAGCTTGCCGACCTTGTCCTTGTGCGGGACCGCACTGCCCTTGTCGAGGCCCAGAGCCTTCTTGATCAGCTCGGGCGCCGGGGGCGTCTTCGTGACGAAGACGAAGCTGCGGTCTTCGAAGATGGTGATCTCAACGGGGATGATGTTGCCCCGCTGGGCCTCCGTCGCAGCGTTGTACTGCTTGACGAAGTCCATGATGTTGACGCCGTGCGGGCCGAGGGCGGTACCGACGGGAGGGGCCGGGGTGGCCTGGCCAGCGGGAAGCTGAACCTTGACCAGCGCGGCAATCTTCTTCTTCGGAGGCATTTTTCCTACTCCGGGTCCGGATGAATGATTGCGTCCGACGGATGGGGCCGGACACGTCGGATGGCCGCCCTTCGCGACAGACGGCCACCGAACGACTCAGTGTATGTCAGATCTTGGAGACCTGGTTAAACGACAGCTCGACGGGCGTCTCGCGGCCGAAGATCGAAACCAGCACCTTGAGCTTCTGCGACTCGGGGCTGATCTCGCTGACCGAGGCGGGCAGGGTGGCGAACGGGCCGTCCATGACCGTGACGGACTCGCCGATCTCGAACTCGACGGTCGGTCCGGCCGAGGTCTTGGCCGCGGCCTTCTTGCTCTCCTCGGTGGGCTCGGGTGCCAGCAGCTTGGCGACCTCGTCCAGGCTCAGCGGCGAAGGCTTGTTGGACAGGCCCACGAAGCCGGTCACGCCGGGCGTGTTACGCACGGCGGCCCAGGACTCGTCGGTCAGCTCCATGCGCACCAGCACGTAGCCGGGCAGCACCCGCTCCTTGACCGGGACCTTCTTGCCGCTCTTGAACTCCTGGACGGTGTGCGTGGGCACCTCGACCTGGTAGATGTAGTCCTCCATGTTGAGCGAGACGTTCCTGCTCTCGATGTTGGACTTCACACGGTTCTCGTAGCCGGCGTAAGAGTGGATGACGTACCACTCGCCTTCGAGGCCGCGCAGCGACTGCTTGAACTCCTCCACCGGGTCGACGTCAGGCTGGAGGTCACCATCCTCGGCTTCCGCCTCGCCTTCCGCGGCGGCAGGAGCCTCGTCGGCGACGTCGCTCTCCACGACGTCTTCGACGGACTCTTCCGGCTCGGCGTCCCACTCCTCGCGGGGCTCGTCCGCCGGTACTGAAGACTCGGACACGGTGACTTTTCCTCTTTCGTCGAAATCGAGTGGCGACTCCGTCAGGTTACGCCCAGCGGGTCCTGGTCAGGATCCGCCGAAGACCTTGAGAACACCCCAGCCGAGCGCGCTGTCAAGCCCGTACACGATCGCGACCATGATCAGAACGAATACCAGAACGACCGTGGTGTAGGTGATGAGATCCTTGCGTGTCGGCCAGATGACCTTGCGCAGCTCGGTGACAACCTGCCGGTAGAAAAGGGCAGGGGATGTGCGCTTCTTCTGCTCGCCACTAGGCTTGCCTGCGGTCTCGCCGCGCGTGTCGATCGCCACAGTCCTCACCTGATCTGTCGTATCCAACGCAGTTGCGGCGCGCTTACACGCCAATTATTGCGCGGACCGCACTCGCAGGGCACGAGGGACTCGAACCCCCAACCGCCGGTTTTGGAGACCGGTGCGCTACCAATTGCGCCAGTGCCCTATGTCGCCAACCACGATACCCTGATCGGCTCACTGCCTGGACCGAACCGCGAGTCGACATGCGGCTGTACGATCAGGCGAAAGTGTACGGGGGAATGACCGGTTCGTCGAACCAGAACCCGATCGCCCAGGTCACGCGCGCATGCGAGCATAGATGCATGTCCAGCCGACCCCGTATTTCCACACGGATCTCCGCGATTTCCGAGTCCGCCACGCTCGCCGTGGACGCCAAGGCGAAGGCCATGAAGGCCGAGGGCCGCCCGGTCATCGGCTTCGGCGCGGGCGAGCCCGACTTCCCGACGCCCGACTACATCGTGGAGGCGGCCGTCGAGGCGGCCCGCGACCCGAAGAACCACAAGTACACGCCGGCGGGCGGCCTGCCCGAGCTGAAGCAGGCCATCGCCGCCAAGACGCTGCGCGACTCCGGCTACCGCGTCGACGCCTCGCAGGTGCTGGTCACCAACGGCGGCAAGCAGGCCGTCTACGAGGCGTTCGCCACACTGCTCGACCCGGGCGACGAGGTTCTGGTCGTCGCGCCGTACTGGACGACCTACCCGGAGGCGATCAAGCTGGCCGGCGGCGTCCAGGTCGACGTCGTCACCGACGAGACCACCGGCTACCTGGCCAGTGTCGAGCAGCTCGAGGCCGCGCGCACCGAGCGCACCAAGGTCCTGCTGTTCGTCTCGCCGTCCAACCCGACGGGCGCGGTCTACTCGCGCGCGGAGGTCGAGGCCATCGGCCGCTGGGCGGCCGAGCACGACCTGTGGGTGGTCACCGACGAGATCTACGAGCACCTGGTGTACGGCGGCACCGAGTTCACCAGCATCGCCACGGCCGTGCCCGAGCTGGGCGACAAGGTCGTCATCCTGAACGGCGTGGCCAAGACGTACGCGATGACGGGCTGGCGGGTGGGCTGGATGATCGGCCCCGCCGACGTGGTCAAGGCGGCCACGAACCTGCAGTCGCACGCCACGTCCAACGTGGCCAACGTGTCGCAGCGGGCCGCGCTGGCGGCCGTCTCGGGCGATCTGTCGGCGGTCGAGCGCATGCGCGAGGCCTTCGACCGGCGCCGGCAGACGATCGTGCGGATGCTCAACGACATCCCCGGCGTCGTGTGCCCCGAGCCGAAGGGCGCGTTCTACGTCTACCCGTCGGTCAAGGAGCTCATCGGCAAGGAGCTGCGCGGCAGGCGGCCCCAGTCGTCGAGCGAGCTGGCGCAGCTCATCCTCGAGGAGGCCGAGGTCGCGGTCGTCCCCGGCGAGGCCTTCGGCACCCCCGGCTACTTCCGCCTGTCCTACGCCCTCGGCGACGACGACCTGGTCGAGGGCATCAGCCGCCTGACCAAACTCCTCACCGAGGCCCGCTAACCGCTTCTCAAGCTTCTCCCGTACGGCGGGCCTAGAGTGAGCTCCGGTACGGCGGGCGGCCGGAAGCGGCGGCCCGCCGTACCAGCGTCATGACTTAAAGGTCTCAAGGGGGCTTGAGGGTGGTGGCGGTGGCGATGCGGGGGAGGTTGGCGGCGAGGCCGGGGGTGGCGGAGAGGTAGATCGCTGTGCCAGGGCGGGCGAGCCACATGTAGCCGACCGTGCCGCCCTTGCCGTGCCAGGTGAGCGCCGGGCGGCCGGCCTGCTGGCCGAGGGTCGACCTCCTGACCAGGGTGGCGAACTGCTCCGCCGTGCGCACGCCGCAGACGACGGCGGTCTGGAGGCGTTCGTCGCCCTGGCGCCAGGTCGTCCCGCGGATCTTCAGCTTCTTGGGCAGGGCCTGGACGTGGGTGAAGGCGCCCGCGCGGGTCAGTCCCGGAGGCATCGCGCCGAGGTGGATCCGGTCGCGGCCGCAGGACAGGGCCGGGCCCATCTGGGTGATCTTGGCGGGTGGCGCCGTCGTCCTGCCGGGTGGAGCGGCGGTGCCGCAGGCGGAGAGTGCGAGCACGAGAGCGATCGTGCCCGTACGCCGCATCTGTCTCAGTCCTTTACTCCGGGAAAGCTGCTTAGTCTCCTACAGGAGCCTTCACCGATGCGGCAATAGGCAGCAGCTCTTTGCTCAGCGAATCGCTCACCCGGATCCACGCGCCGGTGCCGACGCGTTCGAGCCAGACGATCATCCGGCCGCCGCCCGGGCTCGTACCGATCATGGCGGGTTTGCCGCGAATCGTGGTGTTCCTGGCGTCCACCACGGTGGCGCGCTTGCGGTAGGTGGCCCAGTCGGCGGCGACGGTGCCGTGTTCGACCTGGGCCTCGACGAAGCGGCTCGCGGAGCCGAACCTGGCCCAGCCGCCCTGGACGCCGGGCTCAGGTTCGATGGAGCCGCCGCCGGTCCTGTCCAGACCGGCGGGCAGGTAGGTCAGCCAGAAGCTGTCGGAGATGACCGCGAGGGTGGTGGTGGACGCGACCCGGACCGGGGCCGGCGGTGGCGTCACGACCCTGGTGGGTTCCGGCGAGGCCACGACGGCCTGCTGGACTCTGCCGAATCCGGAGGAGAAGAGTTCGTAGATGATGCCCGCGGTCACCCCGAGAGCAAGAAATGCCAGGATCGCGCGCCACCACTGGCCCATGCACGGTTGATCCCCGATTTCGGCCGGGACTATTCGGTGGGCTTGATTCCCTCGGCCACCTTCTTCAGCTCGGCGTCCGTATCGATCTTCTTGCCGAAGTCGGGACTGACCATCGCCTCGACCGCCAGGTCGTCGCGGAGCATCCAGCCGATCGTCCGGGTGCCGCCGTCGGACACGACCTCGCCGGCCTCACCCAGTGTGGCCAGGTAGCCGGGCTTGCCGTTGACGTCGACCATGGCGTCCTTGAGCTTGTCGACGTGCTCGCGGACCACCTTGGCCGCCTCGCCCTGGTAGACCACGATCTGCACGCCGTAGTGGTTCTCCGGGTTGTTCTCGGACGGGTCGAAGGAGGTGGTGTAGCTGTGCTTGCCGAAGCCGTCCTTGCCCGACCATTTGCCCCAGACCAGGCCGTCGGGCACGTAGTCCAGGTGGATCCCGCCGAAGGTGCGGCCGTCGCCGAGGTCGCCCAGATCCTGGGGGACCATGGGGTTTCCTTGATGCTTCACGGTGAGCATGACCTGGGTGCCCACCATGACTTCTATGCCCGCGGGCGGGTCCTGGCGTGACACCACTTCGTCCAACGGGGAGCCGTCCTTGGCCGCGGTGGGACTCACGGGAATCAGGCCCGCCTGCTGGAGCGCCGACGTGGCCTTGTCCAAGGTCATGCCGGTGACGTCCGGCATGTTCACCTTGGCCACCGCCGCACGGTCCGATCCCGTGGCGACGTGGTTACCCGGGTCCGAGTTCGTCAGCGCCAGCGGCACGGCCACGGCGACCGCGGCGGTGACGAGGGCGGCGCCGGCCGTACGAAACCTCAGGACATGTGTACGGTGCCGCCTGCGGATCGTGCCGCCCATCGTCGGGGCGGCCTGCACGTCGGCGACGTGGGCGCGCATGGCGTCCTTGAGTGCGTCTTCCACGTTCATCGCATGGCTCCTTCTTCCATGTGTTCGCGGATCCTGGCCAGTCCCCTGGCCGCCTGGCTCTTCACGGTGCCGATCGAGCAGCCGAGCAGGGCCGCGGTGGCGGCCTCCGTCTGGTCCTCCCAGTAGCGCAGGACGAGCACGGCCCGCATCCTGGGCGGGAGCCTGCGCAGCTCGGTGACGAGCGTGTCGCGCAGGTCCAGGTCGGGGCTGGTGGCCGGGGTGTCGGGCGGCCTGGCGGAGGTGATCTCCTTGAGCACGCGGCGGCGTCGCGACCTGTTGATCGCCGCGTTCACGACGACCTTGCGCGCGTACGCCTCGGGGTTGTCGTGCCTGATCCTGGCCCAGTGCCGGTAGACCTTCTCCAGCGCGTGCTGGACCAGGTCCTCGGCGTCGTGCCGGGTGGCGCCGCAGACCAGGATCGCGGTACGCAGCAGCGTGGTGCTCCTGGCGGCGAGGAACTCGTCGAACGCCGCCTCGTCTTCATCCGTCATCAGCGAGGGTCCCTTGTCTAAATGAACTCGCGCCCTCTAAACCCGCGAACCCCTCGAAGGGTTGAGTGGCAGGATATGGAGATGCTCCGCCCGCTCGACGCACTGCCCAAGGCCCACCTCCATCTGCACTTCACCGGATCGATGCGCCACACGACGCTCATCGAGCTGGCCAGGGAGCAGGGCCTGCACCTGCCGGACGCGCTGGAGGACGACTGGCCTCCCAAGCTGCGGGCGACCGACGAGCGGGGCTGGTTCCGCTTCCAGCGGCTCTACGACATCGCCAGGTCGGTGCTGTCCCGGCCCGAGCACATCTACCGGCTGCTGCGGGAAACCGCCGAGGACGAGGCCGCCGACGGCTCGCGGTGGCTGGAGATCCAGGTCGACCCGTCCGGTTACGCCTCCCGGTTCGGCGGGCTGACCGCCACGCTCGAGCTGGTGCTGGACGCGGCGGCCAAGGCGTCCGAGCATGCCGGGGTCGGCGTCGCGGTGGTCGTGGCGGCCAACAGGACCCGGCATCCCCTCGACGCCAACACGCTGGCCAGGCTCGCCGCCCAGTACGTGGACAGGGGCGTGGTCGGTTTCGGGCTGTCCAACGACGAGCGCCGTGGTGAGGCGCGCGACTTCGAGCGGGCCTTCCGCATCGCCAAGCGGGCCGGGCTGCTGTCGGTGCCCCATGGCGGGGAGCTGCTCGGTCCCCGCAGCGTCGAGCAGTGCGTCTACGACCTGGACGCCGACCGCGTGGGGCACGGCGTGCGCGCCGCCGAGTCCGATCGGCTGATGGAGCGGCTGGCCGACCGGCAGATCAGCTGCGAGGTGTGCCCGACCTCCAACGTGGGGCTCGGCGTGGCCGAGTCGCCCGCCGACGTGCCGCTGCGGCGGCTGTTCGAGGCGGGCGTGCCGATCGCGCTGGGCGCCGACGACCCGCTGCTGTTCGGTTCGCGGCTGCTGCGGCAGTACGAGCTGGCGCGCGAGGCGTACGGCTTCAGCGACGCGGAGATCGCCGAGCTGGGCAGGCAATCGATCCGCTCGTCGGCGGCGCCGGAAGCGGTTCGCAAGGAGCTGCTGAAGTCCGTGGACGACTGGCTAGCCGAGTGAATCGGCGATCTGGACGGCTCTGGTCCTGTCCGTGACGCCTTCGAGGCGGTAGCCGGTGTCGCCCTCGCTCCAGATGAGGGTGGGGCCCGCCAGGCGCAGCGGGATCTTGGTGTCGTCCGCACGCCTGAGGTAGCTGAGGCGGTGGCCGCCGGAGATCCACCAGCCCTGGACGCCGCGCACGGTCACCGGGTCGGGCCAGGGCGGGCCGACCTCCTTGAAGAAGTACGGGCTGAGGCCGCCGTCGATCCTGTCGAGGCGGATCCCGCCCGGCCAGAGCATCGACACGACCCCTTCGCTCCGGCGGGTCTCCTGGGGCGGGCCAAGGGCCTTCGGGAAGCTTCCCGCGTTCGGGACCGTGTGCTCGCCCGGAGGTGTGGTGGGGGTCGGCACCGGGCTGGGCGTGGTGGTGGTCAGGGTGACCTCGATGCCGGCCAGGCGCAGGATCCTGGCCACGGCCGCGCGTCCTTGCGGGGTGGCCGCGGTGATGGCGGCCACGACCAGGACGATCGCGGTCACGACCAGCCAGCGTCTCGGTCGCCGGCGCGGCCGTTGCGCTTCGGGTTCCGGTTCGGCCGGCTCGAGGCGGGCTCGGACGGCGGCAGCCGTGTCGGCGGGGTCCGGCGCCGGGACGTCGAGGGAGGCGCCGAGGGCCAGCAGCTCGGCTTCCAGGTCGTCGTTATGCGAGGTCACGCCCCACCTCCTCCCTCAGCCGGGCCAGGCCGCGGTGTGTCGCCGACTTGACGGTGCCGAGCGGCCAGTCGAGCACCTGGGCGGTCTCCGCTTCCGACAGCTGTAAGAAGTACCTGCACACCACGGCCTGGCGTTCCCGCTCGGGCAGAGTCTTGACGGCGGCCAGCAGACGGGCGCGGCGGTCGGTGGCGACAGCCGTACCCTCTGGATCTTCTGGCGAGACGCCGTCGGCGGTCATGGTCAGCTTGGCGGTGAGCTCCGAGCGGCGGCCACGGGAGCGGGTCAGGTTGTGCGTCTCGTTGGCCACGATGCGCAGCAACCAGGGGCGGAACGGCGATTGGCGACGGAAGGAGGCCAGGTGGCGGAAGGCCTTGACGAACGCCTCCTGGACCACGTCCTCCGCCTCGTCCCCCGCGCCGAGCATGGCAGCCGTGCGGTGCGCGAGCACGCTGTAGCGGGCGACCAACACCTCATAGGCAGATAAATCGCCGGATAGGGAACGGCCGATGGCCTCGTCGTCGTCCATGGACGTAGGAGATTCCATCGCATCGTGGTCGCCGGGGGAAGAGGTGCTCCCAGTCGGGCACTAGACTCGGTCAGATCCGCGAACCCCCTTTGGAGGAACGGGCCCATGTCTTCTGGGTATGACCGTGTAGTGCAACCGGCGGCCGGTGACGAGGCCCTGGAGAACCACCTGGGTGGGGACGAGGCCAAGAACTATCGGCAGTACGAGTTCGACATGGTCGCCCCGCATGTCGGCCGTTCCATGCTGGAGATCGGCTCCGGGCTCGGCCACTTCGCCGAGCAGTTCCTGCCGCGGCTCGACCGGCTCGTCGTCAGCGACTTCGACCCGTACTGCTGCGAGCAGCTGACCCAGCGCTTCACCGGCCGCGACGACATCAACGTGCTGCAGTTCGGGCTGCCGTGCGACATCCCGCTCGAGGACAAGGTCGACACGGTCGTGCTCATGAACGTCCTCGAGCACATCGAGGAGGACTCCGAGGCGCTGCGGTCGCTGGCCAGGGTCACGCTGCCCGGCGGTCGGATCATCATCTGGGTGCCCGGCTACATGCAGCTTTACGGGGACTTCGACAAGAAGGTCGGCCACGTCCAGCGCTACACGCCCAAGACGCTGGGCCGCACGGTCGCCAAGGCGGGCCTCGACATCGAGGTGCTCAAGCCGATCAACTTCCTCGGCGGCATCGCCTGGTGGGCCGCCGTCCGGCGCGGCGGCGTCGGCTACCCGGACCCGCGCCTGGTCAAGATCTACGACCGCACGGTGGTCCCGACCACCCGCTTCATCGAGCGCTTCATCCGCCCCCCCTTCGGCCAGACAGTCTTCTGCGTCGCCCGCGTCCCGGGCTGACCTCTTCCTTCCTGCTGTCTGCTTTCCTGCTGTCTGCAAGGAGCTCTTGTACGGCGGGCCGCCGCCACCGGCCGCCCGCCGTCGTGCGCTGACGACCCGCACCCGGCGCTTCCGGCGAGTCGATGCCCCTTCCTCGCCGCCACGGCGCTTCGTCATCCAGGCACCCCGGTCCCTGCACCCGCCACCCCCGGGATCCTTGGCACGCAGGCACCACGGGTCCCCCTGACCCGCCGCACATCGCCGCGCGGGTCCGGCGCGGGAAAGTGCGTGGGTCCGGCGCCCTGACGATCCCGGGGACTACCCACGATCCTGGCGCCACGATTCCGGGGTTCTCAGGCGCCGGGGCGGCGGGACGTGGGTCGGTGGAAGGCGGCGCCCTGTGCGGCGGGGAACCAAGGGCCGCGGGACGCGGATGACGCAACGGCGTGACGGCGACCAGCCACGCATCACCGGAGGAGCGTTTCCCTGGACAGAGGCCAGCCGGAGTGCGGCGGGTGGCGGCGGCGGCGGCTCGCCGTACAACAACAGGAAAACCCCCTAGTGCGGCGGGTGTCGGCGGCGGCGGCCTCGCCGTACCAAGGAAAGACCTTCGCCTTGCGGGGGAAGAGCCTCGCCGACCAAAAGAGAAAGAGCCGTTACTTGCCGGACGCCAGTGGCAGTCATAGGAAGGGATAGAGACCGGGAGGCGTCATGAGCGACTACGCAACGGCGAGAGCGGTCGGGGAACAGGCCAGGGAGACGGAGTGGGCGCGGCCGAGCTTCGGCAAGCAACTGTTCCTGGGTGACTTCCGGCTGGACCTGGTGTATCCGGTGCCGGCGCCGGCGGAGGAGGCGGCCAAGCGGGGCGAGGAGTTCGTCAGGGCGGTGCGCAGGTTCCTGGACGGGCAGGTCGACCCGGCGGTGATCGAGCGGACAGGGCGGATCCCCGACGAGGTGGTCAAGGGGCTGCGGGAGCTGGGCGCGTTCGGGATCACGATCTCGCAGGAGTACGGCGGGCTGGGGCTGCCGTACCTGTACTACTGCCGCGCGCTCATGCTGATCGGCTCGTACTGCCCGGCGCTGGCGACGCTGCTGTCGGCGCACCAGTCGATCGGGGTGCCGCAGCCGCTGAAGCAGTTCGGCAGCGAGGAGCAGAAGCGGGAGTTCCTACCGAGGTGCGCGCGGGGCGAGATCTCGGCGTTCCTGCTGACCGAGCCGGACGTGGGCTCCGACCCGGCGAGGCTGTCCACCACCGCGACCAGGGACGGCGACGACTACGTCCTGGACGGCGTCAAGCTGTGGACCACCAACGGCGTGATCGCCGACCTCCTGGTCGTCATGGCCCGCACGGGCAAGAGGATCTCGGCGTTCGTCGTCGAGGCCGACTCTCCCGGCATCACGGTCGAGCGGCGCAACGAGTTCATGGGCCTGCGCGGCATCGAGAACGGCGTTACCGAGTTCTCCCAGGTCAGGGTCCCGGCGAAGAACCTCATCGGCCGCGAGGGCGAGGGGCTGAAGATCGCCCTGACCACGCTTAACACTGGCCGGCTGAGCCTGCCCGCGACCTGCGCGGGCAACGCCAAGTGGGCGGTGAAGATCGCCCGCGAGTGGGGTACGGCCCGCGTCCAGTGGGGCAGGAGGCTCGGCGAGCACGAGGCCGTGGCCACCAAGATCGCCTTCATCGCGGCCACCGCCTACGCGCTGGAGGCCGTGTGCGACCTGACCGCCAGGATGGCCGACGACCAGCGCAACGACATCAGGATCGAGGCCGCGCTGGCCAAGCTGTACTCCACCGAGCAGTCGTACCAGGCGCTCGACGAGCTGGTCCAGATCAGGGGCGGGCGCGGATTCGAGACTGCCGCCTCGCTGGCCGCACGGGGCGAGCGCGGCGTGCCGGCCGAGCAGATGCTGCGCGACTCGCGGATCAACCGCATCTTCGAGGGCTCCTCGGAGATCATGAAGCTGCTCATCACCAGGGAGGCCGTGGACGCCCACCTGTCGGCGGCGGGTGAGCTGATCGACCCGGAGGCCGGCCGCCAGGCCAGGGCGCGGGCGCTCAAGCGGGCCGGCCGCTTCTACGCCAAGTGGCTGCCCTCGCTGGTGGCGGGCACCGGCAACCTGCCCACGGCCTACGCCGACTTCGGCCCGCTGGCCGGTCACCTGCGTTTCGTGGAGCGGACCAGCAGGAAGCTGGCCAGGTCCACCTTCTACGGCATGTCCAGGTGGCAGGGCAGGCTGGAGCACAAGCAGGCCTTCCTCGGCAGGATCGTCGACATCGGCGCCGAGCTGTTCGCGATGACGGCCGCCTGCGTCAAGGCCGACGAGGACTCCCGCGACCTGGGGCGCCGCCCGCAGGAGCTGGCCGACACGTTCTGCCAGCAGGCCAGACAGCGGGTGGACGCGCTGTTCGGCAGCCTGTGGGACAACACCGACGGCGAGGACGTACGGCTGGCGCGGTACGTGCTGGACGGCCGGTACTCCTTCCTGGAAGAAGGCATCCTGGATCCGTCGATCGAGGGCCCGTGGATAGGCACGCCGGAGGGCGGGGAGAACGTGCGGAGAAAGATCCTCTGACGCCCTGGTCTAGACCGGATGCCCCATTTGGTTTGCCCTCATGTTCTCAAACCGATATCTGCCGGTATAGACCGGCTGATGAATCCCGGCTTACTCTGACGCAAACGCAGTGAGCTGCGGCTCACGCACCCCCAATCCCTTTGGGCGGGGTCGGCAGCTGGTACGGACCAGCGTGGCCCGTCCGACGAGAAGGCGGTATCAACGGTGAACATCAAGCTTGTGGGCGGTGCCGCTCTCGGCCTGGCCACCATGCTGGTCCTGTCCAGCTGCGGCGGGGGCGGAACCAGCTCGAACGGCGGCGATAACAAGGCGTCGGGCGGTGGTCCCGTCACCCTGAAGATGGTGGCGGCGGACTACGGCGACAACCCCACGGCCGACAACGCGGGCACGAAGTTCTGGAAGTCCGTGGTGGACGAGTTCCAGGCGCAGAACCCGAACATCAAGGTCGATGTTCAGGTCATCAACTGGAACGACATCGACAAGCAGGTCGCCACCATGGTGCAGAACGGGCAGATGCCCGACATCCTGCAGACCGGTGACTACTCCGGCTTCGTCAAGGACGGCCTGCTCTACAAGGTCGACGAGGTCCTGTCTCCCAACGTCTCCGGCGACATGCTGCAGAAGTTCGCCGACTTCGGCAAGGTCGACGGCACGGCCTACGGCATTCCGTTCGTGTCCTCGGCCCGCGCGCTGTTCTACAACAAGGACCTGTTCAAGAAGGCCGGTATCGCCGAGCCGCCCAAGACCTGGGACGAGCTGAAGGCCGACGCCGAGAAGCTGAAGAAGGCCGGCGTCAGCCAGCCCTTCGGCCTGCCGCTGGGCCAGGAGGAGGCGCAGGCCGAGTCCTTCCTGTGGATGCTGGGCAACGGCGGCGGCTACACCGACGCCTCCGGCAAGTGGCAGATCAACGCCCCGCAGAACGTCGAGGCGTTCACCTACGTCAAGGGCCTGGTCGACGCCGGGCTGACCACCCCGAACCCGGGCACCAAGGACCGCAAGGCGGTCTGGGAGGACTTCGCGGCCGGCAAGGTCGGCATGGTCAACGGCGGCCCGATGTCGATTCCGATCTTCGACAAGGGCGCCATCAAGGACCAGTACGCCGTCGCGCCCATCCCCGGCAAGACCGGCCCGCTGACCACCACGCTGGGCGTCATGGACTGGATCATGGCGTTCAACAAGAACGGCCACGCCGCGGAGATCAAGAAGTTCTTCGACTTCTTCTACACCGGTGACGCCGTCCAGAAGATCGTCGACAACTACAAGCTGCTGCCGGTGACCAACGGCGGCATCCAGAAGCTGTCGGGCGACGAGAAGCTCAAGCCGTTCCTCGACGCGCTGCCCAACGCCAGCTTCTACCCCTTCAAGGACCCGAAGTGGTCCGAGGTGAACACCGCCATCAAGCAGCAGATCGGCGGCGCGGTCAAGGACCCGGCCAAGACGCTGGGTGACCTGCAGAAGGTCGCCGAGTCCGGCTGATCCAGCGGGGATCCGTACGGCCGGCGGCTCGCCAGCCGCCGGCCGTACCTCCATGAAAGGTTCTTCATGAGAAGGTTGGAACCCCTGGCCTGGGTGGGGCCGGCGGTGATCCTGATCGCCGTGGTCGTGCTCTGGCCCGTGGTCGAGATGGTCAAGTCGTCGTTCCTGAAGATCAGCAGGTTCGGCATCGTCCAGGGCTCGAACGGCACCAAGAACTTCACCAAGCTGTTCGCGGCGCCCGACTTCGGGGCGATCATGTTTCGCTCGCTGATCTGGGTGGTCGCGGTCGTCGCCCTCACCGTGCTGATCTCGCTGGCCCTGGCCCAGCTGTTCAACCAGCGGTTCCCCGGCCGTAAGGTCGCGCGGTGGGCGCTCATCGCGCCGTGGGCCGCCTCGGTGCTGATGACGGCGATCATCTTCAAGTGGATGCTCGACCCCGAGGTCGGCGTCATCAACATCATCAGGAAGTGGCTGGGACTGATCCCCGCCATGGGCGGCGCGGACGCCGACCAGCTGGGCAACGCCTCGACCGCGCTGCCGTGGCTGATCTTCGTGGCCGTCTTCGTGTCGGTGCCGTTCACCACGTACGCGCTGCTGGCGGGGCTGGCGACGATCCCGGCGGACGTCTACGAGGCGGCCAAGATGGACGGCGCCACGAAGTGGCGGACGTATTGGTCGATCACGCTGCCGCTGCTGCGTCCCGCGCTGACCGTGGCCGCGCTGATCAACATCATGAACGTCTTCAACAGCTTCCCGATCATCTGGCCGATGACCCACGGCCAGCCGGGGTACTCCACGGCCACCTCGACGATCTTCATGTACATCCTGAAGGGCGCCGACATCGGTGAGTCCGCGGCGATGTCCGTGATCAACTTTGGCGCCGTGATCATCCTGACCGCGATCTTCCTCAAGATGTCCCGCTGGAAGCAGGAGGTCGCGTGATGGCCGTCAGGACAGCGCCGCACCCGGCCCGCTCGCACGCCCGGTCGCGCCCGGCCAGCCACCGGCGGATGCCGAAGCTCAAGACGGTGATCCTGGCGGCCGTGGCCTACCTGGTCGGGTTCATCTTCCTGTTCCCGTACCTGATCATGCTGCTGACCGCGCTGCGGCCGCAGACCTCGCTGCGCGAGGCCACGATCTTCCCGTCGCAGTGGATGTGGTCCAACCTGGCCAACTTCTGGACCGGCGGGCTGGCGCACAACCTGTTCATCACGCTGAAGGTGGCGGGCGGCTCGACGCTGCTCGTGCTGCTGGTGGCGCTGCCCGCGGCCTACTACACCGCCCGCTACAAGTTCCGCGGCCGGGTCGCGTTCCTGATCCTGGTGCTGACCACCCAGATGTTCCAGCCCACGGCCATGCTGGTCGGCATCTACCGGGAGTTCTTCCAGTTCGGGCTGGTGGACAGCATCTGGTCGCTGATCCTGGTCAACGGCGGGTTCAACCTCGCCTTCGCGGTGTGGATCCTGAACGCCTACTTCTCCTCGATCCCGCGCGAACTCGAGGAGGCCGCCTTCATCGACGGCAACGGCCGCTTCGGCGCCCTCTTCAGGATCACGCTGCCGCTGGCGATGCCCGGTGTGATCACCGCGCTGATCTTCACGTTCATCGCCGCGTGGAACGAGTTCGTGGTCGCGCTCACGCTGGCCACCTCGCCGCAGAACCAGCCGCTGACGGTGGCGCTGAACTCCTTCATCGGGCAGTACGAGGTCGACTGGCAGAACCTGTTCGCCGGCTCGGTCATCGCCACGATCCCGGTGATCATCCTCTTCGCCCTGATCGAACGCAAGGTGGTCGGCGGCCTGACCGCCGGCTCCATCAAATAGCCCCCTCCACCGGCTCCATCAAATAGCCCCTCCACCCGGGCGTCCTCCTCCCGCCCGGGCCCCGGCCGCCGCCGTGCCCTCCACCACGGCGGCGGCCGGGGCGTCTTGTTCTCCAGGGGATTTTTCTCCGAGGGATTCTTCTCTAAGGGATTTTCCTGCTGCTGTACGGCGAGCCGCCGCCACCGCCACCCGCCGCACTCCGGCGGGCCTCTGTCCAGGGAGACGCTCCTCCGGTGATGCAGGGTCGCCCGCCGTTACGCCCTCGGAACCCACGTCCCGCGGTCCCGACTTTCCCGCCGTATGGTCACACGTGCTTGATCATGCCCCCGTCGATGAGATGCTCGCTGCCGGTGATGTTGACGGGCGAGGCCAGGAAGGCGATGAGCCGCGCGACCTCCTCCGGTGCGGCCAGGCGGCCGGTGGTGACGCCGCTCGCGCTGATCAGCTGTTCCACGAGCACCTCGTGGGAGACGCCCTGCTCCTTCGCGAGGCGGCCGACGAAGCCGTCCGGGTCGGTCCACACCCCGGTGCCCACCGGCCCCGGCGACACGGTGACGGCGCGCACGCCCTGCCCGCCGAACTGTTCGGAGATCACCTTGGTGAGGGCGCTGAGCGCGGCTTTGGCGACGTTGTAGTCGGCGGGACCGGCGGCGGCGGCGCGCGCCCCGACCGAGGAGACGTTGATGATCGTGCCCTTGCGTTCGATCAGGTAGGGAAGCGCGGCGCGGCTGGCCCGCAGCGCGCTGTAGAAGTGCAGGTCGAAGGTGTGCTCCCAAGCCTCGTCTGGCAGTTCGAGCAGGTTGAACCGGGCGCCCTTGGCGAAGTCGTCGGTATCGCCGACCCCCACGTTGTTGACCAGCAGGTCGATGCCGCCGAGCACGCCGACGGCTCTGTCGATGAGCTCGGCCGGCCCGCCGGCTGTGGCGAGGTCGACGGTCACGGGTACTGCCTCGGTCTCCTTCAGCTCCGCCGTGATCGTGCGTGAGCCGGTGACCACGCGCATCCCCTCGGCGAGCAGGGTGCGAACGAGTGCCAGGCCGATGCCCTTGCTGCCGCCGGTGACGACGGCCGTCTTGCCGGTCAGGTGCAGATCCATGGAATGTTCTCCTTTCGCTGCCGCAGCGGGCGCTGCGGTGCAGGTGGGTTGCGAGCGTTGTGCCGAGCCGGCGGTACGCGTTTTAGGCCTGCTCGTGCGCCGCCAGCAGGGCAGGCGCGCCGGTGCTCTGCTCGGGGCGTGGCCAGAGGCCGATCCAGATGAGGACGACGCTGACGAACGTGATGATCACGTTCACGGTCAGCGCCAGTTGGATCCCGGTCAGTTCCGCGGCTTGAGTGGCGGCGATCGCGCTCAGGATCGGGATGCCGATCGTGATGGCGACGTTCTGGGTCATGGTCGTGAGGCCGGTGGCCAGGCCCTGCTCCTCGTTCGGGAGGCCGGACGTGCCGGTGACGGTGTAGGCCACGATGGATGTCACATGCCCGAAGAAGCCGATGAACAGCGCGGGGATCAGCAGCGCCAGCCCCATGCGGTCGGAGCCTACGAAGATCAGCGGGACGGTGGCGAGTCCTTGCACGGCCAGGCCGGCGGGCAGGACTTTGCGGTAGCCGTAGCGGCCGATGAGGCGGCCGGCGATCGGGCCTGCCAGCACCGCCGCCAGTCCCGGGACACCGAAGATCAGGCCGGTGATGAGCGGGTCGAAGGTGAGGACGTTCTGGAGGTACAGCGTCATCAGGAAGATCATCGCGGTTTCCATGGTGAACACCACGAGACCGGCGTAGTTGCCCCACTTGACGGTCTGCCGCTTGAGGATGCGGAGCGGGGCGAGCGGCGCGGCCGCGCGTAGTTCGATCAGCCAGAACGCGGCCAGCAGCACGATGCCGATGGCACCGGCGGGGATGTTCTGCTCGATGATGGCGTAGACGACGGCAAGCAGACCGCCGGTCCCGGTGATCGCGCCGGGGACGTCCAGCTTGACCCGGTCGGGCACCTTGCTCTCGCTGATCAGGAACGGCGTGAGGACGAGGATGATCACAGCCACGGGCACGTTGATGAAGAACGCGGTACGCCAGCTCAGCAAGGTGACCAGAGTGCCGCCGACCAGGGCGCCGATGGTGAAGCCGCCGGACAACAGCGCGCCGTTCAGGCCCAGGACCCGATCGCGCGTCGCGCCCTCCTGGAATGTGGTGGTGAGCAGGGACAGCGAGGCCGGGACGGACAAGGCGGTGGACAGGCCCTGAAGGGCGCGGGCGGCCAGGAGCACCTCAGGAGAGGTGGCGAAGCCGCCGAGCAGCGAGGCCACGGCCAGCAGGACCATGCCTGCGAGGAAGAGCCGGCGGCGGCCGAACAGGTCGGCCAACCGTCCGCACAGGAGCGTGAAGCCCGCCGCGGGCAGGGCGTAGGCGGAGGCGATCCAGGGCAGCGCTGTCAGCTCCAGCCCGATGCCCTGGCCCACCTCGGGCAGTGCGACGTTCAGGATGGAGAAGTCGGCGGACAGCATGAACCCCGCGCCGAGCAGGATCAGCAGGATCAACCGCTGCCGTCCGGTGAAGCGGGGTGGCGAGGTCGTGGCGGTAGTCAAGAGACGGTTCCCTTTCTCAAGAACCCGGTATGGGGTGACGGGCAGCACGCCATCAGGCCGGGCCGGCCCAAGGTCCCCTGGGTGTTGTCGCGGATCTCTTCCGCATCGACCGTCGGATTGCGGTCGGCCGGCAGGCAGGGCTTGTCCGGCATCACGCCGTGTCCCCGCTTCGCTCGGCTTCAGGGCACGCTCAGGACACCCCGCGGTAGGGGGTGTGCCGTGAGCGCGCTTTCCAGGCCTGCCCTCGGAATCCACTCGCCACAATGGCCGGGTGACCGGGCAGGGGTCGTACACGTACTACTTGGTGAGCTAGCTCTCTTCCCGTTCGGCTGCCTCGGCGAGGCGTTTGATCGTCGCCAGGCGCCGATCCCAGTCGGCGGCGAGCGCGGACATCCACCGCGCCGTCGCATCAAGCGCCGCAGGCCTCACCGCGTACCGCACCTCCCGTCCCACCCGGCCTCCGGAAACCAGTCCGGCGGCGTCCAGGACGGCGAGATGCTTGACCACTGCCTGCCGCGAGATGGGCAGCCGTTCGGCGAGCATGGTCGCGGTGGCCTCGCCCTGTGCGGCGAGCAGATCAAGCAGCTGACGTCGCGTCGGGTCGGCCAGCGCGGCCAGGACACCGTCGACTTCCTCGACGGGGCCGCGACCTTCCGCTGCGGTCACTCGGCCTGTTCGGCGCGATTCTTGACCGCGTCGAACACCTGGGGCCAGCCGTCGGAGTTGAACCGCACCGTCTGGTCGCGCTGATCCTCGGACAGGCTCAGTGCCGCGAACCCACTCTCGACGACGCGCAGACGAGTCTTGCCGCCCTCCGTGCTCAGCATGAATTCCACCAGAGTGCTGTTGTCCATACGCAGCTCTTCCCCGGGGAACGCGCTGGCCCAGCGGTAGGCCACGTACGTCGGCGGCTCGACCTTCTCCACACGCACCGAGACCTCACCCAGATTGGGATTCTTCGCGACCAGCGACACACCTTCCCTGGCCACGGTGCCCGCCACGCTCGCCTCATCGGCCACCCAGAACCCGGGCACGGCCACCAGCGACCACACCCGCTCCAGGGACGCCTCGATCAAGGTGTCGCGTTCTATCCGGTCCTCGCTCATCATGCCTCCTATTACGGTCATCTGACGCAACCCCATGGTTGCACGTCAACTCGCCAGGAGCAACCCAGGGGTTGCAGATTCTGCCGTTGCCGATCGACGACATGATCGTCGGGTACGGGTGATGGCCTACGTCGAAGGGCTCCTCGCCCGTCATCGGCGTACTACGGCGTCCGGCACGCACACAACGCCGCCGTGCGGCCAACCTCATGGGATTCTTCTCTGAGGGATTTTTCCTGCTGGTGTACGGCGAGCCGCCGCCTCCGCCACCCGCCGCACTTCGGCCGAGCTCCGTCCAGGGAGACGCTCCTCCGGTGATGCGGGGTCGCTCGCCGTCACGACTCCGCTCTGGACCGGTCACCCCGGGAAGGTGCCCCGCGCCGGAAGGCGACTGCCGCCGCCGCGAGCACGGCAGGGACCGCGAGGTAGAGCCCGCAGAACGCCAGGGACGCCACCGCCAGGACCGTGCCCGAGATCGCGACGCCCCGCTGCCATCCCGTGAGCGCCCGGACCGCCGATGCCGTACCCGCCGCTGTCACCGCGGCCAGGCACGCCGACGTGGCCCGCATCAACGGATCGACATCAACCCCCCGCACCACCACGACCACCGTCGCCCCTGCGGTCATGACCCCCAGCCTGCGTGCCGAGGCATGTCGTGGGTGGTGGGTCCAAGGGCCGGGGTGCCTGGATGACGAAGCGCCGTGGCGGCGGGCAAGCGGCATCGACTCGCCGGAAGCGCCGGATGCGGGTCGTCAGCGCACGACGGCGGGCGGCCGGTGGCGGCGGCCTGCCGTAACAAAGCGCTCTGAGCGACCCGTAACAAAGGGCTATGAGCGACCTGTAACAAAGGGCTATGAGCGACCCGCCGTAACAAAGGGCTAGGAAAAGCGCAGGTAGGAAGCCGGGACGTGGGCGGTGAGCCAGACGCCGTTGGCGGAGTGGTGGAAGACGTGGCCGCCGGTGTGCATGGTGGCGGCGTCGACCGTGAGGATCACCGGGGCGCCGCGGCGGGAGCCGACCTTGGTGGCCGTCTCGACGTCGGGCGAGAGGTGGACGTGGTGGCGGGCCATCGGCCGTAGCCCCTCCGCCAGGATCGACGGCAGGAACCTGCCCACCGTGCCGTGATAGAGCAGCGCGGGCGGCACCGCGGGTTCGAGATCCAGGTCCACCTCCACCGAGTGACCCTGGTTGGCGCGGATCATGCCGTCCTCGATGGTGTAGCGCCGCTTGTCGTTGCTCCTGACGACTTCGTCGAGCTCCTCCCGGGTGATCGGGAAGCCGTGGGCCGCGGCGGCCGAGAGCAGCATGTCGACCGCGACCCAGCCGTGCGCGTCCAGGCGGACCCCGATGCGGTCCGGCTCGTGGCGCAGGTGCAAGGCCAGGTATTTGGAGATGCGAACGAGTCGCCCTTCTTGCATGGCTTCACTATAGTTTGTGTACGACGTAAGCTTACGATGTACACAAACATCCGACGCAGGAGGCACAACATGATCGCCGTCATCGTTCCGCTCGTCTGGCTGGGCTGGCTCGTGGTGACCGAGTGGGTGCCCATGTACCCGCTCAACGACCTGACCCCAGGCAACCTGCGCCACCGCCTGCTGGCGGCGTCCATCAACTATCCGTTCCCCCTCCTGATCGCCGGCGGCGTGGCGCTGCACCAGACGTGGTCGCTGATCGCCGCCACCGCGCTGTGCGTGCTGATCCTGGTCGGCCATGTGCAGAGTTGGTGGGTGCCGTACTTCGGCACCGCCACTCCCCAGCAGCGCGAGACCTACCTGCGCGACTACACCAGAACGCTGAAGGTCATCCCCACGCAGGGCCACGACGTGGTGATCGACGTGCAGCACCTGGTCGTGGGCGTGCTCTCGCTGGTCATGTTCGGCACCACGCTCGCCGCTACCCTGGCGGGGTGAAGCAGCGAGGGGGCCGACCCGCCGTACTGAGCCTCGACCGCATCCTGGCGGCGGCGGTCGAGGTGGTGGACGCCGAGGGGGCCGAGGCGCTGACCATGCGGCGGCTCGGCGCGCAGCTCGGCGTGGCACCCATGTCGCTCTACCGGCACGTGCCCAACCGCGACGCCCTGCTGGCCGCGGTGGTCAACCGGCTGTTCTCCGAGGTCGAGCCGGCCCTGGCGCAGAGCTGGTCCGAGACGCTGTACGGCTTCGCGGCCGCCTACCGGCGGATGCTGCTGGCCCATCCGCGGGCCGTGCCGCTGCTGGCCACCCATCCGGTCGACGTCGAGCTCGGGATGCGGCTGGTGAGCGGGCTGCTCGACCAGTTCGCGGCGGCGGGCGTGACGCGCGAGGAGGGCCTCACCGCCGTCCAGTCGGTCGGCGTGTACGTGCTCGGCCACGCCCTGGCCCAGGTCGGCCCGCATGGACCGACGGCGCCCACCGAGTTCTACGACACCTGGTTCGACACCGGGCTGCGTGCCATGATCACCGGTTTTTCAGCGGTGCACCGCTAGCCAGTGGCGCGCCGTGTCGACCGACAGGGTCAGGGGCAGCAGGCGGGAGCGGGCCCGCGCGATCCAGCCGCGCCGTACGTCCCTGTGCCGGTCCAGCTCCCGCCCGATCCCGGGGAAGTCGGTGTCGTCCAGGACCACGTCCTGGTAGGCGACCCACTGCGGCAGCCCGTCGACCTGCATGACGCAGCGGTAAACGCGGCGCGGCGGATCGGGCCGGTACAGGTATTCGGCCAGGTGCAGGGCGGTGCAGGATTCGTAGCCGACGCCGATGAGCAGCACGCCGGCGCGAAGCGCGTAGAGCTTGCCGAGCGGCGAGTCCGGGCCGAGATGCGAGGTGAGCGGGTGACCCGCCATCAGATGGGCGGCGTGCGGACCCGTGGCCGCGAAGGACGTCTGCGGATGTGCGCTGCGGATGGACCCGGGGCGGGTGCGCACGTAGTCGGCGATGCGTCCGGTGCTCGGCGCCGAGATCCTGAGGTGGAAGGGCGCCATCCGGGCCCTGAACCTGAGCACGTCCTGGACCGACAGGCCGGAGACCCTGCGCAGGTGGGCACGCGAGGTGTCGGAGTTCTCCGGCGTCGAGGTGGAGACCACCAGCGTGCCCGAGGGACCGAGGACGTCGAGGATCGTCTCGACGACGGTGCCGGCTCCGCCGGGGATGTGGCCCATGCTGGCCAGCGACGCGTGCAGGAGCACGATGCGGCCTTCGGTCAGGCCGAGCCGTCGAAGATCTTCCGCCAGGTCCAACGACGACCCCTGAACCACTCGTGAGGTAACGACGTATCCCTCACTGGCTGGCCAACTTTTGCTATCGAGTTGGAGAATAAGTGACGACGAAGGCTTTCGCCACGCGGCCGGGTGCGGTCTGCTACAGGAGCCGGGACGTCACGGGGGCCCTGAGCCGAGGAGGCGTGCGTTGACGGATATCGTCCGGGCGGACGACGGCAGGCGCATCGCGGTCGAGCAATCCGGCGATCCGTCGGGGAGGCCTGTTTTCCTCCTCCACGGCACCCCGGGTAGCCGGATGGGACCGGCGCCCCGCGGCATGCTGCTGTACCGGCTGGGCATCCGCCTCATCGCCTTCGACAGGCCGGGATACGGCGGGTCCGACCGCCTGGAGGGGCGTGACGTGGCCGCGGCCGCCGTCGACGTCCGGACCATCGCCGACCGGCTGGGACTCGACACGTTCGCGCTGGTCGGCAGGTCGGGAGGCGGTCCGCACGCGCTCGCAGCCGCCGCGCTGCTGCCCGGGCGGGTGACCAGGGTGGCCGCGCTGGTCAGCCTCGCGCCGCAGGGCGCCGAGGGCCTGGACTGGTACGAGGGCATGACCGAGTCCAACGTCGTGGAGTACAACGCCGCCGCCTCGGGCGTGGGCGTGCTGGAGACGCGGCTGGCGCCCAAGGCGGCCGCGATCCGGGCCAACCCCGAGAGCCTGATCTCCGGGCTCTACCAGGAGCTGTCGCCCAGCGACCGGCAGACCGTGGCCGACCTCGGCATCCGCCGCATGCTCGTCGACAACTTCGCCGAGGGGTTGAAGCACTCGGCTCACGGCTGGATAGACGACGCGATGGCCTTCTCCACGCCGTGGGGCTTCGACCCGGCCGACATCACGGTGCCCACCCTGCTGTGGCACGGCGCGCTCGACGGCTTCTCCCCCGTCGGCCACGCCCGCTGGCTGGCCGACCGCATCCCCGACGCCCGCGTCATCGTGCAGCCGGGCGTCGCGCACTTCGGCGCGCTCGACATCCTGCCCGACATGCTGCCCTGGCTGGTCGAGAGCTGACTACGTCGGCTGCGGCTCCAGGTCGCGGTTGAGCAGCCGCCAGTCGTGCAACGCGGTCAGGTTGGGGTGCTCCCTGCCCAGCACCTCCGCCATGACGGTCAGCAGCCGCTCGCGCGTCCTCCTGGCCTCGGCCGCGTGCTCCGGCCGGCCTGAGCGGTGCAGGGTGACGGCCAGGTTGGCCTCGCAGGCGATCGTGTCGGGATGCCGATCGCCCAGGGAGTCGCGCAGCAGCGACAGCGTGCGCCGCTGCAGCGCCTGCGCCCGGTCGAAGTCGCCGGTGTCGGTCAGGCAGTTGGCCAGGTTGATCGCCGCCGACAGCGTGTACGGGTGCGCCTCGCCCGGCCCGTCCATCAGCGCGGAAAAGGTGTCCTGGGCCAGCCTGAGCCCCGCCTCGAGCTCGTCGGACTCGCGCATGTAGCAGGCCAGGTTGTTCCTGGCCGCCAGGGTGTAGGGGTGGGTCTCGCCGAGGTTCTGCGCGTAGGCGCCGACGACGTCGCGGGCGATCTGCTTGGCCCTGGGCTTGTCGCCGAGCGCGGACACGCAGCAGCCGAGCTCGAGCAGCGCCGCAGTCCGCTCGGGGTCGTTGGGGTGGTGCAGCTCGTAGCGGTCGCAGGCCTCCGTCACGATCTCGGCGGCCTCGCTCTGGTTGCCGTCCTTGCGCAGCGACGCGGCCAGGCTCTTGGCGGTGCGCAGGGTCTCGATCGAGTCGGGTCCCTTCTTGCTGGTCCGGTACCGCTCCAGCGTTTCGCGCAGCAGCCTGGTCGACTCGCCGAACCTGCCCAGGTCACGCAGGTCCCTGGCCACGTGCAGCGCGGAGAACAGCGTCCACGGATCGTTCGGCCCCAGTGCCAGGCGGCGCCGCTCGTAGGTGTCCTCGTCCAGGACGAGGGCGCCGGCGGAGTCTCCGACGAGCCGCCGCGAGACGGCCAGGTTGTTGGCGGCCGACCACGTCTGGCGGTGATCCTCGCCGAAGAGGTCCCTGAGCTGTTCCAGGGTCCGGGTGTCCTGGGCCAGCGCCTCGGTGAACATGCCGAGCCCACGCAGGTCCGCGGCCACGCCGAAGGCCGTCATCAGCGTCTCGGGGTGGTCGGGACCCAGGTCCGCGGAGGCCTTCTGCTGCTCAAGCGCCCGGGCGTCCAGCTCGTACGCCTCGCGGTAGCGTCCCTGGGAGCGCAGCAGGTTCGCGGTCAGGCGCTCCAGTTGCAGCAGGTTCGTCCGCAGCGAGTCGTCCTGCGGATTCTGCTGGACCAGGCCCTCCCACACCCGGTGCGTCGTCTCGGCGGACTCCACTCCTTCTTCCAGCTCGCCCCGCTGCCAGAGGTAGCGGACCCGGTCGAGCAGCAGTTGCCTGGTGTCCTCCCGGGAGCTGGCGACCGCCTGCGACGGCTCCAGGTGCGGCCAGATCTGGTCGTAGAGCGCCCACATCTCCGGGTCGTCCGTGCCGCCCTCGCGGGGCCGCGCCGCGACCAGGATCTGGTGCACCTCCTGCCGGGTCCGGTCAGCGGCCTCCTCGTCGGACTGCCCCCTGATCGCGGCCTGCACGAGGCGGTGCACCTGGATCGCGTTGCTCTCCACCTTGGCCAGCGAGAACTTGGTGATCTCCCGTACGGCCTGCCCGATCATCAGCCGCGAGCGCATCCTCCTGTCGTAGGGCAGGAGGAGCCTGGCCACCACGTCGCTGTCGATCATGCGCATCGCGATGGGGTCGGGTCCGAGGAACGCGCACAGCTGCATCAGCCGCGCCGCGGCAGGCGATCGCGTCTCCAGCTGCTGGAGCGAAACGTTCCAGGTGGCGGCCACCTGGAGCGGGTAGTCCCGCGACTCGCCGGACTCGCCCACCTCACGCAGCTGGGCCTCGAACAGCTCGATGCACTGCGCCGCGGTCATCCCGGTCTCGGCCAGCCATGCGGCCGCCTGCTCGACCGCCAGCGGCAGGAACCCCATCGCCCCCGCCACCGCCAGCGCGTCGTCGTCAGCGAGCCCGGAGACCCGCGTGCGCAGGTGCTGGACGGCCTCCTCCTGGGTGAAGACGTCCACGTCGAGCGACTCGGCGACGGTGCGCCAGCCGGCGTTGCGCGAGGTGACGATGACGTGCCCGGTCCCGCCGGGCAGGAAGCCGGACACCGCTTCCGGGCTGTCGGCGTTGTCGAAGATCAGCAGCCATCTGCGGTACGGCTGGCCCTTGCGCAGCGCCTCGCGCACCGCGTCGGCCGCCTCGCTCATCCTGCTGGTCGCGACGGACAGGCCGAGCTTGTCCGCGAGCTCGGCCATCGCGGTGTTGATCAGCGCGGGCTGCTCGGCGGCCACCCACCACACCACGTCGTAGTCGGCCATGAACCGGTGGGCGTACTCCAGCGCCACCTGGGTCTTGCCCACCCCGCCCATGCCGTGGACCGCCTGTGGCAGCACGACGGTGGCGCTGCCGGCCACGAGCTGGTCGCGCAGCCGCTCCAGCACCTCGCTGCGGCCGGTGAACATGGGGTTCCTGCTCGGGACGTTCCACACCGGCGGGATGGCGCCGGGGAAACGCGGCGCCGGGTAGGCGGGATGCTCGGTGGCGGGCGCGGTCCTGCCGACGGCGCGCAGCAGGAGCTCGGTGGCCTGCGCGGCGTCCAGCCGCCCCAGGTCGACGGGCGACCAGTCGGCGAACGCCTCGGGGACCCGCACGTCGGTCACCCTGACCGGGATCAGCGTGCGGTTGGCGCGCAGCGGGTCGGCGGCGGCCGCGGCCTCGAGCACCGAGCGGGCCTCCTTGGAGCGCAGGTAGGCCGACGACAGCACGACGATCGTCTGGGAGGCCGCCTCGACGGTGTGCTCGGTGGACTGCGGCACCCCGGCGTCGTTGTCGCGGGTGAGCACCCGGATGCCGGCGCGTTGCAGGGTCGCCTTGATCCAGTCGGCCCACATGCGCTCCTGCGGCATGTAGCTGAGGAACACGTCGGCCGGTCTGGTGGGCCGCCTGCGGGCGAACACGTCCTGGTAGCGGCGGTGCACGTCCTCGTCGAGCTTGGGCAGCTCGGTGACGTCCCCCTCGGTGACGAACTTGGCCAGCCGTACGTAGGCGGAAAGCAGCGGGGACGGCAGCCCGGGGGCGTCGGCCAGCGTGGCGAGGGTCTCCTCGAAGGCGTAGAAGGGCAGGTAGGGGATCTCCACCTCGGCCCAGTACCTGTCGAGGTCGCCGCCGTCCAGGCCACTCGGCAGGCCGGCGAACTTGATGCGGGCCAGGGCGCGGCCGTTGTCGAGCTTGATCTTCTCGGCGCTCTCGATGCGCATCGGCACCGGTAGCACGCGGATGTTGCGCTCGCCGTACCTGTTGACGATGCTGCGCGCGACGGCGGCGGCACCCTCGATGCTCTGGTCGCTGAGCGTGAAGCAGTCGACGACCATGTCGGGCATTTCGATCGTGCAGATGTCGGCGATGTCGCTGAGCCCGGTGCGGGAGTCGATGAGCACGTAGTCGTAGTGGCGCTTCATGTCGGCGCGCAGCGCGGTGAAGAACTGGCCGCCGCCCAGGCGGTCGTAGAAGTTGTCCCAGTCGAAGCTGGAGACCAGCGAGGAGTAGTCGCGGTTCTGCCGGCCGGCCGAGATGAAGTCGAGCGTGCCGTCGCCGGGGAAGTACTCCCAGCTGATGGAGACCGCGTGGGGCAGCACCCGGGCGTAGTCCAGATGCCAGTCGAGCGGGCGCTGGTCGTCCTGGTGGGCCGCCGTCCAGGCGTAGTCGCTGATGATGTCGATGATGCCCTTGGTGTCGCGCAGCACGCCGGCGCCGAGGAAGGGGTGGAAGAAGCGGTGCAGTCCGGGCGATTCCAGGTCCCAGTCGAGGGCCAGGACCCGATGTCCGTGCGAGGCGAGGATCCAGGCCGTGTTGGCCAGCGACATCGTGCGCCCCGTGCCGCCCTTGTAGGAGTAGAAGGTGATGATGCTGCCTTCGCTCATCGTGACTCTTCCCGCCCTTCCGAAGGACCAAGCAGCCTGGGACGTCTGACGGCGGGCCCCTGAGGAGGAAATGTCCTGGCGACCCTGAGGAATCTGCTGCCGACCACGCGAGCGACGTCAAGCAGAGTTCTACCAAACTGCTGGACGGTAGGGATACCGCTGTCGATACTCCTGGCCGCGGCGCGTCCTTCGAGGAGCTTGCGGCCGAGCGTGCGCTCGGCGACGTCCCGCAGTTCAGGCTCGTCGTCGGCGCTCGGCCACGGCATCAGCACCGCGATCCAGGGCTTGTGCAGCGCGTCGAACTCGCCGAGCCGCTCCCGCCGCTCCGGTACGGCCAGCGTCCACGGATCCACCAGCAGGATCCCCGGCCAGGCGGGATGCTCGCCGCCCGACAGCAACTCGTCCACGTCCTCGTCGAAGGACCGCAGGACCGGCTGGTACTCCTCGCGCCTGGCCAGCTCGGCGGCGTAGCGCGCGATCGGGCCCTTGGAGGTGGGGTAGTACGGGTTCCAGTCCAGCTCGCGCTCGCCGTATCGGTCCGTGGCCCGGCCCGCGGGCACGTTGTCCACCGTCAGCGAGGCCACCGTGATATGCAGCGGCGCCCGCCGTGCCGGCCCCTTGAACGCGTTGGGCGCCCCGAAGTAGTCGGTGGGCACGCCCTGCGCGGGCTGCGCGTGCGCGGCCGCCTCGACGACCCGCCTGGCCAGGTGGTCGACCGTCTTCTCGTAGTCGCTCCTGAACCGGTTGAGCTTCATGATCCCGTAGAAGCCCATGGTGTCGTATGGCTCGCCCAGCGCCTCGGCCGTGATCCGCGGGTCCTTGGTGACCTCCGGCGTCTCCGACGGGCTCACCGGTGTCCACAGGGCGGGCACGATGGCCTCGAGGGAGCCGCGCCTGGCGAAGGCGGACCACTCCTTGCCGCAGTTCTCGCTGGCGAAGTACCGGGGCGAGTAGAGGGGGACGAACACCCGGCAGGTCGCCACCGCGGTCGCCAGGCGCGTCTCATCCCCGGCCATGAAGCCCACCTCGTCCAGGTGCCGGATGTCGGCCAGCTGGGCCACCTTGACGCGCAGGTCGTTGAAGAGCATGAACACCCAGCGGTCTGGATCCCGCTCGTCGTCCTGGTCGCCGGGCGTGTGCGCGTAGCTCATGAAGAAGTAGGGCCGGCTCGTCATGGGGCCTCCCTGGATCTCGGGTCCTGGGGAGTCTCGAAGACGTTCTCGAGATTCTTGAATCGGTTGAGGTTGCACGACCTGAGCCTGGTCGCGTGCGCGACACTGACGATCCGCCACGCGATCTCGAAGGTCGCCTCTTGATAGTCGTGCCGGTATTTCTCGACGCTGGCCAGCTTGAACAGGCCGAACCTGCGGTAGTTCTCCCCTATTTCCGTGTGCCAATCCTGTAAATGGCCGGCGCACGGCGGGATCTCTTTCCTGTCGACCGGAACCCAGAGAACCGGAATCATCGCCCGCACCGGAACCCGGCGGCGCCTGTTGTGCGCGGCCTCGCGCCGGGCGAAGCCATCCCATTCTTGGCCGCAGTAGGGGCGGGTGAAATAGCGCGGCTGGTACATGGGGACGAAGACGTAGCAGTCGGCCAGCGCGCGGTAGATGCCGGGCTCCCAGTCGTCGCCGGTCCGCAGGCTGCGGTCCATGAATCCGGCGGCCTCCGCGCTGGGCGCCGCCGTCAGCTGCAGGATGTTGGTGCGCAGGTCGTGGAAGAACTTGACCGCGAGCCGGTCGGGATGCTGGCCGTCGGCCACGTCGCTCTGGGGACTGTGCGCGTAACTGAAGAAGAAGTAGGGGCGCACTCGCACCCGCGGTGTTTCCGGTGGTCCCATCCAGCGCGCCCTCCGGCCTTCGGCGGTGAGCCCAAAATATAGGAAATTTCGGAGCTGGGGAGCCGACCCTGGATGAATTCAGTAAAAGGCTGCGAGCGTCGCTCGCATTCCGCCGACGAACCGCTCGCCCAGGGGCGTCAGGCGGCCGGAGTCCAGCAGGATGCGGGCACCGTCGAGGGTGGCGGAATGCCATCGCGCGAATTCGTCCTCCCGGCGTGTTCTCCAGAAATCCGTGACCGCTATATGCGCATATGTCCCCTGAAGGATGGCTTCCAGCGGGCGCGGGTCGTCCCGCCATGCCACGCGATAGCGGGGCTCGGGCTCGCGTCGGATCGTCAGCTCGAACAGGTCGAGCACCGCGCCCAGCTTCACGTGCTGGAACTCGTGCATGAGCAGCTTGGCCAGGCTCTCCGGGCTGCCCGGCCTGGCCACCGCGACGGCGCCGAACGCGTGCCGCGCCGTCGAGCTGCGCTCGGCCCCGCCTGGAGCCAGCGGGGTGATCGTGGTCAGCCCGGCGGCGAGCGCGTCCGCGTACTCGGGCGGGATCAGCTCGAAGGCGTCGCCGAGCATGGACTGCCATGCCTGGATCTCCTGTTCGGGCAGGCGGGAGGCAGGGGGCCAGTGGTGGCAGTCCCGCCACGGGTCGAGGTCCTCGATCCGCACACGCAGGCCGTGTGTGGTGAGCGTGCGGACGGGCTCCCAGCCCGCGCCTGCCGTCACGATCCCGTCCTCGCCGGTCTCAACGCGGACGGGTTCACCGGGCGCGACCGTCATGCGGCCCACGGTCGGGAAGTAGATCGCGCCCTCGGGGTCAGGCTGGATCGTCAGGGCGCCGGCGAGCCCCGCGCGGGCCAGACCGGCCACCGCCAGCCTGGCCAGGTAGCCGGGATCCTTGCCGGGAGGCGCGAGGTGGTCGAGCACCCACACCCGGAAGTACGGATGCAGCAGCAGGTCGGCGAGGATGTCGGGGCGTGCCCGCTCGATCCGGTTGAGCTCCCGCCAGGCCTCGGCGTCCGACCTGTGCACCGCCGCTGCCAGCCCTCGGGCGATACTGAGCTGAGCCTGAGCCAGCGCGGTGATCGCCGCGGCCGAGCCGTACCCTTCGGACAGCTCGTCGAGATGGCGCGCGAGCAGCGTGTGCAAGGGCGGTGGGGTCCCCGCCCGCGCCTCGATGTGGGTGATGAGCCCGAGCAGGTCTGCGCAGTAGACCGACGGGTTGGCGAAGCCGTTCGCCGTCGAGTGCCGGTGTGCGTAGAGCCCGCCGCCGCAGATCCCGACCACAGGACATTCCCGGCAGGTCTCGCACAACCCCTCGATCCCGGTACGGCGGGCCACGATGCCGGGGTGGGTGACCGCCGCGTCGAACCCGGTGTCCGTGAGGCTGAACCCGGTGGCGGGGGCGCCGTCGTAGGCGGTCTTCAGCGAGTCGGCCTGCTCCAGCGAGCCGTCGGTCTCGACCACGATGAGATCGGTGGGTTCGAGCCCGATCGCCTCGGTCCTGCTCGGCTCTCCCCTGAGGCGGCCCAGCACGGAATCGAACAGCCGGATGCCCATCGGGCGCCCGTCGCGCACCCACCTGTCGAAGATCTTGATGAGCCAGGCTGCGTAGTCGCCCGGCCGGCCCGGCGGCGGGTGGTCGTGGGTGGCGTGCGGGAGCAGCAGGTCGATCCTGGGCGGTTCGAGTGCCAGCAGCGCCTCGTAGACGGCGATCGGGTCGTTGGCCAGGTCGATCGTGCACAGCAGGCCCGCGTACCCGCCCGGATACCGCGCCCTGAGCAGGTCGATGGCCCGGAGCACCGCGGCGTGACTGCTCCGGCCGTCGGCATAGCGGCGGTGCAGGTCGTTGGCCTCTCGGTCGCCGTCGAGCGAGATGCCGACCCGCACGCCGTACCTGGCGAACAGCTCGCAGAACTCCTCGCCCAGGCGCACGCCGTTGGTGTGCACCTGCAGGACCGGATCGCACACCGGATCGAGCGCCGCGCGCAGCGCGCCGAGGACGGCCTCCAGCCCGGCGACGCCCGCCAGCAGCGGCTCGCCGCCGTGCAGCGTCACGTGGACCCGGTCGAGCCCGTGGCTCGTGACGTGCTCGGCGATGCGCGCGGCGACCAGGCGGGCGGTCTGCTCCGACATCCTGATCGGCTTGGCCCGCCAGCTCTGGTCGGCGTGCTCGTAGACGTAGCAGTGGTCGCAGGCCAGATCGCAGCGGCTGTGCACCTTCAGCACGAACTGCCGGAACGGCGGTCCCACAGCCCTGAGCCGGTCAGATGCTGGAGTTGAACGCCGCGACCTGCCCCTCGTCATGGGCGAGCCGGAACCTGTCGAGCAGCGTCGCGACGTCCGCGTCGTCGATCCCGGAGAGCGTGACCCCGTTCAGATTCGCCAGCGACGACACGATCCCTGACTCATCACCATTGCCGTTCATTAGCCGTCCTTTGTCGGGAAGAGCGGTAAATGACATGGCTCTAGGTGATTACGTACCTGGCTTCTGCCCCGCTGGCAAGAGTGGACGGACGCCGGATTTAATCGGTTGTGTCCCTCCGGGGCGTCCCCCTATCGTCATGGGCATGCGCCTTTACCTGTGATTCGCCGAGATCAGCCCACCCGCCCGACCAGACGCGGCAGCTGAGCTTGTCGACCGGCCACGGCCGCGTCGAGAGTCCCGTAAAGGAGCCATGCTTTATGCGAGTTCGTTCAGGCAAGAAGACCAACAAGTCCGACCTTCCGCGCCAGATGCCCAAGGTCCCGCAGCGGCCGATCGCGCCGCCGCGTCGCATCCCGCAGAAGGGCCGCTGATCTACTACCAGGATGGTAGTAAATCGCGGGCGCGCGTCCCGAAACGCCACGGGACCCCCGCAAACGACGGCGCCCCGGCCTCACACCGAGACCGGGGCGCCGTTCGCCGTCAACGGGTCAGAGCCGCTCGATGATCGTGACGTTGGCCTGGCCGCCGCCCTCGCACATCGTCTGCAGGCCGTACCGCTTGCCGGTGCGCTCCAGCTCGTGCAGCAGCTTGGTCATCAGGATCGCGCCGGTGCCGCCCAGCGGGTGGCCGAGCGCGATCGCGCCGCCGTTGGGGTTGACGCGCGCCGGGTCGGCGCCGAGCTCCTTGATCCAGGCCAGCGGGACCGGGGCGAACGCCTCGTTGATCTCCACGACGTCGATGTCGTCGATGGAGATGCCGGCCTTCTTCAGCGCCCGCTGCGTCGCCGGGATCGGCGCCGTCAGCATGAACACCGGGTCGTCGCCCATCAGCGCGAGCTGGTGGATCCGCGCCCGCGGGGTGAGCCCGTGGTCCTTGACCGCCTGCTCGGAGGCGATCAGCACCGCGCCCGAGCCGTCGGAGATCTGCGAGGCCGTGGCCGCGGTGATCTGGCCGCCCTCCTTGAGGGTCTTGAGACCCGCCATCTTCTCCAGCGTCGTGTCGGGACGCGGGCCCTCGTCGTCCTCGACGCCGTTTACGGGCGCGATCTGGTCCTTGAAGTAGCCGTTCGCGATGGCCTTGGCCGCGCGCTGGTGGGACTCGAAGGCGAACTGCTCCAGCTCGTCGCGCTTGAAGCCCCACTTCTCGCACATCAGCTCGGCGCCGCGGAACTGGGAGATCTCCTGCTTGCCGTACCTTTCGACCCACATGTCGCCGAAGGGGAACGGCATGCCCTTCTCCAGGGCCGCGGTGATCGACGAGCCCATCGGCACGATGCTCATCGACTCGACGCCCGCGGCCACCACCAGGTCCTGCGTACCGGACATGACGCCCTGCGCGGCGAAGTGGATCGACTGCTGTGAGGAGCCGCACTGCCTGTCGATCGTGACGCCGGCGGTGGTCTCCGGCAGGCCCGCGCTCAGCCAGGCGTTGCGCGCGATGTCCATGCTCTGGGGGCCGAACTGCATGACGCACCCCATGACGACGTCCTCCACCGCCGCGGGGTCCACGCCGGTGCGGTCGACCAGCGCCTTCAGCGTGTGAGCGGCCAGGTCAGTGGGGTGGACGGTGGACAGGCCGCCCTTCTTCTTGCCGACCGGGGTGCGGACCGCCCCGACGATGTACGCCTCTGCCACAGTGCCTCCATGGAAAACCGAGCAATATTCGGTTACTCATGGAGCGTACAACAGAATGCTATTCCGGAGGGAGGAGGTCCCCCTCCGCCTCGATCCTGAACCGCCACCGGTCCACCGGCACGCCGTTCAACCTGTCGGCCAGCTCGAGCGCCAGCGCGCCCAGCTTGGCCTGGTCCTCCCCGCGCAGCTCGATCGCCGTCAGCTCGGTCGCGAAAGGCACCAGCTCCTGTACGGCGGGCGGCCCCTCCTTCTGCGGCACCACCACCGCCCGGACCCCGTCACCCTCGAAGACGAACTCCTCCTCGCCGGGTTCCAGCGGCGCCAGATCCGTGGGCCTCTCCGGCACGATCACCGCCGGGCCGCCCCTGCCCTCGACGTCGGCCGGGTCGCTCACCTCGCCCCGGCAGACGGCCAGCCCGCCCAGCCGGAAGGCGATGCCCTCCGCCAGGAAGCGGTCGAAGTAGTCGAACGGGAGCGGCCCCTCGGCACTCACGCGGCACGCCCACACGCGGTCCAGCTCACCGCCCACCAGGTCCGTCTCGGCCTGCTCCGGGGCGTGCACCCGGACGTCGGCCGCCACGATGTCGTCGCCGTCCGCCCTGGCCTCCGGATCGGCCAGCCGTACGATGCGCAGCAGCTCATCCCTGGACGGCCTGGTGCGCATCGCGGCCGTCGGGCCGGTACGCAATCTCCGCTTCGCCATCCAGCCCATGTCGCGCCCTCCGGGTGTCAGCCTCGATAGGAGCTCGTCATCGTCGCATAGACGATGATGTTGTCTTTGTAGTGACCGATCGTGCGGTCGTACGTGCCGCCGCACGTGATCAGGTGTAGCTGAGCGTTCGTCTGGTTGCCGTAAACACGCTGGGTCGGGAACGTCTTCTTGCTCGCCTGCTCCACACCGCCGACCGTGAAGACCGCGGTGAGGCCGTCCTGGCGCTTGACCTCGATGGTGTCGCCATTCCGGATCTCCCACAACTTGCTGAAGACCGCGCCCGTGGTCCTGGTGTCCTTGTGCCCCAGGATGATCGCGGGACCCGCCTCACCCGGGGTGGACATCTCCCGATACCACCCGGCCAGGTTGGCCTTTTCCACCGGCGGCACCTCGATCGTGCCGTCCTTGGCCAGCCCGATCGACTCGATGGGCGCGCTGATGCCGAGCCGCTTGACCACGATCCGCTTCGGCGTCGACGGCATCAACGGCGGCGCCGGCACCAGCGCGGGCAGCGGCGGCGGCACGGTCGGGGCGGCCTTGAACAGCGCCTGCTGCGGCATCCCGCTCGGCTGCGCGGCCAACTGCAGCTGATCGCGTCCGCCGCTGTCCAGCCCGTACTCGCCGGGCGACTTGATCACGATCAGCAACCCCGCCACCACCGCCACAACTCCGGCGACGGCGGTCAGGATCAGCGCACCCTTCAGCCCCACCCCGGGTCAGCCCTTACCGAGCCCACGGCGCCGCAGCACGAGCCCTCCCGCCCCAGCGCCCAGAATCAGCAGGGAGCCGACCAGCATGAACACCCGCCCATCAGGCCCGATCTCCCCACCCCCACCAGTCTCGGCCCCCGCCTTCGGCGTCTTGGAGCTCTTCTTGGTCGGCGTAGCCGTAACAAACCTCGTCGTGGTCTTGGTGGGCTTGGGCGTGTGCGTAGTCGTGGGCGTGCTGGAGCTGGTGCTGGAGTTGGTGGGCGTCGACGAGCTGGAGCTACCGGCGGTCACGGAGAACGTGTAGGTCTTGAGCTCCGAGTCGTTTTGAACAATGCACTCAATCATGGGCTGGTTGCCGGTCGACGCGTTCGAGCCGAAGTTGAGCTTCCCGGGCTTCACGGTCACCGTACCCACAGTGCTGGGCATCGCCCTGAGACTCACCGTGCCCGACGACGGCAGCGGAATCGTCGCGTTAGGCGTGATCGTGCCGAGGGTTCCCTCACCTGTAGCCGAGGTGAGTCCGCTGATTCCGGTCATCGTGGCATAGGCGAAGATCTTTGGAGTCAGCGTGCCCGTACTCGGCGCCTTCAGCTCGTAGCCGGTCTCGTAGGTGCCGCTCCAACCGATACTGAACTGCTGATTCGTCTGGGCGCTCGTGGGCGGGGTCAGGGTCGTCTTGATCTTGACCGTCTGCCCGATCGTGTCCGTGCTGCCAGCCGTGCACTTGTACGTGACGACATCGATCCCGGTCCCACCGCCGCCCGAACCGGCTTGCACGGTCAGCTTCAGATCGCCAGGCTTGATCGTGACCGATCCGGTGCTGCCGGTCGTGGGGCTGACCTTGTACTTCACCGTCGTCGCCGGAACGCTCGTCGGCTGCGACGTCGTGATCGCTCCGCCCTGCTTGGCGCCCGCATCGGTGACGGTGCCGTTGGTCACGGTCAGCTTCCCGTCGACCTGCATCGTCGACGCCGCGGTGACCGCGGTCGCCAGGGTCAGCTGCGGGATGGCCAGCGAAACGTCGAACGAGCTACCGGACTGCACCGAGTCGACCGAAACACTGAGGTCCACCGTCGGCGAGCCCGTGATCGCGGTGCCCGTGCAGGTGTAGACGATGTGCTTCGGCCCCTTGTCACCGCCCGTGCCGGTGCCGATCGGCACAGTGACGCTGTCCATGGACGTGGTCGTACACGTCGACACGGGATCGACTAACGCCTGCGCAGGGGATGAAACAGCCAGCGCCGCGCCGGTGAACAGGAGAAGCGTGCTTACGATCCCCAAGGCAGAAGTCTTCTGGGCGAGGCGGCGCCGCGCCTTGGACGTCAGCACTGTCCATCTCCGTTTCAGCGCAGGTTCAACAGGCGTACCAGGATTGCAGCTGTTGGTCACGGTTGGGTTGAGAACATACGAACTCCGTCTGTAAATATCCTCCGAGCTATAAAGCCGTCATCAAATCAGTACTTCATCGAACGCCGCCGGACCAGGGCCCCCGCGCCAGCCGGGGTTAGCCCTTCTTCTTGGAGAGGGTGGCGTAGACGATGATGTTGTCGGAGAAGCTGTGGGTGGTCTTGTTGTAGACGCCGCCGCAGGTGATGAGGCGGAGCTGGGCGTTGCTGGTGTTGCCGTAGACCCTGGCCGTGGGGAAGGAGTTCTTGCTGGCCTGCTCCACACCGCTGACCGTGAAGCGGGTGACCTTGCCGTCCGATCGGTAGACGTAGATCTGGTTGCCCTTGGCCAGTTCGTGCAGGCGGTAGAAGACGGCACTTCCCCGCTTGGTGCTGACGTGGCCGTTGATGATCGCGGGGCCGAGCTCTCCGGGGACGGGGCTGAAGCGGTACCAGCCCGTCCGGTTGGGCTTGCCCAGCGGCGGCGTGTCCAGGGCGCCCTGGATGTCGACCGTCACGGGCCCGATGGGGGCGTTGACCTTGATGGCCGGGATCTTGATGCGCGTGGGCGTGGCCCGCTTGGTCTTGGTCTTGGCGGGCGGGATGGGCGGCACGATCGGCGCCGCGGCGGCCGGCGGCGGGGCGTCCAGGCGGGCGGGCATCAGCGGGACGTTCTTGCCGCCGGGTCCGACGGTCGGCGGCAGGTCGTAGGCTCCGGCGTTCTGGATCTGCACGGTGCTGCCCTGCGGCTGCGGCCCGGGCCCCGAGCCGTCGTCGACCTTGGGGGCGAGCGACAGCAGGCCGACCATGATGGCGCCCACGCCGCCGAGCGAGCCGGCGATCAGCAGGCCGGGCAGGACCTTGTTCGTTGACGTTTTCATCGGGTCATCCCTCCGGCGTGCTCGGCCCGGCGCCGCCGTAGCAGCAGGCCGCCGGTCGCGCTGCCCATGAGCAGCACGGATCCTCCCGCGATCAGGGCGTACGGCTGCCGCCCCTGCTCGGGCGCCTCCCCGGTCTCGACGCCGCCCTTGGGCGTCTTGGCCACCTGCGCCTTGACGTACTTGGTGGAGGTCGGGCTGGCGGTGGCCGTCACGGTCTTGGTCCCGGTGGCCCTGGGCAGCACGATCACCTGTCCCATCCCGTTCGTGGCGGTCGCGGTCGGGGTGCCGACGTGCCCCGGGGAGGAGGTCGTCGTGGTCGGGGTGCTCGTGGGCGTGCCCGTCGTCGTCGGCGTGACCGAGTTCGTGGGCGTCGGCGAGGTGGGCGTGGCGCCGGGCACCGTGATGTCGATCGAGCCCGGGTCGTTGATCAGCGTGCAGCTCGCCTGGTCGTGCAGCGGCGGCTCGGTGAGCTCACCGGTGACCACCTTGACGGCGTCCACGTAGGCAGTGCCGGCTTCGGCGTTCTCGATCTCGATGGAGTGCGGGCCGTACGGCAGCTCGGGCGAGGTCCAGAGCGTCTCTTGGGCCTTGGTGCCGGTCATCGGGGTGCCGTTGGCGTCCTTGCCGGGCTCCACCAGGCCGTCGGTGACCGGGTGACCGTCGAGAAGAATCCGGATCTTGCTGAGGTCACGCTCGCGGCGGCTGATGTAGGAGACCTGTGTCCCCGTGAAGTCCAGCTTGGCCACCGCACCCAGGTCGGCGGTCTTGTGCAGGTCGTTGAGGTAGTCGCCGAACTCGGCCTCGGTGTTCTCACGCGTCCAGGTGCCGCCGGGGTAGGCGAGCTTGTGGTTGTTCACCATCACCTCGCCCTTGGCCGGCGTGAACCGTACGGCGAGCGCGCCAGGCGTGACCCGGATGGTCCCTGGCCGCTGCACCGAGCCCGCGTCGGAGAGCCCGTCGGGCAGCACGAGCTGGGCCCCGGGCACGAGGGCGTCCTGCGCCTTGCCGCCCTTGGGCCGCAGCTGGCCGTTCCACGCGCCGACGATGTCCACGATGCCTTCGAGGTTCAGCTGGGACCCCTTGGCGAAGAAGCCCGGAGAGCCGAACCGGCGATTGCCCAGGTACTTCAGCGACCACCCGACGTTCAGCATCCCGCCTTCGGCCAGCTTGGGCGTGATCAGCGCCTCGAGCTGGACGCCCTCGGTTCCGGCGACCCCGCCGGTGCAGTTGTACTTCGCCACGAGGGATGCCTCGGCGTGGCCGGGGGACATCGAGATCGATAAGGCGGCGGATGCCGCGACGCCGACCGTTGCGGCGATCAACGCTTTGCGCCACCGACTCACGGCACACACTCCAGATCACCCAATAGACCGAAGGTAGATCTTAGGGTCCAACCACCGCGATAGAGGTCAAAAAGGCGCGTCGTCCAACACTTGTGATGAACCCGTAGCCACCTGATGCGCTCAGCAAGGACACCAGCAGGGCCACGTTGGCCTGCCACGGCGGAGCCGGGTTCGATGACGATCTTCGTGCGGTCGCCAAGAAGGGAGAGCACGCGCTGGTCGGCCTCGGGGACCTCTACGCCTAGAAGAGCTGTCACAACCCGCGCGCGACCGGGTATACCTTCGGGTAACAGAATCAGGTTCTGGAGGCGCCCGTATGCAGCGAGACCTCTTCGACGAGGAGCACCTGCTCTTCAAGGAGACCGTGCGTGAGTTCCTGGCCCGCGAGGTCGTCCCCCACCACGCCGCGTGGGAGAAGGACGGCATCGTGCCGAGGGAGGTCTGGAAGAAGGCCGGCGAGCTCGGCATGTTCGGCTTCTCCGTCCCCGAGGAGTACGGCGGGGCGGGCATCACCGACTTCCGCTACAACACGGTCATCCTGGAGGAGATCACCAGGGCGGGCGCAAGCGGGCTCGGCTTCTCGCTGCACAACGACGTGATCGCGCCCTACCTGGTCGAGCTGACCGACGAGGAGCAGAAGCAGCGCTGGCTGCCCGGCTTCGCCTCGGGCGAGCTGATCACCGCCATCGCGATGACGGAGCCGGGAGCCGGCAGCGACCTGCAGGGCATCAGAACCACCGCGGTCCGCGAGGACGACCACTATGTGGTCAACGGCCAGAAGACGTTCATCACCAACGGCATCAACGCCGACCTGGTGATCGTGGTCGCCAAGACCGACCCGGAGCAGGGCGCCAGGGGCACCACGCTGCTGGTCGTCGAGCGCGGCATGGAGGGCTTCCAGCGGGGCCGCAACCTGGACAAGATCGGCATGAAGGCGCAGGACACGGCCGAGCTGTTCTTCGAGAACGTACGCGTCCCCGCCGCCAACGTGCTCGGCAAGCAGGAGGGCCAGGGCTTCATCCAGCTGATGAACAACCTTCCGCAGGAGCGCATGTCGATCGCGGTGGGCGCGGTCGCGGCGGCGGAAGCCGTACTGGAGGAGACCATCGAGTACTGCCGGACACGACAGGCCTTCGGCCGAAATATCGGGAAGTTTCAGAACACCCGGTTCGTCCTCGCCGAGCTGGCCACCGAGACCGAGATCGCCCGGCACTACGTCGACAAGTGCATCCAGGCGCTCAACGCCAGGCAACTCACCGTGGTCGACGCCGCCAAGGCCAAGTGGTGGACCACCGAGCTGCAGAACCGGGTCATCGACCGCTGCCTCCAACTGCACGGCGGCTACGGCTACATGCTGGAGTACCCGGTCGCCAAGGCCTGGATGGACAGCCGGGTCCAGACCATCTACGGCGGCACCACCGAGATCATGAAGGAGATCATCGGCCGCTCCTTCGGCTTCTAGCCTCGAAGGCCTGCTGGGCCTCGGCCAGCCCGGGATGCAGCCCGCGCAGCATCACAGCCTGCGCCTCCGAGGCGGCTTCCTCGGCGGCCCGCACGGCGGCGACTACCGCGTCACCCAGCGCGGGCCCGTCGAGGCGCCGCTTGCTCATGGCGCTGATCTCGAGCGCGAGCAGGTTGCCGACGGCATCCACGTTCGCCACGACGCCGCCCCGATCGCCCTGTCCGGTGAAGTGCCGCTCGCTCCACTCATCGACCAGTTCATCCATGGTCGGTCTCCCTCAGCGCGGCGTCGAAGAACGCCTCAAGCGGGTCACCGGTGGGACTGCCTCCGCCGCCCATGGCCTGCACCGCCGCATCGACACCCTCCGCCATCGCCACGCGCGCGGCCTCGATGGCCTCCCGTACGGCACCCGACAGCGCGACGTGGTCGAGGTCGCGCATCGCCCGGCCCGCGATGTCCACGCTCAGCAGCCGCCCGGAGCCGGACACGGTGGCCGCCACGCCGCCGGTCGCGTCACGCCCGGTCACCTTCTGTTCCTCCAGCTCGCGCAGCGCGCCGGAGAACGCCTCGACCATGCCCTCGATCTGGCCGAGCAGCCCGTGCAGATCGCCGCCGGTCATTTCTTGTCCTCTTCGAGCGGCGTCCAGAGGCTGATGTCGGTCACGTTCGGATCCATGTGCAGCTCACGGGGGCCGACGGCGGGGTTGCCCATCAGATAGAAGATCCCGGTGAGATCGGTGAGCTTCAGCTCCAGATCGTTGAGCTCGCTCTGGTACTTGTTGAAGGTGTCGGCGAACTGCTTCACCATATTGGCCGCCGCCCCCAGGAAGATCACGGACTGGGACAGCAGGGCGACCCTCCCGACCGGGTGGGCGCTGAACTTCAGCAGGGCACGGAAGACCGGCGCGGCGGTGGCCGCCAGCGCCAGAGCCGAGAAGTCATAGGTCAGCACCTCCTTGTACTGGTTGTTCATCGTGCCGCTCATCTCCTTGGCGATGGCGGCGAGCTGGTCGAACATGCCGATCAGCTTGAACCGGAGATACTGCTGGAAGATCTCGACGGCATGCCCCCGCCAGGCGGGCGCGACATCGCTGAAGTAGCTCAGCCACACATCCCATGCGGCCCCTTTGAGCCCCTCCAGCTGCGCCTTCCATTCCTCGCGCCGATCGCTGAAGAGCACGGGATTGCCGAGGTTCGACACGACGGCCAGCAAGAGCACCGCGCCCGCGACCCCGAACCCGGCGGTGCTGAGGCCGACCTTGATCGGGTTGCTGTGACCGCGGATGTCCTCGAGCAGCTTCTTGAAGTCGAACGCCTGCTTGGCCGTGGCCTTGCCCATGACCGAAGGGCTGGCGATCTTGCCGTCGGTGCCGAAGGTGACGGTGTTGACGATCTTTCCGTCCGCGCCGTAGATGTGCATCTGCCTCGGCGCCGACGCGGCCGGGTCGTCAGGGAAGTTCAGCTTGGCCATGGCAGCCTCTCAGGCCCGGGAGTGATCGACGGCGCGCTCGGCCGCCCCATGGGCGGTGCGGTAGCGGGCGGCCACGGAGGCCAGCTTCTTGGAGTCGTCCTCCAGCACCTCGCGAAGCAGGCGGGCGCAGTCGGACCAGGTGTCGGCGATGCGGTTGAGCCGGTTGACGAACAGCAGTCCGATCACGGGCACCCCGGCGCCCGGCGCCAGGTTCCAGCCTTCGAAGCGAGGCGTGCTCCGCTCGAGCCCGTGCATGGTCACCGACGCCATGGACATCACGCGGGAAAAGGTCTCGATGTTGCCGGTCGCGACCGCGTAGCCCTGGTTGCCGTCCAGCTTCGCGCGTGTCGGCACGGGCTCGCTCGGCCGCAGGTTGTCAGGCAGGCCCGCCAGGATGTCGTCGGACACCGACACCCCCTTCCATGTGATCATCTGAAGATCAGTGCACAACATACTCCATGTGGCACAATCCCGGCCCATGAGGCGGCCGAGCGTCAAACCGGAACATCAGCCCCGTCTCCTCCCAAACGGTGACATACGCATCGGCGGGGAGATCCACGGGCTGGCCGCCGAGATCGAGGACCCGACCGGCCTGGCCTGGCAGGCGCTTCAACTCATGGACGGCACCCGCACCACGGACGAGATCATCTGCCGTCTCCCCGGATCGGAGGAGGTCGTCCAGGCGCTGCTCGCCTCCGGGCACATCGAGGAGGCAGCCGCCGACTCGCCGGACCTCACGGCGGCCGAGCAGGACCGCTACGCCCGCAACCTCGACTACTTCCGCTGGACCGACCTGACCCCCCGCGACACCCCGTGGGAGCTCCAGCTGCGCCTCAAGCGGGCCAAGGTCCTCGTGCTCGGCCTGGGCGGCGTCGGCACCCACGCCGCCCGTGCGTTGGCCGCCGCCGGTGTCGGCGCCCTGCACTGCCTCGACCCCGACACCGTGGAGCCGTCCAATCTCAACAGGCAGCTGTACGGCGAGCAGGACGTGGGCCGTGGAAAGGCCGAGGCGACCGTCGAGGCCCTCCGAGCCGTGAACTCCGGCATCCAGGTCACCGGAGCCGCCACCCGGATCACCACTGCCGAGGAACTGATCGAGGCGACCACCGGTTTCGACGTGCTGGCCCTGTGCGCCGACGAGCCGAAGGGCCCCGACGGCATCCGTCACTGGGCGGACCGGGCGGGCATCCCGTGGGCGGGAGGCGGGTACACGGGCCCGATGGTGTCCGTGGGCGTCTTCGCCCCCGGATATCCCTGTTACGCCTGCCTGCTGGCCGAGGGCGAGCGCCGCGGCGTCTACGCCGACCACGGCTGGCCCGGCGTGCTGTCGACCTCGGCGGGCCTGGCGGGCCTGATGACCGCGCAGGCGGTGATCTCCCTGATCACCGGCGTCCCCGACACCGCGCCCGGTTACGCCTACGGGATCAACCTCGCCTGCCCCGGCGACATCACGTTCGTCCGGCCGACACCGCGTGACGGGTGTGAAATTTGCGGCCTTGACAGGCAGATGTGGTGATTCATACTTTCGTGAGTCAATCTCATACTCAGGAGGTCCCATGGCACAACCTGAAGAGATCGTCCCCGCTCTTCCGGACCTGGACGAGCGGGAATCCACGGTGAAGATCAGGATTCGCCGGCTGGACAGGACCGAGACCACGGGCTGGCCCCTCAGCAACAGCATCGGAAACTGACGCGGACGGTGGGCGCGTGCCCCCTGCGCGCCCACCCCGTCCGACAGACTCCGCGCGCGCCATGACTTAGCACCGCATACTGGACAGCATGGGCGGCGCCATCCTCCTCGTCTTCCTTGCTCTCCTGTTCGCTTGGGCACTCAACCGCGTGCGCGGCAAGCTCAGGCTCGGACCGGTGGGCTACGCGGGCGTGATGATCGTCTTCATCATCGCGATGCTCCTCATCTACGGTCAGACCCTGCGCTAGCCCGGCAATCCCTCGACGAACCGGGTCAGCAGCCGGGCGAACGACGCCCGCTCCTCCTCGGTCCAGCCGGACACGGCCTCGGCGAACACCGCCTGGCGACCGGCGTGCGCCGCCTCCAGCGCCTGCCTGCCCGCGTCGGTCAGCTCGAGCAGGGCGCGGCGCCCGTCGGCCTGGTCGGCGACCCGCCTGACGAGCCCCTCCTCGACGGCCGCCGCCACCAGCCTGCTCGCCCTCGGCTGGTCGACCGACAGCGCCTCGGCCACTGCCGAGACCGTCACCGACCCGCTCTCCTCGATCACGTCGAGCACGTCGAAGTGGGGCGCCGCACCGGCCCGTTTGCCGAGCGTGCGCCTGCGCTGGCGACGGCGGATGGCCACCATCGCGCGCTCGATCGCGGCAATTTCCTTGTCTTTGTACATATAGTTGCTATTGTACATGCATGAGACCCATCGGTTATTACCTCAAGCAGCTGGACAACCTGCTGGAAGACAGCATGGAGCGCGCGCTCGACGGTGTCAGCCGTCGCGAGTGGCAGGCGCTCAACACCTACGCGACCCTGAGCGAGCGCACCGAGCAGGCCATGAGCCCCTTCGACGGGGTCGAGGAGGCCGTGGCCAAGCTGCGCGCCCGCGGCTGGCTCGACGGCGACACCCTCACCGACGCGGGCAGGCAGGCGCACACGCGCATCGCCGAGCGCGTCGCCGGCATCAGGAAGCGCACGATCGACGGCATCAGCGACGAGGAGTACCTCGCCACGGTCGGCGTGCTCAGCCGGATGTGCGACAACCTGGGCTAGCTCGCGCTACCCTCCAGGACGACCCGGGCCACCAGCTCGGGATCGTCGCTCATCGGCACGTGGCCGCAGCCCCTGAGCAGCTTGACCCGCTGGCCCGACCACTTGGCCGCCCGCACGGCCTGCCGCCGTAGCAGCAACCGGTCGTGCTCGCCCCAGGCGATCGTGATCGGCGTCTTGGGCGGCGCGGGCGGCATCAGGTCGGTGAACGAGGCCAGCGTCTCGTCGAACCCGGCCGAGGCGCCCAGCGCCTGCGTGGCGGCCACCAGCGCGGTCAGCGACATCCTGGACGGGTGGGCGACCATGATCCCGGCCGACACGGCCCGCCCGATCGGGTTCTCGGCCGTTCTGATGGCCTGGTCGGCGGGCATCGACCTGGCCGCGGCCCGGGTGGCCCGCAGCACCCTCTGGCACCACAGGAGCTCGCCGCGCGACCAGAACCCGGCTGGCGACAGCGCGGTAGCCGTACGCACCACTCCGCGCGAGGCCAGCTCCAGCGCGATGTAGCCGCCCAGCGAGTTGCCCGCGACGTGCGGCTCGCGCAGCCCCATCACCGTGCAGAACGACTCGACCGCGTCGGCGAGGGTCTCCGCGGTGTACGGCGTGCCCTCGGGAAGCCCCGGCGACACCCCGAAGCCCGGCAGGTCGACCGCGATCACATCCCGGTGCGCGGCCAGGCGGTCCATCACCGGCAACCACGCCTGCCAGTGGTGACCGATGCCATGGATGAGGATCAGCGGCGCGCCCGTGCCGCGGCGCTCGAAAGCCAGCTCCATGGCCAGCAGTGAACCACTCAGCGGCTACGGGTGGGAATCTCGAACCAGACGGCTTTGCCTTCCCTGGTGGGGCGCGATCCCCAGCGCCGCGCGAGCTGGTCGACCAGGTAGAGCCCGCGCCCGCCCTCGTCGTTCTCGCCGGCGCTGCGGATGCGGGGCAGCCGCAGGTCCTGGTCGAACACCTCGACCCAGACCGCCTCCTCGCCCCGCCGCAGCCGCAGCGTGAACTCCTTCTCCCCCACGACCTCATCCTCGAAGCCGGGCATGTCCCACGACTCCTCGAACGGCAGCGGCGGACCCTCCACGACCAGCTCCCTGCGCGGGATGCTGGCACTGGCGGCGTGCAGCACGACGTTGGTGACGACCTCGGAGACCAGCAGGCAGGCCAGCTCGGCGCGCTCCTCGGGGACGTTCCAGTTGGCGAAGGCGTCGGCCGCCATCCGCCGCGCCTCGCTGACCATGATCGGCTGGGCGGGGAACGCGCGCTCCTCCACGTCCAGGTCGGCGTCTGCCGAGCGGACGACCAGGATCGCCATGTCGTCGTCGATCTCGCCGGGCACGGCGACGGTCGCCGCGTCGGCGATCCGCTCGACGTCGGCGTCGGCCATCTTGGACAGCTTCTCGGTCAGTACGCCCAGCGTCTCGGCGTCCGTCGGCATCCTGCCGTCGCGTCCCGGGCGCCGGTCGACCAGGCCGTCGGTGTAGAGCAGCAGCGCGGCGCCCGGCGGGAGCGTGCGCGACTCCTCCTTGTAGACCAGGTCGGCGTGCAGGCCCTTGGCACGCACACCCAGCGGCTGGCCGACCTCCTCGATGTCGAGCTCGACGCACTGCCCGTCGACCAGCAGCAGCGGCGGCGCGTGGCCGGCGTTGGCGAACGACAGCTGGCGCGACCAGGCGTCGTAGACCAGGTACTGGCAGGTGACGATGGGCGGGATGCTGATGTCGGCGCCGCTGTCGTCCTGCTCCGGCGTGGCGATGATGCGGGTCCACTCGTCCAGCCTGGCCAGGATGTCGGCGGGCGACTTGTCGTCCTGGGCGAAGGCACGCAGCGCGGCCCGTAGCTGGCCCATGATGGCGGCGGCCTTGGCGCCGCGGCCCTCCACGTCGCCGATGACGATGCCGACCCGGCCCGCGCTGAGCGGGATCACGTCGTACCAGTCGCCGCCCACCTGGGTCTGGATGCCCTGACCGTGGCTGGCCAGCGGCGCCGCCGGGTAGTAGCGGACCGCGATCTCCAGGCCGTCGAGCTGGGGCAGCGCGCGCGGCAGCAGGTGCTTCTGGAACGACTCGGCGGTGTGCCGCTCCTCCTCGAACAGCAGCGCGTTGTCGATGGCCAGGGCCACCCGGGTGCCGATCGCACCGACGAAGTCGCGGTCGAAGGCGTCGTAGTGCGGGCTGCGCCGGTCGGTCAGGTTGGACAGGCCCAGGTACATCAGGCCGAGCGTCTCGCCGCGCACGCACAGCGGCGCCACGATGGCCGAGGTCATGCCGACCTCGCCGCACAACTTGGCGCTGCCCTCGCTGGGGCTGGGGAAGCTGGACGCGGCGAAGTCCTCGACGATGATCGTCTCCTGGCGGCGCAGCGCGGTGTCGGCGTAGTGGCCGGTCGGATAGCGGATCTCGGCGCCCACCGGCATCCAGGTGCCGGGCGGCGGGTCCCAGCCCTGCACGTGCTGCGACACCCGGCGCACCAGCCGGTCGCCCTCCATCAACTCGATGAAGCAGTGGTCGGCGAACTGCGGGACCAGCATCTCGGCGACCCGCTTGAGCGTCTCCTCCACGTAGAGGGAGCCGGCCAGCCGCTCGCCGATGCGCTCGAGCAGGCCGAAGCGGTCCTTCTCGCGCTCGTTGCTGCGCATGGCCTCGCGGGCGGTGATGACGATGCCGGTCACCGAGCCGGACTCGTGCCGCAGAGGCACGGCCTGGGCGCGGACGTAGATCATCGTCCCGTCGCCCCTGCGCACGTCGAACGTGCCCTCCCACACGCCGCCCTTGAGCACGTGCTTGGCCAGCTCGATGGCCAGCGGGTGGTCCTTCTCCATGATGCCGAGGGAAAGGACCGAGGTGTCGCGCTGGGCGGGCTTCCCGCCGGGACGGCCGAACAGCTTCTCCGCGAAGGGGTTCCAGTAGAGGAGGTTGCTGAACCGGTCGGTCACGACGACGGCCATCTCGGCGTGGTCCAGGACGGCCCCGGCGGCCAGGTGATCAGCCGCGTCCTGTGACAGATCCCCCCAACGTTTCATCCGGAGACCACTCCTCGGGGAGGCATGTGCGAAAAGCGAACCACGGGCGCTCCTGCAACAGTGATGACCTGAGCGGAGAGGAGGGTCTCCTTGTTGGGATCAGTTCCTCGTGACGAAAACGTGCGCGGCAACCTCACGCGGAAGCTCCGCGGGAATGCTGTTCGCGTCTTCGTCACCTGTCACCCGCACACCGTCGTCGCTCGCCGCGAGCGTCACCTCGCGTCCGGGTTGTATCCCAACTTGCTTGAGTTTAAGCATCACAGCGGGATCGCTTTGCACTTGTTCGCTAATTCGCCGGACCACGACGGGTATATCTCTGGGTCCCGCAAGGTCGGACATCGAGGTGAGGGTGCTCTCCGGCCCTTCGGGGACCTCCTGAGCGCCCAGCTCACCGAGGCCGGGGATGGGGTTTCCGTGCGGGCACGTGGTGGGGTTGTCGAGCAGGGTGACCAGGCGGGTCTCCACCGACTCCGACATGACGTGCTCCCAGCGGCACGCCTCGATGTGCACCTCTTCCCAGGGAAGCCCGATGACCTGGGTCAGCAGGCACTCGGCGAGGCGGTGCTTGCGCATGACGCGGGTGGCCAGGGTGCGGCCGAGGTCCGTCATCGCCAGGTGACGGTCACCTTCCACCTTCACCAGGCCGTCACGCTCCATGCGGGCGACCGTCTGGCTCACGGTGGGGCCACTCTGCTGGAGCCGCTCCGCGATGCGCGCGCGGAGGGGGACGATGCCCTCCTCCTCGAGTTCGTAGATCGTGCGGAGATACATCTCCGTGGTGTCGATCAGGCCGTGTGCGGTCAAGGCTCCTCCCATCTGAATGCTACGCCGGTCGTGGCGGGGACTGAGCCCGTCGGCCTCGGGCACAGGAGTAACACAAGACCCTATTGGGAGAACGACCAACGATGGCAAAGGATGGCAACAACGGGGCTGCCCCGTTCCTTCCCGACCAGCGGAGTCTGACCGCGCTGCGGTCCGCCGCGGCCTGCTGCCAGGGCTGCGGGCTGTACAGGAACGCCACCCGGACGGTGTTCGGCGAGGGCCCGGCGCACGCCCGGTTCATGCTGGTCGGCGAGACGCCCGGCGACCAGGAGGACCGCAAGGGCCACCCGTTCGTGGGCCCGGCGGGCCACCTGCTCGACAGGGCGCTGGAGGAGGCCGGCATCGACCGCGCGGAGGTCTACGTGACCAACGCCGTCAAGCACTTCTCCTTCACGCTGAGGGGTAAGCGGCGCATCCACCAGCGGCCCACGGCCGCCGAGATCGACGCCTGCCAACCGTGGCTGGCGGCCGAGCTCGCCCTGGTCGAGCCGGACGTGATCGTGGTGATGGGCGCGACGGCCGCCCGCTCGCTGCTCGGCAAGGAGTTCAGGGTGACCAAGCAGCGCGGCACGCCGCTGCCGCTGGGCGAGGCGATCGCGGTCGCCACCATCCACCCCTCGGCGGTGCTGCGCGCACCGGACCGCGACGAGGCCTACGCGGGCTTCCTGGACGATCTCAGGATCGCCGCCGCTGCGCGTCGTAGTTCCTGAAGGCCGGTACGGCGAGGCCGACGAGGACGACGGCGATCGCGCAGGCGAGCCCGCCTCCCACGAACGCGCCGGTGAGCCCGAAGGCGGCGGCGGTGACGCCTGCCCGCAGGTCGCCCAGGCGCGGCCCGCCGGCGACCACGACCATGAAGACGCCCTGCAGCCGCCCGCGCATCTCGTCGGGCGCGTACAGCTGCAGGATCGACTGCCGCCACACCGACGAGATGACGTCGGCCGCGCCGCCCAGCGCCATGAACGTGACGACCAGCCACAGCTGGTGCGTGAGCCCCGCGGCGGCCACCGCCAGCCCCCACACGGCGATGACCGCGACCAGCGCCAGTCCCTGCCGCCTGACCCGGCCCACCCACCCGGAGAACAGCGCCCCGGCCACCGAGCCGATCGCCATGCCGGAGTTCAGCCAGCCCAGCGCGATCATGGAGCCGCCGAAGCTCTCGGCCGCCAGCTGCGGGAACAGGGCCCGGGGCAGGGCGAACACCATCGCGACGATGTCCACGGCGAACGACATCAGCAGCACCCGGCTGCCGGCGATGAAGCGCAATCCCTCGTAGACGGCTCTCGCGCCGGGCCTGGTCACCTCGCCGAGCGGCGGCAGGGCCGGCAGCCGGAAGGCCGCGTACAGGCTCGCGGTGAACAGCAGCGCGTCGATCGCGTAGGCCGAGGCGAATCCGCCCCAAGCCAGCACGCCGCCACCGATCATCGGCCCGACGATCGCGCCGAGGCTGTAGACCAGCGAGTTGAGCGCGTTGGCCGCGGGCACCAGCTCGGGCCCGATGATCCTGGGGATGATGGCGCCCCTGGTGGCCGAGCTGATGGCGAACCCGGTGGCGCCCAGCGCGACCGTGGCCAGCAGGAAGTAGACGTCGTCCAGCCCGATGAGCGCCTGCACCAGCACGAGCAGCGTGCTCGACCAGGCGATCAGCGAGCCGACGAGCAGCAGCTTGCGCCGGTCGACCGCGTCGGCGACGGCGCCGCCCCACAGGCCGAACACGACCAGCGGGAGCAGGTTGGCCAGGCCCAGCATGCCGACCCATAGCGAGGAGTGGGTGAGCGTCCACACCTGCTGGCTGACGGAGACGACGGTGACCGCGAGCCCGATGTGGGAGACGGCCTGGCCGATCCAGACCCGCCGGTAGGTGGGTACAGCGAGTGGCCGGGTGTCTATCAGATGACGCTTGACCAACTCCCCTATCGCCATCCAACGGAGGTTACGGGGCAAGCCTCTCCAGAACCCATCCGGGGTGGATGCGCCGGTAGCGAAGGCGGTCGTGCATCCGGTCGAGCTGCCCCTGCCAGAACTCCACCTCCGACGGGATGACCCGGAACCCGCCCCAGAAGTCGGGCACCGGCGGATCCTCCGGCCAGCGGGCGGAAAGCTCGGCGTACCTGGCGTCCAGCTCCTCCCGCGAGCGCACGACGGCGGACTGCCGGGAGGCCCACGCGCCGATGCGCGAGCCGTACGGCCTGGACTTGAAGTACTCGGCGGACTCCTCGTGCGGCACTTTGACGACCGAGCCCTCGACCCGGACCTGGCGGCGGATCGGGTGCCAGGGGAAGACGAGCGAGGCGCGGGCGTTCTCGGCCAGGTCGCGGCCCTTGCGCGACTCGTAGTTGGTGTAGAACACGAAGCCGGTCTCGTCGTAGCCCTTGAGCAGCACGGTTCTGGCACTCGGCCGGCCGCCCGCGGAGGCGGTGGCCACGATCATGGCGTTCGGCTCCGGCAGGCCCGCGGCGAGGGCCTCATGGAACCAGATGGCGAATTGCGATATCGGATCGGCGGCGACGTCGGACTCGAGCAACGGCTCACCCTCGTACGAGTGACGCAGCCCTGGAAGCGAGGTGGACTCCACGAGACGGTATTCTTGCGCGCTCAGTGGAAGATCCCACACAACACCCTCTACCTGCGGCTTTCGCGTTTCGGCGGGTCCGGAGCCCGAGCACATGCGGCAAGGGGGTTAAATTGACCCGCCGGTATCTCGACATCAAGGCATTGCCGGAACATGGCAAGAAAGGGAGGCGGCCGAGAATGTCCGACTTCAAACCCGGCCTCGAGGGCGTAGTCGCCTTCGAGACCGAGATCGCGGAACCGGACAAAGAGGGGGGCGCCCTTCGATACCGCGGCGTCGACATCGAAGAGCTGGTGGGCCGTGTCCCGTTTGGGCACGTCTGGGGCCTGCTGGTCGATAACAAGTTCCAGCCGGGGCTGCCTCCGGCGGAGCCGTACCCCATCCCCGTCCATTCCGGTGACATCCGGGTAGACGTGCAGAGCGCGCTGGCCATGCTGGCTCCGGCCTACGGATTCAAGGCGCTGCTCGACATCTCCGACGAGGAGGCCCGCGACCAGCTCGCGCGCGCCTCGGTGATGGCCCTGTCGTTCGTGGCCCAGTCGGCCCGCGGCCTGGGTCTGCCGATGGTGCCGCAGTCGCGGGTCGACGAGGCCAAGACCATCGTCGAGCGCTTCATGATCCGCTGGCGCGGCGAGCCTGACCCCAAGCACGTCAAGGCCATCGACGCCTACTGGACCTCCGCGGCCGAGCACGGCATGAACGCCTCAACGTTCACCGCCCGCGTCATCGCCTCCACCGGCGCCGACGTGGCCGCCGCGCTGTCCGGCGCCGTGGGTGCGATGTCCGGCCCGCTGCACGGAGGCGCCCCCGCCCGCGTGCTGCACATGATCGAGGGCGTCGAGCAGTTGGGCGACGCCAAGAAGTACGTCCAGTCGGAGCTCGACAAGGGCAACCGGCTGATGGGCTTCGGCCACCGCGTCTACCGTGCCGAGGACCCCCGGGCGCGCGTGCTCCGCCGTACGGCCAAGGAGCTCGACGCGCCGCGCTACGAGGTCGCCGCGGCGCTGGAGCAGGCAGCGCTCGAGGAACTGCACGCCCGCAAGCCCGACCGGGTGCTCGCCACGAACGTGGAGTACTGGGCAGCGGTAGTACTCGACTTCGCCGAGGTTCCCGCGCACATGTTCACCTCGATGTTCACCTGCGCCCGCACGGCCGGCTGGGCCGCGCACATCCTGGAGCAGAAGCGCACGGGCAGGCTCGTCCGCCCCAGCGCGAACTACATCGGTCCCGCGTCGCGCCCCCTCAGCGACGTGCCCGGTGCCGCCGAGGTCGTCGGCACCATCTGAACTGACGCGTCTCGGCCCGGGTCTCAAATCGCGGACCCGGGCCGAGTCATTCCAGCGGGCTCGGTAGGCTCAGCAAGGTGGCTGACATCGTGATTCCCGCTGACATCAAGCCCGCCGACGGCCGCTTCGGCTGCGGGCCCTCGAAGGTTCGACCCGAGCAGCTGGCCGCGCTCGCCGCCTCCGGCGCCGAGTACATGGGCACCTCCCACCGCCAGAAGCCGGTCAAATCGCTCGTCGGGCGGGTGCGGGCCGGGCTGTCCGACCTGTTCTCGCTCCCCGAGGGCTACCAGGTCGTGCTGGGCAACGGCGGCACCACCGCGTTCTGGGACATCGCGGCCTTCGGGCTGGTGCGCCAGAAGTCGCAGCACCTGTCCTTCGGCGAGTTCTCCTCGAAGTTCGGCGCGGTCACCAAGAAGGCGCCGTGGCTGTCGGAGCCGTCGGTCATCTCCTCCGAGGTCGGCACCCACCCGGTGGCCGTCGAGGAGGAGGGCGTGGACGTCTACGCGCTCACCCACAACGAGACCTCGACCGGCGTCGCGATGCCGATCAAGCGGGTCGGCTCCGACGACTCGCTGGTGCTCGTGGACGCCACCTCCGGCGCGGGCGGCCTGCCGGTCTCCATCGCGGAGACCGACGTGTACTACTTCGCGCCGCAGAAGAGCTTCGCCTCCGACGGCGGCCTGTGGATCGCGATCATGTCGCCGCGCGCGCTGGCCCGCGTCGAGGAGATCGCGGCCTCCGGGCGCTACGTGCCCGAGTTCTTCAGCCTGCCGATCGCCATCGACAACTCCGGCAAGGACCAGACCTACAACACCCCCGCCGTGGCCACGCTGTTCCTGCTGGCCGACCAGCTGGAGTGGATGAACTCCCAGGGCGGGCTGGCCTGGACGACCGCGCGCACCGCCGAGTCCTCGGGCATCCTGTACGGCTGGGCCGACAAGTCCGAGTTCGCCACGCCGTTCGCCGCGCCCGAGTACCGCTCCCAGGTCGTCGGCACGATCGACTTCGCGGACTCCGTCGACGCGGCGGCCGTCGCCAAGGCGCTGCGCGCCAACGGCATCGTCGACACCGAGCCGTACCGGAAGCTGGGCCGCAACCAGCTGCGCGTCGCGATGTTCCCGGCCATCGACCCGGCCGACATCGAGGCCCTGACGGCCTGCGTCGACTACGTGGTCGAGCGCCTCTAGTCACCTCACTCGGGAGCGCGAGCACGTCGTCAGATGACGTGCTCGCCTCGGGTGCATTTCCGTAGCTTTGAGCTGATTCCGTAGAGTTGGGGAAGAACGTTCGGATGTTACGGGGGATGTACGGGTGAGTGCCCTTCCAGATACGCGGCCGAAGGGCCTCGGCTATCTGATGTTCGCCAGCCGCTGGCTGCAGGTGCCGCTGTACCTCGGCCTCATCGTGGCCCAGGGCGTCTACGTCTGGCAGTTCATGGTCGACCTGTGGCACCTGCTCGGCGGCACCTTCCGCGGCGAGAAGGCCTTCGACGAGGTCACGGTCATGCTGTCCGTCCTCGGCCTCATCGACGTGGTGATGATCTCCAACCTGTTGATCATGGTCATCGTCGGCGGCTACGAGACGTTCGTCTCCCGCATCAACCTCAAGCACCACCCCGACGAGCCGGAGTGGTTGTCGCACGTGAACGCGAACGTCCTCAAGGTCAAGCTAGCCACCGCCATCGTCGGCATCTCGTCGGTGCACCTGCTGCAGACCTTCATCAAGGCCAGCACGACCGCGAACGACAAGATGATGTGGCAGACCATCATCCACCTGACGTTCGTCGTCTCCGCCATCGGCTTGGCCATCATCGACAAACTCCTGTCCGCTTCCCCCGCCGAGCGCACCCATCTGTAGCCGGATCTCTTACGGCAAGCCGCCCTACCGGCCGCCCGCCGCACTTCGGCTGAGGACCCGTGCCCGGCGCTTCCGGCGAGTCGGGGACGCTTTCCCGCCGTCACGGCGCACGGGATGCGACGTCGGTGGCAGGACCGAATTGCGCCAGCGCTCAGCAGGGGACGCCCATAGGGTCGAGCCATGATCCGCCATCCGCAGGGCCGGCTCGTCGACGGTCTCTGGCTGGAAGAGGAGGGATCTGGCGAGCCGGTGCTGCTGCTTTCCGGCCTCGGCCCCGCCGGGTCCCATGTGATCTTCCATCCGCACTTCGACGCGCTCGCAGTTCGCCAAGGCGACGCCGCTCATCAGGTTCTTCGACCCGGCCGCCGCCGCGCGCCTGCCCGCCCGCCGCGTGAACGCAGCGCCTACCCGCCTGCCGCCTGAACGCAACTCAGCGGGTCCCGTGCGCCGTGGCGGCGGGTGAGTGTCACCGACTCGCCGCAAGCGCCGGTCGCGGGCCCTGAGCCGAAGTACGGCGGGCGGCTGGTGGGCGTGGCCCGCCGTACAGCATCAAAGGCCCTAGAGAGCCGGAGAGATCGCTTTGCGGCGGAGCACCCAGGCGGCCACCACGCCCGCGATGAGGCCGAAGAGATGGCCCTGCCAGGAGATGCCCTGCTGGTTGGGCAGCAGTCCCCACAGGATCGAGTAGTAGGCCACGCCGATCACGATGGCCAGGACGATGTCCAGCGCCCGGCGGTCGAACAGGCCGCGCGCCAGCACGTAGCCGAAGTAGCCGAACACGAGGCCGCTCGCGCCGACGGTGATCGTGCCGGGACTGGTCAGCCAGGTGCCGAACCCGCCGAGCAGGATGATGATCGCGCTGGCCGCCAGGAACTTGCCGATACCGCGCAGCGCCGCCACGAAGCCGATGATCAGCAGCGGCAGCGAGTTGGCGATCAGGTGCGCGAAGCCGTGATGCAGGAAGGGGGCGAAGATGATCCCCGGCAGGCCGGCCGGGTTGAGGCCGACGATGCCGAACTCCTCGTCGAGGCTGCCGTTCAGCATGTAGTCGAAGATCTCGATGACCCACATGCCGGCCAGGACCACGACCATGAGCAGCAGCGCGGCGAGGGCGCCGGACAGGAGGCTGCCGGCGCCCCGCTTGACCGAGTCGAACCGAGAGGGGTCCATGCCTCAACGGTATGCGGGAACGGCTATGGGCGCGCTAAATACCCTTCCATTGGGGCTGGCGCTTCTCGGCGAAGGCCGCCGCGCCCTCCATCGCGTCCTGGGAGCCGAACACCGGGTTGATGATCGCTCCCTGCCTGGCGAACATCTCCCCCAGCGGCCAGTCCTGCGACTCGATGATCACCCGCTTGGTGGCCGCGAGCGCCAGCGGGGCGTTGGCGGCGACCTTGCGGGCCAGCTCGAGCGCGCCCTCCAGGGCCTTGCCCGCCTCGGTGACGCGGTTGACCAGGCCCAGCTCGTACAGCCGCGATGCCGGGTAGTGGTCGCCGGTGAGGGCGATCTCCATGGCCACGTGGTAGGGGATCCTGCGCGGCAGGCGCATGATGCCGCCCGCGCCGGCCACCAGCCCGCGCTTGGGCTCGGGCAGGCCGAACTTGGCCTCCTCCGAGGCCACGATGAGGTCGCAGGACAGCGCCAGCTCGAAGCCGCCCGCCAGCGCGTAGCCCTCGACGGCGGCCACCAGCGGCTTCTTGGGCGGGGCCTCCGCGATGCCGCCGAAACCGCGGCCCTCGACGACGGGCAGGTCGCCGGTGAGGAAGCCCTTGAGGTCCATGCCCGCGGAGAAGTAGCCACCTGCCCCGGTCAGGACGTAGGCGGAAATATCCGTGCGGGCGTCGAGGCTGTCGAGCGCCTCGGCGATCCCCCGCGCGACCGCGCCGTTGATGGCGTTCCGCTGGTTGGGGCGATTGATCGTGATGATGGCGACGTTGTCGGATTCCTCTACGAGGACTTCATCGGACACGCAGACCTCACTTGGGCTGGAAGCGGATGCCGCCGTCGAACCGGACGACCTCGGCGTTCATGTAGTCGTTCTCGATCAGCGAGCGCACCAGGTGGGCGAACTCGGCGGCCTGGCCCATGCGCTTGGGGAACACCACGGGCGCGACCAGCTTGGCCTTGAACTCCTCGGAGTTCGGCGAGAACCCGTAGATCGGCGTGTCGATGATGCCGGGGCAGATCGTGTTCACCCGGACCCCGATGGCCGACAGGTCGCGCGCCGCCGGCACGGTCATGCCCACGATGCCGCCCTTGGAGGCCGAGTACGCCAGCTGCCCGGTCTGGCCCTCAAGCGCCGCCACCGAGGCGGTGTTGATGACCACGCCGCGCTGCCCGTCGGCGTCCACCGGCTCGGTCTTGGCGATCGCCGCCGCGCCGATGCGCATGAGGTTGAACGTGCCGATCAGGTTGACCTCGATCACCTTGCGGTAGGTCGCGGGGTTGTGCGGGGAACCGTCGCGGTTGACCGTGCGCTCGGCCCAGCCGATGCCGGCGCTGTTGACCACCACGCGCAGCGGCTTGCCGGTGGCGACGGCAGCGTCCACGGCCGCCTGCACCTGCTCGTCGTCGGACACGTCCGTCTTGACGAACACGCCGCCCAGCTCGTCGGCGATGGCCTTGCCGCGCTCCTCGTTGAGGTCGGCGACGACCACTGTGGCGCCGTGCGCGGCCAGGTCACGGGCGGTCGCCTCGCCGAGACCGCTCGCGCCGCCTGAGATGATTGCTGCAGATCCGTTCAGGTCCATAGAACGGACCCTAACGGGCAACCGAATGAAGTTCTACTCGGGGTGGGTTAAATCTCGCCCACAGCGGTGTCGACGTCGGAATACACCTTGATCCGCCGGTCCAGGCCGGTGGTACGCAGGATCCGCGCCACGGGGGCCTGCGGTGCCGCCAGCGACACCCCGCCGCCCTCGCCCGTCGCCAGCCGCCACGCCTCGATCAGCACCGACAGGCCGCTCGAGTCCATGAACGACAGCTGCTGAAGATCGAGGACGAGCCGGGCGCCGTCCTGTTTGATGGCGTCGCGCACCTCGTCGCGGAGGAAGGGTGCGGTGAACAGATCCAGCTCTCCCTCGACGGCCACCACCACGGCATCGCCCATGGCATGTCGCGCCAGGCGCAGCTTCATTCGGCCCCTCCTCGATGAGCCACTGTACTTCGACATCCCCGGATACCGGGCATGCACAAACTACGATCAGCGCTCTGAAGGCGGTGCTACGGGTTACGGAGACATCACCCCGGCCCGATCACCCGTTCCGCCGGTGCCGGGATGGCGAAGCCGTACGGCAGCTCCAGCCGGTGCCGGGCCAGCAGGTCAGGGTCGGCGAGGAGCTCGCGCGTGGGGCCGTCGGCGGCGATGACGCCCTCGGACAGGATGAGGGAGCGCTCGCACAGCTCGAGCGCGTACGGCAGGTCGTGGGTGACCATGAGCACGGTGACGTCGAGCGAGCGCAGGATCTCGGCCAGCTCCCTGCGGGCGGCCGGGTCGAGGTTGGAGGAGGGCTCGTCCAGGACGAGGATCTCCGGCTCCATGGCCAGCACGGTCGCCACGGCCACCCTGCGCCGCTGGCCGAAGGACAGATGGTGCGGCGGGCGGTCGATGGCCTCGAGCATGCCCACGCGCTCCAGGGCGCCCTTGACCACGCGTTCCAGCTCCTCGCCGCGGACTCCCGAGTTGGCGGGGCCGAAGGCCACGTCGTCGCGGACGGTCGGCATGAACAGCTGGTCGTCGGGATCCTGGAAGACCAGGCCGACACGCTGCCTGATCTCCTTGAGCGTGTCCTTGCGGACCGGTGTGCCCGCCACGGCCACCGAGCCGTGCCCGGCGGTCAGGATGCCGTTGAGGTGCATCACCAGCGTGGTCTTGCCGGCGCCGTTGGGGCCGAGCAGGGCGACGCGCTCGCCCCTGCCGATCGAGAGGTTCACGCCGAACAGCGCCTGCGTGCCGTCGGGGTAGGCGTAGGCCAGGTCGCTGACCTCGAGCGAATTCACCATGCTGTGATCCCCAGTACGGCGAGCGCGACCACGGGCAGGGCCAGCGCGGTTCCCCACTGCTTCATGGACGCCGACATGTCCTGGATTATCGGCATCTGGCCAGAGTAGCCGCGGCTGAGCATCGCCAGGTGCACGCGCTCGCCGCGTTCGTAGGACCGGATGAACAGCGCGCCGGCCGAGCGGGCGATCACCGGGATCTGCCGGACGCTGCGCGCCTCGAAGCCGCGAGACTCCCTGGCGATCCGCATCCGCCGCATCTCCTCCACGATCACGTCCATGTAGCGCAGCATGAACATGGCGATCTGCACCAGCAGGCTCGGCAGCCGCAGCCGCTGCGCCCCGAGCAGGATCGTGCGCGGCTCGGTCGTGGCGGCGAGCAGGATCGAGGCCACCACGCCGAGGCTGCCCTTGATCAGGATGTTCCACCCGGCCCACAGCCCGGGCACGCTCAGCGAGACCCCGAGCACCGAGATCCGCTCCCCCGACCCGATCACCGGGATCAGCACGGCGAACAGCACGAACGGCACCTCGATCACCATCCGCCGCACCACGTGCGCCAGCGGCACCCCGGCCAGGAACGCGATCCCGATCAGCAGCAGCGCGTAGCCGCCGAACGCCCAGAACGCCTCCCTGGGCGTGGCGACCACGACGATCGCGAAGGCCAGCACGGCCAGCAGCTTGCACTGCGGCGGCAGCCGGTGCACGGGCGAGAGGCCCGGCAGGTAGAGCTGGTGATGGTGACCGGCGCCCACGGATTCAGACCTCGGCCTTCCTGCGGCCGCGCGCCGCCCAGGCGACGGCTCCCGCGATGAGCAGCACGAGCCCGACGCCGATGATTCCCGCGATGCCCACCGGGATCCCGCCGACCTCGCCGTAGCCGCTCAGCGCCCAGTTCGTGAAGTGGTCCTTGGCCTGGCCGAGGAAGCCCTTCTGCTCGGCCACGGCCTCGAGCCCGTCGGGGTTGGAGTTGGCGAAGAACGAGACCGCTCCGGCCAGCACCAGCGTCAGTCCGACGCCGCCGAGCAGGAACGGCTTGAGCGACCCGCGGGCGGCCGGCGCCGGGGCGGGAGCCGTACCCACCTCAGAGGTCGAGCCGTCGGCGCCGCGCAGCACGAGGGTCCGCGCCAGCCCCCGCGCGCCGTACACCAGGTCGGGGCGCACGGCGAGCACCGCGCCGACCGTGAGCGCGGTGATGATCGCTTCCCCGATGCCGATCAGGACGTGCACGCCGCCCATCGCGGCGGCGACGGCCAGCGGCGAGATGGGCGCGGTGCCGCCGATCGCGAACAGCAGCGCGAACACCAGCGCCGCGGCCGGCACGGACACCAGCGCGCCGAGGAAGGCGGCCAGCGTGATCCCGCCCTTGCCCCTGGCGAAGCGGCTGACCAAGCGGAAGACACCCCACCCGACCAGCACGGTGACGATGCCCATGATGCTGATGTTGATGCCCAGCGCGGTCAGCCCGCCGTCGGCGAAGAACACGCACTGGACAAGCAGCACCACGGCCATGCACAACACTCCTGTGTACGGCCCGACGAGTATCGCGGCCAGCGCCCCGCCCAGCAGGTGGCCGCTGGTGCCCGCGGCGACGGGGAAGTTGAGCATCTGCACGGCGAAGATGAACGCGGCGACCAGGCCCGCCATCGGCGCGGTCCGGTCGTCAAGCTCCCGACGGGCCTTGGTCAGGCAGACCCCGATCCCGGCGGCCGCCACGACTCCGGCGGAGACGGAGGTGGCGGCGTTGAAGAATCCATCAGGTACGTGCATGTCCCATACTTTAGGACATGGTGTTGCACCTGCACATAGGTGGCAATTAGCGGAAGAGTCTGCGGAGGATCCCTCTCGGCGTGAGCTTGCGCACCACCGTGCTCAGCCGCCCCTTGCCCGAGGTGGCGTACGGCCTGACACTGCGCAGCACCGCACCGCCCCACCAGCGGCGCGGCGCGGCCACGGTCTCCGCGTCGGTCTCGATCCTGAACCTGGCGGGCGGCCCGCCCAGCTCCAGCTCCAGGTAGGCGTCCCAGGTGCCGGGCGCGAAGCGGCCCACCGCGGGCTTGGCCGCGAACGCCCCGCCGGGCAGCGCGATCACCCGCTCGGTGCGCTCGAAGCCGGTGTTGCGCTCGCGCCACACCAACTGCCGCGCCGCCCCGGCATCCGGCCGGTCGTCGCCGATCATGATCTCGCCGTCGATGAGCAGCCGGTGCCCGACCTTCCACCGGGTCCTGGTCAGCTTGACGGTGCCCGGCACCGCCAGCACGTGCCCGCCGACGTCGATGCTGAGGTTGCCGTTGTCCCTGGTGAAGTACGGCAGGGCCACGGTGCTGCCGAACAGGCGCGGAGCCGGCCTGGCGATGCCGCCGTCGCGGTCGGCGCCCAGCCGCCCGATCCGGACCACCCCCTCGAGCTCGACGGCCACCCGCACGTCCCAGACGCCGGAGGTCAGGCCGGGCACGTCGATGCGGGCCGTGAACGCGTCACCCTCACGCTCGGCGGGCACGACCACCTCGCACGCCGAATCGTGGCGTGCCCGCAGTACCAGGGCGACGCCGTCCTGCCTGCTCAGCCCCTCCAGCGCCGCCGTGCCACGGACCACCAGCCGGTCGTCGTCCCAGCGCAGCCCGGTCAGGCGGCGGACGACCGTGGCGCTTTCGATGTCGGCCAGCCGTACCAGCCTGTCGATGTCGCCGAGCGCGGCCAGGCGCTGGCGGTCGGTGCTGTTGAGCCGGCTGAGGACGCCCGGCGTCAGCCACTCGTCGCACAGCGCGGCGACCGCCTGTGCGATCTCCTTGCGCTGCACCTCGCCCGCCTCCAGGAAGGGCGCGCCGAGCTGGGTGAAGGCGTCCAGCCTGAAGTGCCTGCGCAGCAGGTGGTCGCGCAGCGGGCCGGGAGGGATGTGCTCGGCCATCAGGCGGATCGGCTCGCGGATCATCGCCAGCCAGGCGACTGGGTCGCGGCTGTCGGGGCGCTGCATGATGCTGGTGCCGTCGGGCCTGGACACCAGGTGGTAGCACTCGTAGTCGGCCACCACGGAGATGACGTCGGCGTGGCAGTAGGCGTGCACGGTGAACAGGATGTCCTCGCCGACGAGCTGCTCCTCGCCGAACCTGATGCCGTGGCGCTCCAGCAGCTCCCTGCGGAAGAGCTTGAAGCAGCTCAGACTGTTGTAGACCGCACTGTCGCCCAGGTCCACCCGCTCGGCGTTGCGCTGGAACATCGACTCGGGCGCCCGCCTGCCATGCCCCACCATCTTGCCGAGCACGATGTCGGAGCCGTTGCGGTCGGCCATGGCCACCATGCGCTCCAGCGCCTCGGCGCCGAGGTAGTCGTCGGCGTCGCAGAAGAAGACGTAGCGCCCGCGGGCGTGCTCGAGGCCGACGTTACGCGGCCGGCCCGCGCCGCCGGAGTTCTCCTGGGACAGGATGCGGACGATGCTGCGGTGGTAGGTGGCGTAGAGGTCGAGCAGCTCCGCCGTACCGTCCACCGAGCCGTCGTCGACGACGATGATCTCTTTCTTGACCCGCTGCACGAGCGCGGAGGTCAGGCAGCGGTCCAGATACGGTCTGCAGTTGTGGGCGGGGATGACGACGCTGACGTCGACGGCATCCTCGTCGTTCCCTGTTGTCGTCATTGCCACAGCCGCGCCCCTCAGCCGTCACGCTCCGCTTTCGTTCCGTTTCAGTATGTGACCTCTTCCGCATCTTGGGTGGCTGATCGGACGTCTTCGTAAGACGGTTTTCCTTGATCGAGAGCTCTGCATAAATGCTGGTAACCCAGCCAATTGGCACAATTGCGCACCGCCGAATGGAGCTCGGGGAGGCTGTTTTCCACCCAGGGGGAGAGAACCTCACCGAAGGCCACAGTGCCCTATCCCCGGACCACCACGGGTGATCCGTCCGAGAGGATCGCGCGTCTACACTCAGGCAACCTTGACCGGGGAGGTGGCGGGTCCATGGAAACCGAACTCCGCAGGCGGGAGTCCATCGTCTCCTCAGCACGGCTGGCGGAGCTGTACGAGTGCTCCGCACTGCTGCGCCGTACGAGGATCAGGGCAGAGGAGATCGTCGACGAGGCCCGCACGCTGCTCGTCGAGGCGGAAGGGCAGGGCGACCCGGGGCGCATCCTGACGCTCAGCGCCCAGCTCGACGAGGCGCGCGCGGCGTACTGCAAGGTGCTCAATGCCTATGTGACCATCTGCCGCCGCATCAACGACGAACGGCAGGCCATTCTGCAAGCCTTGTCAGGCGCGGCCTGACGATGCTAGCGTCAGGCCATGCCTGACATGCAATGTTCCTTCTGTGCCAAACCGAGCACGGACGTCGAAAAGCTCATCGCGGGTCCCGGCGTGTTCATCTGCAACGAATGCGTGGGGCTCTGCACCGAGATCCTCGAGCAGGAGAAGACGGTCGCCACGACCGAGCCGCGTCTGCCGATGTGGGAGACGATGTCGGACGACCAGATCCTCGACCATCTCCCGCGCGTCGCCGCGGTCCGCGCGCAGATAGACGACAACCTGCGCGACTGGGTCCAGCACCTGCGTTCCAGGGACGTCTCGTGGGAGCGCATCGGCGCCTCGCTCAACATGACCCGCCAATCCGCCTGGGAACGCTTCAAGGCCTGACCCTGGGCCCGTCAGTCAGCAAGCAGTTCGAGGGAGCGGAGCCAGGCGGTGCGGTCAGGGGCCGAGGAGGCGACGATGAGCTCGTCCGCGTCGGCGAGCTTGGCGAAGTCGTCCAGGTAGTCCTTGACCTCGTCCGCCGTGCCGACCGCCGAGTACTTGGTCATGTGCGAGATCTGCCGCCCCGCGGGCGACTCCAGTGCCAGGTCCGCCTCCTCCGGCGTGAGCCGCTGCTTGGTGAACGCGCTGACCCGGCGCCGCTTGGCCGCGTGGAAGTGGCGCTCCGCCTCTTCGGTGGTGTCCGCCGCGATGACGTTCACCCCGGCGATGACGTACGGCGTGGCCTGCTGCGCCGACGGCTTGAACTCCCGCCGGTAGAGCTCCACCGCCTCCTCCAGCGCGTCGGGCGCGAAGTGCGAGGCGAAGGCGTACGGCAGGCCGAGCGTGGCGGCCAGCTGGGCCCCGAACAGCGACGAGCCGAGGATGTACAGCGGCACGTCGGTCCCCTTGCCGGGCGTGGCCTCGACGCCGGAGATCAGCGACTCGCCGGAGAGGTATCCCTGGAGTTCGAGCACGTCCTGCGGAAACCGGTCCGCCGAGACGGGAGTGCGTCGCAGGGCGCGGAAGGTCTGCTGGTCGCTGCCCGGCGCCCGGCCCAGGCCGAGGTCGATGCGGCCGGGATGGAGCGTCTCCAGGGTCCCGAACTGCTCGGCGATGGTCAGCGGCGAGTGGTTGGGCAGCATGATCCCGCCCGCACCCAGGCGGATCGTGCTGGTGTGCGCGGCCACGTGGGCGATCAGGACGCTGGTCGCGGACGAGGCGATGGTCGGCATGTTGTGGTGCTCGGCGTACCAGATGCGGCGGTAACCCCACCGCTCGGCGTGCTGGGCCAGCGTGACACTGGCCCGCAGCGCGTCACCCGCGGTCTCTCCCTCGCCGATGTGCGCCAGGTCGAGAATGGACAGAGGAAGAACCATGGACACTCCAACCGCCCGGGCGCGGTGGTTATTTCAGGTGCTTGAGGGTGTCCGCGATGAATCCGCCCACGTAGGGGTGAGCCGGGTAGAGCGCCTGCACCCGCCGGAGCTTGGGCAGCGCGGCGCGGTAGCGGCCGGCGAAGTAGTCGTCGAGCGCGGAGTCGTAGACCTGGGTCGTGATCGACTCGGCCGGCTTCACGCCCGCGGCGGCCACCCGCTTGCGGATGATGCTCACGGGCAGGATGAAGCTGTGGTTCTCGGCCTCGGCCAGCGTCTGCTCGTCCACGCTGCCCGCGATGAGCATGCCGATGACCATGCCGTCCTTGTCGAAGACGGGCCCGCCGGAGTTGCCGTGGTAGGACGGCGCCTGCGACTGCAGGTACGGCACGCCGAGCACGGTCTTGCGCTGGGCGTTGTAGGCGCCCTCGGTCAGCGACGGGTAGAGCTTCGAGCGGAAGTCGAAGACGGGGCTGTTGGTGATCAGCCCGGGGAAGCCGCTGATGTAGAGCGTGTCGCCGATGCGCACGTCCCTGTCCTGGCCGAGCGGCACGGTCGGGACGTTGCGCGCGCCGCGGAGCTTGAGCAGCGCGAAGTCCTCGCCCGGGTACTGCGCGCCCTTGGCCACCAGGGTCAGCGGCGTGACGTGCGGTTTGTCCTTGGAGGTGGCGGTCACGATGGCGATGGTCTTGGTCAGCCCGGTGATGCGCATGTGGTCGGCGTTGAACTTGCCGATCACCCCGCCGGCCAGGTTGACCAGCTCGGTGTCCGGCTGGACGCTCTTCAGCAACGAGGCCATGTCCGCCTGGTTGATCTTGGGCAGCGCCTTGGTGGCGAAGTTCGAGCGGAGCGACTGCGGCACGGCGGAGACGCAGTGCGCGCCGGTGACCATGTAGCCGTCGGGCGTGAGCCACCAGCCGGTGCACAGTCCCAGCATGTCGGCGGGCACGGTGCGGTTCGGGCCCGAAGCGGTCAGGTACCGGTCCGGCTTGGCCGAGGCCGCGCGCAGCACCCACTTGAGCTGGCTCTGGGCGTCGGCCGGGATGTGCCCGAGCCGCGCGTGCCGCTTGGCCTGGGCGACCAGGCCGAGGAAGGCCTTGTTCGGCCGCGCCTGCGGCACGACGACCTTGCCCGTGTAGCTGAGCCCGATCAGCTGGACCGCTGGATCGGTCCTGGCGGCCAGGCGGGTGCCGGTGGCCACCTCGTGCGAGTCAGCGAGCGCGCCCGTGGCCGAGACCGCGAGCGCGGCCATGGCGAGCGCCCCCGCCGCCAAGAGCCTGGTTGTCTGCATTTATCCCACCCCTTTGTCATATGGGGTGAGTGTGCGGTGGCGCGCTGGCGCGCGGCTTGCACGGTACTTGTCCGTCGGCTTGCAGTCCGCATGCCGGCGGTCCCCCTGCTCCAGCTCCCCGGTGCGGCCGGGGAGCTGGAGCCCGATCTCATTCGGCGGCTAGCCGCTCTGCCTCTTCGTGCAACGCCACGATCAGGAGCATCTCCAGGTGAAGCTCGTCCAGGTCGGGCGTCGCGAGGCCATCTAGGACGCGCATGGTGGGCCTCCCTGGGATATAGACGCCTCAGGAGTCACACTGGTTTACCAATCGCCGAATATCCGCTCGGATCGTACGGCGAAGCAGCCGTCGGAGCACGGGCGCCATGACGGATTCGAGCCCGCGCGTCCGGATCCGGACGTGGAAGGTGAACAGGGCCCTGCCTTCGTCCAGCGGTTCGACGATCCTGCCGCCCTCGGCGTCGATCCCCGACGTGGTCCGCCAGGCGAACTCCCGCCCGGGATCCACCCGCAGAACCTCGCCGCCGTTGCGGTAGGTGCGCCCAGCGAAACGCATGACCTCGCCGGTCGTGGTGCCGACCTGGACGATCCCGGCCGGCTTCGGATCCATCGTCTCAACACCCTTGCGCCACGACGGATCCCGCCCGTAGTCGGCCACGATCGCCCAGACCTCGGCGGCAGGGCGCGGGATTTCACCCTGTTCGCGCAGCTCGATCACCCGTCGATGGTACGGCGAGCGTCCTCCACGCCGTGGGTCCGAAGCGGCTCTCCAGCCGGGCCGCGGCAGCCGTACCGAACAGACCACCGAAGGCGCCCGCGGTCACCAGCACGCCCAAGTTCGAAACAGCGCCGGCCGTCCACAGCTTGTGGAAGTCCGCGCCGAGAATCCAGCTCGTCAGCGCTCCTCCCCGGGATTTCCGGATCTTCGCCCCGAAACTAATCAGGCTGCCTCAAGACAGGCAACGGATTTTGCCGCACACTGCGGACATGCGGCTGGGCGAGCGGCTGGACACGGCGCGGCGGCGCGGATTCGTCGGCAGGGAGAGCGAGCTGGCGGCCTTCGAGCGTCTCCTCGATCCCTCGCTCCCCGCCCAGGTGTTGCTCGTCCACGGCCCCGGCGGCGTCGGCAAGACCGCCCTGCTGCACCAGTACGGCTGGCGCGCGGCCGCCGAGGGCCACCGGGTGATCTGGCTCGACGGGCACGAGATCGAACCCACCCAGGCCGCCGTGCTCGCCGCCCTCGGCATCGCGAGCCTGGACGAGCTGTCCACGATGCCCGGCCTGGTCCTGCTGATCGACACGCTGGAGCTGCTCGCGCCGCTCGAGCGCTGGCTGCGCAGAGAGCTCATCCCGGCGCTGGCCGGCGACGCGCTCGCGGTGCTGGCCGGCAGGGATCGGCCGCCGCCGGTCTGGCGGGCGGATCCCGGCTGGCGCGAGCTGGTCGACATCGTGCAGCTCGGCAACCTCAGCCACCCGGAGGGCCGCCGGCTGCTCGAGCTGCGCGGCGTCCCCGAGGCCGACCAGAACCCGGCGCTCGACTTCACCCGCGGGCACCCGCTGGCGCTCGCGCTGGTCGCCGACGTGGCCGCGCAACGCAGGTTCTCCGCCGTCTCGGCCCACCAGGTCATGGGCGCGCTGCTGAAGAGTTTCGTCGACACCGTGCCCAGCCCGCTGCACCAGCAGGCGCTCGAGGCCTGCGCGCAGGTGCTCGCCACCACCGAGCCGCTGCTCGCCGCGCTGCTCGACCTGCGGGACGCCGCCGAACTGTTCGCCTGGCTGCGCGACCTGTCGATCGTCGAGTACGGCTCGCGCGGCCTGTTCCCGCACGACCTGGCACGCGACGCGCTCGGCGCCGAGCTGCGCTGGCGTGACCCGGACGGGTGCGAGGAGATCCGGCGCCGGGCCGCCGCCTACTACCGGCAGCAGTTCGGGGTGGCGCGGCCTGCCGTACAGCAGCTCATCCTGCTGGACTTCGTCTATCTGCATCGCGACACGTCGGTGCTCGGGCCGTTCGTGGCGGGTTATCCGCAGACGGGAGCCTTGAGCGCACATCCCGCTCTACCTGCGGAACTGGGCACGTTCGTGTCCTGGGTGCGCAAGCACGAAGGGGAGGAATCCGCTCGGATCTGCTCGTCCTGGCTCGAACGGCAACCGGGATCTGCGGTGGCGATCCGCTCGTCGGAAGGCGCCACTGTCGGCTTCTACCAGCTGATCTCCGTGGATGCCACGCTGGACGCCTCGATGGACGCCTCGGTGGACGACGACCCGGCCATGGCGCGGGTGCCCGCTCGCGGACAGATGGTGCGTTTCTGGATGGACGGGGAGCGATACCAGGAGCCGTCGCCCGTACAGCTCTTCATCACGGTCCAGCTGTTCAGGTCCTACCTGCAGGCCGCGTGCCCCGACCACACCCTGCTGACCTTCGCCTCGGCGGAGCCGTTCGCCGAGGGCTGCGCGCACGTGGACTTCCACCGCATGCCGGAGGCCGACTTCACGGTGGGCGGCCATGTCTACGCCGTGTTCGGCCACGACTGGACCGCGGTGCCTCCCCTGGCCTGGGTATCCCGCCTGGCCGAACGCGACTCGCTCATCTCGTCCCCCACCTCGCTCCTGGACGAGGAGACCTTCGCCGCCGCCGTCAAGTCGGCCCTGCGCTCCCTCGGCCGCGCCGGCGGCCTGCGGGACTCGCCCCTGCTGGCCTCCATGCTGGCCCGCGGCCAGGAATCCGCGCTGCGCGCCGTACTCAAGCAAGCCGCGGACCAACTGGCGGCCTCTCCCCGAGACCGCCGCCTGCACCGAGCCCTCCACCACACCTTCGTCCAGCCCGCGGAAACCCAGGCCGCCGCCGCGGAACTCCTCGGCCTCCCCATGACCACCTACCGCCGCCACCTGGCCGCCGCCGAAGCCCGCCTAACCGAAATCCTCTGGCAACACGAACTAGACGCCCGAGGCCCCTGACCCCACCCGGGAGGCATGCGCGCGAACGTTCTGCTCGCCGCCGTCGTTTCTTTGCAAGGCGAAGGCCCGTCGGCCGCTGCCCTCATCCTCAGGGAGCGATTCGCCGCGGCACCGAACTGGTTCCCACACCCGTCCAGGCTCGGGCACGCTGGCCAACTGGTGCGGATGGACCGGCTGACCCGTTTCTGCCCCGGGCAGGTCCAGGGTGATCGATGGCGGCCTGCCCGGTCGGAAGCGCCACCGAACTCCGTATGGGCACCGGCCACCACGCGAGCCAGTCCTTCCTAGGCTCAGCTCCGGTAGCCGAGCCGCCTTCATGCTGGTTCGGACATTCAAGATCAGCGAGCGGATAATCCAGTCGAAGTCATGCCGGACCAGCGGGGATGATGGCGGCCATGAGGTTCCGTAAGGACGAGGGCAGAGATCGGTCCCGCCAGGAGATCCTGCTGGAACTGCACGCCTCGCTGGATCGCCGCTACCGGCCCGAGGACGTTGCCGACCTGGTGCTGCAGGCACTTGACGGGCAGTTGTCGCGTCGCGAACGGATCGTGTTGCAGCGCGCGGCCAAGCACTCTTCCCGCGGCCAGGGCTGGTTCTCCTCGATGTCCACCGACTACGCCCGGCCTGTCGGCGGCGCGCAGCAGGTCGCCGCGGCCACCCGGCTGTTCGAGCGGACGGTGGAGGTCGACCCCGACGACCCGGAATCGCTCCTGGAGTTCGCGGCGACCATGGGAGACGAGATCCGCTGGACGCCCGAGCGGACCGATTTCCTGGCGGACCGGCTCAACCGGGACGCCAGGGAAGCGGCAGGTATGGAATTGTCCAAGCGGCAATACAACCGCCGCTTCCGGATGCTTCGCCGCATCGCCGCCAAAGCCGGCACGCTCGGTGTCGAGCAGGACAAGCGGCACCTGCTCATGGTGGGCGTCACCGGCTTCGGCGCCGACATCCCGCTGGAGCGGTTCCTCGCCGACGTCAACGCTGCGTGCTTCGTGGCCTACTTCACCGCGCGGCGCAAGCTGCGCCGGGAGTTCAGCCTGTCGGGCCGGGACAACCCGTTCGACGAGATCGCCTCGGTTCTGCTCGACCGGTGTACGGCAGGCAGCGACTGGTGGATGATCGCCCAAGTTCGCACATCTCCGGACGTCCTGGAGCACCTGGCCGAGGAGGAACGCGGACGGCTCCTCGGCCAGTGGTCGGCGGTCCTGCGCCACAGCACCGACCTGCTGCGGGAGCGCTGGGTTCCCGGCACCGACCGGGCCTCGATGATCGTACGGCGCGGCGACGACTCCACCACGTGGAACAACCTCGCGACCGCCTACAACGCGGCCAGGGCCGGCTGGCTGTCCTGCCTGGCCTCGCTGGACGCGCTTGACCTGCTGGACGTGGCCTGCCCGGGCAAGGCGATGCGGCTGATGGCCGCCGACCTGGCCGCCTGGCATCGCGGCGCCAACGGCGGCGTCGACCCCAACACCGCGGTGTGGGAGACGTTGCCGCTGCCGTGGGAGGTGCTCGACGGGAGCGCGACCTGCACGCGCGCCGACGTCGAGGCCGCCTGCCGTACGGCAGGGCTGGATCCGGAGACGTCGGGCTGGACCGCGCCCGCCCCCAAGCGTGGGGTTGCGGCCTTCCGGCCGACGCCCGAACTGGTGCACGGGGTGAGCATCGCCGACCCGGTCTGGGCCGCGCTGCTGCGGCGAGCCGGGGTGTTCAGCGGCAAGCACGTCAAGCCGGACTTGGCCGCAGACGCTGGGCACGGGCTGGCCGCCGGGGTGGTGGTCAGCGACCTGCCCGCCAAGGAGGAACAGTAAGGCCTGTTGCCCGGTTTCGAGCCCGGTCGGCAGGGCTGCCGATAATCTGTGGCGGCCGCGTGCCGGTAGCGAGCAGACTGAGGTTGGCCCGTTGTAGTTCAGCGGTAGAACGCCTGGCTCTTCCTCCAGGTGGGCGCCGGTTCGAGCCCGGCCAGCGGAGCCGTACACAATGGACGTGGCCTCGTTGTAGCTCAGTGGTAGAGCGCCCGGCTCGGGACCGGGTGGACGCCGGTTCGAGCCCGGTCAACGAGGCCCGCCATCGGCAGTGCCGAGATTCCCCCGTGGCAGCCGTTACGGCAGGTTCGATGACGACGATCATTTCCAAGGCATCAGCGCATGATCGGACTGCCCGCCTCGGCCAATGACGATCTCCGCATGCAGATTCCCAAGCGGTCTCCAAAGGTCCCAGAACGGGATGGACCCAAGCACCAAGGCCACGGGTCTACTTCCGATCGGCATCCAGATGCGGCTTGCCGTACTGCTCCCATGGTCTCGGTTAGAGCAAGGGTTCTGGTCACGATTGTTGATCGGTACGCTGTCCGCGTGACTGGGGGCAGGGACACGGATCTGATCGAAGCAGCCATCAACGGTCCGAGCTGGGACGCCACGCGTGCATGGGTGGAGAAGGGTCTGCCCGAGGGCGACCGGATCGCGCATGTCGAGCGGCTGCGCGGCGGGTGGACGTCGGAGATGCGGCGTCTCCACATCATCGGGCGGCGCGGCGAACGCTCACTTGTCTTACGGTCCTTCGTCAAGCCGTTCTACCGGCAGCATGCCGAAGGACTCCTCACTCGCGAGGCGGACATTCTGACCTTGCTCAAGAATACGGATGTGCCTGCGGCCACGCTCCAGGCCGTCGACGCGCCTGCGCAACACTGCGACCATCCCTCCTTGCTGATGTCCCTGCTACCCGGCAGCGTGCGACTGGACGAAAACGGAGTCGAACAGCGCGCCGACCTCATGGCCCGACAGTTGGTACGCATCCATCAGGTGCAGGTGACCGAACAGACCCGTCCACGCCCATACCAAGCGTGGACCTGGCCCGAGCGCGTGCGCATGCCTGAAGACACCGGAAGAGCCGAGCTGTGGCATCGCGCCGTCGACATCATTCGTCGCGACCCCCCGGACCACCTCGCCTGCTTCCTGCACCGGGACTTCCACCCCGGAAACGTACTCTTCGCCGAAACCAATGACGGCCTGCGGATCAGCGGCATCGTCGACTGGGTGGAGACCTCCTGGGGGCCAGCCGACCTGGACGTGGCTCACTGCTCCACGGCACTGACACTTCTCCATGGCGCCCCTGCCGGGATGCTCTTCGCTGATCGGTACGTCGCCGCAGGCGGTCGGCTGACCACCGATCCCGCCGCGCACCTGTACTGGCGGGTATTGGACGCCCTGGCCTTCGCGCCCGATGCCGAGAAGGTCGCTGGTCCCTGGCGCGAGCTCGGACGTACTGATCTCACTTCCACGCTCCTCACCTCCCGGTTGGAGGACTACCTTCAGGAGCTTTTCACCCGCTACGGCTGACATCGCCAGCACGGTGCAGCCCTCGAGGCGACTGCACCACGGCCGAGCGCCGAGTCACCCGCAGGCTCCAGCTTTTCAGGTGTACGGCCCAGCCACGCTCCTCGGTGAGCCAGCCCTGGATCGTGCACGTACGGCGGCCGGCCACGCCGTGGCGATCGTGAGGGCCGCATTTGTGCGGAGGCGCGGCATCCCGGGCCGGAGCGTTCGGACGGTTGGCCAAGAAGGCGGGCCAAGACCCCGGCGAGAATGGGTGGCCATAGCCGCTTGATCAGCCAGGACGCCGCAGCGTCAGCGACTGGAACCGCAGTTCGTCAGCTCCGACGACATGGAAGTCCACAATCTCAAAGGACTTGCGCGCGTGCGCCTGAAGCTGCTCATCGCTACGAAAAGAGAAGAAACGGGGAGGATCATGATCATCCCCGTCAAAGGGACCTTCTCCTGTCAGGTTGCCTCCGCCATACACACCCAGAAAGAACAGGCCACCGGGCCGCATCAGCATGTAGATCGCGTCCAGCACCGTCGGAAGGTCTCTGTTGGGTACGTGCAGCAGGCAGTTCAGCGCGTACACCGCGTCGAACGAGCTCGGCGCGAAATCCAGACTCAGGAAGTCCATGACATGGGCTTCAATGCCTTTCTCGCGGCAGAGGGCCACCATGGCAGGCGATAGGTCGACAGCAACCACGTCCAGACCGCTGGCCTGAAAGTACGCGCTGTCCTGACCAGTTCCGGCACCAATCTCCAGCAGCCGCCTACAGCCGTGACCCTCCAGTCGGCCCAGGAACGTCTCCCGCTCCGCCAGTTTCCACGGAGTCTTACCGCTGACATCACGGCGTTTGGCACTGCCGTCGTATGCCGTTCGGAGTGGGCCGATCACATCGTCATAGCGCACGCTCATCGCACCATGATCCCCCACGGGGATCAGCTACGCAGAGATGAGCTCGGATCCTTCATCACAAGCCAACGGCAGGTCCCAGGTCGGCGTTCGACGACATGGTGCGTGAGGCCCCGCCTCCTGCACGGGCCCGTACTTGTCAGCCTTTGCGACACCACGGGTTCGAAGGTCAGTAGTTTCCGGAAACTTCGGAAGAGAGTCCTCGGGCCGGCATTCGGCTCGTCTGTTTCTAGTTTGGTTGGTGCCCCCCTCCACGGAAGGTGAGGTAGCCGAGATGACGGAATCTTCGGCGGGCGGGCAGAGCGGCGATAATTCCGTCCAGCTTGAGGGCTACCAGCAGGAGCTGAAACGGACGCTGCCGGTCGCGATCGGCGCGCTGGTGTGGTCGGTCGTCGCGCTGTTCGTGCTGGTGGTGCCGGCAGGGGCGTTGGTCCCCCCTGATCGTGGTCGGCTTGCTCCTGGCGGGCGGGCTGTTCTTCCTCGGCCTGCTGCTGTTCAACCGCGAGGCGCTGGAGACCGAACCCGGAGACCTAAGCGTCTTCAAGCCTTGACTGATAAAGAGCGTCGGGACCGCCAAGACGGCGCTCATAGTCGCGCAAAGCAACGATCACCGGCATGCACAGCAGCGCCCGTCAATCGCAAGGCGCTCGACAAGCTCAACCCACAGCCTCGATGGCGACAGCAGCGATCGCCAGCCACATTGGCAGATAGTCCCAGGCCTCTCGGGGTGCCGAGAGGCCACAAGCATGCTTCCAAATCCCATGCACGACAGGGTGTGCGGCTGAGATGCTCCGACGTGTGAGCGCGCAGCAAGCCATGGCAGAGTTCGCCGCAACCGGAGGAATCGGTCCGCTGCGGTGCGGAGCCTCCTTGACTGACCTCGTGGCGGAGCTCGGCCGTCCGTGGGATATCGGCCGCGTGACCAAACACCGGCGATGGCCCCATCTGTTCTCCTATGGGGATGTCGAGTTGTGCGTGTGCCACTGCCGAACCGTGACGATGATCAGCGTCCAGTCCTGGCGCGATCCCATCGAGCTCCCAGACTCGCACTCGAACATGATCACTCCCATGCGCTCCAGCGTGACCTACGAGCAGATCACGAGCGCCCTGGATGCCGCCGCGTGCCGCTGGCATCCGATCCCAGGTCAGCCGTCCGGGCAAACCGCCCTCTACACCGAACCTCACGGCGTCAACTTCGTGTTCCGGATCAGCGAGTCCGGCGCGCTCCTCGAAAAGGCGGGGACCTGGATCAGCTCACACGATTGCCTTCCACCGCCCTCCGGACTTCCGGACGACGGCTTGGGTCTGTGATCGAACGATGTCGTAGCTGTATTTCGCTGCTCCACAAGATCGAAAAGGCCCTTTCCCGATCACGGGAAAGGGCCTTTCACCTGCAGAGCCGACGAGGGAAATCGGACCCCTGACCTTCTGTTTACAACGTCGCCAAACGATCTCCAAGGCCGTTCAGGATCGTGCGGCGCGCTGGTCGGCTGTCACCTCGCCGTTCAGGTTCGTTCGGCTCAGTTCATGATTGTCCGTCTGGGTGGCTCCCAGAAGCTCGGTGGATCACGAGGGCGCCTGACCTGCGGATGTAACCCTTTTGCCAGTTCTCACCAAGCAGGGGCGAATCGACGAAGGGAGCATGACCGGTGCGTCGTAAACAGGCGAAGATCGCCACAGATCCTGTGGCCTTCGAGGCCTTCTACCGGCGGCATGTTGATGCGGTCACTCGTTTCCTCGCCCGCCGTGTCGACGACCCGCACACCGTCGCCGACCTCGTGGCTGAGGTGTTCGTGGCGGTGCTCGACTCGGCCCACACCTACCGGGTCGAGCTGGGCTCTGAGATCGCCTGGCTCTACGGCGTGGCCCGCAAGACGATCTCCGCCGAGCGGCGCCGGACGTACAGGCAGTACCAGTTGACGGACCGGGTGAGCGGGCGACGCCCGCTGGCCACCGACGACGTCACCACGCTCGAGGAACGCATAGACGCGGAGCAGCAGGCCAGGCAGGTGTTCAAGGCCATGGCCGAGTTGCCGGAGGGGGAGCGCGCGGTACTGGAACTGGTCGTCATCGACCAGCTCACGGTCACGGAGGCCGCGCTCGCCCTCGGAATTCGGCAGAGCGCCGCCAAGGTACGCCTGCACCGCGCCCGCCAGACACTGCGGAACCTGCCCTTCGTCATGAGTGGAGCATCAGGATGAGATTCGAGGAGCAACTGCTAATGGACCTCAAAGCCAAGATCACGGAGCGCGCCGAGCGACACCGCCGTGTCACCCGCCGACTGTATGCAGGGAGCGCGGTGGGCCTCCTCGCCGTGGCGGCGGCGTTCGCGGTTCCCCTGCTGACAGGGACGGAGATGCCCGCGTACGCCGTGAGCAAGAACGCCGACGGCACAGTCAGAGTGGAGATCAACGAGTTCAAGGACGCCGACCAACTGGAGCGGGACCTGGATGCCGCAGGCGTCACAGCCGACATCAGCTACCTCCCACCCGGCAAGGAGTGCAAGACCGGCAGAGGAAAGACGGTCGGCCAGGTTGTGGCCATGGGGCCAGGCCCCGACGCGGCCGCCCGCATGCGCGATGGCGGGCTCGACATCAATCCCCGGCACATCGGCGAAGACCAGACGCTGGTGTTGGAGTTCGCAGGGAACGAGGAGGAGACCTCCAAGACGGGCAAGCAGAAAGTGCTGTGGCGACTGACGGCGCACATGATCACCGGCCAGGTCGGGCCCTGCGTTGCGATCGATGACCCGACGTGGAAAGGCGGCAGCGGGAGCTGACATGAGCCGACCCGAGATTCAACCCTGACGGGAACCACTGCCCGTTACGATCTCCGGCGTGGGCCGTCGGCTTAGTGGCCGGCGGCCGACGGAGTTCCTGAGGTTGGATGCCGATGCCGTGCGGGATCACCAGTTGTCAAGAGCACCCTGGCGGCCGGACAGGGACTTGCCGTTGCTGGCAAGTCCGAGGGGCACGGCGCTCGATCGCCCCATGACCACTTGATCCGTTGGGCAGGGCAGCGCCTCGTCAGCGGCTTCCCTTGCTGATGCGGTGGGGACGGGTTCATGCCATGTGATCGCGTGAGGCGGTGTTGCCGTGCGGCGTCGTCGAGCCGCCGCTGTACAGCCCCAAAGAGCTGCGACTCGGGATCAGACCGTACGCGGGCTGGTCGCCCTGCCGATGTTGGCGATTGGTGCCCCAGAAAGCGGCCCGCTGAGTCGGCGGTCACCCGCTACTCTGACTCGGATTGATCATTTCCGGGAGAGGGCGCCGTGATGCAGGAACCCGCGGCAGGAGCGTTATCCCCGGTGGCGGCGGTACCGCGGTTTGGTGCGGTGCTGGCCGCGTCCGGACCGGTGATCCTGACGACCTTCGGGCTCGGCAGGCAGAGCGTCGGCTGGTTCTGTTCCGCGACGAACTCCGATCCCTATTCGGTGGAAGGCCCATACGCGCTGGAGACCTTGCCGGGAGAGCTGCTGTTCTGGAGCGTGCTTCTGTTGCCGGTCGTCGTGGCCGGCCTTCTCCTGCGCGGATCACGCCGGGCCATGCTCACCGCCGTCGCCGCGGTCGGCGCCGTGCTCGTGTTCGGGCTGATCACCGCGTTTCTCCTGCCGGGCCCCGACCCATGCACTGGGCAGGAACGTGCGCTCGTGCCGCCCTGGCTCTTGATCGTCTGTTATCCGGTGGCCGTGATGGCGCTGGTCCTGGCGGCCCGGTCACCCCTGCCGCGGAGACCGTACGGGATCATCCTGTGGGCGGGCGCCGTCGGCGCGGCGGCGTGGGCGGCGATGTTCGACCGCTGCATGATCACATACGACAGGTTTGTGGTTGGTGTCATCTACCTGGAGGCTCCGGAGTCGTCCTGGGACGGCCTCGCGCGGTGGTCAGGTGAGGCTGACGTGATCGGCTTGCCGGTGGTTCTCGTCGCATTGGCGGCGGCCGTGAGAGCGACCATTCCCATCCGATGGGGACGCTTGGCCGGCACCGCGGCCGCGGTGGCTCTTCTCCTGTTCCCGCTGCTCGACGTCGCGACGTACGCCACTCAGTACAGCGATGACTTCCAGATGCTGTTCCTCGATTCGGTGCGATGGCCGTTGCTTGTCGCGGCAGCCCTCGTCGCGTCGGCCGTTTGGAGCCTGCGGGTGCGGATCTCCTGGGCCGGAACCGTCCATCTGTCGCGAAGCATGATCCGCGGACAGGTGAAAGGCGTGATTCCCGGACGGGCAAAGGACATCGTCGTCGCGGGTGTGATCGCGGCTGCCAGCGTCTGGCTCATCGTCTCGTCCTTCACCCCGACGCGATAGGAACACTACGACGCAGATTCCCTGGCCCGGGAGCGGCATCTACGCGCAGAGCACCTCATTACGAGATTCTCTATGACTGTCCAACGGCGTCCGCTGCCATCCCTCCGGCCCTGGTCGGCGCCCTGTTCGCCAAGATCCCGGTCCACCAGTGTCCACGGCTGTGTGGGGTCGTTGTTGCAACGGCGTTAGCAAGATCACCTAATAGGGTTCTCTTCGAGGAGTGGATCGCGGCCGGCGCTCGCGTCTACCTCGGGTCGAGTACGCGCGTCATCCAGATCGTGTTGCCGCGTTCGGCGTCCACGGTGATGCGCTCGCTTCGGTGGAAATCGAGCTTCTCAAGGACACGGAACGAGGGTGCGTTCCACTCCCACACGGTCGCCCAGAGTCGTCGACGTCCTGTTCGAGTCGCGGCTTCGACGACCGCACGGGCGGCTTCTGTCGCGTAACCATGACCGTGAGCTCGTTGTGCCAGCTCGTACGCGATCTCAGGTTCGTCGAAAGATCCCTGGCCGACAGTCAATCCGCAGTACCCAATGAACTCACCGGTGTCTCGCAGCTCGATCGGCAGCAACCCGAGCCCCGGATCCGCCGCCAGCGGATTGGTGAGGAGCCAGCCGCGGATGTCCTCGACCGTCGGGCGACCCTCGGCGTCGATCCGCCGCACCGGCGGCACTCGTGGATCCCGCTCAAGCCACAACCCGCGGTACTCCTCGGCATCCGACGGCACCCACCGCCGCAACCGCAGCCGCTCGGTCACCAGCTCCGCGGCTAGATCCTCATAGGCCCCCACCCGACCAACCTAGCCCGGTGCTGGCCAAGACCCGAAGGCGACTGCAAGAGGCGGACGTAGAGGTGCTCACCTGCGTCCACCTTTGTCGATCATCATCGAACTCACGTTGGCTCTTGTCGGGTCCACGATCTGTTCGCCGCGACCAGGCCGGCACGAGGACACCAACCACACCCACCAGATACGGCCCAATCAGACCGACCAGGTGCCCGGCTGCCGCCGAGAGTGCGCGTCGTGTGTGTTGGTGCCCGACGTTGCCGTCAGCGTTGCCGTCACGGCAACCACTGTGACCCGCGGCAAGGCCCGACTGGTCATCCAGGAGCGTTGTTTGCACTCGCGTTAGCAGCGTAGCTCGGTGGCATCGGAGCGTAGGACCGCCAACGCCGACCTGACTACCCGATGTTGACCACCCGTGCCCATGAGGGCGGCGTGTCCGGCACGTAGTCGGGATCGCTCTCGTACGACCGCTTGGTCCGGGAGAACAGCCCCACCACCACGCGGGACGCCGGCCGTTCCTGCGGCCACGGGGTCTGCCCGTCGGTCAGGACCACGATGACGTCCGGCCGCGGGCTCGCCTGCAGCGCCTTGGCGATGCCCGCACGCAGGTCCGTGCCGCCGCCGCCCACCAGCGTCATCCCCTCGGCCCGGCACAGCGGTTGTGCGACCCAGGCCGCCGCGTCGCAGGACAGCACGCTGACCAGGTCGCGCCGGCCGCCCACGGCGCGGACGATCGCGGCGACCTCCAGCAACGCGGTCCCCAGTTCGGCGTCGCTGACCGACGCGGAGGTGTCGATGACCACGCTGATCCGCGGCGGCCTTGTGGAGAAGGTGCGCGATCTGTTGGGCAGAGAAGGCGTGGGAATCTACACGGACGACGACGAGGGGATACGCCAGGAAGTCATCATCGACCCGAACACTTACGTCCTGCTCGGGGCGCGCCGGGTCTACGTCGGCGGATCGAAGTCGCAGTCCCCGTATGGCAAGTTGCCTCAGGGTGAGGTGGTCTTCTCGGTGGCTCAGGTGGCCGTGGGCATCGTGGACCACGCGGGAGACGTCCCGTAAGCGAGGCGCGGGCCGGTGCCTGCTACGAGGGACAGGCACCGGCCGCCAATGATCAATCGCAGTACGTACGCCTGCCGGGGCCTCCCCCATGACGGGGACCGTCAAGCGTGTCAGCGGGAAAGGTGATCACTGTGATCGGCGGCCAGAGCCTCGCGTGAGAGGCGCCTGCGGATGTTCTCGGGGTGACCGTCCGCCAGGCGCTGCCGTCAACACACGCGAGAACGCCCCGGAGCGATCGCGGCTTCGGGGCATCTTAGTTGTTCAAGGCTGGCGGTCAGGGGCCGGGTCGAACGGCCGACCTTCCGCTTCCAGGCGGAGCAATCACCCTGCTCGTCTTGTCCAACACAAGGTCAGTGAGTGGTGGACGGCTGCCTCCGTGCTCTGACGGAAGCCGATGTTGACGTGGCAAGACTCGACTCCGCGGCTGGCTCGCTAGACGAGTAAGTCCCAAGTCCGATCGGTGATTGGGTGGCGGGCTGGCCTTGAGCGCCTTGCGGGCGCGGCGGAGACACTGCTCTGCGGAATCCGCGTCGGCGCGAAACGACCAGCCTGGCACGACTCAATGCAAGCCTGGATGGTTACGTAGGTGAGTAGTGACAGCGTTCGTCGGTCAGTTGTGGCAGAGATCGTTTGAGCAGGAAGCAATGTCGGTGAGAAGTAGCAGCGCTCCTGGGCTTGCGGTGTGCTCCGCAGGGTGAGGGGTGCTGGTGCACTCGAAGTCCAAGGTCGAGTTGTACGCGGCGATCCGCCGCGATTCCCGCGCAGGGTTAGCGAGTCGGGCCTTGCAGCGCAGGTACGGTGTGGGCTTTCGTACGATCGAGAAGGCCCTGGCCTCGGTCTGGCCGGCGCCACGCAAGCCACTGCCAGCGCGTGCATCCCGGCTTGACCCGTTCAAGCCACTGAGCTACTTCCATTCCCTCTCACCTGCGAAGACAGGCTGGAAGTAGCTCAATTACGGACTGCCGCACGCCGGTGTGGCTTTGGTTCCTGGCCCCACCCGGTCACATGCTGGCGATGAGTTTGTCCACCCTCTCGTCGACGCTGCGGAACGGGTCCTTGCACAGCACGGTGCGCTGCGCCTGGTCGTTGAGCTTCAGGTGCACCCAGTCGACGGTGAAGTCGCGCCGCTTCTCTTGCGCCTTGCGGATGAACTCGCCACGCAGCCGCGCCCGGGTGGTCTGCGGCGGCACCGACTTGGCCTCGAAGATCTTGATGTCGGGGGCCACCCGCTCCACCGCGCCGCGCCGCTGCAGCAGGTAGAACAGCCCGCGCTTACGGTGCACGTCGTGGTAGGCAAGGTCAAGCTGGGCCACCCGGGGCGAGGACAGCGGCAGGTCGTACTTCTTCCGATACCGCTCGATGAGCTGGTACTTGGTGACCCAGTCGATCTCCCGGGACACCGTGTCCAGGTCGCCGGTCTCCACCGCCCGCAGGGTGCGCTCCCACAGCTCCAGCACCCTCCGCGCGATCACGTCGCCGCCCCGCCGGTCCACGAAGTCCTTGGCCTTGCCCAGGTACTCCTGCTGGATCTCCAGCGACGACGCCTCACGCCCGTTGGCCAGCCGGACCCGCCGCCGCCCGGTCATGTCATGCGAGACCTCGCGGATCGCCCGAATCGGGTTCTCCAGGCCCATGTCGCGCATCACGATCCCAGCCTCCACCATGCGCAGCACCAGGTCGGTCGCGCCGACCTTGAGCAACATCGTGGTCTCGCTCATGTTCGAGTCGCCGACGATGACGTGCAGGCGGCGGAACCGCTCGGCGTCGCCGTGCGGCTCGTCACGGGTGTTGATGATCGGCCGAGACCGGGTCGTCGCCGACGACACCCCCTCCCAGATGTGCTCGGCGCGCTGCGACACGCAGTACACCGCCCCCCGCGGGGTCTGCAGCACCTTCCCCGCGCCGCAGATGATCTGCCGGGTGACCAGGAACGGGATCAGCACATCGGCCAGCCGCCCAAACTCCCCCTGCCGGCCCACACAGTAGTTCTCATGGCAGCCGTAAGAGTTGCCAGCCGAGTCGGTGTTGTTCTTGAACAGGTAGATGTCGCCGGCGATGCCCTCCTCACGCAGCCGCTTCTCAGCGTCGACCAGCAGCCCCTCCAGGATCCGCTCACCGGCCTTGTCATGGGTGACCAGCTCCACGACGTTGTCGCACTCGGGGGTGGCGTACTCAGGATGGCTGCCCACGTCCAGATACAGCCGGGCGCCGTTGGGCAGGAACACGTTGCTCGACCGGCCCCAGGACACGACCCGCCGAAACAGGTAGCGCGCCACCTCGTCCGGAGACAGCCTGCGCTGACCCCGAAAGGTGCACGTGACGCCGTACTCGTTCTCCAGCCCGAAGATGCGTCGATCCATTACCTCACACTATTCTCCCAGCCCGCGACGGGCGAGATCGTCTTTCGCCGGACCCGGCCGGGGACTGATGTGCGGGCACCCGGAAGCCGACGACACGTGCGCCACGAGGTTGACTTGCAACGGAGTCTGGCTGGAGCACACCGCGGCCCTTGCCGGACGATCTACAGCCCTCCAGCGCTGCTACTTCTCACCGACATTTCTCGACTGCATTGGCCAAGAGCGCTGTCCAAGCTGACCGCAAACGCTGCTACTAGTCACCGACGAAATCACCTGGAGAACGACCAATAGCCAACGCGACCGAAGAGAGGCCCTCGGCATCGTCCGCAGGGCCTCTCTCGTTGCGCGCCATGCTGTGGCCGCACAACGGCACTAAAGACCCACCGTCGACTGGTTCCACAAGTACGTGGTGGCCGGGACCACCGTCACCGACCGGACCGGCTACGCACCGTCCATGATCACCGCCTATGTGTACGGCGACGGCAAGGGCGGCGGCGCGGCCTGGCACTACGCCGACGACGACGGGTTGTCCAAGTCCTCCAAGGAGGACGGCAAGACCAAGCAGCTGTACAAGACCTGGTCACAATGGCGCGGCTACCGCGACGTCAGGTGCTGACCGGCGGCCAGGGCGACATGCAGTCTGAGACCGACCATGTCTATTTCCGTGGGATGGACGGCGACCGGCTGAACTCCGATGGCGGCCGTAAAGACGTATCGGTTCCTGACGGCGAAAGCGGCAGCTACCCCGACCACGAGGCTTTGGAAGGCTTCGAGCTCAAGACCACGGTCCTGGACAAGGCATCCGGGAAAGCGGTCTCCAAGACCATCACCACGAGGTGAGGACGTGCACGGCGGTGGCGATGAGGTCGTCGGCCTCGTCCGGCCCGGCCAGTGCGACGAGTTCCCGCCAGCCGAGCCGGGCCCCGATGTGGTAGGCCCGCAGCGCCTCGGCCAGCGGGATCCGCAGCTCGACGTGGCGGGCGCCGATCGCCACGATCCCGGCGAGTTCGTCCTCGGTGGGCACCCGGGCTTCCTTGAGAACCCAGAGGAAGAGGTTCTCCACGACCACGTCCAGGACGTCGCCGGACAGTTCCTCTTCGGGTAGCAGGGCGTAGGTGGGCAGCTCGAGCTGGACGCCGGCGACGCCGCGGTGCTCGCCGAGCTGGCCACGCGCCTGCCCGGGGGTGATCGGGTGGTCGGAGGCGGTGTGCTGGAACAGCCCGGCGTGGGTGGCCCGGAAGTACTCGGGCGTCTCGCCAATCCCTCTCCAGGGGCGGGCTGGACGGCCAGGGCGGCCGGGTACTGTCAGGCGCCGGCCGGGGCCGAGAAGACCGCGAGGACGCCGGCCGCGAGGGACACGGTGCCGGACTGGCCCGCCGGGATCGTCCCGACGATCCGTCCGCCCTGGAAGACGGTGACGGTACGGTCCGTACGGTTGGAGACCGCGACGCTTTCCGGGACGGCCGGCGCCGTGGCGAAGGACAGGGCCTCCCCGTGCAGGGACTGGGTGGCCACCTGGAGAACAGTTCCACCGGTGGTGGCGAACACCTCGGTCACCGTTCCGGTCGCGGCATGGGCCGCGGGCGCTGACACGGCGAGGGCGGCGAGGGCGGCGGCCGCGGCGATGACGAATCGCTTCATTTTCTCACTCCATAATGTGGGCAATTTCGGATCGCTCGTCCGGGCGGGGCCGGAGTCGGCCCCGCCCGCTGTCGCGGCTTAGCCGATATAGACCGTCGGGGACCAGCCGGCGTCGTAATAGGTGGGGGAGCGGAACGTCGCGTGGGTCTGGTAGCGGCCGGCCGGCACGCCGGTCCAGGGGCCGACCAGGCTCCCCGAATGCACGTCGATGCGGCCCTGCTTCTGCGCGTTGCCGATGATCGCATTGGTGTCGATGTTCTTCACCGTGAGCGTCATGTCGACGGTGTTGTGGCCGTTCTCCAGGGTGTAGACCGAGGCCTGCAGCGCCGTGCCGCTGGAGGAGATGCACACCTGGACGAGGAATCCGTCCACCTCATGGGTGGGGCTGCATCCCCCGCCGCTGTTCGCCGAGGCCGGCGCCGTATTGAGCAGGCTCATTCCCACAGCGAGGGCCACCAGGGCAGTGGATGACGCGAGGCGGAACTTCATTGGCACTCCTGTCTGTCCTCACAAACTCCTATTTCTCTCAATGGTGGGGTCTCGCCACAATCGCCGCACTGTATTGCCGTCAGCAGCGAATTGATTGACATGTCCCGGAGGTGTGTGATCCGCGTTTGACTCCTTCCATACAGTGAACCCATTTCATCCCGGGCGCGGCCCGGGCCCGGTTGCTGCCACGCCTGCGCCGGTTCTCGAAGCGGCAGTCAGATCACCCGATGTAGTGCTCGATCCGCATGCGCATCGACCGGTCCATCGGCGTGGCACCCACGGGACTTCGCAGGACTCGTCGACCAGCACCGGCTCCCTCCCGCCCAAGACGCCAGCTAACAAGGGCGGGCGGGAAGATCGGCCCATGGAGTTGGACGGGTTCTGGGATTCGATCGAGGCAAGCCGCTCAACGGCCGGCGAGCATGGCCAAGAAGCACAGATCGATTGGCTCACCGCATACCTGGCAGCAACGTCCCTCGAACACATCAGAGCCTTTCACCGACACTGGCGGACCGCCATGGACCAGGCCTATAGCTGGGACTTGTGGGGCGCCGCCTACGTGAGGACCGGCTTCTGCAGTGACGACGGCTTCGAATACTTCCGAGCCTGGTTGATCCTGCAAGGACGCCAGAACTTCGAACGCGCCGTTCAAGATCCCGACTGTCTGGGCGAGCTTGACCCAAGCCTCGACGAGAGACCATGGCAATCTGCCGAACTGGCCCTCGGCATCACCAGGGACGCCTATAGGCGGTTCAGCGGAACCGACGCCCCTGACGGTATCGAAGAGCTCTACGAGCTCGCCCTCGCCCTTCACCCTCGCGGGCAGATCTGGCCCACCCAGATCGAGGAGTTCCAGCAACACTGGCCTCGGCTCTGGACACGCTTTGGCCAACACCGTGACTGGGTCACCCCGCCGCAGGCAAGCAACCAAGGCCACCCCGGACTCAGCAACCTCGTCTTACCTCACAACATGCCGTAGGAAGATCACCCGACGTACGGCGATGGCGTCCCGGAAAGATAGTGCTCAATCCGCATCCTCATCGACCGGTCCATCGCAGAGCCAGCACCTCGTCTCGCGGCACCCACCAGACTTCGCGTGACTCGTCGCTGGGCGTCGGGGTTCCGCTCACGGCGCGGCCGGTCAGCACGAGGGAGAACTCTTGGCGGGCCTCGCCGTTGGAGGTGTAGAGGATCACGTGCCGCGGGTCGCTGTAGGTGCCGACCAGGCCGGTGATGTCGCAGGTGATGCCGGTCTCTTCCAGCGTCTCGCGTACGGCTGCCGCCGGGATCGACTCGCCCAGGTCGATGGCGCCGCCCGGGACGGCCCAGTTGTCGCTGTCGCTGCGCCGGATCATCAGCAGGTCGCCGGGCCGCGTTGGTCACCATGACGTTCACCGATGGGACCAGGCTGTTGGGCGCGGGGCCGTCCGGGTCGTCGTAGTAGTCGATCCGTTTAGCCATCGACCGGCACCGCACCTTCCCAGGTCTTCTCGAAGCTCTCAGCGTAGGTGTTGACCATGTCCCCACCAGCGACCTGCCGAAGGTGCAGCACGGGCGCGGTGCCGGCGGGCGTGCCGTACGCATGGGTGTTGACGAGGAACTGATCGTCTCCGCGGTAGATCGAGTTGTACAGCACCGTCTGATGCAGCCGGATCTCCTCCCCAGAGGACAGCAGCGGACGGAGCCACGCGATCGCGTTCCGGCATCGCGCGCGACATTCCAGAGTCGAGCTCCCACGCTCAGCCGATCCATGAGCCCTGGCACCCACGAGACGACCTCTCCGATCTGGTCCAGCAACATGATCGACGGACCGCAATCGGCTACGTGAACCGCTGGGTCGTCGAGCGGCCCCTCCCGCACATCCAACATGCGGATCTCCGCACCGGGGCCGGCGAGTCGCTCAGCGACGTCTTCCACGTTCATGGGTTCGCCAACGGCCTGGATGACCGTCCACGACATACCGACCTCAAGCCACTGAGCCGTGTCGAGTAATCGCTGATAGTGCTGTACGAGCTCGTTGGAGGACACAGCGCACATGATCCCACCCCCGTTAGCAAGGGTGTTGGCAAGATCGCAGCTTTGTCCTGACAAACAGAAAGCCCCTGAACAAGTACTCCCTGTTCAGAGGCTTCCTAGCGCAGAGCCGACGAGGGGAATCGAACCCCTGACCTTCTGTTTACAAGACAGATGCTCTGCCGATTGAGCTACGTCGGCGCGGCCTATCAGTGTAGACGGTCAGTGGCGCCGATGACGAGCGACCTCGTACAAGGCCACGCCCGCCGCCACTCCGGCGTTCAGGGACTCGGCGGCGGCGTGCATGGGGATGCGGACCAGGGCGTCGCAATGTTCGCGGACCAGGCGGGAAAGGCCCTTGCCCTCCGAGCCGATCACGACGACGAGGGGCTCCGTCAGCAGGCCGGCGTTCTCGAGGTCCACCGTGGCCTCGCCGTCGAGGCCGATGACGAAGAGGCCCTCCTCGCGGTACTCCCTCAGGGCCGCCGTCAGGTTGGCGGCGCGGGCGACGCGGAGGTTGGCGAGCGTACCCGCCGAGGTCTTCCAGGCCCCACCCGTGACACCGGCGGAACGGCGGGCCGGGATGAGCAGGCCATGAGCGCCGAAGGCGGTGGCGGAACGGGCGATGGCGCCGAGGTTGCGGGGATCCGTGACACCGTCGAGCGCCACGATCAGCGGCGATTCGTCCGCTTCCCGCGCCAGTTCCACCAGCTCCGCCGGGTGGGCGTAGTCGTAGGCCGGGATCTGCAGGGCCAGCCCCTGATGGACCGCGCCGTCGGTGAGGCGGTCGAGCTTGTCGCGGGTGACCTCGAGCAGGGCGATCCCGCGCTCAGCGGCGATCTTGATGGAGTCGCGGACGCGGTCGTCGTTGTCGATGCGCTGGGCCACGTACAGCGCGGTCGCGGGCACCCCGGCGAGCAGCGCCTCCAGCACGGGGTTACGGCCGCCGATGTGCTCGGGCGCGTCTTCGGCGCGCCGCTGCCGCGCGGGCGCGGGTTTGCGCACGCCGCCCCGATCCTCGCGGGCGATGCGCTCGGTGCGCGCCTTGTCCTTGTACCAATGCCGCATTTCGGCCGGCGGGGTCGCGCCCTTGCCCTCCAGGCTCCGACGCTTCTGCCCGCCGGTGCCCTTCGTGGGCCCCTTCTTCTTCGCGGGCCTGCCCGCCCTGCCCCCAGCCATACGCACAAGAGTACTGGCCCGCTTCGGGTCCCCGAACAAGATCATAATCTCTCCTGTACGGCGAGCTGCCGCCACCGGCCGCCCACCGTACTTCGGCTGAGGGCCCGCGCCCGGCGCTGCTGGCGAGTCGGGGACGCTTACCCGCCGTCACGGCGCCCGGGATCCACGTCCCGCGGCCCCTGGTTTCCCACCGCACAGGGCGCCGCCCTTCGCCGACCAACACCCCACCGACCCGGCGCCTGGAAAACCCCGGGACCCGCCTGTGCAGACCACGGATGACGCGATGCCGAAAGCGGGCTCTGAGGGCGCTGGGGCGGCGAGACTTGAAGCGGGTGAGGTCGGCGCCGTTGAACGGTGGGAGAGCAGCGACCGGGGTCGCCACGAGTACGAAGCGCCGTTACGGCGGGCAAGCGGCACCGACTCGCCGGAAGCGCCGGGCACAGGCCCTCAGGCGAAGTACGGCGGGCGGCCGTAGGGGCGGCCCGCCGTACAGAGAAACTTGCCGTACAAAGAAGCAGGGCCGTGCAGAGAACCCGCCGTGCGGAGGAGCTGGGTCGTCAGCGGCTGAGTTCCCAGCGTGGGCCCTGGGGGGTGTCCTCGACGGTGATGCCGGCGGCGGTGAGCTGGTCGCGGATGGCGTCGGCGGCGGCGTAGTCCTTGCGTGCCCTGGCCGCCTTGCGCTGCTCGAGGGCGACCGCGACGAGCGCGTCCACGGCCGGCTTGAGGTCCGAGCCGGCCGAACGCCACTGCGGTGAGCGCGGGTCGAGGCCCAGGACGTCGAGCATGTTCTGGGTCTCGGCCAGCAGCCGGGCCACGGCCTCCTTGTCGCCCCTGGACAGCGCCACGTTGCCCTCGCGCACCACCTCGTGCACGACGGCGAGCGCCTGCGGCGTGCCCAGGTCGTCGTCGAGCGCGTCGGCGAAGGCCTGCGGCAGCGGCGCGTCGGCGTCCACGTCGTGGATGACCTCGGCGGCCCGCGTCACGAACCCCTCGATGCGCTGGTAGGCGGCGGCCGCCTCGCGCAGGGCCTCCTCGGAGTAGTCGATCGAGGAGCGGTAGTGCGGCGCGGCCAGGTAGTAGCGCAGCTCGACCGGCCGGACCTTCTGCACCATCTCGGGGATCAGCAGCGAGTTGCCGAGCGACTTGCTCATCTTCTCGGCGCCGATCTTGAGCATGCCGTTGTGCATCCAGTAGCGGGCGAAGCCGTCGCCCGCCGCCTGGGCCTGGGCGATCTCGTTCTCGTGGTGCGGGAAGATCAGGTCGATCCCGCCGCCGTGGATGTCGAACGTCGGCCCCAGGTACTTGGTGGCCATCGCCGAGCACTCCAGGTGCCAGCCGGGCCGCCCCGGACCGAACGGCGTGGGCCAGGTGGGCTCGCCCGGCTTCTCGCCCTTCCAGAGAGCGAAGTCACGCGGGTCGCGCTTGCACGACTCGTCGTCCGTGTCGCCAGCCGCCCGCATGTTCTCCACCTTCTGGTTGGAGAGCTTGCCGTACTCGTCGGCCCAGGACTGGACGCTGAAGTAGACGTCGCCACCGACGGCGTAGGCGTGGCCGCGCTCGATCAGCCGGTCCATCAGCGTGATCATCTCGGGCACGTGGCCGGTGGCGCGCGGCTCGACGGTCGGCGGAAGGCAGCCGAGCGTGTCGTAGGCCCAGGTGAAGGCCCGCTGGTTGCGCTCGGCGATGACGAACCACGGCACGCCCTCTTGGGCCGCGACTCTGATGATCTTGTCGTCGATGTCGGTGACGTTCCGGCAGAACATCACGTCGTACCCCGAACGGGTCATCCAGCGCTGGAGCACGTCGAAATTCACACCGGACCGGATGTGGCCGATGTGCGGAGGAGCCTGCACGGTAGCCCCACACAGGTAAATCGACGCCCGGCCGGCTTCGACCGGAACGAATTCACGGGTGGCGCGCGTGCTGGTGTCGTAAAGGTGCAGGCTCACGAAAGAAAGGCTAACGCCTCAGCCGCCGTCGCATGCCGAATAATCCGAGCCGCATTCTTCTGTAGGCTCGATGGGCCATGGACGTGACTCCCCCCACCATGCTGCGCCGCCTGGGCATCGCCCTCGCAGGCGTGGCGGTCGCCGCCCTGACCGGCGCCGCCTGCGCGCTGTCCTTCGACGACCTGCGCGCGCTGGCCATCCACGGCGAGGCCCGGCCCGATCTCGCCTTCCTCTACCCGGCCGGCTTCGACGCGCTGCTGGTGGTGGCGCTGATCGGCGTGTTACTGCTGCGCCCGGCCCGGCTGCTGGTGCGGACGCAGGCCGCGCTGGTGCTGATCGTGCTCATCCTGGCCGCCGCCGCGGTCAACGTCGCGACGACCGTACGCTTCTCCTTCGACGTACGGCAGGCGGCGCTCGGCGTGGCGGTGGCGCCCTGGGTGATGCTGGCGCTCGGCCTGTGGCTGTGGCTCCTGCTGATCAAGCACGTCCAGGCCCGCCGCACCCCTGACGAGGCCGACGACGGTACGGCGGAGCAGGACCTGGTCCCGTTCACCGGCCGCCCCACCCCGCCCGCGCAGGAGCCCCACTCCGTCTCGGAAGGCGTCACCCGCTGGGCCGTCTCCCCCGCACAGAACGCGAGCCAGGACCCCGTCCCCGCACCGCGAGAGCCGGAACCCGCCGCCGACACGGTCGAGATCCCCCGTCCCACCCCCGCCCAGGAAGAGCCCGACCCGCGGGAAGAGCCCCACCCGCGCCACGAGGTCTCCGAAGCGGTCCACACCTGGCAGGCGGGCGGCCAACCGTGGCAGCCCGACCGCACCGAGCCGACCCCCGACCAGGCCGTGCCCGAGTTGCCCGATCCGGCTCACGACGCGACCCAGGCAGACGACGAACCCCCCGTAGCCCCCCAACCCCGGCAGGAACAACCCGAGGTATCCCAGCCCGACCAGCCGACCCACGAGGAGCCACAGACCACCGACGCGGGAGCCCAGGAAATCGACGGAGGAGCTCAGCCCGCCCACGTCGAGCCAGAGCCCGCCGTACAGGAGCAGGAGCAGGAGCCCGCACCCGAACCGGCGGAGGAGCCCAAGCCCGTCCGCTGGGGCGACAGGAAGAAGCCGGCCGACGTCCTGGTCCACCCGCGGATACCCGAGCGCGACAAGGACACGCAGCCCCTGCGCGTCGTCACGAGCGAGCCGAGCGAGAACCCGGACCCCGAGCACGGCCCCGAGGTGGCCGACCCTTCCGAGCCCAGGCATGCAGCCGAGGACGCCCCTTCGGGCCGCCTGCGCAGCACGCCGCTGCCCCCGGACACCCCGGACGAGTGAAGGGCCCCGGCGGGCGTCCCGAGGGGGCGGGATTCACGGGAGAGCCCGCCGAGGCCGAGGGTGGAAAATCTAGACGCGTGTACCGCGGCGTAGACCCGCCACGATGCCGACACCGACCACCGCCAGCACCACCTGCATGACCAGTTCGATCCAGTCGATGCCCGGGGTCGTGGCGACGCCCATCACCTGCGCGATGGCCGTACCGATGAGCGCGGCGACGATGCCGACGACGATGGTGAGGATCCACCCGATGGGCTGCCTGCCCGGAAGCAGCAGGCGACCGATCGCGCCGATCACGGCGCCGATCACAATGGCGCCGAGGATGGACTGGATTGTCATCGCAACAAACCTCCCCGTGGGCGTGATCCGTTCACTCCCACGAGGAGATCGCTACCCTGTCTCGGCCAAATATGCGTAATTGTCGCGAATTTGCAGGTCAGGTGTGTGATTTGCCTGCTTGCACCCGCACCACGATCAGCACGCCGACGATCGCCAGCACCAGTTGCAGGATGTGCTCCCACCAGTCGATGCCCCTGGTGTCGGCGAAGCCGAACAGCTGCGCGATGAGCGTGCCCAGCAGCGCGGCCACGATGCCGACGATGAGGGTCAGGCCCATCGACATGTTCTGCTTGCCTGGCACGATCAGGCGGGCCAGCGCGCCCACGATGGCTCCGATGACGATCGCCGAGATGATGGCGCCGATCATGTCTTGCTCCCCCCGAGACGTTGACATGTCCAAAGAGGGACTTACCCGACATGCACCTTCACTACGCCAGCGTCAGGCACACGGGAAGGCGGCGGCTCGTACCGCGCCAGTGACGAACCGCCGCCCCAGTGACTCGGCGGGCCTTGGGCACCGCCTGCCGGGATACCCGTAACGCATCCCGATATGTGACGCCCTAGTCGTCGGAATGGTTGACGACGAGCGCGGTGGCGATCGCCGCGATCCCCTCGCCGCGGCCGACGAAGCCGAGCCCGTCCGTCGTGGCCGCGGCGACGCTCACAGGGGCCCCCACGGCCTCGCTGAGCACCTTCTCGGCCTCGGCCCTGCGCGGCGCCAGTTTGGGCCGCGAGCCGACCACCTGGACCGCCACGTTGCCGATCTCGTATCCGGCGGCGCGCACCCGCCGGGCGGTCTCCTCGAGCAGGCTCACCCCCGCGGCGCCGGCCCAGCGCGGGTCGGACGTGCCGAACACCCCGCCCAGGTCTCCGAGCCCGCTCGCGGACAGCAGCGCGTTACAGGCCGCGTGAGCCACGGCGTCGGCGTCGGAGTGGCCGTCGAGCCCCGTCTCGCCGGGCCAGTGCAGGCCCGCGAGGTACAGCTCACGACCGGATGCAAAAGGGTGGACGTCGACACCGACGCCCACCCTGGGAAGCTTCGTCTTCAGGAGTTGAGCACCTCGTCGAGAAGGGCTTCCGCCTTGTCCTCATTGGTCTTCTCGGCGAGTGCCAGCTCGCTCACCAGGATCTGCCGGGCCTTGGCGAGCATGCGCTTCTCACCCGCGGACAGACCACGCTCGCGGTCCCTCCGCCACAGGTCCCGAACGACCTCGGCGACCTTGTTCACGTCACCCGACGCGAGCTTCTCCAGATTTGCCTTGTAACGGCGAGACCAGTTCGTGGGCTCTTCCGTGTGCGGCATGCGAAGGACGTCGAAAACCCGCTCAAGGCCTTCCTGACCGACAACATCGCGCACGCCGACGAGTTCTGCGTTTTCTGCTGGCACCTGGACGGTAAGGTCGCCCTTGTCGACCTTGAGCACCAGGTAGGTCTTTTCCTCACCCTTGATGGATCGCTTGGTGATTGCTTCGATCCGAGCAGCCCCATGGTGGGGGTAGACGACAGTGTCGCCGACCTGGAAAGTCATGTGACAAGTACCCCTTCCGCTGTACTCAAGAGTACCACGCATCCACAGCCTCCCGGAACAGTGAAATCACCATAACTGCAGGTCAAAGCCGCGCATTAGGACTTGACAACCCTTCAACTCTATGAATCGCAATAGCCGACATGGCTAATGACCTGCAGGGGTGCGGATATGACCATGGATTGGGGCGGATAAGGTAGGCGCTGCCCATCTTGCACGTGCCACCCCAAGGAGAACCCTCCCGTGACCAGCCGTCGCTGGATCGCCGCCGCCGCCGTATTCATGGCAGCCCCCGTGCTCGCGGGCTGTGCGGCAGGGGCCGATGCCAACACCAACAAGCCGTACGCCCCCAACGAGGCAGCCGTCCTCATCGATCAGGGCAAATACGGCCAGCGCGGCATCGATATCCCGCAGGCGTTCATCCTTGGTCCCGACTCGGGTACCCAGCTCGCCTTCCGCGGCTCCGCTCCGATCTACCTGAACATCCTCAACACGGCCGGCGCCGCCGACACCCTCCAGGCGGTCAACGCCGGCGACCTCGGCACGGTCAAGGTCTCCACCCCGATCCAGCTGCCGAGCAACCAGCTCGTCAACACCGGCAAGCCCACCCCCCTGCTCCTGCTCGAGGGCATCCCGAAGGGCCTGCGGGGCGGCGAGAGCATCAAGCTGGACCTCCAGTTCGCCAACGCCGGCACGATCAGCCTGAACGTGCCCGTGGTCACGCGCAGCCGCGAGTTCAAGGACTACCCGCCGGCCCCCAACGCCACCACGGCCGCCACCCCCTCGGCCTCGGCGACGCCCTCGGCCACGACCACGCCGTAACCTCACGGCCCGCCCTGAGGCCGCCACAAGCGACGTAGGGCCTCGACCGCGCCCCCTCGGGCCCTCCGCGGGGCGCGCGGCCTCTGGAGCCACCTGAGGGCTCCAGAGCGAGGCCCACGACGCGGCAAAGACACGCAAAAGGGTCCGGTACGGCATGCCGTACCGGACCCTTTGTCGTCGGTCACTCCTCGACGGCGTCGAACTTGTAGCCCAGCCCGCGGACCGTGAGGATGCAGCGCGGGTTGGACGGGTCGGCCTCGATCTTCGCCCGGAGCCGCTTGACGTGGACGTCCAGCGTCTTGGTGTCGCCCACGTAGTCGGCGCCCCAGACGCGGTCGATGAGCTGGCCGCGGGTCAGCACCCGGCCGGCGTTGCGCAGCAGCACCTCGAGCAGCTCGAACTCCTTCAGTGGCAGCTGCACGTGGTCGCCGCGGACCGCCACGACGTGCCTGTCGACGTCCATCCGGACGGGACCGACCGTCAGCACCGAGGTGTCCAGCTCCTCAGGCGCGTCGCCCTGGCGGCGCAGCACGGCGCGGATGCGGGCGACCAGCTCGCGGGAGGAGAACGGCTTGGTCACGTAGTCGTCGGCGCCCAGCTCGAGCCCGACGACCTTGTCGATCTCGCTGTCCTTGGCCGTCAGCATGATGACGGGGACCTTGGAGCGCTGGCGGAGGGAGCGGCACACCTCGGTGCCGGGCAGGCCGGGCAGCATCAGGTCGAGCAGCACCAGGTCGGCGCCGCTGCGGTCGAAGGTGTCGAGCGCCTCGGGTCCGGTCGCCGCGACCGACACCTCGAAGCCCTCCTTGCGCAGCATGTAGGACAGGGCGTCGGAGAACGACTCCTCGTCCTCGACGACGAGTACTCGGGTCATGGGGCTGTCTCCAGGGGGATCGAGGGTGGTACTGCGATCGCCGTGCCGCCGAAGGCGGGCAGGCGAAGCGTGAAGGTGGAGCCGGATCCTTCCTTGCTCCAGACGGACACCTCTCCGGCGTGCGCGACGGCCACGTGCTTGACGATGGCCAGGCCGAGCCCGGTGCCGCCGGTCACGCGCGAGCGGGCCGCGTCGACGCGGAAGAAGCGCTCGAAGATCCGCTCCAGCGACTCCTCGGGGATGCCGATGCCCTGATCGCTGACGCTGATCTCGACCGAGTCGCCGGCCGGACGGATGCTGACGACCACGCGGGTGTGCTCGGGGCTGTAGGCGACGGCGTTGTCGATGAGGTTGCGCAGGGCGGTGACGAGCAGTTCGTCGTCGCCCCAGATGCGCAGCCCCTCGGTGCCGCCGGATACGAGGGTGATGTCCTTGGCCGCGGCCTTGGTGTTGCAGTGGTCGATGGCGTCGTTGACGGCCTCGTCGATGGCGACCTGGCCGGGGGTGGGGATGGGTTCGGCGCCCTGGATCCTGCTCAGCGTGATCAGGTCCTGGACCAGGTAGTTGAGCCGGGCCGCCTCGAGCTGCATGCGCCCGGCGAAGCGGGTGACCGCCTCGGGGTCGTCGGCGGCGTCCTGGATGGTCTCGGCCAGCAGGCTGAGCGCGCCCACCGGGGTCTTCAGCTCGTGGCTGACGTTGGCCACGAAGTCCCTGCGCACAGCCTCGACCCTGCGCCGCTCGGTCTGGTCCTCCGCGAGCACGAGCACCTGTCCGTGAGAGCCCAGCGGGGCCACGCGGACGGCGAAGTTGGTGGTCTCCTGGCCGAACTTGTGCCCGGCCACGTCGATCTCGCTCTCCCTGATCTCTCCGTCTCTGCGCACCTGCCTGGCAAGCGCAAGCAGCTCGGCGGCCATCAGCCGGTCGCCCTTCACCAGCCCGAACGCCCGAGCGGCCGAGCTGGCCCGCAGCACCCTGTCGTGCGCGTCGAGCACGACGGCGCTCGACGGCAGCACGGCCAGCACGGAGGCGACGCCCTGCGGGAGGGCGCCCGTCTCCGATTCGTTGGCGGATGCGGTGCGGCGGGGAGTCTCGATCTGATTCCGGTAGAACAGGATCGCCAGGGCCCCCACGACGAAGCCGGCCAGGGCCGCGAAGCTCGTGGCCATCTCACTCATGCCTCCGATGGTAGGTGGCCAACCCACAAGGCACAGACCTCTCACCAGGGGATGAACGGCCCTTTCCCGGAAAGTTCATCTCTCTGTAGGGGTTCGTTCATCGACAGGCACGTACGGTGACGGCATGCGCGACGCGTACCATGAAGAACTCGATTCCCTCACCGACAAGCTGGTGGAGATGACCAGGCTTGTCCGCTCGGCCATCTCCCGGGCGACCACCGCCCTGCTCGATGCCGACCTGCAACTCGCCGAGAGCGTCATCTCACGCGACGCCGAGGTGAACGCCACGTTCGAACAGATCGAGACGTCGATCTTCGAGCTGATGGCCCGCCAGCAGCCGGTCGCCGTCGACCTGCGGATGGTGATCACGGCGCTGCGCATGGGCACGGACCTGGAGCGCATGGGCGACCTGGCGGTGCACGTGGCCAAGGTGGCGCGGCTGCGTCACCCCGAGTCGGCGATCCCCGCCGAGGTGCGCTCCACGATCCTGGAGATGGGCCAGATCGCCGAGACCCTGGTCACCAAGGCGGGCAGCTGCGTCGCCTCGCGGGACGTGGAGTCTGCGCTGGAGCTTGAGCAGGACGACGACGCCATGGACAGGCTGCACAGGCGGCTGTTCAGGAACATCCTGTCCAAGGACTGGGAGCACGGCGTGGAGCCGGCCATCGACATCACGCTGATCGGCCGCTACTACGAGCGGTACGCCGACCACGCGGTCCGCGTGGCCGGCGACGTGGTCTACCTGGTGACGGGGTCGCGCCCCGGCTAACGGCCCTGGTTGGCGACGGCCTCGATGGCGGTCTTGGCCGCCTCGGGGTCGAGGTATTCGCTGGACAGCGGCCTGAAGTGGTCGTCGAGCTCGTAGCGCAGCGGGATACCCGTGGGGATGTTCAGCCCCGCGATGTCCTCGTCGGAGATGCCCTCCAGGTGCTTGACCAGCGCGCGCAGCGAGTTGCCGTGCGCCGCCACCAGGACGGTACGGCCGGCCGCGAGGTCGGGCACGATGGCGTCGTACCAGTACGGCAGCATGCGCTCCACGACGTCCTTCAGGCACTCCGTGCGCGGCATCAGCTCGGGTGGCAGGAGCGCGTAGCGGGGGTCGCCCGCTTGGGAGAACTCGTCGGTGTCGGCGATGGGCGGGGGCGGCACGTCGTAGGAGCGGCGCCACAGCATGAACTGCTCGTCGCCGTACTCCTCGCGCGTCTGCGCCTTGTTCTTGCCCTGCAGGGCTCCGTAGTGGCGCTCGTTGAGCCGCCACGAGCGGGTCACGGGCAGCCACATCAGGTCGGCCTCGGCCAGCGCCAGCTGGGCCGTCTGGATCGCCCTGGTCAGCAGGCTGGTGTGCACCACGTCGGGCCGCAGCCCCGCCTCCACCAGGAGCCTGCCGCCGCGGCGGGCCTCCTCCTCGCCCTTGGCCGAGAGGCTGACGTCCACCCATCCGGTGAACAGCCCCTTGGCGTTCCAGTCGCTCTCACCATGCCGCAGCAGTACCAAAGTCGCCATGCGGACAATCCTAGAGGCGGTCAGGGTCCGCGAAGTGGGCGAAGGCCTGGAGGTTCTTCAACGACTCGCCCCTGCTGGCCCGCCACTCCCACTCGCGCTTGATCGTCGAGGCGAAGCCCAGCTCGAGCGCCCTGTTGAACCACTCGTCCGAGTACGTCAGCACGCAGCCGAGCAGCCGGTCGACCTCGTCCTCCGTGACGGCCGCCAGCGGGAGGCGGCCCACCATGTACACGTCGCCCACGGGATCGAGGCAGAAGTGCACGCCGTACATGCCGCCGTTCTTGGACAGCAGGAAGCGGTAGAACTCGGCGTGGTTCTCGTCGGGCTGGCGGCAGAAGAAGGCCTCGACGAGCATGGCCCGCTCGCCGACGACGAGCCAGGTGGTGGTGGCGAGCTTGCGCCGGCCCGGCAGGGTCACCAGGAACGCGCCGGGGTGCACCTCCTCGAACGACACCTCGGACGCCTTCAGCGCCGCCTCGACCACATCCCGGGGGTCCACTTGGTCGTTCACCGCTCTTTACTCGATCGCCGGCACGGTTCCTTCCGCCCGTACAGCCTAGGAGCTGAGCGCGACGGGCAGCGGGTGGAGGTTGTCCTTGGCTCCGGTGTAGACCTCGACCAGGCGGGCGGCGGTGGCCTGCCAGCCGAAGGCGGCGGCGTGCGTGCGGGCGCCGGAGGACAGTCCGTCGCGCCAGCGCGGCGAGACGACGAAGCGGCGCAGCACGGCGGCCCAGTCGTGCGGGTCGTGGCCGTCCACGAGCACGCCGGAGACGCCGTCGGCCACGGCCGTGCGCAGCCCGCCCACGGCGGCCGCGGCCACCGGGGTGCCGCAGGCCTGGGATTCGAGCGCGACCAGGCCGAAGGATTCGCTGTAGGAGGGCACCACGGTCACGTCGGCGGCGCGGTACCAGTCGGCCAGTTCGTGCTGCGGAGCGGGCGGCACCAGCCGGACCACGTCGGAGATGCCCAGCTCGGCGGCCAGGTCGGTGAGGATGGAGGGCTGGGCGAGGCCGGTGCCCGAGGGGCCGCCGACGCAGGCCACGACCAGGCGGGAACGCAGCTCGGGGTCCTCGATGAGCATCCTGGAGGCGGCGCGCAGCAGCACGTCGGGGGCCTTGAGCGGCTGGATCCTGCCCACGAACAGCAGCAGGTGGGCGTCCTGCGGCAGGCCGAGCCTGCGGCGGGCGGAGCCGCGGGAGGCGGGCTGGAAGACGGTGAGGTTGACGCCAGGGTTCACCACGGCGACGCGGTCCTCGGGCGCGCCGTAGAGCTGGATGAGCTCTGCGGCCTCGTCCTCGGTGTTGGCGATCAGCCGGTCGGCGATCTCCACGACCTGTTCCTCGCCGATCACGCGCAGCTGCGGCTCCGGCTTGTCGCCCGCGGCGAGCAGCTGGTTCTTGACCTTGGCCATGGTGTGCATGCTGTGCACCAGGGGCACGCCCCAGCGTTCCTTGGCCAGCCAGCCGACCTGGCCGGACAGCCAGTAGTGGGAGTGGATGACGTCGTAGCGGCCGGGGTCGTACATGGCCTCGGTGCGCAGCACACCCGACAGGAACGCGCACAGCTGCCCGGGCATGTCGGCGCGGTCGAGCTCCTCGTACGGCCCGGCGGTCACGTGCCTGACCAGCACGCCGGGGGCGAGCTCTGCGACGGGAGGCAGGTCGCGGGCGGTCTGGCGGGTGAAGATCTCCACCTCGACGTCGAGCTGGGCGAGCCGCTTGGCCGTCTCGACGATGTAGACGTTCATCCCACCGGCGTCGCCCGTGCCAGGCTGGTCCAGCGGGGACGTGTGCATGCTGATCGTCGCGACCCGGTTTACCCGTCCACGCCTCACCCGACATCACCTCCAAGCGAGATACAACTGTCCACATCGATCCGACATTCCCGACATGAGACCACGACTCTGAGTCCGACAGGATGTGAACATGAAGAAAACGGCGGTTGTTACCGGTGCAAGCAGCGGGATCGGCGAGGCCACGGCCAGACGGCTGGCCGCTGAGGGCTACCAGGTGGTGGCGGGCGCCAGGCGGCGCGAGCGGCTGGACAAGCTGGCCGCGGAGGTGCCTGGAATCACCCCGGTCACGTTGGACGTCACCTCCCAGGAGTCCGTCGACTCGCTCAAGGCTTCTTTGACGCGCTGTGACGTGCTCGTGAACAACGCCGGCGGGGCGCTGGGCCTGGAGAGCGTGGCCGAGGGTCACGTGGAGGACTGGCAGCGGATGTACGACACGAACGTGCTCGGCTCTCTGCGGATGACCAGGGCGCTGACGCCCCTGCTGATCGAGTCGGGCGACGGGGTGCTGGTGATGCTCACCTCGACCGCCGGGCTGGTGTCCTATGAAGGCGGCGGCGGGTACTGCGCCGCCAAGCACGCCCAGACCGCGATGACCGAGACGCTCCGCCTGGAACTGGTCGGGCAGCCGATCCGGATCGTGGAGATCGCGCCGGGGATGGTCAGGAGCGAGGGCTTCGCGGTCACCAGGTTCCGCGGCGACGCCGAAGCGGCCCAGCGCGTCTACCAGGGCGTGCCCGACCCGCTGAGCTCGGACGACGTGGCCGACGCGATCGCCTGGTGCGTGACCAGGCCCGCGCATGTGAACATCGACCGCATCATCATGCGCCCGCGCGCGCAGGCCGCTCAGCACAAGGTTCACCGGATCACCTGAGCGCAGGGGCTCGGCAGGAGGCGCGACCATGAGAGCTGCCCGGCCGGTCGGGGCGATCACCCGGGGGACGACGGCGCACAACCGGCTGCGCCGCGCCGACCGGTGGATCGCCGCCGTCCACGGCCGCCTCCTGCGTACGGCCGAGCGGCCCCTGGTCGTGGATCTCGGCTACGGCGCCTCCCACATCACGACATTGGAGCTCTTCACCCGCCTTCGACTGATAAATCCGGACGTCGAGGTCGTGGGGCTGGAGATCCATCCCGACCGGGTCCGCGCCGCCAAGCCGTACGAAACCCAGGGCCTGAGCTTCGCCCTGGGCGGCTTCGAGCTGCCCGTGAGCAGGCCGCCGACCCTCGTCAGGGCCTTCAACGTGCTCAGGCAGTACGGCGAGGCCGAGGCGTGGACCTACTGGGATCTCCTGCGCGGGAAGCTGGCACGCGGGGGCGTGCTGGTGGAGGGCACCTGCTCGGAGGTGGGCAACAGGGCCGTCTGGGTGGGTCTGGACGGCGACGGGCCGCGGACGCTGACGTTCGCGGCCAGGTTCGACGCCTTCGAGCGGCCGTCGGACCTGGCCGACCGGCTGCCCAAGACGCTCATCCACCGCAACGTGCCGGGCGAGCCCATCCACGCCTTCCTGCGCGACTTCGACCGCGCATGGGCCACCGCCGCGCCGTACGGTGCGCACGGACGGCGGCAGCGGTGGCTGGCGGCCGTGGAGCGGCTGAGCGCCGCCTGGCCCATCCCTCAGCGCATGCCGCTGGGAGGCAGGAGCAGGTGGCGGCTCGGCGAGCTGACCGTCCCGTGGACGGCTATAGCAGGCCCCGATCGGTGAACGCCTTCGTGGCCACGGCCGCGGCGGCGTCGCCGTACAGGCGCTTGGCGGTGGCGACGGTCTGCTGGGCGGCGGCGCGGAAGGAGGTGTCCGTGGCGAAGCCGAACTGGGCCTCCACGATCAGCGTGCTCGCCTTGGTGTCGCCGAGCGCGCCGCGGATGTCCCACAGGGCCCTGGACCAGATCTCGCCGTCGGCATGCACCTCGCCGATGACGTCCTCGGGATAGTGCTTGGTGCCGTCGAGCCTGCGCAGGCAGTGCGGCGCGGCGGAGTAGGAGGTCGAGTCCCAGTCGGCGACGCACGCCTCGTCCGTCTTGGTGGGCACGCCGGTGGCCCAGCTGGTCACCGCGACGGCCAGGTAGTCGCCGAACGCCTCGCCGATCGAGCCCGACTCCAGGTTCGTGCCGAAGCCGGTGACCTGGCCGTCCTGGACGCTGTGGCCGTACTCGTGCACGATCACCTCGGCGTCCTCGGCGTCGTCCACGCCGCCCTTGCCCAGCGTGATGTTGGCCTTGTCGTCGCGGAAGAAGGAGTTGTCGCCGCCGTACTGGTCGATCCGCAGCTCGATCTGGCGCTGGTTGACCGGGCGGAGCTTCGAGCCGAAGCCGAGCGACTGCAGGTACTGCTGCGCCCTGGTGACCCAGTAGTAGCCCATGACCTGCTCGAACTGGTCGACGTCGCGGTGGTAGGCGGGGAAGGCGCCGCCGACGGCCTGGGCGGCCTTGCCCGTGGAGCTCTTGACCCTGACGTAACGGCCGGTCAGCGTGCCGGAGCCGTCGAGGTCGGTGAGCGTCACCCCGGTGTAGGCGGAGGCGAAGACGGGCAGATCGGCGTCCTTGGCGTCGGTGAGATTTTGGTCACCCAGCTGCTGGACGGGGTTGGGGTAGAAGACGGTGGCGGTGGCCGTGCTGCCCGCGGGGGAGGCCGCGCCGATCGTGGCGACAGCGGCCGTGAGGGCGAGTAAGTAACGCATCCGCAGATCGTCCACAGTGGCGCTCCGGGCGGCAAGCCACTGAGATGTCACGATTTCCTGTGAACGCCCGCGTGCCAGCTCGACGGCTTGTAGTACTACGCTGAAGCGTGTGAAGGGTCTTGGCGAGCTCGAGCGCAGCATCATGGACATCCTCTGGGCGGACAGCACCCCGCTGACCGCCCGCGAGGTCGGAAGACTCATCGAAGACCGCGACCTGGCTCCCACCACGGTCATGACCGTCCTGGACCGCCTGACCCGCAAGGGCTTCCTGCGTCGCACGCGCGATGGCCGGGCATGGCGCTACGAACCGGCGGAAACCCGCGATTCCTACATCGCCGAGCTTATGCTGGAAGCTCTGGAGATGACGGGCGACCGATCGGCCGCCCTGACCCGCTTCGCCCAGGCCGTTTCAGGCTCGGAGGCGGAGATCCTGCGTAAGGCCCTGACGGAGCTGGAGGAAGAGTGATCACGGCTGTGGCGCTGGCCGCGCTCGCCACCGCGTGCGCGATCGGCTCCTGGCGTTTCACCACCGCCCGCTGGACCTCCCGGGCACCCCGCCTGGCCATCACGCTGTGGCAGGCACTCGGCGTGGCCTGGGGGCTGGCCACCAGCGGCACTCTGCTGGCCTTCGCCGTCCAGCCCTACGACATGGGGCTCCTGCACGGCCTGATCTTCTTCGCCGACGGCCGCCCGCCGCAGCAGTCCTGGGACCTGCCGCACGTCCTGGCCATGATCGCCGGGATCACTCAGCTGGCGATGCTGGTCATCGTGACGGTCGCCGCGGGCGTCCAGACGCTGCGCGCACGGCGGCGCCACCGGATGCTGCTGCGGCTGATCTCGCACGACAACCCGGTCGTTCCCGGTGTGCGGGTGCTCGACCACCCGCGCGCCGCCGCCTACTGCGTGCCCGGCCTGCGTTCCCAGGTGGTGGTGAGCGAGGGCGCGCTGAAGCTGCTGTCGGAGGACGAGCTGTCGGCCGTCCTGGCGCACGAGGCCGCGCACGTGCGCGAGCGGCACGACCTGGTCCTGCTCCCGTTCGCCGCGCTGCGCCGCGCGCTGCCCTGGTCCAAGGTGGTCAGGGACGCGCACGCACAGGTCGAGCTGCTGGTCGAGATGGCCGCCGACGACCGCGCCCGCCGCTACTGCTCGCCGCGCCGCCTGGCCACCGCGCTGCTCAGGTTCGGTACGGCCGGCGCCATGCCCACCCCGCAGGGCATGCTCGGCGTCCACGCCCAGCACGTCATGGCCAGGGTGGACCGGCTGGTCAAGCCCGACCCGGACCTGGCGACGACCTCGCGCTACGGGCTGGTGACGCTCGTCGTGGCGCTGGTGCTGTCCGCTCCCCTGCTCTGGGTGGTCCCGCTGTAGCGCTTGCACTTGCTAGCTGCCCGTTTGCAATTGCAAGCACCATCGGGCAGACTATCGGGCATGGCACTACCCAAGGCCGGCTCGATCGGTGAGTACATCCGCGAGCAGCGGCAGCAGGCGAAGATCTCGCTGCGTCAGCTCGCCGCCGCGGCGGGGGTCTCCAACCCCTACCTGAGCCAGATCGAGCGTGGCCTGCGCAAGCCCAGCGCGGAGATCCTCAACCAGATCGCCAAGGGGCTGCACATGTCCGCGCAGGCGCTGTACGTGCAGGCGGGCCTCATCGAGGACCGCGAGCCGCCCAGCGACGTCATCACGGCGATCAGAGCCGACAGCCATCTCAGCGGGCGGCAACGCCAGGTGCTGATCGACATCTACGAGTCATTCCGCAAGGAGAGCCACGCCGGGGCCGGGCAGACCTCCCAGAATGCCGACCCCGTGCGTGACTCCGGTCCGGATGACGAGCAACCGCTGCCCGAGGACTATCTCGCCGCTCTTGAGCCCTTTTCGGCGAACTCGAGCAACGGCACCGCCAACCAGGAAACCAAGGAAGGTTAACCCATGACGCTCGCCACCGAGGTCAAGAAGCTCACCGAGTCCAAGCCGTTCTTCGCCGTGGCCGGCGCCGGCGACTACGCCGTGGAGAAGCTGCGCGAGCTGCCGAACCGCCTGCAGGAGCTCCAGTCGCGCCGCTCCGAGCTGGCCAAGGAACTGCCCGACAGGGCCCGCGCCGCCGCCGACAAGGCCGAGGTGCTGGCCAGGGAGTTCCCCGAGAAGGCCCGCGAGTACGCCGACCAGCTGTCGCACAAGGCGACCGAGGTCTACGAGGAGTTCGCCACCCGCGGCCGCAAGGTCGTCAGCAAGGCCTCCGGCGAGGCCGCGCACGAGCTCGAGCAGGTCTCCGAGGCCGCCGAGCCCACCCCTGCCCCTGCCCCCAGGAAGCGCACGACCAAGGCCGCCACGAAGGCCTGAGGTCACACGCGAAGGCCCGCCTCGATCGAGGCGGGCCTTCCGCGTTCATCGGGGTTCCCCACTAGGCTGGGGCCGTCGGCGCGGCGTTGGGAGCGAGCATGAGCATCATCAATGGTGGACTGAACCTTCTGTTCCTGCTGCTCTCCGTCGTCATCTTCGGCATGTCCGTCTACGCGCTGGTGCACGCGCTGCGCGTGCCCCCGGCCGCCTTCGTGGCCGCCGGGAAGCTGCAGAAGAACCTCTGGCTGGTCATCCTGGTGCTGGCGACGCTGTTCTCGGGGGCGGGCGCCTGGTCTTACTTCATCACGTTCCTGGCCTTCCAGGGGCAGGCGTTCATCGGGATCGGGCTCGGGTTCTTCTCGATCCTGGCCGTGATCGCCGCCGCTGTGTACATCGTCGACGTCAAGCCCGCCGTGAAGGGGATGGGCCGCGGGGGCAACAACGGCCCCTACGGCCCGTGGTGATCACTCGGCTCCCCGGTAGGCGTACTGCGCCGCGATGAACTTCCTCTTCAGCGCCGGGATCCGGTCGGTGACGGCGAAGAAGGCCCGGTTGACGGCCAGCATCAGCCGTCCGATCACGGGCTTGTGCAGGGCGTCGTCGCCGTTCATGCCGTTCTGGGCGAGGGAGTCCTTCACCCGGGCGAAGCCGTAGGGGACCATCTCCCGCTCGTAGGCGGTGATCGCCTCGACCACGGGCTTGCCGCTGGTCAGCTCCCTGCACAGCAGCATGGCGTCGCGCAGCGCGGTGTTGGCGCCGACCCCGCGGCCCGGCGTCATCGTGTGGATGGCGTCGCCGAGCAGCGTGATGTTGGTCGAGGGCCAGGGGTCGATCGGCACCGAGGTGCGGATGTTGATCGGGAAGCAGCTGCCCGGGTCTGACATGGTGATGAGCCGCCGCATGTTCGGCGCCCAGTCGCGGGTCATGTCCAGGGCCAGCTCGATGAGCTCCTCGCCGCGCAGCTCCATGACGTTGGCCGGGTACTTGTCGACCGAGGCTGAGAAGCCCCAGTTGATGTAGTCGCGGGTGTTGTCGTAGAGCAGGCCGGGCCACTTCTCGACCAGTTCGGCCTCGTTGCCGCCGATGCCGTCCTTGACCGCGCCGTCGCGGTCCCACTTGAACTCCATCACGTGCCAGATGCAGAACTTGCCGCGCGGCGCGAAGACCATCGACAGGCCCTCGAACACCTCACGGGGCAGCAGCGCCCTGGTCTCGTCGGTCACCGGGATCTTGGCCGACACGGCGATCACGCCGGAGTCCTTGACCTGGGCGTGCGGCAGGTACTGCCGGCGGACCCTGGAGTTGGTGCCGTCCGCGGCGACCAGCACGTCGCCGGTGGCCGAGGTGCCGTCGGCGAAGTACGCGGTGATGGTGCCGTCAGCGTTGCGCTCGTAGCTGGTGAACTCCTTGCCGTACTCCACCACGTCCTCCATGCCCGTGAGCAGCACCTGGCGCAGCGTCATCCGGGAGACCGAGCGCTCGCTGTTGACCGGGTCGTGGTCGTCCCTGAGCGGAAACGAGGCGGTGAACCTGCCGCGCTCGGTGAGCACGTTGAGGTACTTCGGCGCTCGCGCGCAGGTCGCCACGAAGGTGTCGAACAGCTCGGGCGGCAGGCATTCCTTCAGCGCCCGGTTGCCGGTCGGGTCGATGCCGACGCGGTAGCCGTACAGGCCGTCGGTGCGGCTGCGGTCACGCTCGTAGACCTTCACCGAGACTCCGGCCTTCTTGAGCCCGTGGGCCAGGCACATGCCGCCGGTGCCGGCGCCGATGATGATGACGTTCATGGGGACATCCAGTTCTCTTGGCTTTCAAGGCACTTTTATCTTGAAGGCCAAGAGACTTGAATGTCAAGAGATTCTGCCGAGCGCCTGCGCCAGCCAGCGAGCGATGCGGAGGTGGCCGGCGAACGTGGGATGCACGCCGTCGGGAAGCACGGTCTCCGCCGGCCTGCCGGTGACCCAGCGGCGCGCCAGCGGGTCGAGGAACGGCACGCCCTCCCGCGCGGCCACCTCCTTCAGCGCGTCGCGCACCCGGTAGACCTCGGGCGGGGCGCCCTCCAGCCAGATCGGGCCGACCATGACGATCCTGGTCCTCGGCCAGCGTCCCTTGACCTGCCAGACGAGCCTGGCCGCGGCCCGCCGTACCTGAAGCGCCGGCCAGCGGCGGTCGTTGTGGCCGCCCGAGAGGATCAGCACGTCGGGGGCCGGACGCCAGGACAGCTCGGCGTCGAAGGACTGCTGGAAGGTGCGCCCGACGCGTCCGTGGTTGAGGTAGCCCGTGCCGCCCGCGCCGGCGATGACCGGCTGCCAGCCGAGCATCCTGGCGGTCCGCGTGGCGTAGGTCTGCCAGGTGGGCACCGGGCCTGACCCGACCGTGAAGCTGTCGCCGACGACCATCATCACCGGCGTCGCCTTCTCGATGACGGGAGTACGGCGGGGCGGCGACGACTGCCCCGCCGCGCTGTTACATCCAGATGTAAGCGAACAAATCGCCAGCATTGCCGCGACCTGCGCCATCAAGGGTCGATGCGTCGGGAAGCGCATGGCTACCTCATGGCTCTAGGCTGCTGGTATGAGCACCGATCTCCACGGGCGAACGCAACGGCTCGAACTGTCCGACCAGAACCTGCGCTCCTTCGAGGCGGTCGTCCTGGACTCGACGCCCGAGGGGATCGTCTTGAGCAGGTCGGCATTCTATCCAGGCGGAGGCGGCCAGCCGGCGGATCACGGAGTTCTCCTCTGGCTCGGGGTGGAGACCCGGATCGTCGGCATACGCAAAGGCGACGATCTCTACCTGATTCCGGCGGAAGGCGACCCGGTGCCGCCCGTCGGCACCGTCGTCGAGGCGGCCGTCGAAGACGAGCGGCGCTCGGCACTCATGCGCACCCACTCGGGGCTCCACGTGCTGTGCGGGGTGGTCTTCCGCGACTACGGCTCGCTCGTCACGGGCGGCAACATGGAGCCGCTGTCGGCGCGCATGGACTTCAACATGCCGGAGGTGCCGCCGGGCTTCAAGGAGGCGGTGGAGGACGCCTGCAACGCCGAGATCCTCGCCGACCGGCGCATCGACGTGCGCGTGCTGCCGCGCAAGGAGGCCTTCGACATCCCCGACATCATCCGCACGGCCACCAACCTGGTCCCCGAGGAGGTGGAGGACGTGCGCATCGTGGACATCGTGGGCCTGGACACGCAGGCCGACGGCGGCACGCACGTGGCCTCCACCCGGCAGATCGGGCGCATCAAGGTCGCCAAGATCGAGAGCAAGGGCCGCGGCTTCCGCCGCCTCCGTATCGCGATCTCCGACTAGGCGCGGACGAGGCCGACGGCCCTGAGGTAGTGGGCCCAGTAGCCCTGCCAAGGGCCGTAGGTGGCGGCGATCTGGCGCGCCCTGCCCTCCGACAGCGGACCGTACACCGCGGAGGCGGACCTGAGCAGCTCCCTGTCGACGGGAGCCTCGTCCATCCTGCCGAGGCCGCGGATCAGGATGAAGTTCGCCGACCACGGGCCGATGCCCGGCAGGCTCTGGAGGAACTCCTTGACCTCGCCGTAGGGCGCGGTGCGCAGGTGGCGCTCGTCCGTCTCGGCCCACCGGCGCAGCGCCGCGTGCAGGCGCGCACCCTTGGTGGCGTTGCCGATGAGCGCGGTCAGCTCGTCCTGGCCGATCGACAGCAGCTGGTCCAGGTCGGGGAAGGCGTCCAGCTCGTTGCCGGCGTGGCCGACGAGTGCCTGCTTGGCCTTGGTCGCCACCGGCATCGGGACCCGCTGGCACAGGATCGCCCACACCAGGTTCTCCAGCGGGGACGGGAACTTGACCTGGTGGTAACCGTGCAGCGCGGCGACCACGGGCGCGAAGGCGGCATCGGCCCGCCCGAGCTCGTAGAACTCGGCCAGGTCGTCCTCCAGCCCCAGGTAGAAGCTCAGCCGATCGGCGGCCTCCGCCTCGGCGGCGGGCGTGGGCGGCGCGGCGTAGGAGACGTCCAGACCGCCCTCGGCCGCCTTCAGCGTGGCCACGACGGTCTGGCCGCCGGCCCGCAGCGCCTTGGTCAGGCTGTCGCCCTCCACCCGCTGCTCGCCCGAGGTGGGCGGGAACCCACGCAGGAAGCGCAGCGTGGCGTCGAAGTCGAAGGGCGCCTTGGCGGGAAGCGTCGTCACGGTACCGTCCTCCGGAGTGCGGTGATCATGGAGGAGCCGTCGGGGATCGAGGCGAAGAAGCCGGCGTCGGCCTTCTCGACCGTGGCCACGGCCCGCTCGGCGAGCTCCTGCCCGCGCTCGGTGAGGCGCAGCAGCCTGGCGCGCGTGTCGGCGGGATCGACCTCGCGCACGAGCAGCCCCTTGTCCTCCAGCTTGCGCAGCACCTGGGAGGTCATCTTCACGTCGGTCTCCGCGTGCCTGGCCACGCTGAGCTGGTTGGGCCGCTGCCCCTGCGCGTTCAGCCACCAGGTGCTGGCCAGCAACACGAACTGCACGTGCGTCAGGTCAAGCGGGGCCAGCACCGCGGTGATCTCGCGCTGCCAGCGCAGCGTGAGCCGCCACAGCAGGAATCCGGGACTGTCATCAGGGCTCATAGACACGCAGATTATCTGCGCGAAGACTAAATGTCCAGAACCAGCGTGATCGGGCCGTCGTTCAGCAGCGACACCTTCATGTCCGCGCCGAAGACGCCCGTCTCCACCTGCGCGCCCAGCGCCCGCAGCTCCTCCACCACGGCGTCGACCAGCGGCTCGGCCACCGGGCCTGGGGCCGCCGCCTGCCAGGTCGGGCGCCTGCCCTTGCGCGCGTCGCCGTACAGCGTGAACTGGCTGATCACCAGCAATGGGGCGGAGATGTCTGAGCAGGACTTCTCGCCGTCGAGGATCCGCAGGCCCCAGAGCTTGGCGGCCAGCTTCCTCGCCTCCGCCCGGGTGTCGGCGTGGGTGACGCCGACCAGGACGAGCAAACCCGGCCCGTCGATCGCGCCCACGATCTGACCTTCGACCTCTACGGATGCGGAACTCACCCGCTGCACTACGGCTCGCACGGCTCCCTAGAATAGGTCAAATGCCGCTGGTCGTAGAGGTTGTCCGTTCTGGGTTCGTGGAGTCCACCCACCAGGCCCGCATGCTCACCGTGGACGCCGCCGGTACTCCGGTGGAGGCGCACGGCGCGGTCCACGTGCCCGCCTCGCCGCGTTCGGCGATGAAGCCGCTGCAGGTGCTCGCCATGCTGCGCAACGGGCTCGACCTGGAGGGCGAACTGCTCGCGCTGGCCTGCGCCTCGCACTCGGGCGAGTCGTTCCACGTCGAGGGCGCCAGGAAGATCCTGGCCGGGGCAGGGCTGGACGAGTCTGCCCTGCTCTGCCCGGACGACTACCCCTTCGACCGGGCGGTCGCCGAACACGGGCGCGCGTACATGAACTGCTCCGGCAAGCACGCCGCCATGCTGGCCACCTGCGTGCTGAACGACTGGCCCACCGGCACCTACCTGGAGCCGGCGCACCCGCTGCAGCGCGCGATCAGGCAGACGGTGGAGGAGCTGACCGGCGAGCGCGTGGCGGCCTCCGGCGTGGACGGGTGCGGTGCGCCGCTGTTCTTCGTCTCGATGCTGGGCGTGACCAGGGCCTTCAGGCAGCTGGCCACGATGGAGGACCGGCGCGTGTTCGACGCGATGCGCGCACACCCCGAGTGGACCTCCGGCACCGACCGCTCCGAGGCGGACATGATGCGGGCCATCCCCGGGCTGATGGTGAAGGTGGGCGCCGAGGGCTTCGAGGCGTTCGCCTTCGAGGACGGCAGCGCCGGCACGGTCAAGGTCGAGGACGGCTCGATGCGGGCGCGGACCCCCGTCACCGTCGCGGCCCTGCGCTCGGTCGGCCTGGACGCGCCCGCCCTCGACGCCCTCGCCAAGCCGCCGCTGCACGGCGGCGGCAGGCCTGTCGGCGAGATCCGCCTGCGCCGCACCTAGCTCAGCAGCGCCGCGATCTCCTTCTGCCCCATGCGTACGGCGTGCTCGCGTGCCGTGACACCGTCGCGGTCGGCCAGCTCGCGATCGGCGCCCGCATCCAGCAGGAGCCGGACGATGCGCTGGTAGGGCTCGGACCCGTCGCCCAGGATGACCGCCTCCAGCAGTCCGGTCCAGCCCAGGTCGTTGACGTGGTCGACGTCGATGCCGGTTTTGAGCACCTCGCGCACGTAGTCGACGTGGCCGCGTTCGCAGGCGGGGATGAGCGACACGCCGCCGTAGCGGTTCCTGATGGTCAGGTCGGGGTTGGCGGGCAGCAGCGCCTTGAGCATCGCCACGCTGCCGGTCACGCCGGTCACCAGCCACGGGGTGTCGTGCTGGGCGTCCAGCGCGTTCGGGTCGGCACCGGCGGACACCAGGACCTGGGCGGCCTCCACGTGATCCGCGGCGGCGGCCAGCAGCAGCGGTGTCCGCTGCCTGGAGTCCCTGGCCTCCAGGTCGGCGCCCTCGGCTATCGCGTCCCGCACGGCGGCGGCGTCGCCGGTCGCGGCGGCTTGCAGCAGTTGTTGATCCAGCACCCTTGATCCTCTCACGCCGTCCATACACCCCGTCACCAGCGCGAACACCACCAGCCACCGCCACATTCCGCCTCCTGATCCCGTACGGCGAGCCCTGTGCATCAGGCTCGGCTTGATCTGGTACGGCGGGCCGCCGCCCCCGACCGTCGCACCACGCCTCGCCAACCCCGGCGCGGGTAAGCGCGGGCACCATGCCCTCGTGCCCCCGGGCACGCTCCAGGCGCCGGGTCGGCGAGACGTGGGTCGGCGAAAGGCGGCGCCCTGTACGGCGGGAGGCCGCGGCCGGGGTGCCACGACAACCAAGCGCCGTGACAGCGGGCAACCACCACCGACTCGCCGGAAGCGCCGGTCGCGGGCCCTCAGCCGGGGTGCGGCGGGCGGCCGGTGGCGGCAGCCCGCCGTACAGGATCAGGCTCGACGTACAGAGCCCGACGCCCGCCGTACAGGATCAAGAAAGCTGGCCGAGAGCGCGGAGGCCGGCCGCCGCCAGGGACTCGTCGATGTCGCCGCTGGGGGCTCCCCCGACGCCGATGCCGGCGATGGGCGCGCCACCCGAGGTCACCGGCACCCCGCCGGCCAGCAGCAGCGTGCCGGGGATCGCCGCGAGGGCCTGGTTCTTGGACAGCTCGCTCGTCGCCTTCCCGAACGAGACCGCGGTGAAGGCCTTGCGCCTGGCCGACTCCTCCGTCTGCGGCCCGGCGCCGTCGCCCTTGAGGATGAGGCGCGTGGCGCCCGAGCGGTCGACGATCGCCACGGTGACGCGCTGCTTCTGCTTGGCGGCCTCCTTCTGGACCGCGTCCGCGACCCGCAGGACGGCGTCGGTGGAGAGCTGGCTGGTCTGCACGACCGCCGGCTCGGAGGGAGCGGCCTGGGCGGCCTGCGTGGCCCCGCCGAGGATGGTCATGCCGGCGAGAGCGGCAGCGACGGCCGCGATGCGAATCTTCATGCCTCCCAGGTTGCCGCTGGTCAGCGGCCGGGCCATCGGGAGTGCGATCGAGGCGTGGGCGACAATCGAGTGACGGCGAAGTCAACCGATCGGTTGATGCGCCGCGTCCCCGAGGAGGGCAGCTTTACGGCAATGGAACGTGTCTGGCTGAACCGGGCCATGCACGCCGGGTTCTTCCTGCTGCTCGCGGCATCGGCCTCGCGCCTGGTGGTCCGCCATCCGATGGACACCCAGACCGTGGCCGCGCTGACCGACGCCGGGCTGCTGGCCGTGCTCTACGCCGCCGGGGTGGCGCTGTGGGAGCGGCTGGGACACCGGGGCAGGCTGGCCTGGCTCGCCGTGGTGCTGGTGTGCTGGCTGGTGCTGGTCGAGCTGGCGCCGTCGTTCGCCTGGTGCGCGATCCCGCTGCTGTTCGTGTGCCTGCGGCTGCTGCCGATCAGGGCCACGATCGCGGCGGCTGCCGTGCTGACGCTGGCGGTGATCATCGCGCAGATCAGCCTGGCGGACAGGTTCGACCCGAGCCTGGTGCTGGCGCCGATCGCGGTGGCGGCGATGACGGTGGTGATCTTCTGGGAGTTGCGGAGGGCGGGGATCATGCAGGAGCGCGAGCGGCTGTCCAGGGAGATCCACGACACGCTCGCCCAGGGCTTGACGAGCCAGCGGATGCTGCTGCAGGCGGCCGAGCGGGCGTGGGAGTCCGACCCGGCGAAGGCGCGGGAGTACCTCAGGACGGCCATCGAGGCGACCGGCGACAACCTGGAGGAGGCCCGCCGCTTCGTGCGCGACCTGGGGCCCGCCGCTCTGGCGCGCGGCTCGCTGGCCGACGCCATCAAGGCGATGAGCCCGGAGTTCCGCCTGGAGGGGCAGGAGTACCCGATCGATCCCGGGACGCAGGCCGTACTGCTGAGAGTGGCGCAGGGCGCGCTGGCCAACGCGCGCGAGCACGCGCACGCCAGCAGGGTGATCGTCACCCTGTCCTACCTGCCGGGCGAGGTGACGCTGGACGTCTACGACAACGGGGTCGGCATCACCGGCGATCACCAGCCGGGGCGCGGGTACGGCTTGCGCGGCATGCGTGACCGGCTCGCGGAGGTCGGCGGGACGCTGGCGGTGGAGAGTGTGCCGGGCGAGGGCACGGCGGTGGCGGCGAGGATTCCGGTATGAAGCTGTTCCTGGTAGACGACCATCCCGTGGTCAGGGCGGGGCTCAAGGCGCTGCTCGCGGGCGAGCCCGACCTGGAGATCGTCGGTGAGGCGGAGAACGCCGAGGACGCGGTCCGGCTGATCGCGCTGCGTGAGCCCGACGTGGTGCTGATGGACCTGCAACTCGGCGACGGCCCTGACGGCGTGCAGGTCACCAGGCAGGTGCGCGCGCTGGCGAGCGCGCCGCAGGTGCTGGTGCTGACCACGTACGAGACCGACGCCGACATCGTGCGCGCCATCGACGCCGGCGCCACCGGCTACGTGCTCAAGGCCTGCCCGCCGGACGAGCTCTTCCAGGCCATCAGGGCCGCCGCCAGGGGTGAGACCGCGCTCTCGCCCAGGGTGGCGACCCGGATGATGCGCCGCATGCGCGACCCCGGGCCCGCGCTGACCACCAGGGAGATCGAGATCCTGGAGCTGCTGGCCAGGGGCGCGGGCAACAAGGAGATCGCCAGGGCCCTGTTCATCACCGAGGCCACGGTCAAGACCCACCTCAACCACGTGTACGGCAAGCTGGGCGTGGACACGCGGACCGCGGCGGTCAGCAAGGCCATCGAGTCCGGATATATCCGGATCTAGAGGGTGCGGAACTGGCGGGTGGTCGAGATGGCCCCCGAGGTCGTCGTGGTGAAGGTCCGCATCGACCCGGCGAACTTGGACAGGTCCCACTCGGCCGGGCCGTGGTACCAGTACAGGTTGTCGGCCTGGTGCCCGTTCCCTGTGACCGAGGCGACCACCCGCGACCAGTGCTCCACCCCGTCGAAGATGACCGCGTAGGGCAGGTAGCGGGAGAACAGCTCCACCCTGTGCTGCTCGGGCACCTCGCCCAGGTCTCCGGAGAACAGGTACTCGCGGAAGCCCAGCGTGTGGGCCAGCGCCGCCGAGCCCTTGGCCGTCTTGGCCGGCATGTACTGCCCGCCCACGGCCAGCGCGCCGCCCGCGATGACCAGGGCCAGCCCGAGCAGGCCGTACGTGGTGAGCCAGGCCAGCGCGACGGTGGCCACCAGGCCGACGCCGATCAGGATGACGCCGATCGCCGTCCACCGGGTGCGCTCGGTGTCGGGGCGCCGGGCGAACCAGCCCTGGGAGACCACGTCGGCGTACAGCGCGTCGCGGACCTTGCCCAGGTGGCCGCCGAAGGAGCCGGACAGCTGCGACAGCAGCACCGCGTCCCGCCCTTCGAAGATGGCGTCGTAGAGCGCCTTCTCGTACGGCAGCAGCGCGAGGATCGACGCGTTCGGCAGGCGGACCAGCAGCCAGTCGGGCGCGTCGTAGGTCTGCCTGGGCTGCTCGTCGATGCGCAGGTAACCGCGCACGGCCAGGTCCACGATCGTCGCCGTCACGTCGACCACGTCGGCCTGCTCGTCCACGAGCGTGCCGATCTGCCCGGGACGCACCCCGTCGGGCGGGGCGAAGTGACCGTTCTGCACCGGGTTGATGGCGCCGCGCTCGCCCCCTGCCACCCGGGCGTCGCGTCCGCGCGTCCAGTACAGGATGAACAGCCCGCCGAGCAGCAGCACCAGCAGCGCGCCCAGCGCGCCGCCGGTGACCGTGTCGAGGGTGAACGCCGTGGTCAGGGAGAAGCGGTGCTCCAGGATCGGGGCGCCGCCGACGGAGCCCTTCGGGAAACCCACGATCACGGTCAGCGCGTGGCCTGGCGCCAGATAGTCCTGCTCGAAGTCGGCCTCGGTGGCCTCGTGGTCCATGCTGGCCGTGGTGCACCCCGTCGCGGAGCCGAGGTCGCCGGCGAAGCACGACAGGTTCTGCACCTGGCCCGGCCCCGTGACCTTGACGATGGCTTTCGCGACGGGCACCTTCCAGCCGCCCACCGCGTACCAGCGCAGTTCCTCGGTCGCGCCCGCGGGCGCGACGGCGCCCTTCACGTCGTACTCGACCGTGCCGGGGGCGGTGACGGTCAGCAGGTCGCCCTCGAGCTTGCCGCCCTTGACCCCGGAGACCTGGAAGACCCGGTCGTTGCCCTCGTCGTACCGGATCCGGGTGGTCAGGGTTCGCTGGAGCTGGCCGGTCCCCCCGACCTTCTCGATGACGTGCAGCGTGCCGCCCTTTCCGAGCTGCATGGTCACCTCGTCGGTGATGCCGGCCTCGGCCATGGCGGGGGTGGCGCTCAGCGCCAGGGCGGCGGCGCCCAAAACGGCCATAGCAAGCCTGGTTACCGTCATGGCCGCAAAGCGTATCGGTTCGCACCCCGCCGACGGCGGGGTATCCCCGACCAGGGCGAACGCCCTGTACGGAAGGCGCTTGCCGCTAGAGCGCGATGGCGTTGGCGGCCTTCGCGACGCTCTCCTCGGAGGCGCCCTGGCCGGGGTTCTCCTTGGCGAGGGCCTGGTTGAGCGCGACGAAGGGGCGCATTCGCCGCTCGTACCGCTCGAAGGCGCCCTCCTGCTGCCTGGCCAGCTCGTCGGCGAGCACGTAGGCGCCCACCAGGGCCAGGCTGGTGCCCTGGCCCGACAGCAGCGAGGCGCAGTAGCCCGCGTCGCCGAGCAGCGCCACCCGGCCGCGCGACCAGGTGTCGAGGTGGATCTGGGCGGCCGCGTCGAAGTAGAAGTCGTCGGCCTCCCACATCGCCTTGATCAGGCGCGGCCCCTCCCACCGCATGCCCACGCACCGCTCGGCCACCAGCCGCTTCTGCGAGGCGATGTCGCGGTGGTCGTACTCGACCCGGGTCTCGGAATTGAAGCCAATGTTGACCCGCATCTGGGCGTTGCCGGGCACGCTGTACAGGCCGCATCCGGCATCCCCCTCGCGATACCAGGTCTGCCAGCGGTCGAGGCCGAGGAAGTTGTCGGCGGTGTAGATGGCCACGTACATGCCGAGGTGCTCCAGCGGCTGCTCGCCGAACACCAGGCGGCGAGTGTTGGAGTGCAGCCCGTCGGCGCCGATCACGTAGTCGTAGTCGCCGGTCCCGCCGCCGTCGAAGCGCACCCGGACCCCGCGCTCGTCCTGTTCGATCGCCGCGATGGAGTCGCCGTAGAGGTACTCGACGCCGGTGGTGGTCTCCATGACGATCCTGGTCAGGTCTTCGCGCATGATCTCGACGTCGTCGGAGTCGATGCGGCCGCCGCTGATCGTCGACTCGGTGGTGCGCATGAGCTCGTTGCCGTCGCCGTCGACCATGGACATGCCTTGCATGTCGGTCTTGTGGGCGCGAGCCTGCTCCAGGATGCCCATCCTGCGGGACACCTCCAGCGCGGCGCCCCTGATGTCGACGGCCTGGCCGCCGGGGCGCGGGGTCGAGGCCCGCTCGACGACGGTCACCTCGTGACCGTGCCTGCGCAGCCAGTGGGCAAGGGCCGGTCCGCCGATGCCTGCTCCGGAAACGAGAACGCGCATGTCTGCACTCCATGTCTGTATGTACGCTGTGCCAGATCTGAATGTACAGCGTACATACAGGCTATGCAACAGCGCTTTCGCGCTAGGCTGTACTAGTGCAGAAGTACGCGGAGATCGTCTCCGAGCTGAAGCGGCGCATCGCCGAGGGCGAGCTCCAGCCAGGCGACCGGGTCCCCTCGACCAGGCAGCTGGCGCGCGAGTGGGGCGTGGCCCTGGCCACGGCCACCAAGGCGCTCAACGTGCTGAGCCAGGAGGGCGTGGTCAGGGCCGAGCCCCGGGTGGGCACCGTGGTGAGCACCGCAGTGGCCGCGGGGCGCAGGCCGCGGCGGGACGCCGGTGAGGTGACCAGGGACCGGATCGTGGGGGCCGCGATCGAGATCGCCGACGCCGAGGGGCTCGAGGCGCTCGGCATGCGCGGGCTGGCGGCCAAGCTCGGTATCGCCACGATGACGCTCTACCGGCACGTGCCCGGCAAGGAGGACCTGGTCCTGCTCATGGTCGACGCCGTGATGGAGGAGTTCCCGCTGCCCGATCCGGCGCCGGAGGGGTGGCGGGCCCGGCTCGAGGCCTCGGCCAGGGTGCAGTGGGCCGGCTACCGGGCCCACCCGTGGATGGCCGGGATCACCTCGCTGACCCGGCCGCTGCCCTCACCGAGCCTGCTGAAGCACACCGAGTGGGCGCTGGCCGCCCTCGACGGCCACGGCCTGGCCCCCGAGACCATGCTGCACGTGCACATCCTGCACTACAGCTACGTGCAGGGCATCGCCGCCAACCTCGAGCTGGAGGCCAGAGCCGAGGCGGCCACCGGCCTGACCGACGAGGAGTGGATGGAGACGCAGGAGGCGCACATCTCCGCGATCGTGGCCTTGGGCTCCTATCCGACCTTCGCCAGGACCATCGCCGACCTGGGCGGCGACTTCGACCTGAACCTCGACGAGCTCTTCGAGATCGGCCTCGGCCCGATGCTGGACGGCCTGGCCTCGATCATCGAGCGGCGAGCGCGCTGAAGGCCTCCTTCGGCTCCCAGGTGCCGTCCTCCAGCACCTTGACCAGGCCGTAGCTGGCCACGTCCCACTGTTCCGGCAGGTTGTGGCTGGCGAAGGTGCACCAGAACGCGGTGTCGACCCCCTCGGCCTCGAACAGGTCAAGCAGCTCGCTCAGGTAGCGGACCTGTTCGCCCTCGTCACGGACGAAGTCGCCGGTGAGCCCGCGTGGCGTGGCGCCGTCGAAGTCGATGACCAGCATGCCCCTGGCTCCCAGGTCCGCCGCGCCGGAGAACGTCACGCAGCCGAACTCGGTGATCGCCACCGGCTTGCCCTGCGCCACCAGGTCACGCACAGCCTGTGGATAGATCTCCGCCACGTCGGACGAGCGGTACAGGTCGACGCCCACGAAGTCGAAGGGCGTCCAGTCGACCGCTTCAGAGGGGATCGCGGCATAGGTGACCTTGCCGGTGAAGCGCTCCCTGACGACCGCCACCGCCCTGCCCAGGAAGTCGTTGAGCTTGGCGGGCAACTCGGCCAGCGCCTCGCGCGCGAGGTGCGGGGTGGCCAGCAGCGCGAGCCGCTCGTCGAGGGTCTCGCCGGGCAGGAAGCCCTTGGTGAACAGCATCAGCTCCGCCCCGGTGACGAAGACCACCTCGCCGTCCAGCCGCTCGGCCCGCTCGGCGCAGTCGGCGAGCACCGCCAGCAACTCCTCGGGGCTCAGGTCGCAGGTGAACGGCGAGAACCACACCTCCAGCCCGGCCGCCACGGCATGCCGCGCGGCGATCTCCAGCCGCTCGGGATCGCCGCCGGTCACGCGTACGGCGGTGCAGCGAAGCTCGTCGTGGATGACCCGCATGTCGCGGCGCACGGCCTCGGAGTCGAAGCCCTCGTACGTGTCGGATCCGGCGTGCAGGAAGCCGGTGTCATAGGTGATGCCTTTGGCTCTCATGCCGCCATACGGTACGCGGTGTACCCTAAGAATGTGAAGAGAAAGCGTGGCGCGACTCTGGAAGAGGCCATCCTCCGGGCGGCGGCCGACGAGCTCACCGAATCCGGGTACGCGGGCCTGACCATGGACAAGGTGGCCAGGCGGGCGGGCACCAACAAGAACGCGATCTACCGCCGCTGGCCGAACAGGGCCGCGCTCGGCGTCGCCGCCTACAAGCTGCTGGCCACGGAGGAGGCCAGGGTGCCCGACACGGGCGAGCTGCGCGGCGACGTGCTGGAGCTGCTGCGCGGCGCCAACAGGCACTGGGCCTCGCCGCTCGGGGAGATCCTGCGCGGCCTGCTGGCGGCCACGGGAGACGAGCCGGAGCTGCTGGCCAGGCTCCAGGAAAGCGCGGGAGACGCGGGATCGGCGATGTGGCTGACGATCCTGGAACGCGCCGTGGCCAGGGGCGAAGCCACCCCCGAGTCCCTGCACCCGCGGGTGGCCACGGTGGCCATCGCGCTGTTGCGCAACGAGTTCGTCACCCGCGGGCACCCCAGCGCCCCCGACGAGGTGCTCGTCGAGATCGTCGACAGGGTCTACCTACCGCTGGTAAGCCCGCACGGCTGAGCCGCCTCAGCGGATGCGGCGACGGAGGGAGGGGTCGATCTGGACGTTGCGCCCCGCGTCCGGGGGCACGATGACCTCCTGCGCCGCGGCCACGCCACCGGCCAGCAGCGTCGCGTCGACCGGGACCGTCCGCTTGACCACGGCCAGCGCGATCGGGCCGAGCTCGTAGTGGCGCGCCGACGAGCCGACCGTGCCGATCTCCTGGTTCTCGAAGATGACCGGAGCGCCGTGCGGCGGCAGGGTGTCGACGCTGCCGTCCAGGTGCAGGAAGACCAGGCGGCGCGGCGGGTGGCCCAGGTTGTGCACGCGGGCGACCGTCTCCTGGCCGCGGTAGCAGCCCTTGGTCAGGTGGACGGCGGAGCCGATCCAGCCCACCTCGTGCGGGATCGTCTTGTGGTCGGTGTCGAAGCCCAGGCGCGGCCGGTACTGCTCGATCCTGAACGCCTCGTAGGCCCAGATGCCGGCCAGCGGCTTGCCCTGGTGGTCGCCGCGCGGCACGTAGAAGTCCTCGGTGGCGGTCGACAGGACCGCCAGGTCGTCGACCCCGGACACCTCGACGCGCAGCATGAACCGCATCCTGTCGAGGTAGTCGATCAGAGCCTCGGAGGTGCCCGGCTCGACGTGGGCCAGCACGGCCTCGCCGTCGTCGACCAGCGTCATGTGATGCTCGACCCGGCCCTGCAGGTCCAGGATGAGCGTCTGCGTCCACTCACCGGGCTGCAACGTGTCGAGCTTCTGCGAGGTCAGGTCGTTGAGCCATTTCAGCCGGTCGACGCCGGCGATCCTGACGATCTCGCGGTTGCTCCTGTCGACCACGGCTTCGCCCTTGACCAGGGCGCGCTGTTCGGCGAACAGGTCTCCATAGTGAGCGGCCACGTCGGCGTCCACGCCGTCGGCCGCGACGGCGCCGGGGAGATCGAGCAGAGGGCTACGCATGCCTTCCAGGTTATCGGCAGTTCTTGCAGCGCCCGAAGACGGTCAGGTGGCGCACGTCCGTGACGAACCCCAGCTCCTCGTCCAACGCCTTGACCAGCCCCTCCGCCATCTGGGGCCGCACCTCGATGACCTCGTCACAGCCCCGGCACACCAGGTGGACGTGATCGGCCTCGGCCGCCAGGTGATAGGTGGGCGCGCCGTGACCGAGGTGGGTGTGGGTGACCATGCCGAGCTCTTCGAGCAACTCCAGCGTGCGGTAGACGGTGGAGATGTTGACGCCGCGGGCCGTCTCCCGGACCTTGGCGCAGATCTCCTCCGGCGTGGCGTGCTCCAGGTCCTTGACCGCCTCCAGGACCAGCTGGCGCTGAGGCGTCACCCGGTATCCCTTGGCGCGGAGTTCCTCGTGCCACTGCGTCTCCGTCATGCCCTGAGAATAATCGCTTGCCCGGGTTGTGCGGCCTCGCATAGCGTCGTGAGCACGCGGAAAGGAGGTGGTCCAAACAATGGATAGTCATAGTTGGACTAGCGAGGTGGTTGTCCGCTAGCGGACGCGGACCCATGTCTCGCCGCCTGCTGGCGAATACGAGGCAATCACCGGGGCCCCTGACCGCCGGAGGCGGGATCTGCGCGATCCCGACCATGGTCCATCCGGCCCGCCTGACCCCAGGCGGAGTCAGTCTGGGGCCCTTTTCGTGCCCTCATCTTGTACGGCGAGCCGCTCTCACGGCCGCCCGCCGTACTCCGGCCGAGGGCCCGCGACCGGCGCTTCTGGCGAGTCGGTGCCGGTTGCCCGCCGCCACGACTCCGCTGTGGGCCCTGTAGGTAGGGAAACCACGGCTGCGTGTCCAGGCACCGGATCGGCGGGACCGTGGTGCCCGGCCGACGAAGCGCCGCGTCGCCCGTCGCTCGGAGTGGCTAGTGCTCGCCGCGCGGCTGGATGCCGAGTTTCAGGCAGGCCTCGCGATACAGCCGCACCACCGCCATGCGGACCTGCGCCCGCTCGGTCAGCGTCTCCCCCCACGGCACCCTGACCCGTTCGCCGCCGTCGATCGTGAACTCGATCGCCTCGGCGTCGACGTTGCTGGTGCCGGCCGTAAGGGCGTCCGGACGCCCGCCCAGCCCACGCACGATGATCAGCGCATCGCCGGCGTGGTCGTCGTTCATGTGCCGCTTGATCGCCTCGACCGCCTCGTCAGTGAATGGGGAGCTCATGCGACCTTCTTCAGCTCGGCCGACATGTGCGAGGTCAGCGGGTGACCCACGGCCGCCATGTCGTAGGCCCACATCAGGTTGCCGTTGACCAGCCCGTAGAGCCGGTGGCCCGCGGTGTACTCCTTGGCGCCGGCCGTCCTGGCCACCACATCGGTGCGCAGCTCGATCTTGTGGAAGACGACCTCGCCGACGTAGATCTCCACGATGCCCGTCGGGTGGGCCAGCAGCACCTCGATCTGCCGCTCGGGCTGCGGCCGCCAGTAGCCGGTCTCGGTGGCCAGCGGCTTGACCCGGTCACCGGCGTCGTTCAGCAGCCAGGTGCGGCTCACGTAGCTCAGGAACGGCTTGCCGTTGTGGCCGAACTCGATCTCCTGCCCGAAGTTGAAGCTGTCGATCGTCGGATAGCCACCGACCCCGGCGCCCTCCCACCTGCCCAGCAGGAACGCGATCGGCTCCAGATCCGGGTGCACCTCTTCTTCCATGCCGCCAAGCGTAGTCTCGGTACGGCACAGCCGCTCCGCTCCCCGTTCCCGGCCAGGGATTAGGGTGGCGGACATGGCACGATCTTTGGTCATCAAGGTGACCGCAGGGGCCGACGCCCCCGAGCGATGCAACCAGGCGTTCACGGTCGCGGCCGCGGCGCTCGCCAGCGGCGTGCCCGTCTCCCTGTGGCTCACCGGCGAGGCGTCCTGGTTCGCGCTGCCCGGCCGGGCGAAGGAGTTCAGCCTGCCGCACGCGGCTCCGCTGACCGACCTGCTCGACGCCGTGCTGGCTGGCGGCCGGGTCACGGTCTGCACGCAGTGCGCGGCCCGCAGGGACATCACGGTCGACGACCTCATCGACGGCGTCCGCATCGCCGGCGCCCCCACCTTCGTCGAAGAAGCCGTCACCGAGGGCGCCCAGGCGCTCGTGTACTGATCCGCTCGCAACCAAGGGCCTCTTTGTCTTGTACGGCGAGTTTCTTGTACGGCGAGCCACCGCCACCGGCCGCCCGCCCCACTTCGGCTGAGGACCCGCGACCGGCGCTTCCGGCGAGTCGGGGATCCTCGCTCGCCGCCACGGCGCTTCGTCAACCAGGCACCACGGCTCCCCCTGGCCCGCCGTACAGGCGCCGGACGACCGTCGTGCCGCGTCTCGCCGACCCCGGCGCGGTAAGTGCGGGCGCCCGGAGCCGGGGCCCGGGGTTTCCAGGAGCAGGCGCCCGGGGGTTTCCAGGAGTAGGGGCCCGGGGGTTTTCAGGCGCCGGGGCGGCGAGATGTGGGGCGGTGGAGGTCGGCGCCCTGGGCGGCGGGGGGCCGCGGCCGGGGTGCCACGACAAGTAAGCGCCGTGGCGGTGGGCAACCACCACCGACTCGCCGGAAGCGCCGGTCGCGGGCCCTCAGCCGGAGTGCGGCGGGCGGGCGGTGGCGGTGGCTCGCCGTACGGGAGCAGCCCGAAGATCGGGCCAAGCCGAAGTGCGGCGGCGGTGGCTTGCCGTACGAGAACACCCCGAAGATCGGGCCCAAGCCGGAGTGGGGCGGGTCGGGCGGTGGCGGTGGCTTGCCGTACGAGGACACCCCAGAAGTCGGGGCCTCAGCCCGTGACGGTGGGCGGCCTGCCGTACAGAATCAATCCCGCCGAAAGGTCAGCGGGAGAGGACCGCGTCCAGGCGCTCCTGGCGGAGTTGGTTGTAGCGGGTGTCGTCGAGGGGGGCGAGGTCGCCGGCGGCCCAGGTGAGGAGGAGGTCGGCGAGGGCGGGGTTGCGGGCCAGGGCGGGGCCGTGCAGGTAGGTGCCGATGACGTGGCCGCTGTGGCAGCCCTCGAAGCCGTTGCCGTTGCCGATGCCCGACAGGACCTTGGCCAGCGGCTTGACGCCGGGGCCCAGGTTGGTGATGCCCATGTGGTTCTCGAAGCCGGTCAGCGTGGGCAGGTTGAGCCCGGCGTCCACCTCGGCCGCGAGCTCGCCGACCGCGCGGGACGGGCCGCGGGAGCTGGCGATGTCGAGCACGCCGACGCCGTCGACGGGCTGGCCCTCCTCCCCGCCGAAGGTGGTGCCCATGATCTGGTAGCCGGCGCAGACGGCGAGCATGGCCGCGCCGCGGGCGATGGCCCGGTGGAGGCCGCCGTCGCGGCGCAGGCGCTCCGCGGCGAGGATCTGCGGCCGGTCCTCACCGCCGCCGATGAGGTAGATGTCGCCCGATTCGGGAACGGGGTCGGCGGAGCGGACGTGCACGACCTCCGCGTTGATGCCGCGCAGCCGCGCCCGCGATTCGAGTACGAGCGCGTTGCCCTGGTCGCCGTAGGTGCTCAGCAGGTCGGGGTAGATCCAGACGATGCGCAGGACGCTGTCAGAGGGCACGGCCGAACTCCGATCGGATCTGCTGGAAGGCGGTGTAGTTGGCGATCACGTCGACGCGGCCGGGCGGCTGCATCGCCAGCGCCTCGGAGAACGTGCCGCACAGCGTGAACGGCACCTCGGCCACCTCCAGCCGCAGCGCCAGGTCCAGCCGCCGCTGGCCGGTGACGAACACGGGCCGGCCGCGCAGCACGCGGTAGTCGACGTCCCACAGCCAGGACGTGTCGCGCCCGTCGGGCCCCTGCGCGTTGACCGACAGGATGATCGGCAGGCTGGAATCCGCCACGTCGAAGGCCTCCAGCCAGCCGGCCGGGTTCTTGGCCAGCAGCAGCCTGGCGTCGCGCCCCTCGCGGGAGACCGTGGTGTAGCGGCCGGCGACGGAGGTGACGTCGCGCAGCCGGGGCAGCGCCCGCTCCGCCGGCAACCCGAACGCCTCCGCGACGGCCAGCGCCATGACGGCGTTGGAGCGGTTGGCCAGGCCGGGCAGCTGGATGTCGAGCACCCAGCGGTGGCCGCGCGGATCGATGGCGGCGTCGTCGTCGAGCACCCACTGCGGCTCGGGCCGGTGGAAGGTGCACTCGCGGCAGGCCCAGTTGTCGTCCTTGCGGTCGAGCGGCCCCCCGCACTCGGGGCAGCACCAGGAGTCTTCTTTCCAGCGCTGGCCGCCGGCGACCCAGGTGACCTTGGCGGCCGTCGAGGCGCCCCAGGTGACCAGCGGGTCGTCGCAGTTGGCGATCACGTGGGTGGGCTTGCCCGACAGCGCGCGGCGCCACTTCTGCGCCAGCAGCCAGATCTCCGCGGCGCGGTCCATCTGGTCGCGGCTGAGGTTCATCAGGCAGACCACGCCGGCGCCGGTCGTGTCGAGCACCTCGGGCAGGTACTTCTCGTCCACCTCAAGCACGCCGTAGGGGGCGTCCTTCTGCTGGGAGAGCGCCGAGACGTGGCCCGCGGGCATGTTCGCGCCGAAGGCGTTGGTGGCCACGTCGCCCATCTCCAGCAGCGCCGAGGCGATCAGCCGGGTGGTGGTGGTCTTGCCGTTCGTGGCGCTCACCAGGGACAGCTTGCGGTCGCGTGCCAGCTTGCGGAGCAGATCGGGCTCGAGCATCAGGCCCACACGCCCGCCGATCACCGACCCGTCGCCGCGCCCGGTCATCCTGGACAGCGTGGCGGCGCTCCGGCCCAGGGCACTGGCGAGCGCAGCCCGCAAAGGAAGCTGGGTCATACCGATCCTCCGCTTCGCGGGTTGGGGTATGCCCCAGCAGCTGGACTGTATTGATTGGGTCGCTGTCGCTCCCTCATGTGTACGGATCCTATCCGCGACCTACCATGGAGGGGCACACGAAAACGCGGCCCGGTTGGTAGCCCGGGCGAAAGCTCCATGTATCCGCCCTTCCAGGGATGTCCGGTGTGTCGGTTTGGCATGCCTACTGGAGGGATACATGGTCACCCTTTCCGTGTACTTGGACGGCCCGTTCTGGGTCGGCGTCCTGGAGATCGTCGAGGACGGCCGCCTGCGCGTCACCCGCTTCACGCTCGGCTCGGAGCCGACGGATCCCGAACTGTACGCCTATCTCATGAGGTACGGCACGGCCCTGCTGGAGGCCGCCTCCCGCGCGCCCGCCGTAACCTCGGACATGCGCGCCAGAAGCAAGGTGAACCCCAAGCGCGCGGCCAAGCTGGCCGCCCGGGCCGCCGCGAGGATCACCACGAGGAGCACCGCCTCGCAGGAGGCGATGCGCCTCGAGCTGGAGAGCCGCAAGAAGGCGGCCGCCGCCGACCGGAAGGCGACCAGGCAGGAGGAGGCCGAGCACCGGCGGGAGGTCGCCAGGCGCAAGCGCGTCGAGCGCCGCAGAGACCGCTAGCCGGGTCCCGCGAACTCCAGCTGCGGGGCCTGGTCGCCGTCGAAGGGCAGGACGAACCTGCGCGGCCACGACAGCACCGACTCCAGCCAGCCGGCGCCCATCGTCTGCCCGACGTGCCGCAGCCGGACGGCCGTGTCCAGGCCGATCGCCACGGACACGATGTCGCGCTGGACGGCCTGGTTCTCGTCGTCGCCGAGGATGACCCGCCAGGCCAGCTCTCTGTTGCGCTCGACCTCCATCGACAGCGGGTGGTGGCGCAGCGCCTTGGCCCGGTGCCCGAGCAGTTCGGCGCGGACCAGCTCGGCGGAGCCGTTGGTGCCGAACAGCGCGTACTCCATGGGCGGCGCGGGGCTGCGCAGGTCGGGCGCGGGCCGCCCGAACGGGAAGAGCCGCTCGACCTCGTGCAGCCAGCGCACCTGCGGGATGACCCAGGACGCGCCGGGCCGCTCGCCGCCGCCCTCGGCCGAGCCGAGCAGCCGGGTCGCCGTCTCGGCGGCCTTCTCGGTCAGCAGCGCCGGGTCGAACCAGCTGCGCAGCGCCCAGTCCCGCCGCCGAACCGCGCGGTCGACCAGCGTGGCGAGCAGGCACTCGCGCCGCCTGGCGGGCAGGTCGGCCCAGGCGGCCGCCAGCGCGCGCGGCACGCCGGGCAGCGTCCGGTTGCTGACGAAGGCCAGCACGACCGTGTCGCACCAGATCCGCAGCCACGCCCACTCGGGCGAGTCGGCGAGCACGTCGGCCTCGCGCAGCTCGACCAGCGTGCACGCCTGCCCGGTCCGGCACTGCGCGCCGCAGGCGGCCGACCTGCGGCCCCTGATCGGCGGTGCGGGGCTGGGCAGCGGTTTCTCCCTGGACTCCCCGAGCGGCACGCGCACGCGCAGCGGCCGGTCCATCCCGTCGGCGAACACCGCCGCCGAACCCGGCTGAAGCGAGACGACCTGACGGGACTGTTCCTCGCTGAGGTTCATCGCGGCGCCGACGAGCTGCCGGTCGTCCTCGGCGGGGAGCCGGTGCACGACCTTCAGCGCGGTGTTCTTCACGACGTCGGACACGAGCTTGGTCGGGATCTGCTCGGCGACGACGATGCCGGTGCCGTAGGCGCGGATCTCGGCCAGCATCCCGGCCAGCAGTTCCACGGCGTGGGTGGAGGCCCGGCCTGCGCCGCGGTCGCGCAGCAGCCGGTGCGCCTCCTCGATCACGATCACATGCCGGAGGTTCTGGGATTTTTCCTGACGTGCCCGCATGCGCAGGTGTTCGACGATCCTGATGATGAGCGTGCCCATCAGGAAGGCCTTGTCCTCGTCGTTGGCCACGTCCTCGATGGCCAGCACGATGTTGCGCTCCAGCAGCCCGCCGATGTCGGCGGGATGGCCGCCCTCGAAGAAGCGCCCGGCCGAGCCGACCCGCAGTGACCGCAGGCGCAGCGAGATGAAGCCCTCCACGTCGGCCTGGACCTCGCGCCCGTAGCCGATCTCCTGGATGACGTCCATGGCGTGCTGCTGCAGCTGTTCCAGCGTGGGCACGCTGGGCGGCACCTTCGCCCCCGGCACGGCTCCGCCGGTCACCACGTCCCAGCCGGTCGCCTCGTAGACCCGTTGCAGGGCCAGCGACATGATCTGCGGGAACGGCTCCTCGGCGTCGAAGGCGGCCATGAACAGCGCGCGCACCATGTCGATGTGCGCCTGCACCGGGTAGCCGGGCTCGGGCTCGAGCGGGTTGATGCTGAACGGCACGCCGCCGGGAGCCGACGGGTTGATCACCGTGACGGGCTCGTCGACGCGCCCGCCCATCGCGGCGTACTCGGACTTGGCGGGCTCGATGGCCAGCCACGGGATCTTCGCCCCGCTGAGCTGCTCTAGCAGGTGCCTGACGGTCTGCGACTTGCCCGAGCCGGTGGCGCCGGTGACGAAGGCGTGCCGGTTGAGCGTGGCCAGCGGCACACGGAACGAGCCGACGGCCCGTTCCTGCCCGTCCATGATCTCTCCCAGATCCAGCTCGCCCGCGTCCGCCTCCGAGGTGACGTCGAAGAACCCGGCGTCGAGCACCCGGACCCCGGGCACCTCCCTGCGTGGCAGCCCGGCCAGCGCCGCCAGCGCCCCCGCCGTGGCCGCGAACGGCGCGGCGGCCCCGTCGCCCGGATCCTGCAGCGTGGCCGCGAGCGCCTCAGGCAGCGCGTAGGCCGATCCGCGCCCCGACAGCGCGCTGCGCAGCCGGTAGGGGTGGTGGCTCATCTCCACCGAGCCCACCAGCACCGGCGCGATCTGCCGTAGCTCCTCGGCGGTCGCCGCCCCCGCCAGCACCCGCACGTTCCACAGCCCCGCCTCGCGGAAGGCGTCCAGCTCCTGCATGCGCCGCTCGGCCCGCTCGGCGTCGAAGCGGGAACGCTCGGAGGCGTCGCCGTACTGCCGCAGCACGTTGAGCTGGGTGCGCAGGTGAGCCACCTCCGCGTCGAGCAGGTCGGTCGGCTCGGCCACCACCAGCCAGGCGAACGGCCGCGACATCAGCGTCACCAGCGTCGACTCGAACAGCGTCGGCCGCTTCAGCTCGTCGGGATCGAACTCCCTGCGCCCGCCGAGCGGCGGCGCCTGACGTCCCGGACACGGTGTCCACACCAGGTCGGCCAGATCGGCCAGGTACTCCTCGCCCAGCGGCACGCCGCGCGCGCCCCCGGGGAACAGCAGCGGCTGCGGCCCGCTCTGTCCGCTCGGCGGGCCGGGCGCGCGCCGCGGCTGACGCGGCGGCGACAGCGGTCCCGCGTTCGTGATGAGCTCCAGCGGGGCTCCCGACCCGCGTGACAGCCAGCCGATGACGAACGGCATGGCGCGCTGGGCTGCCGACAGGACGGCCGGGAGTACGGTGACGAAGTCCCATTCGGCCGACGAGCTACGCGATGGAGCGGCGATCGACTGGATTCTGTACCAAGGTCCACTAAGCATTCCATCCCCCCAGACGGTTCTTCAGTAAAGTCCCGCCGATCGTCAGCCCGTCACCTTGACATTGACGAGGTCATTACCTGTCCTTGCGCCAGTCGAGGCGCGGCGGGGGTGGTCCCAGGTTGGGCGGCGGCTCTTCCTCGTCGCCTGGCGAACCGGTCAGCGCGAGCACCGCGTCGCGCACCTCGTCCAGCTCGCCGAGGGTGGTCCTGGGGAAGGTGAGGATGGCCGGGTTGGCGTCGGCCAGCCGTACCCGCCGGCCCTCGGCCGTGGCGTCGGTGACGATCACGGAGGTGGTGGGCAACTGCTGGAGCTGGTGCGGCTCGACCAGGAACTCGCGCGAGCGCTGCAGCACCCGCTCCGTCTCGCCCATCTTGGTGGCGGTCCTGCCCCACTCGGTCGACTCGGTGATGTCCTCCGCCAGATCGGTACGGCTGTCGCCGCGCTCCTCCGTGGCGTCCTCCACCTGGGAGATCGTGGAGGTGTAGCCGCCGTCGAGCCCGGCGATGGAGGCGCTGATCGTCTCGGTGAGCTGGGCCAGCTCGAGCCGGTGCTCGGTGCCCACGTGCTCGCTGGCCACCCGGGCGTCCTCGGCGTTGCCCAGGCGCATGAACGCCACCGCGGCGTGTCCCCTGCCCAGCCGCTCCCGCACGGCCGGGGTGAGCGAGCGGTAGGTCAGGACGAGGCCGGTCCTGGAGGTCTCGCAGGCGTCCATCAGCCGGTCGAGCACGTCGCCGCGGAGCTTGTCCGCCCCGGCCACGATGATCGTGTGGTACCAGGGCCGGTCGGAGGCGGGCGACTGGCGCAGGATGTGCGTGAGCGCGGTGGCCACGTAGGTGCCGAGCACCCGGTTGCCGAACACACCCGCCTGACGGTCCATGCTGACCACGCGGAGCCTGGCCGGCGGCAGCCGTACCGCCTGGGTGCCGAGCGTCTCCAGCTTGCGCAGCTGTGACTCCAGCGCCCAGGCCCGCTCGATGACCACCCGGTCGCTCACACCGCGGCCGAACAGCGTGCCGATCCGTTCGAGCTGGGTCGCGGTGATCAGCCCGAAGCGCAGGTCGTCGCGGGGGTCGCCGACCTGGGCCAGCGCGCGGAGGGCGGCGGTGACCTGGTTGATCGTGGCGTTCTCGCCCAGTACCTCCAGCACCCGCTCCAGGATCGCGTTGTCGAAGCTCAGGTCGCGGGTGGTGCGGCTCTCCTCGCTGACGCTGACGACGTGCGCGAGCACGTCGGCGAAGGCCTCGGGCTTGAGCGTGGCGCCCAGGTCCAGCTTGGGCAGGTCGACGGGGAGCACCCAGACCAGCGGCTCGTCGCCGCCGCGGCCTGCCAGCTCGATGAGGTCCTTGGCGACCGCCCCCTCCGACAGGTCGAGCACGGTCAGGTGGCCGCCGGTGTAGAGGCGGGTGGCGCCGAGCAGCGTGATCAGCGCCGACCAGCCGGGCAGCGTGCCGCCCGCGACGTCGATCCTGTCGATCTCGTCGGGGACTGCCACCGCGTACCAGGTGAGCTGGCGGTCGTGGCGGTCCTTGAGTTCCTGCCACTCGCGGTAGCGCTGGGCGTGCTCCTCCTGGGCGTGGAACAGCTCCTTGTCACGTTCCTGGCGCTGCCGGTCGTCCCTGGCCTGCTGCTCGTGCACCCGGTACTTGACCGCCCTGTCGCCCTGCAGGAGCGCGTAGCTGCAGATGCCCGCCACGCCGCCGGCGGCGACCAGGCCGATGAGGGCGAAGGACCAGTTGAGGTATCCGGCCACGGCGGCGCCGAGGATGATCGCGGTGAGGATCACCATGAACCAGCGGAATATGCGGACCGGGCGGTTGAGCAGGTCCTCCTGCAGACGCTCGCGGCGCACCAGCTCGGGATCGGGCTCGGCGGGCGACGGCTCGCTCTCCTCGACCGGCGAGGGCCGCTTCGGCGGAGGCCCCGGATCGGGATGCAGCAGGATGTACTGCCAGCCCAGGTAGATGCGGTCAGCCTGGAGCTGAGCATGCTCGGGATGCACGTCCGCCACGTGACCCTCCGGCCGCCATATGTCATTAGTACGTGACAGCGTATGAGCTCAATCCCTGCAGCGGCAGGGTTCTCGGCAATTCGCCCAGCCCGATGGGACGAATGCGGCAGATGGTGTAACCGTGACCTACTACCATCCTTATCCATGACGGAACCCTCCGGCGGCAGCAGCACCAAGCCCAGACGCCCGGTAGTGGTGCCCGCAGTTGCCCTGGTGGCCGCCACCGGACTCGGCATCACCGCCCTCCTCGGCGGTTTTGACGATAGGCCCGACCCAGCGCCACCCAAGCTCGGTGCCGGGCAGACGCTCGACCAGGGGCAGTTCGAGACGCAGTTCGTGGAGTCCAGGTACTCGGAGAAGAAGGCGGAAAACGAGTTCACCAAGGACAAGCGCTTCCTCGACCTGGTCTTCAAGGTGACGAACAAGACCGACGATGCCGCCTACGTGGGCTCTCCCCGCTCCTCGACCGGAGGCGGCGGCGGCTTCGGCCAGTCGGTGCTGAAGATGACCCCGGTGATCAAGTCCCAGTTCGGGCCCCTCACCTTCGTCCAGTCCAGGGGCGCGACCAGCTCGATCCTGCAGCCGGGCGTCCCGTCCACCGTGATCTTCCGCTACGAGCTGGGCCCGGGCGTCAAGCCGCCCACGGAGGTGTCGCTGGAGGTCGGCACGTTCGAGGACAACGAGAGCGCGGTCGACGGCACGACGAGCTGGATGCTCGCCTCCGAGGCCGGCTTCCAGGACGAGAAGGCCTCCGACACCGTCGCCGCCACCGTGACGCTGCCCGTCAAGCAGGGGGTCGCCTCATGACGGCCGTGGAGCAGCGGGTCGTGGCCCCCGGGGGCGGCCACCGCCAGGCCAGGAGCAGGAGCGCGGGCACGATCGTGCTCAACGCCCTGGTCGGGCTGGTGCTCGCCGGGGGCGCCGTGGCGCTGCAGACCCTCGCCCTCTCGGCCGGCGACATGGGGCAGCCGCTGACGTACTCCGGGGCCAAGGGCCAGGAGATCGACGCCGGCCGCTTCTCCGTGAAGGTCACCGGCGTCTCCTCGGCCAAGCAGCTGCGCTCGTTCGGCAAGAGCGTGCCGACCGACCAGATCTTCCTGGTGATCGAACTGCAGGCCACGGTGCCCAAGAAGCCGCTCACGCTGGGCACGCCCGACCTGCTGGCCGCCGACGGGCGCCGCTTCCAGGCCACCGACAAGGTGCAGAAGAGCGACACGATCGCCGGCAGCGCCATCCAGCCGGGCTGGTGGACGCCCGGCGTATTCGTCTTCGAGGTGCCCGTGGACGCGCTCGCCGGCGCCAAGGCGGTGATCGGCGCGCAGGGCAGCGCACTGTACGGCGAGCCCCTCATGCCGGAGGCCCAGGTGGAACTGGGCATCGACGACGCGACTGCCAAGCGGCTCGCCTCCGCGCCCGCGGAGGTCTACGCCCTGGGCGAGAAGAAATAGGGCCATGACCTCCAACGATCCGAACCGCGACTGGTTCGCGCCGCCGCCCGGCCAGCCCGAGCCGCCCGCCGGCCAGACTCCGCCACCCGACCAAACCCCGCCACCCGGTCAGGCTCCGCAGCCCGGTCAGGGCGCGCCGCGGTCGCTCCCTCGCCGGCCGCGCGCCCGCCGCTCCCAGCGCAGGCAGGCGCGTGACGCCCAGCAGCAGGGCCCCTCGCCTTTCGAGGACACCATCCCGTACGGTGGCCGGCCGGCGCCCCCTTACCAGGGCCAGGGCCGACCGCCCCAGGCAGGCCAGCCCCCTTACGAGCCGCAACCCCGCGCCGGGCAGCCCGGCTACGGGCAGGCGCCCGATTACCCGCAAGGCCGACGGGCCAAGCCACCGGTCCGGCCGGACCAGCAGGTATGGCCACCCGCCCGTCCCGAGCCCGCGATCACCTCGACGCAGCCGATCCCGGCGGTGCCCAGCGCGGGCCCGCTCCCGACCACGCCGCCGACGCCGCCCACGCCTCCGGTCACGCCGCCGCCTGCCATACCGCAGCCCGCCATACCGCAGCCTGCCGTACCGCAGCAGCAGGAAAAGCCGCGGCGGTCGCGCACGGTCCTGCTCGGCGTGGCCGCGGTCGCGGCGTTCGTGGCCGCCGTGGGCGTGCCGACGTTCGACCGGTACCTGTTCTACAAGGGCGGCCAGCCCGACGACATCGAGCACGTCGTGCAGGCGGGCCAGGCGTTCGCGTTCGAGCACGTGTCGTGGAAGGTGAACGTGGAGCCGACCACCCCTGTGCCGGGGACGGCGAACGTCATGCCGGACACGAAGCAGTTCCTGAAGCTCACGATCATCAGGTCGGCGACGGACGCCGACGGCTCGGTGCTGACCGGCCGCCCCGAGGTGTCACTGGAGGACGCCAAGGGACGCACCTGGAAGGCCGACAACCTGGAGGACAACGTGCCGCCGGAGAAGAACCCGGTGGGCCAGGAGTTCAGCTACGTCATGCAGGCCGCCGTGCCCAAGGACGTGGCCGCCCAGGTCGAGGTCCATCTCCGGCCCGACACCACCTACCGCAACGACACCCCGGTGGACAAGCTGCTGGAGGTCAAGCCGGAGGACGAGGAGAAGAACAAGCGCAAGGACGTGCTGGTCTTCAGGCGGTGATGTCCTCGCCCCTGGCCCTGGCCCGGGTGGCCGCGATGTCGAAGGTCGCGGCCAGCACCGCGTAGGTGAGGATCGTCAGCAGCATGTCCTTGACGAACTTCACCGGCCAGCTGACCACCAGCCACATGTAGGGCACGTCGGACCCGATCAGCGTCCTGACCCCGCGGTCGAGGTAGTCGGCGCCCACGTGCAGCCCGACGTAGAGCACGCACATCACGCCGAACGCGACGGCGCCACCCTTGATCGTGATGCGCAGGGCGTTCACCGCCGGCACCCAGCGCTCCTGGAACCCGCCGATGACCCGGTCGACCGCCTTCTGCGTGATGGCGTGGCTCTCCTCCAGCCTGTCCACGCCGCGCACGGCCTTCGTGCCGGTCAGCGCCTTGCGGGTGTCGTCCACCGAGCCGCCGAAGACCAGCACCGCGATGGCCAGCCAGGTCAGCGGCACGGCCACGGCGTCGATGACGTACGGCCAGACGTCGTGGACGAAGCCCCAGAAGGCTTCCCAGCCGGGCACGCTGTCCTTGGCCTTGGCCCACAGGTCGTTGGTGCCCTCCACGACGGCCCGGTGGGAGGCCCAGTCGGAGCGCGCCTTGGTGAAGGTGAAGACGGCGCTCAGGCCGCAGAACATGAACGCGAACTCGGAGTAGGCCAGCGCCAGCCCCGAGTACTTGCCCGACCCCCGCTCGACCATCTTCTCGAACAGGAAGCGGAGCCCGAACACGACCACCATGGCCACGGCGGAGATGCGCCAGTCCAGGTCGATCATGCCGCGCCCGAGGGTGGCCTCCTCCTTGGTGCCGTGCGCGACGTTGTTCAGGATCGTCACGTAGAAGTTGTCGTCCAGGTTGTGGAAGTAGTCCATCTGGAGGAAGTCCCGGTAGTCCCCCAGGTACAGCTCCCACGCCAGGTAGATGAGCGCGAAGGCCGGGGCCACCCGGTTCATCGAGCCCCAGAACCGCTCGTCCTGGGTGCCGTCGGCGCGCCGTGCCCGGGTTTCCGTCAGCGCCTTGCGCAACGACAGGAACATGCCGGTGATCATCGTCATCGTGACCATGACGATGAGCGTCATCAGCAGGTTCGTCCCGACCAGGCGCAGCTGCCGCACGCTGCCGTGGGACGTCTCGGACATCAGGTAGAGCAGGCCCCAGCGGGTCAGCTGCCCCGCGGAGAACCACAGCACCAAGGGCAGCAGGCATCTGCCCGCGAGACGGAGCGCGTGCAGGGGAAGCGAGAACGGCGACGGCACCTTCTGAGCCGGCGCAGGCCCAGGACGGGGTGGCGCCATTACGCCTGACGAACCGGACATCTGTCGAATCGTATCGGTCTGTCCCACATGCCGCAGCCGCAACTCCCCATCTCGTACGGCATGCCCTACCCACAGGAGAATGCGAGACGATGGAGAGATGGAGACTCCGGCGCTGGATGTCGATCCGCGGATCGTGGGGCAGCGGATACGGCGGCTGCGTGAGGCGCGCGGGGTTTCGCTGTCGGAGCTCGCGCGGCGGGCAGGTGTGGGCAAGGCGACGCTGTCGGGCCTGGAGACCGGGCAGCGCAACCCCACGCTGGAGACCCTGTGGGCGATCACCGCGCAGCTCGGTGTGCCGATCGGGGCGATACTCGACCCGCCGCCCGAGCCGCAGGTGATGCGCGGCACCGCGATCGAGGCCACGCTGCTCGAGGTGTTCCAGGACGAGCACGTCACCTACGAGCTCTACCGGCTGCACGCGCCGCCGGGGACCTCGCAGAGCTCGCCCGCGCACCACGCGGGCGTGAGCGAGCACATCACGATCTTCAGCGGCAGACTCGAGGCCGGCCCGATCGGCGAGCAGAGGACCGCCGGACCGGGCGAGCACCTGTCGTGGGTGTCGGACGTGCCGCACGCCTACCGCTCGCTCGGACCCGACGCGGTGCAGGCCACGCTGCTGATCCGCTATCCGACCTGAGCCGGCTTGCAGGTACGGCACGGCCGGTAGCCGGCCTCCCTCGCCTGTGCCAGGCTGCGGAACCCGTGGCGGTGCCTGGGCGTGATCCGCCGGGCGTTGTGGCAGGTCGGGAAGCAGACCACGCCCGTGGTGTCGGAGGCCAGGTAGAAGACGTGCTGCCCGGCGAGCTCGCGCAGGCCGTCCAGGTCGGCGCCCTCGGCTCGCAGCAGTTCCTGCTTGGCCTCGGGACCGAAGACGTACTCGCCGGTGGCCGCGTCGGAGCGGATCACCCGGTGACACGGCACCAGCAGCGGCACCGGGTTGGTGGCCAGCGCCGTACCGACCGCCCTGACGGCCTTGGGCCGGCCGATGCGCTCGGCGATCCAGGAGTACGGGCGGACCTCGCCCCGCGGGATGGCGGCGGTGGCGGTGAGCACGTCCCGCTGGAAGTCTCCGGCGCCGCGCAGGTCCACCCGCAGCCCCGCGCGCCTGCCGGTGCGCAGCGCCGTCACCAGCCCGGCGGGCGGCTTCTCGGCGGGCAGCAGCGGGCGGCCGAACCTCTTCCTGAAGTCCTCGCGGAACGGGCCCTGCCTGACGTAGGCGATGCCCTGGTCGGTGAAGGCCACGTTGAGCTCCCCGATCGGGCTCGGCACTGAGACCCAGCGGGCCGCGATCCGGTCGAGCAGGCCGTCGGGCGCATCTGTTGCCAGCGCCGCCAGCCCTGTCAGTAGTGGGTCCCTGGTCATCGGACACCTCCGAGCGCGCGCAGTCGGTGCAATCCCCGCGAAACATGCGACTTGACGGTGCCCTGCGGGATCTTGAGCACCATGGCGATCTCGCTCACCGGCAGGTCTACCACGTGCCTGAGCACGACGGCGGCCCGCTGTTCCTCCGGCAGCTGCCCGAGCAGTTCGGCCAGCTCGTCGCCGGTCTCGTGGCGGGCGGCCGTCTCCTCGACGCCCTCGCGCGGGTCGACGGTCTCCACCGGGTCGTCCACCAGGTCGGTGGGCGGCCTGCGGGACTTGGCCCTGGCACAGTTGCGCCAGATGTTCATCAGGATCGTCATCAGCCAGGCCCGCGGCTGCAGCGCGGCGATCCGGTCGGGCTCGTAGCCGGCCAACGCCTTGAAGGCCCGCAGGAACGCCTCCGCCGTGAGGTCCTCAGCGTCGGCCCATCGCCCGCTCAACCGCAACGCGGTCGAGAAGACCAGGCCCCGGTAAGCGCCGTAGAGCTCCCCGAAGCCCGTGTCCAGGTCCTCGAGCAGCGCCTTCCTGACGGGCTCGTCGTTCTCACTCACGCTGGATAGAACACCACGTCATCCGGATTCGTTGCGCCGTTGCGACGGGTGAGTCGCACCGACTCGCCGCGAGCGCCGGTCGCGGGCCCTCAGCCGGAGTGCGGCGGGCGGCCGGTGGGGTGGCTTGCCGTACAAAAAGAAAAGGGCCCGCACGGAGCGGGCCCTCCTCTAGAAACTACTCACACCGCCACCGCGAGGCTGGACACCTCGCCCAGCTTGGCGGAGACGTGCACGTCGCGGGTGATGCCGCCGCCGGCGATGATGCGGACGGTCCAGTCACCGGGAGCGGCGAAGAAGCGGAAGATGCCCTCGTCGGACACCACGACTTCGCCGGTGAACTCACCGGAGTGGTCGAGCAGCCGGGCGTAGGCGGTGCCCGCGCCGGTCACGACGCCCTGGATGACGGCCTGCGTCGACAGGTCGATCCCGGCGGGCAGCGCGATGGTCTGCTCCGGAGCTCCGCAACCCTGAGCGGTGCTGGTCATTGTCCCTCCTTCGTCGGTCCAACGACCGAGGTGCCGCGTCTGATTGTTCCTTCGCTTCGCTCAGTCACGGCCGTGCCTCCCCAAGCTCGATCGGCACGCCCACGAGCGAGCCGTATTCGGTCCATGAACCGTCGTAGTTCTTGACGTTGCCCTGGTCGAGCAGCTCGTGCAGCACGAACCACGTGTGCGCGGAGCGCTCGCCGATGCGGCAGTAGGCGATGGTGTCCTTGGCGAAGTCGACGCCCGCCTCGCCGTAGAGCGTGCGCAGGTCGTCGTCGGACTTGAACGTTCCGTCGTCGTTGGCGGCCTTGGACCACGGGATGTTGCGGGCGGTGGGCACGTGGCCCGCGCGCTGCGCCTGCTCCTGCGGCAGGTGGGCGGGCGCGAGCAGCTTGCCGGTGAACTCGTCGGGCGAGCGCACGTCCACCAGGTTGAGCTTGCCGATCGCGGCGACCACGTCGTCGCGGAAGGCGCGGATCGCGGCGTCCTGGTCCTGCGCGGCGTAGGACGTCTTGGCGCGCTGCGGCACGTCGCGGACCAGCTCGCGGGAGTCGAGCTCCCACTTCTTGCGGCCGCCGTCGAGCAGCTTGACGTTCTGGTGGCCGTAGAGCTTGAAGTACCAGTAGGCGTAGGAGGCGAACCAGTTGTTGTTGCCGCCGTAGAGAACCACGGTGTCGTCGTTGGAGATGCCGCGCTCGGAAAGCAGCGTCTCGAATCCGGTCTTGTCCACGAAGTCGCGGCGGACCGGGTCCTGCAGGTCCTGCTTCCAGTCGATCTTCACGGCGCCACGGATGTGGCCCTTGTCGTAGGCGCTGGTGTCCTCGTCGACCTCGACGACGACGACACCCGGGGTGTCCAGGTTGGACTCGACCCAGTCGGCATCCACCAGGACGGCGGAGCGGCTCATTGGGAAACCTCCATTTTGGCGGCGGGCAGTAGACGGCGAACAAGCAGATACATTTCGCAGCCAAGGCAGAATCCGAAGGCTGCGTTGAGGAAGGCGGCGAGGAGAGCCGCGGCCGTGGCCACCAGGGCCAGCGGCGTGATCTCTGCGAAATATCCGACCAGCCCCGCGATCGCGAAGACCAGCCCGACTCCCTGCGCGAAGCGCGGCGGGCGGGCGTCCTCGGTTTCCTTGGGCGCGCTCTTGACGAGCGCCTTGAAGAGCATTCCGTACGGCGAGCGGTTCGCCACCCCGAGCGCGAACACCACCGCCTGGGCGGTGAGCAGCCAGCCGCTCCCTGTCACCAGGACGAGAGCGAGGACCACAGTCGTGATGGCCGCGGAAAAGCGCAGCGCTCTAGGGTCGGCACGCATCGTGGGATGCTCCTGAAGGGTCGGGTTTGGTGCGGATCAAAATCCGCGAGACCGTCCTCAGGCAGCGCGACAGAGCGCGGTAGCGACGCGGCAGAAATCAACCGCGCGCCGCTTCGTCAGCAGCTCTGTCGATGGGTACATGCGGATGAGACTACTCGTCGTCTCGCGATCTGTCACATCTGGTCCGTCTCATGAGACGGCTTCGCCCAGAGCCGCGATGACATCGGCCTTCCTGGGCAGACCTGACGCCTTCTTCACGACATTTCCGGACCTGTCCAGGACGAGCACGGTTGGCGTCCTCAGGATGTCGAGCCGTCGTACCAGGTCGAGGCGGGATTCCGCGTCGATCTCGACGTGCGCCACGCCCTGCACCATGTCGGTCACCTCGGCCAGGATGCGCCTGGTTGCGCGGCACGGCTGGCAGAAGGCGGTGGAGAACTGGACCAGCGTCGCCCGCTCGCCCAGGGGCGCACCGAGGTCGTCGGCGGTCAGGTCGCCTCGCGTGGAAGCGCGCATGGTCCCGTCGCGGCGCAGCCGTACCACCCCGATCAGCGTGCCCAGCGCCAGCGTCGCCAGGACTACCCACAACCCGGTCATCACCGGTGCAACCGGCTGCGCACCGGGATTCTTCCCGTCAGGTCCGCTCGATCTTCACCAGAGCGTGGCCTGCCGCGTCGACGACCGCGAAGCGCTTGATGGAGTCCATCGGGATCGGTGTATCGCGGCGGAAGACCGTCTTGTCGGTGTAGGTCTGGCGGTTGACGGTCCACGGCTCGGTGGTGTCGCGCTGGCCGTTCTTGCCGTAGACCACCAAGCGGCAGGTGGTGCCCGGCGGGATGCCCGCGACCGACACGTTGAGCGTGGTGCCCTGCCTCTCCGGGAAGGCCACGACGGTGGCGTAGTAGCCGGAGTCCTCGTTCTCCGCGGTGAAGGCGCGCCCCGGCGTCGTCGCCTCGCTCTTGGCCTGTGGGGGCGCGACCTTGGCGTCGAACGGGCCAGGCGTGGACGCCGCGCGATCCTGCGGCGCCTGAGCGCTGGTGCCCGCGGTCTGTGCCGGGTTGTCGTGCTGGACGACGCTCCAGGTGGTGCCGCCGACCGCGATGGCGGCGGCCGAGGCCGCCACGGCGAGCAGCACGCGGCTGCGCCTGGTGCGCTTGGCCCGCGCGTTCAGCAGGCGGTCGAGCACCTGCTTGGGCGGACTGGACACCAGATCGATGTCGCGCTCGGAAACCTTGCCGAGGAAGGCGGTGACGCCCGCCAGCTCCATCAGCTCCGCACCGCACACCTCGCAGGTCGCCAGGTGCAGGTCGATTTCCAGCGCCTCGTCGGCCTCCAGCGCGCCCAGCGCGTGGGCGCCCAGCGAGAGCCGGACCTCCTCGCATGTCATGGCGCCAACCCCCGTTCCTCGAGGGCGAGCTTGAGCGCCCGCAGTGCGTAGTAGGTGCGTGACTTGACGGTGCCGGGTGGGATACCCAGCGTCGCCGAAGCCTCCTTCACCGATCGCCCCCGGTAGTAGACCTCCATGAGCACCTCGCGGTGCTCGGGCCGCAGCGCGGCCAGTGCCTCGGCCACGGCCCACGACTCGACGGCCCGCTCCAGGTCGTCCTCCGCCGGGATCACCGCGAGCGCCTCGTCACTAGTTTCCTGCGGCCGTGCCTTGCGGGCACGGTGCTGGTCGACGACGAGGTTGCGGGCGACGGTGAACAGCCAGGCGCGGATCGGGCGGCCGGAGAGAGCGTCAGGATGCCGCCACGCACGCAGCAGTGTTTCCTGTACGACATCCTCCGCTCGCCCCGAATCACCGGTGAGTCGCAAAACGTAGCCATACAGCGGCCCAGCGTGCTCGTCGAAAAGTGTGCGCACGAGCTCCTCGTCGGCGGTGCCAGCAGCTGGACTCACACCCTCAAGACGGAAATCCGGCCTGAGCGGTTCAAACTCATCCACGGAGCGGCACGTCCGTCGCCTCGGCCGAGAACTCGAGTCCGTCGGCCACGTTGCGAACGCCGGTGATCTTCACGTCGAACGGCAACTTCCCCTTGAACGGGATCGTGTATCCGACGAACTGCGCGAGCGCGTCGGGCACGCCCTCGATCTTCTCGGCCCGCAGCTTGATGCCGCCATCGGCCACCTCGACTCGCATCTCCGCGGTGAACCTCACCTTCTGGACCCCCACGGTCACCTCACCCGAGGCCACCAGATGTTGCCCGTTTCCGGTGATCTTCACCCCTTGGGGAGCGTACTTGTCGATCGTCTCCCTGGTGAGGGTCCCGCGAACGGCCACACGCCCGGCCCGGATGTTGGGCTTGTTCTGGAGCACATCGGTCAGCGGGGCGGTCACGTCGTAGGCCGCCCCCTGCAGATTTCGCACCGGCACTCCCCCGTACGTAAGGGTGCCGAGATTGAACCGTACCTCTGGATAGTGCCCGGAGATGGCCTGGGTCAGAAAAGGGATGCCTTCTATTGTCACCGTAGGGGTACCGCTCAGGTCGGTGGCCGCCGCAATCCGGTTCGCCAGGTCGCGCTGCACACCCGCGACCGCCACGCGGTCGACGGCGACCAGGAGGACTGCCAGCACGATCAGGAAAATGATCAGCTTGCGCATCGGGCTCCCTGTCTGGGCCGGGGATCTTGAGCCTACCGACTACCCACCGGCGAAGGGCGGAAGCACCTCCACGGTCGCACCGTCCTCCAGGACCACGTCGCGATGTGCCCGCCTGCCGACCGGCGAGCCGTTCACGAGGAACGAAGAACGCTTCACGACCAGGGCCAGCTCGGCGCGATTCTCTGTGATTTTCGTCATGAGTTCGTCAAGATTTGTCGCCTCGAACGTCTCCTCGGCAACACCCGCGGCCTCCTTGGCCGCGGCCCAGTAACGCACATTTCCGGTGGCCATGGGCACCTCACAATCGCTACTCATCCATTGTGCGGCAGCGTTAACACCGATGATTCGTGTTCACCTGGTGGACGCACAATGGCCGCCACATTCACCTGGGATATCCTCACCTACGGGACCTGGGCGACGTAGCCCCCGGGTCCTTGCGTGTTTGAGGAGGCACCGTGAGCGAGCTTGCGAGTGAGCCGTTGAACACTGTGAGCGTGCTCACAGGCGCGACGAAGGAGTGCCTGTGAGCAACCTGCTCCTGCTGACCAACGCCCTCGAGCCGTCCGCCGAGGTGCTGCCGGCGCTCGGCCTGCTCCTCCACTCCATCCGCGTCGCGCCCGCGGAGGCCTCCGTGCTGCTCGACGCGGGCCCGGCCGACGCGGTGCTGGTCGACGCCCGCAAGGAGTTGGTCCATGCCAAGAGCCTGTGCCGGCTGATCCGCACGACCGGCATCGACTGCCCGCTGCTCGTGATCGTCACCGAGGGCGGCCTGGCCGCGATGTCGGCCGAGTGGGGCGTGGACGACGTCCTGCTCGACAGCGCGGGCCCGGCCGAGGTCGAGGCCCGCCTGCGCATGTCGACCGGCCGTATCCTGCAGGCCGCCGGTGAGGACGTGCCCGACGAGATCCGCAGCGGCGACCTGTCGATCGACGAGGCCACCTACACCGCCCGCCTGCGCGGCCGCGTGCTCGACCTGACGTTCAAGGAGTTCGAGCTGCTGAAGTACCTGGCTCAGCACCCCGGGCGCGTCTTCACCCGGGCGCAGCTGCTGCAGGAGGTCTGGGGCTACGACTACTTCGGCGGCACCCGCACGGTCGACGTGCACGTGCGCCGCCTGCGCGCCAAGCTCGGCACCGAGTACGAGTCACTGATCGGCACCGTGCGCAACGTGGGCTACCGCTTCGTCCCCGACCGCACGGACACACACGTCTAGGAATCCCTTCCGGTACGGCGGGTCGTCACCCATTCCACGGGATTCGCGGCCAAGCTGCGCGAGGTCCTCTAGCCGCGGATGTAGTCGATCGTGAACCGCTTCGAATACGCCCGCGCGAGCCGCTCCCCGCGTGGGAACTCGTAGATGTTGACCACGAGCTGCATCGGGTAGTCCGGCGCCTGGTCATGCTCGGACCCTCCCGGGTCCTGTGACCGTGACGGCGGGCGCCCACCCCGCCCTTGCGTGTCGCCGACAGCGGGACCTGTGCTGTCTACGGCGGGGGGCGGGTGGGGTGGCTTGCCGTACAGGATGAGCATGTACGGCAAGCCGAGAAACCCCGGTACGGCAAGCCGAGACGCACCGGGCGTCAGTCGACGGCGGTGATGCGCGTGGTGGCCGGCGGGGCGATCGGGTTGTTCTGGCCGAGGTAGGCCACGAACGCGTCGATGTCCAGCGGGCCGCTCCAGATGTCGGTGCCGTCCTTGAAGCCGGCGAAGGCGTCTCCCCCGCCGACCAGGAAGTTGTTGGCCGCGACGCGGATCGACTGGGTGTCCGTCACGGGCACGCCGTCGATCTTGATGGCGGAGATCTTGGAGCCCCAGGCGGCGCTCCTGCTGTAGGTGTAGGAGAGGTTCGCCGAGGGCTGCAGGATCTTGGCGAACGGCTGGTTGTTGGGACCACCCGGGAACTGCTGCTCGAGCACGGTCTTGAGCTGCGCGCCCGTGAGCGTGACGGCCTGCATGAGGTTGTTGAACGGCTGGACGGTGAAGGCCTCGCCGTAGGTGACCACGCCGTCGCCCTCCTTCGCGGGCGATTCCGCGTAGGTCAGCGGGGCGCGCACGCCGCCGGGGTTCATCAGCGCGATCTGCGCGTTGCCGCCGGTCTTGGTGGCGGCGAGCTGGCCGTCGGCGATCAGGTCGCCGAGCGGGGACTCGCCGGTGGCGGTGCCGACGTTGGTGATGTCCGCGGCGATCTTGCCGACGGGCTTGTTGGCGACCCCGGACACCTTGTCCGTCCAGAACTTCATGAAGTCCGAAATATCGGGATCCGGGGTGACGTCGCGGGTGACGATGTGGTTGTCAGCCACGACCGAGCTCCTGACGATGTCCCGGGTCTTCGTGTCGACCTGCAGGTCCACCTGGGTGATGACGCGGCCGAACGAGCCGCCCTGCGAGTAGAGGCGGTCCTGGCCGGCTGGGTCCTTGACCTTGCACAGGTAGGCCTGGTGCGAGTGGCCGCTGAGCACGATGTCGATCTCGGGGTCGACCTGGGTGGCGATGCGGTTGCCCGGGCCGGGGATGGCGCTGCAGGCGTCGGGCGACTGGCCGGCGGTGACCTGGTCGCCCTCGTGCACGAGCACGACCTGCGCCTTGACCCCGAACAGCTTGAGGATCTTCGAGGCGACGTTGGCCGCCTTGACCTCGTCGACGAACTTCAGGTCCTTGATGCCGTCCGCGGTGACGATGTTCGGCGTGGTCTGGGTGACCAGGCCGATGAAGCCGATCGGCACGCCGTTCATCCACTTGATGCTGACCGGAGGCAGCGCGGGCACGCCCCAGTCCGACAGCAGCTGCTTGACCTGCGGGGATTCGCTGAGGTTCGCGAACGCGTCCGTCTTCTCGCTGGGGTTCTTGAACAGCACGTTCGCCCCGACGTAGTCGTACTTGGCGCCCTTCCACGGGCCCGCGGGCGAGCAGCCGTCGACCGGGTGGCAGCCGCCGAACATGATCCGGCGCAGCTCGGCGTAGCCCTCGTCGAACTCGTGGTTGCCGACCGCGGAGACCTGCACGCCGATCCTGCCGAGGAAGTCGACGGAGGGCTCATCGTGGTAGGCGGCGGAGATCAGCGGCGAGGCGCCGATGAGGTCGCCCTGGGCCACCTCGATCGTGTTGGCGTCCCTCAGCGCCTTCATGTGCGCGGCCACGTAGACCGCGCCGCCGGCGCTGACGGTGTTGCCGTTCTCGTCGATCATCCGGCCGGACGAACCGGTCGGCGGTTCGAGGTTGCCGTGGAAGTCGTTCAGCGCGAGGAGGCGCACGGGCACCGTCTTCGGGGCGTTACCGGCTTGCGCCGGGAGCGTTAAGGCCGCCAGGGAGCCCGCGACGACCGCTCCGGCCATGGCTAGCCGGAGGAGGGTACGTGACGTCATGGACCATGACGCTAAGCCCGAAAGCTTTGCAGCCAATGTCGCAAAGGTAACGATTCGCCGGACTCTGTCATGGCGTTTTTTGCCAGTGATACGCCTAGAGTTCGCCTTGTGACAGCGCGCGTGGAGACCCGGCAACGGCTCGATGAACAGGAAATCGCCGACGTGCTCAGTGTCGTCGAGGCGGCCACCGAGGCCGACGGCGTCAGACCGCTCAACGAGCACGTGATGCTCCACCTGCGGTACGGCGGCGACCCCAGGGCACGTTCGGTGCTCGTCCATGCCGGTGATCGTTTGGTGGGATACGCCCACGTCGACCCCACCGACGAGGTCGAGGGCCCCAGCGGCGAGCTGGTCATCCACCCCGGTTTCCGCGGTCAGGGGTACGGCAAGCGGCTGCTGACCGAGGTCCTCCACCTGACGGAAGGGCGGCTCCGGCTGTGGGCCCACGGCGATCATCCCGGGGCCGGGGCCCTCGCGGCGTCGCTGGGGCTGGCGCGGGTCCGGTCGCTGTGGCAGATGCGGCGCTCGCTCTTCGCGCCTCTGGAGCCCTCTCGGCTCCCTGAGGAGGTACGGCTGCGCACGTTCGTGCCCGGGCAGGACGAGGAGGCGTGGCTGAAGGTGAACTCGGCGGCCTTCGCGCACCATCCGGAGCAGGGCGCCTGGACCCTCGATGATCTTCTTAGGCGTGAGCGGGAGTCGTGGTTCGATCCCGCCGGATTTTTCCTAGCTTTTCGTGATGAAAGGCTCGTCGGGTTCCACTGGACGAAGATTCACGGATCCTCGGCACACGGGCATGAGCCACTGGGCGAGGTCTACGTGGTGGGCATCGACCCCTCGGCCCAGGGAACCGGGCTCGGCAAGGCGCTGACGCTGGTCGGGCTGTCCCATCTGCGCTCGCGCGGCCTCGCCCAGGCGATGCTGTACGTGGACGAGGCCAACACGGCGGCGATCCGGCTCTACGAGTCGCTCGGTTTCAGCCGGTGGGACGTGGACGTGATGTACGCGGCTACTCCACGATCAAGTGAATCCCGAAGTACACCAGAGCGGCCACCAGGGCAGCCGCGGGAATCGTGAGGATCCACGCGGTCACGATGTTGCCCGCGACCCCCCACCGCACGGCCGACAGCCGCTTGGTGGCGCCCACACCCATGATCGCCGAGGTGATCGTGTGCGTGGTCGAGATGGGAGCCCCGAATCCGATGGCCGCGACGTACAGCACCGTCGCCGCGGCGGATTCCGCGGCGAAGCCCTGCGGCGGGACGAGGGCGATGATGCGGCGGCCCAGCGTGCGCATGATGCGCCAGCCGCCGGCGTACGTGCCGAGCGAGATCGCCCCGGCCGAGGCCAGGATGACCCACTGCGGGATCTCGTCGGTGGGGGCGACGAAACCGCCGACGGTGAGCGCCAGGAAGATCACGCCCATCGTCTTCTGCGCATCCTGCAGGCCGTGCCCGAGCGCCATCGCGGCGGCCGAGACGGTCTGCGCGTAGCGGAAGCCGCGGGTGGTCTTTCCCGGCTGCGCGTTGCGAAAGATCCAATAAATTGCGATCATGATCGCCGCGGCGAGCGTGAATCCGATCAGCGGCGAGAGCACCATCGGGATGACGACCTTGTCCAGGACGCCGTTCCAGTGCACCACGCTGGCCGAGGCGAGCGCGGCGCCGACCAGGCCGCCGATGAGGGCATGGCTGGAGGAGGAGGGCAGGCCGAAGTACCAGGTGATCAGGTTCCAGGCGATGGCGCCGATCAGCGCCGAGCCCACGACCACCAAGCCGTGCGTGCCGTCCGGGGCCTCGATGATGCCCTTGCCGACGGTCTGCGCGACCTGGGTGCCGAGGTGGGCGCCGATGAAGTTCATCGCGGCGGCCATGAACAGGGCTGCCCTGGGGGTCAGTGCCCTGGTCGAGACCGAGGTGGCGATGGCGTTCGCGGCATCGTGGAAGCCGTTGGTGTAGTCGAAGGCCAAGGCGATGACGACCACACCGATGACGAGCGCGAGTTCCACTTAGCTTTCCTTGACCGCGATCGACTCGACGGTGTTGGCCACGTGCTCGAAGGCGTCCGCGGCCTCCTCGAGGGCGTCCACGACCTCCTTCATCTTCATGACCGTGAGGGCGTCGTACTCGCCGCTGAAGAGCTTGGCCAGCAGCCTGCGGTAGACCTGGTCGCCCTGGTTCTCCAGGCGGTTGACCTCGATCCAGTACTCGTTGAGGTTCTTCATCGACCGTAGCCGGGGCATCGCCTCGGCCGTCAGCTCGGCGGCACGCTCGAGCACCTCGACCTGCCTGACCACGTCCTTGGGCAGGTGGTCGATCTGGTAGAGGACGATGAGGTCGGAGGCGGCCTCCATGGCGTCCATCACGTCGTCCAGGTTCGAGGCGAGCCGGTAGATGTCCTCTCGGTCGAACGGCGTGATGAAGCTCTCGTTGAGCCGGTTCATGATCGCATGGGTGCGTTCGTCGCCGGCATGCTCGCAGGCGCGCATCTTCTCGGCCAGGTTTTCCCTGTCCGAGCCGTCACTGATGATCTCTACCAGCAGACGGGATGCCGTGACCAGGTTGTTCGCGGAGTCGGCGAACAGGTCGTAGTAGCTGTCCTCACGTGGCGTGAGACGCAGGCGCACGTCGTTCTCCAGATGTGCGGGGATGGTCCGTGGTAGAGGGTACGGCTTACCAGGCGAAATGCGAACTTCATGTCAACTTCTCCTTGTGGCTACCCTCCGCATGCTTTGTGAACCCGGGGGTGCGGTACTTTGAGATCTTTTTTAGACCTTGGAGATTGAACCCCCCGCGCCCATGCCCTTGGGCGTCCTTCGCCGCGTCGCCGGGCCGCTGTCTCCTGGGTCTTCGCGTGCCTGAGCCCGCGCGCTGTCGGGCGGCGTGGCCCCGGCCGGACCTTCGCGTGTCTCCCAGGCCTCCGCGTGTCGCAGACTTTCGTCTGCCTGGGACCCTCCCGCGTGTTGTCGGGCGCCGTGCCCGGGTTACCCTTCGCGTGGCCCCAGACCTCCGCCTGCCCGAGATCCGCGCGCCCCAGACCTCCGCTGGCCTAGGGCCTCCGCGTGCCTCAGACGCCTCGGCGCGCCTCAGACATCTCGACGCCTCAGGCATCTCGACGCGCCGCAGACCTCGGCGTGCCTCAGACATCTCCGCGCGCCATAGGCCTCCGCAGGCCTCAGACCCCCGCGGGCCTCAGACCTCGGCGTGTCGGGAGCTTCGAGTGCCATCAGGCGCCGAGTCTCGGACCCTCCATGTGTCGCCGGGCGACGCGCCTCATGCGTCGGCGTGTCCGGCCTTCACCCGGTTGGGACCTTGGTTCTGCAGGCTCTGCGGTCTCGGACCTCGGCGCTACAGCCCTCCGCGTCTCAGACCTTCGTCCGGTGGAAGTTGCGGAAGGACCGCGATGGAGTCGGCCCACGCTGGCCCTGGTACCGCGAGCCGTACTTCTCAGACCCGTAGGGATGCTCGGCCGGCGAGCTCAGCCTGAACACGCAAAGCTGCCCGATCTTCATCCCCGGCCACAGCTTGATGGGCAGCGTCGCCACATTGGACAGCTCCAGCGTCACGTGCCCGGAGAACCCAGGATCGATGAACCCCGCCGTCGAATGCGTCAGCAACCCCAGCCGCCCCAGCGAGCTCTTACCCTCCAACCGGGAAGCCAGATCGTCGGGCAACGACACCACCTCGTAGGTGGAGGCCAACACGAACTCCCCCGGATGCAGGATGAACGGCTCGTCCCCGTCGGGCTCCACCATGCGCGTCAGATCGGGCTGCTCGATCGACGGATCGATGTGCGGATACCTGTGGTTCTCGAACACGCGGAAGTAGCGGTCAAGCCTGAGGTCGATACTGGAGGGCTGAATCATGTCCCGCTCGAAGGGGTCAAGAGCCAGCCGTCCGGCGTCGATCTCGGCGAGGATGTCACGATCGGATAGCAGCACGCAGAGCAACCTACCTTGTGCGCGTGGTGGACTTGCTGCTGCGGCCGGAGTTTCCGCTACAGTAGTGGTCGCGACTTCGGCCGCAACGCGGGTGTAGTTCAATGGCAGAACATCAGCTTCCCAAGCTGACAGCGCGGGTTCGATTCCCGTCACCCGCTCTCGTAGTGAAGGCCCAGGTGGGGATGCGAATCCCGACCCGGGCCTTGGTTGTTTCCGGACTGGTTCGATCCTCGCGGGCCATTAACGGGCCATTAGCTCGTGATCACCCTGCCGGGACCAGCGCGCCCGCCGTGCCCTGGTCGTCATCATCGCGCGCTTTCGAGTGCGCAGGGTCCCAGGCCCGTCGTCGAATTCGCTGGACCAGATCATCATGTGACACGGACGACAGAATGGCGGTGAAGGCCCATTGACGATGGCAAGTAAGACCGGGTTGCTACCTTGGGAGCCACCCGGGCGGATGATCAAGAGCTGAGGCGGACGGGTCCGAACGCCCGGAACCCTGATGACCAGCCCGACGAACGTGTCTGTCCCACACGAACGAGCAGGCAGTGAAGCGAGGGCACCAGTGCTGCATACCTGGGTCAGCACCGCAGGAGGATCGCTGATCGCCGTCCCCAAGTCCGAGCTGAACACCTGGACAGGTGTGGACGACAACGACGGTCCCGTAGAGACCTGGGGTGACTACGGCCGCGCCTGTGCCATTGACGGCTACATCGGTCTCGTTACCGTAGGCGCACAGCAGGCCCTTGTTCTCGGCGACGAACCTGCCATGACAACTTATCTGCCGACCGAACGCCTCTTCCTGCGCTGGGCCGCCGCCTATTCCGAAGCTGAGCTGGTCGCGGCAGCCAAGCGAGCCCTCGCAGCGGAGCCGGCTTGGGACGATGACGAAGACCTGAACTGGGAGGTAGGGGAGGCAGTCGTGCTCTTCGACTCCGCTATCCCCGGTGCTGAGCTGGAACCTGACGACCGACTCATCATTGATCTCGCGCCCGGCCAATACAGAGTCCGAGCCACCTACACAAAGGACGAGGACAACTGGATGATCCTCGTCCAACTCCAGTCGGCGACCTGAGCTTTGAGCGTACTCCGCGCCTGTGCTCTTCCATGTGGTCAGGTCTCGTAGGAACCTCAGCGCGGCATTGCCCGAGCATGCTGCGCCGAAAGGGCCGCCCATCGCTCAACATCACGTACCTGATCACCTTGCGGACCTGCGGAATGCTTGCCCACCTGCACATCCCTCCAGCCGCCATCGCCCGCATCATGCACGGGAAGTTCTGCTCCGCCCCGCTCGACGAGCACGAGGGCCGTCGCTATGAAGCCCTCCATGAGCGAATGCAGGATTGGATGGTTCGAACGCTCGTAGCGCTCGATGAGTGCACTCACGAAGACCGCGAAGGCCGCCAGATCGACCTCGCATTCGTCGCTCTCCATGGGGCCGAGTCCCGTCGGCAACCCCGTCTCGGGTGCAAGCGCCTCCGCCGATCGCATGAATAGGCCAGCGACTCCGTTCGAGGGGTTCCAGAGGACTTGATCGCCAACCTGGAAATACTGGCTCATGTTCTCCTCGCGTTCCGCCGTGTCCGACGTTCCTCGGCGCAAGAGACGCCGTCCATCCAGACCTGCCGACGGTCATTAGACGAGGCCACGTTCATGTGGCACCGGCCGATCAGGGATCCTAGTTCGGCCGCCTTCGCCTTGTGCGTCTCGCACCTCAGGTGATCCATCAGGCTTCCTGGGAGGCACCTTGGGAGTGTGCGTGAAGGATGTCGCCCTTCCTCGGTAGTCTCTAGAAGACAAGGAAGGGGCGGGCATGACCGCACAACCGCAGGACTTCGTCTCCGTCGGCTCGTCTCTGCCTGAGAAGAACCTGCGGGCCATCCGTGCCGCGCTGGTCGTCCCGGAAGATCGCAAGGCTTTCGATGCCGGGCTCAAGGCTGTGCTCGACGAGGTCAGGGTGAGCCTGGATCTTGGAGCGCTGAACGCTTTCGTGCACCGCTGGTGGATCTCCGCGTGTGACACCGCAAAGGATCCCGAGGGACGCCGTCAGATGCACGTCCGCGCCCAGCAGGCCCTGGCCGGCGAACCCGTTCCTCAGGGAAGGCCGTGGCGGGAGATCCTTGCTGCTCGTGGGATCGATGTCTAGGTGTTCAAGCTCATCATCGATCCCGTAGCCGAGGAGCAGATCGCCGCGCTACCCGATCACGCACTGCATCCGCTCGCGGATCTGTTTGCGCTGCTGGAGACCGCTCCTTGGAGTGGAGATCCGTACGACTCCAAGAACCCCAGGGCGAACATGCTTACGCACCCGTTCGGAGAACGTGGTCTCGCCACCTATGTGGTCCTGGACCGGCAGCGCGAGGTCTACCTTGTTCGCATCGAATGGCCATAGGTTCGTGCCCGTTGCGTGCCCGTTCTCACAGCGATCAGCGGGGCGTCTCGGTAACTCACGGTCACTCGACAGGTGTATGCCCAGGTCAGCATTTCCCCTGGTCGGAAGCCATGATCTTGAAAGAGTTCCCAAGCTGACAGCGCGGGTTCGATTCCCGTCACCCGCTCCACACGCAAAGGCCCAGGTCAGAGGATGGTTCTCGACCCGGGCTTGATTGCTTTCTGGGGTTATTGATCTTCACGGGCCATTAGCGGGCCATTACTGCGGTCTAACGCGCTCTTCGCCCGTGGCGACCGTCCATCGCTATCCGTCGGTGTCCATGTTCGTCCGTGCGCGGTGTCATCCAGTTGGACGCAGTGATCGTCGCGCCTCTCGGTCTCGCAGCGGTCACCGTAGATCATCTAGCACGAGGTTCAGCGATCAAGGGCTTGAGAGATATGTTCCTTATGTGTCGGCGATCTCTACCGTGCTCTCCATCGCAGCGATCTCTTTCCTTGCGGCCTACACGCTGTGGCTGCTCATCACCAATCTGCCTCGTCGAGGCTACGCCGGTTTGTTCAAGGACGCCGATCACGGAGGTGTGGTTCTCTATTGGCGGCCCGGCTGTCGCTTCTGCATGCGGCTCCGCTTCCGCCTGCGCTTCACCAGCTTGGCCTACCGCGAGATCAACATATGGAAAGATCAGGAAGCGGCACGATTCGTCCGTTCTGTGGCAGACGGGAACGAAACGGTTCCGACCGTAACCGTGGCCGGCAAAGCTATGGTGAACCCATCGCTCCAGCAGTTGATCGACGCTGTCAAAGTATCCGTGCCACAGCTCCTGCCTGCCGAGGATGGCAGAAAGAAGCCGCCGCAGCCCTGACTGCTCCTAGAGACAGTAGCTCTGCGGATCACCCTGCGGGCATCTCGTCGGCGACGTCCCGCGCCTGGAGCCGCTTGTTGATCGCATCCGTGATCGCCTTGTCCGCCCCCGTGCGGCGTGCTGGTAAATCATGGCGGCCCTTACGTTGTCGTGTCCCATCCGAGCCATCAGATCCTTGAGGCCTGCGCCAGACTCGGCGGCGAGCATTCCTGGGGGTCAAGGTCATTCGTCCAGTGGGGCACTCCATCTTGACCCCCAGGCCCTGTCCCGCTTCCCCTTCAGGCGGGTCGACGGCGGACGGGATAATCCCAGTGGCGGAGCCGCGCGCGGGTGCGCCGCTCGCCATTTACTCCGCGTAGGTGCCATCGGGGCGCATGACCGCCGTGCGGGTCACCGGCGAAATTGTTTCGCTGGGCGCCCGATCATTCACTGCGACGACCAGCCGGAGTGTCCGATCAGCCTCGGGAAGCACGTAAGCCAGGACCCTATAGCCGCTCCCGTCCTCACCTATGACGTTCGCCCAGTCCTTATCACCGTTCTCCTCCATGACCGCGAGTTCGTCATAGATCGCGACACGACGCCACCGTGACAGGTACTCCTCTGCGAGCTCGGCTGCCGCCCGCTCGTCCATCCCGCCAAGCCGCCCTCCGTTGTGCCATTAGCGTGCCATTAAGGAGGGTAACGAGGGGTCAACAACGGTCACTCACGACCGGCCTCAGCCGCAGGTCAGCGCCCCCACAAGGCATGTTCCCTACAATTCCCAAGCTGACAGCGCGGGTTCGATTCCCGTCACCCGCCCCAACAACGAAAAGCCAGGTCAGGGAATGCCTCCCGACCTGGTTCTTGAACTTTCTGGCCCTCTGTTCGATCTTCCGTGCCCGTTACGTGCCCGATCTCTCTGGATCTTGGTCCTTCAGAGCCTCCTGCGCGAGCTTTCCCAGAGCGTCAGCGATAGCCCGGTCTCGCTCCATCGCGGTGTGCTGATAGATCAACGCCGCCCTCGTGGTCGAGTGACCCATGCGAGTCATCAGGTCGCGAAGGCTCGCACCAGAGCGTGTGGCGAGATCGTTTCCGGTGTGACGAAGGTCATGGAAGTGGAAGCCTGAGAGCTCGGCCCGCTTGAGCGCCGCCACCCAGACACGGGTGAACTTCGCGCGCCTGAGCTTGGCACCCGTGGGACCTTGCTCATGCTTTCGAAGCTGCAACGATCTACGAGTAGACGTACCCGTTCGCAATGCCCAGGTAGGACGCAATCACCTCCGGCACCATGAGCGGGGCCGGCCCTTCCGAACTCGGGATGGATCGAAGCCTCTATCAATCCTGGACAGGTTCAGTGCGAGGTGGACTCGTTCAGGGGGCTCACCCGGTCGCGTGCCGCGATAGCCAAGGCGATGAAATCACGAAACCGTGCGAACTCCTCTTGGTCCATCTTCAATCTCACCCCGCCCAGGACCTGGTCATCGCCCCGCTTGGCGCCGAGCCGAACCTTGAACCCGTCGCCGTGCGGCTGGACATCCACCCCAAGAAACGCCACGTGGTAGCGGCTGCTCTCGGACAGGCCCCGGTGAAAGATTTCAAGGGTCTTGCCGTCCTGCACCAGGATGTAGTCGCCGAGCTGAAACTCTGCCGCCATAGCTCCCGCTTCGAAAGCGTGTAGATAACAGTGCCCCGACTGTCTCATACGATCGACCCCGCTCATCGCTCCGGTGTCAGGCGTATGTGCAGAGCCCGAATCACTTCTCCAGGACCATCGCGAGTCTTGGGTGCCGTGTTGGGTTGCGTCCACGGGAGTGGTGTACGAGTTTGACCTGGTCACAAGCGTGGCGGCCGTGAAATGGAGACGGCCATCGCGTGATCCTTCGAGTGC
>NZ_JBITHD010000022.1:0-154380 GCF_044457685.1 Nonomuraea sp. NPDC050536
CGCCCGCGGGGAACGAGGGCGAAAGTCCCCGGGGCGCGGCTCGTCGGACCAATAGGCAGAACCTTTGCGCTTGGCGGTCCCATCCGTGTATGGAGGCCCGGAACTAGGTGGTGATCCTGCGTTCTACCTGGGGTTGTCCGGGCCGCTGATGATGCGGTGGATGGTAGAGCGTCCGACGCTGTACTCGGTGGCCAGGTCGGCGAGGGAGACCTCGCCGTCGGCGTAGCGGCGGCGGATGGAGCGCCGGGCGGATTCGGGGAGTTTGGGCTGCTTTCCCTTGAGCTTGCCGTTCTTCCTAGCCAGGGCCATGCCTTCGCGGGTGCGCTGGTGCCCGATGTTGGCTTCGAATTCCGCGACCATCGCGAGGGTCTGCAGGAAGAGCCGGCCGAAGGGGTCGCTCCAATCGTAGACGGATGCGCCGAGGCCGAAGTGGACGCCACGGCCGGACAGGTCGGTGAGCAGGTCGTTGGCTTCGGCCATGTTGCGGGCGAACCGGTCGAACTTGGTGACGGTGAACACCGTGCCGTCCCACACGGCGGCGAGGGCCTGATCGAGGCCGGCGCGGTCGTCGGTGGAGCAGCGCGCGTAGCCGACCCGGGGCCCGTTCAAGTGTTCCGGATAGGGGGCCTTCACCGGAACGGTTCGCGGAACACCTATACGGAACACCCCGACCTGGGTGTCCATCCGGCCCGGGTGATGTTCCGTTGAGGGATCCCCAAAACGGAACACCAGAGTGGTCACGGTCGCGGTGGTTCCGCTGGTTTCCTCCGAAGGCCCGATGGTCGCCGGGCGGGGGTGCGGGGTGGTCCTCGGACGCTGTTTAGAGGACGGTTGTGATGCCGGCCAGAATGAGGTCGATGCCGACCAGGAACTGCGTGCGGTCGTCGTGCTCGGGCAGTTGTGTCGCCACCTGGCGCATGATCGGGTACTTGTCGGGGTCGAGTTGCGCCCACCGTGCCGCGATGTCTTCGAGTACGGCCGACCGGTCGTGCGGGTGGAGGCGGGCGCGGGCGGCGTTCTGTCCGGCGACGCCGAGGATGTAGTTCCCGAGCGCGGATCCGCAGTCGAACTGTGCTCGCTGGGGGACACCAAGCGCCTGGAGGTGCCTGCCGAGGCTTTCGGCGATCTGCAGGAACGCGGGCTGCCACGGCTCGCGCGAGAGCTGGGAGCCCGCCCAGGGGTGGGAGTCGGTCGCGTCGAACACTGCGAGGGCGGTGGCCCGGATCGCCTCCCGCGGGTCGGCGACGCTGACCACGTCGGTCATGGCACTGGCGATGGCGTCGTCGGTGGCCGCCGCGAGCAGTTCGTTCATGTTGGCGACGTGGTGATAGATCGCCCCGGTCCCTGTCGCCAGGCGGGCCGTGAGCGCGCGGATGGTCAGGGCGCTCTCACCGCCGGCGTCGAGGATCTCGATGGCCGCCTCGACGATCCGCTCCCTCGACAGCGCGTCCGCGCGCCGTTCCCCTCGTTTCGTCCTGGTCGCCATGAGCTCCATCATGCCACCGTTTGGAGCGCTGCTCCAAAATGGATATATTGGAGCAGCGCTCCAACCGAGTTTGAGAGGAACATGATGACGACACCAGTCACGATCATCGGTGCGGGCCTTGGTGGCCTCACCCTCGCCCGCGTTCTGCATGTCAACGGCATCCCCGCGGTGGTCTATGAGGCCGATTCCTCTGCGGAGGCCCGCACGCAGGGCGGCCAGCTCGACATCCACGACTACAACGGGCAGCTCGCGCTCGAGGCGGCCGGCCTGATGGAGGAGTTCCGCGCGATCATCCATGAGGGTGGCGCGGCATCACGCGTGCTCGACTCCCGCGGAACGGTGCTGGCCGAAATGCCCGACGACGGCACGCACGGGCGTCCAGAGGTGCTCCGCGGCGACCTGCGCCGGATTCTGCTCGACTCCTTGCCTGCCGAGACTATCCAGTGGGGACGCAAGGTCACCGATGCCCGGTCCCTGGGCGACGGCCTGCATGAGGTGACCTTCGCCGAGGGGCCGGCCGTGACCACCGGCCTCCTGGTCGGCGCCGACGGCGCCTGGTCGAGGATCAGGCCGCTGCTGTCCGATGCCAAGCCCCGCTACACCGGCACCTCCTCCATCGAGACCTTCCTGTACGACGCCGACGAGCGGCACCCCGCGGTGGCCAAGGCGGTCGGCGGCGGCGCGATGTACGCCCTGTCTCCCGGAAAGGGGATCATCGCGCACCGCGAGGCGGGCAACATCCTGCACACGTACTTCGAGCTGCACTGCCCTGAGGAGTGGGTGGACGGCATCGACTTCACCGCCGCCGCCGCGACCGCCCAGGTCGCGGCCGAGCTCCAGGGATGGGCGCCGGAGCTCACCGCTCTGATCACCGACAGCGACACCGCACCGGTCCCGCGCCCGATCTACACCCTCCCCGACGGGCACCGATGGGACCGCACCCCCGGCGTGACACTCCTCGGCGACGCCGCACACCTGATGCCGCCGTCCGGCGAGGGCGCGAACCTGGCGATGCTCGACGGCGCCGAACTCGCCAAGGCGATCGCCGCCAACCCCGGCGACATCGAAGCGGCACTCACCACCTACGAACAGGGTCTCTTCCCGCGCAGCGACGCCGCATACGCCGATGCGAACGAGACCGTCGACCTCTTCCTCGGCGACCAGACACCGTTCAAACTCGCCAACCTCTTCACCGCCGCCCTCAACGCGCCACACGAGGAACCCGCGCAATCCTGATACGCACCGCCGACGACCCCGTGCGATCGCGGCAGGGGAACGCGACCCACTGCAGCCTTCCTTCCTACACGGCGGTCCCGAGATCGAGGCGGCTGTCCATGTCGAGGTGGAACCGGCCGTAAGGGTTGACGTGTGCCCAGAACAGCGGCGTCAGGGCGCGCCGGTCTTCGCCATCAACGCGAACCCCAGCCGCGTCGCCCCCGACTTGTTCTTGATCAGCTTCCAGTCGCCCTCGACCAGCGTCCATGAGCCGATCAGCTCATCGGGCTCCCACTCCGCGCGCACCGCAGACCCTCCCAGACCACGAACTCTCCGAACAGACGGAGATCACGATCAAGGGGAGCCAGGACGTTCTACTGCTGCGCGACCCCGGCACGCCAACCCTGGGCAAGCCCTGAGCCCCTGCCCCATGTCGGGCTACTCGGGGTTCCGGTAGTAATCGCCGAAAAAGCAATGGATATGGCGTAACCCCTGGTCAAGGAGAGGCTTGGTGAGCTACTGGCCGTCGTGACGGTCTAGGGCTTGGGCCTGGAGGCGTTGGCGGAGGTCGGCTTCCTCGGGCGTCATTGGGTCGGCGGGGCGGCGGATCCGGGCGGGGGTGGGCCGGATCGGCTGGTTGTCGTCGGTGGTTTGCTCGGCTTCTGCGAGTGCGCGGTAGAGCGAGGCGACCGAGGGGTGCTTGCCCGCGTTCTTCCCGGTCTTGGTGCGGGTTAGGGCTCGAGCACGATTTTGCCGTGGGTGTGTCGGCGTTCGAGTTCGGTGTAGGCTTGGCGGACGTGTGTCAACGGGTAGACGTTGGCGATCGGGACTTCGAGGTGTCCCTCGGCGATCAGGGCGGCCAGTTCGGCGAGTACCTCGGCGCCCGGCCTGGCGTTGGTTCCGGGTTCGGTCATTACTCCGTACTTCGCGGCCGCGGCGAAATCGGCGATGGTGTCGATCCGCTCGACCGCGGCGCCAAGAGCAAGGGCCAGTTCGACGTACCCACCGCCGTGGGTGTCGATAAAGGCATCGATGCCGCCCGGTGCGGCGGCCTTGATCCGGTCGATGACGCCGTCACCGTATACGACCGGGATCACACCGTGGCTTTGCAGCCACTCGTGGTTGTACTGGCTCGCCAGGCCGATGACCGTGGCTCCGGCACGGCGCGCGAGCTGAACAGCGAGCGAGCCGACTCCTCCGGCTGCGGCGGAGACGACAACGGTCTCCGCCTTGTCGAGTTGCACGGCATGTACTGCCCCCCATGCCGTCACGCCGGCGACGAACAGGCCGCCCGCCACCTGCCATGAGACGTTGCGCGGTTTGGGTGTGAGGTTGTCGACGTCGACCAGGACCAACTCGGCCTGGGCGGCTCGCTTCTCGGAGAACCCGATCACCTCGTCGCCGACCGAGAATCGGTCGACTCCGACGCCGACTTCCGCGACAACCCCGGCGAGATCGCTGCCCTGCCCGGACGGAAAGGTCGAGGGAAAGATGTCAGCCATCGCGCCGGTTCGGATGGCTGCCTCACCGGGGTTGATGCCTGCCGCTTTGACCCGCACGAGGACCTGCTTGTCCCCGGGCACAGGGCGGTCGATCTCGTCGACCCGCAAGACCTCGATTCCGCCGAACTCGTGGTATCTGACTGCCTTTGTCATTGTCGTGCTTCTCCTCCGAAGCGCGACGCGCGGCTGACTTCGAGAACGGGAATGGTGTCCACCGGTGAGCCCGTCACCAGGGCACCGTTCCGGCGTCGTCGAAGAATCCTCCGGTCGGGCCGTCGTCGGGCAGGGTCGCGAGGCGAATCGCGATGGCCGCACCCTGTTGCGGTGTACGGACGCCGCGAAAACCGTTGAGGTCGGTGGCGGTGAAACCGGGACAGCCGGAGTTGATCAAGATGTTGGTATCACCCAGTTCCTTGACGTACTGGATAGTGAGGGCGTTGAGGAAGGTCTTCGAGGCCAAGTAGGCGGCGGGAACCGGGCCCATGTCGATGCCGGGTGTGGTTTGCAGGGCGAGCGAGCCGACGCTGCTGGACATGTTGACGATTCGCGGTGAGGCCGAGGCGCGCAGCATCGGCAGCATCGCGTTGGTGACCCGGATGACCCCGATCACGTTGGTTTCCACGACGATTCGCACGGTCGCGGGATCGACCGTGGTCGGTGTCTGCGGCATACCGCCGGTGATCGCGGCATTGTTGACCAGAACATCGAGCCCTCCGGCATGGTCGGCGATCAATTCGGCCGCCGCGGCCACACTTGCGTCGTCGGTCACGTCGAGCGGCACATCGAACGCATCGGTCCCGGCCGCGCGCAGCTTCTCCACCGCGGCGTCGCGGCGTTGCCGATCACGCGCGCCCACACCGATTCGCCAGCCGAGCGCGCCCAGGCCAGCGGCGATCTCGTATCCGATTCCTTTGTTCGCGCCGGTCACCAGCGCAATCGTCTGTTCACTCACGTCGCAGATCCTGCTGCGATTCCGGGTGTAGCGTCCAAGACCGATCGGGTGGGCGGCGATACCGCACGGGTATTGGTCGTGGTCATCGCCGGATAACATGACCTGGTGGAGACGCGGGAGATGCGATACTTCGTCGCCGTCGCCGAGGAGTTGCACTTCGGGCGGGCGGCACGACGGCTCGCGATCGCGCAACCACCACTATCGCGAGCCATCCAGCAGCTCGAACGGCGGCTCGGAGTCGTCCTGCTGCACCGCACTGCTCGCGCAATCACTTTGACCGAGGCCGGGTCGGTGCTTCTGCAGGAGGCCCGGCTCGCCCTCGAAGCGGTCGAAGCCGCCGAGCGCCGCACTCGCCGCGCCGCTGCCGACCGGCCCGGTGTGGTGCTGGCCACCAAGGCAGGAGCGTCCAGAGAACTGTTGTCGAAGCTGCTGGACGCCTACGCCGCCGACCCCTCCGCTGTCGCAGTCGAGGTGATGCTCTGCGGGCCCGGCGAACCGGAAGGTCTGCTACGCAACGGGCGTGCCGACGTTGCTCTGCTCCACCGGCCCTACGACATGACGGCCGGATTCGACACCGAGGATCTGCACACCGAACAGCAGGTCGTGGTCCTGCCCGCGGGGCATCCCCTCGCCAACCGACCCCACATGTCGATGGCCGAGGTCAACGCCCTGACGGACCTGCCCCTGCCACGCTGGCCTCGACGGGATGGGAGTTATCCCGACGGCCCCGGCCCGCAGGTTCGCGACCATACCCAGTTGACCCAGCTGATCACGCTTGGACGGGCCTGCGCGCTCATGCCCGAGTCGCTCCGAGCCCAGCTACGCGACGATCACGCCATCGTGCCCGTGCCGGACGCACCGGCCGTCACGACCGTCATCGCCTGGCCACCACACAGCAGATCCAAAGCCGTCGCCGACCTTGTCCGTACGGCGATACGCCTCTAGCCGACAACATCCGCAAATGCCGCATAGCGCGCGGTTCGAAACGGCCACAGATGAATGCCAAAGGCTTGCCGGTCCTCACCGGAACGGCCGCGTTCGGCCAGCTCGTCCTTCATCCGCTTCTCGGCGGCACTGAATTTCGCCGAGATCGCCTGATCGAACAACCCGACGACCTCATCGAGCACATCGGCGGCTGACTGCGCCAGCACCGTGAGCAGGATCAGATGACGCCTCTGCGGCTCCCGCCGCTCCAGCGCCTGGCTGGTCATCCGCCGGCCCATCGTCGCCAGAAACCGACGCCGCTCGGCAGGCAGCACCGACATGTCCAAACGGTCGGCACCTAGGTTGCGCAGGAACCCGAGCTTGTCGACCTCGGCCTTTACCGCCGCTGCGGACGCTTCCACCGGCCCGGTGGCAAGCCACCGCAACCGCGACATCTTCAGCGAGACATCGGTGACCAGCAGCCCGTCCAGCTCCGCGCACCGCTGCGGCGTGAGTTCGTGCGCCAGCCGGTCGTAGGTTCCCGCTGCGCTTGCTCACGGGCGTGAGCAACGCGCTCCACCAGTACCACCGGGCCCGGCCGGATCACCTTCGCCGAGATCAGGTACTCACACGCCAGCCGGAACAGTACTCGACGGCGGGGAAACGCTCCTCCACCGCCAGGCGCACCACCATGAACTCCACCGGGAGGGGGAAGGAAAGCTCGGGCCTCCCCTGCGCGCTCACCCCTCTGTGAGCTGCGTGGGGATCGTCCCGACGTCGACCTGGTCCTCGAAGGCACGGCGCACCCGGTGCGCGAGGCCGCCTTCCTGCGACGGGTCGCGGACCTGCACCCGGCCAAGCACGAGTGGTGGCACCCCACGGCCGGCCACTGTAGGGCGCTAGGCGTCCAGGCCGTTCAGCATGAGAGTGATGCCGCGGCGGAGGGCAGTGGCCTGCCCGGTGCCGCCGCGCACGGCCTGATCCAGGGGCGCGACACCCGCCACGCCCTCCATGTCGATCGAGATGAAAACTCGCATGCACGTCACCGTAACCACGGCCCACGCACACCTGATCGTGCGACGGCACGACCGCCGCGCCCCCGGCTCAGCCGTTCCGACTCGTGGAAGTGAGCCCTTCCGCGATCTTCTTCAGCTCGGCGGTGACGGCCTCGGCGCCGGAGAACTCCTTGGCGTACGTGGGGCTGAACGTGATCTCGGCCCACTGCTTTTCGCCCATTCTGAGGAAGAGCGTCGGCGTGCCCTTCATCCCGTCCTCCCCGACGTTCTGCACGACCAGGTAGCCGGTACGGTCGCCGATGGTCGCCTCCTCGCCGTCCTTCTCCTCGCGGTACGCCTGGATCCGGTCGTCGACCTCCTGGACGGCGGCCGCCTCCTCGTAGATGAAGATTTGGACGCAGTAGAAGCCCTTCTTGTCGCCCTTGTAGTCGTATGAGGTCGAGTACCTGTCGCCGAAGTTCACCGACCACCGGGACCACCGCAGCCGCTCCGGCAGGTATCCCACCCTGACATGGCCGAACTCCCTCCCGTCGCCAAGGTCCCCGAGGTCCGGCGGGTCAGAGGGCAGGGGCGGGGTGTCGTCGATGGGGGGCGGCTCCGGCGCCGCGGTGACCGTGACCTGCTCACCGGTCGTGGCCACCGAGCCGACGGTCAGGTACGTGACGGGCGCGGCGACGACGGCCACGGACGCGGCCACCGCCGCCGTCCAGGCTCTCCTCCTCTTGTTCCGGGAGGAGCGCATCACCCGTTCCACCAGATCGGGCGCGGCATGCAGGCGCGCGGTCTCTTCCTTCATGAGCCGGCGGATCTCGTCCTCAAGCGTGGGCATTCCTGATCACTTCTTCCAGAGTTTCCCGGCCGAGCGCCGAACGGAGCTTGGCTATCGCCCTCGAGGCCTGACTCTTGACCGTGCCAACCGAGCATCTGAGCACCTCGGCGGTCTGCGTCTCGCTGAGGTCCTCCCAGTACCTCAGGACGATCACCGCGCGCTGCCTGGGCGGCAGGGCACGCAGCGCCTCCATGAGCACATGACGCATGTCGGCGTCGGTCGCACGGGCCGCCGTTTCCGGCGGGCTGTGCATCGGGATGATGCTGAGGATCGCCCGGCGGCGGGCACGGCTGATGGCGGCGTTGACGATGACGCGGCGCACGTAGGGCTCGACACTCTCGACGCGGACCCGATCCCAGTTCCTGTAGGTACGCTCCAGCGCCGTCTGGAGCAGGTCCTCGGCCTCCGTCTCGTCGCCGCAGGCGAGATAGGCGACCCGCAGCAGGCTCGTGGCGCGTGCGGCCACGAAAGCGCCGAAGTCATGTTCCACGCTGCTCACGGCAGTCTGTCCGATTTCACGCCTCCTAATACGCCTCGGCCTTCACGATCGTTGCCTGCCCGCGCAGAACATTTCGCAGGCAACCGTTCAGCAGGCCCAGGCGTATGGACAGGCGTGACTTGGAAACAGATGAAGTTCGCCACCGCACCGGCCCGGCGGCCGCTGATCGCCCTCAGCGTGGGCCTTGCCGCTTTCCTGGGCACGCCGACGGCGGCCGTGGCGGCTCCCCCCGAGGGCGCCTACTGGCACACCAGGGCGCTGACGACGAGCACCCACCAGTGGCGGTTCGGCACCAAGTCGGACCCCTACTCGCTGGTCGAGCAGCGGATCGACGAGACGTGGACCGCGCCCGACGGCCGGGCGTGGTTCGGGTACCGGGAGCTCGCGACGCTGCCCCAGAGCGCGGCGGACAAGAAGGCGTGGCAGCGCGACGGCTCCCCCGCCAAATGGAGCGAATCGATCGACGGCAAGACCGTGAAGTTGTCCACCCAGCCCTCCCAGGGGCACGTGGGCCAGGCACGGAACCAGACCTCGTTCCAGCTCGCGGGGCAGCTTCTGACGTATGACGAGGTGCAGCGCCTGCCCGCCGACCCGAATCGGCTCAAGGACTGGCTCACCAAGGCCGGCCAGGTCAGCCGGATTCCGGAGCAGGCAATCGGCAGATGGCTCACCTCGACCCTGCCCCAGATCCTGCACACCCTTCCCGCTCCGAAGGAGGTCCGCGCGGCGGCCTACCAGGCGCTGCTGACGATGCCGGGCGTACGCGCCGAAGGCAACGCGACGGACACGCTGGGCAGGTCCGGCGTCGCCGTACTGATCCGCGAGAACGGGAACAAGGACGAGACCTCGACCACGATGAGGCTGATCGTCGACACAGGCAGGATGGTCCTGCTGGCAGAAGGCCAGACGGTCACACTCAACGGCAAGCCGTTCTTGCCCAAGAGCCACAAGACGCTGATCGAGGTCGGCTGGACCAACTCCCCACCGACCGCCCCGGCCCTACCCTGACGGGTCGGGACCCCGGTGAAACGCGGCCCCACTCGGTTGCCGCGGCTCTGAACCGTGCGACCCGGTTCCCGGTCATTTAGACGTCTAGTCCCATTTCCGCTGCGCAGAGCCCGTTCCGGGCTGAATGGTCACCCGCCGACGCCGTAGCTCTATGGTCGTCATGAGGCCGTCGTCTAGATGATTGATTCCAAGGTGTGAGCTTGGTCAGTGGTCGTGGGCGATCAGGGATCGTTTCACTGGCTGGTTGGTGTGGTCGTTGTGCCAGATCACTGCGGTCAGCGCCAGGATTGGGACGATCATCCGGGCGATGACGCCCGTTGCGGTGTGGGCGCCGTGGCAGGTTGAGTTGGCCCTTGAGGGTCTGGTTGATCGACTCGATGGTCTGGCGTAACGGTTTGAACAGGGGTGTTCCGGCGTTTGGGGTTCGCCTTTGCGGGTTTTGCGGAGCAGCGCGAGATCGCGTTCGGCCAGGGCGGTTTCGAAGTCGCGGTCGTAGTAGTAGTCGGCCGGTGTTCAGGTCTTTCGTCACACATTGATCTTGGGCACCCTCGCCCATGTCTGCAGACGATCAGCAAACCCACCCCTTGGAATCAATCATCTAGGCGAGGCGCGCCTGGACGACGGCGTCGCAGATCACGAGGGGGCTTCTTCGAGGAGGGGTAGGACGGTTTCCGCGGCGGCCAGGTCCTGGACGCCGAGGCCGATGAGTTTGGCCACGGTGATCTGGCGCTCGTTCGCGCGCCCACGCTGGCGGCCCAGGATGAGATCGCCGAGCTCGGCCGTCGGCTCGGCTCCGGACGCGTTCAGGTCGCCTGCGATGGCGGGTGTGTTGAGGCGGCTGTCGACCGCGATCACGTCCGCCCGGTGGAAGCAGGCGGGGTCCAGCTCCGCCTTGGTCGGCTCGTCGGCGCCCACGGCCGTGACGTGCTGGCCGGGACGCAACCAGGCGCCACGCAGGATGGGACTCCGCGCCGAGGTGGCGGTCACGATCACGTCCGCCTGCCGTACCGCCCGCTCGGGGTCGTGCGCGACGGACACCGCGGGGAACTCGCCCAGCAGCGCCTCGCGCAGCTCGCGCGCGGCGCGCGGCGAGCGACCCCAGACGACCACCGACTCGATCGGACGCACCGCGCGGGCGGCCAGCGCCTGCAGGCGGGCCTGCACGCCCGTGCCCAGTACGGCCAGCGTCGCCGCGTCCGGCCTGGCCAGCAGGCGGGTCGCCACCGCACCGGCCGCGGCCGTGCGCAGGTCGGTCAGCAGGTGATCGTCGAACAGCAGCGCGTACGGCGTGCCGGTCGCGGCGTCGTGCACGGCGATGTAGCCGCCGCTCGGCGGGTCGCCGGCGGCGAACCAGGTGCCGACCTTGACCGTGAAGTACCGGCGTCCGGGCAGCCAGGCGGCCTTGACGTGCACGTCGCCCTGCTCGCCGGCCGGGGCGAACACCATCTGCGGCGCCTGCCCGAGCCCGCGGCTGAAGTCGGCCAGGGACCGGGATACCGGCTCGATGAGGTCGGGCAGGGAGACCGCCCGCCTGATGGCCTCGGGACCGTAGATCTTCACGGCAGCTCCCGCAGGGTCGCGGTGCCGACGAACGACACGTTCCCGCCCACGGTGACCCGCTCGACGCGCTCCGGCGTGCCGTAGGCGGTGATGGCGATGCGGCTCGGGCGGCCGGTGAAGCGGCCCTGCGCCAGCGCCACCTCCTGGCCGTCGGCCGCCAGGCCGTGGCGCAGCAGGTAGGCGGCCACGCAGCCGGCGGCGCTGCCGGTGGCCACGTCCTCGACGACGCCGTCGTTGTTCCAGTGCCTGCCCTCCGGGGCCGAGGCGTCGAGCAGGTAGGCGTACTGCGCGCCGCACGAGGCGAGGAGACCGGCGAAGTCGGGATGGACGATGCGGGCGCGGGAGAGGTCGCGGACGGGCACGATCAGGTAGCGCAGCCCGGTCGAGATGATCTCCAGGGGAAGCGAGTCGTCGAGGTGCCGCAGGCCGAGCGCGGCGGCGATCTCGCCCGGGTCGGCCTTCGAAGCGATCACCTCGGGCGTCCCCTGGTCCATCAGCGCGGACACCCTGCCCTCGGACGAGGAGCGGGTGGTCACCCGGACGGTCCCGGCGCGCAGAGCGAAGGTCCATGCGCGCTCGCCGGACTCGTGGGCGAGCTCGTGCAGTACCGCGGCCGCGCCCAGGACCGGATGGCCCGCGAAGTCGAGCTCCTCGAAAAGGTCGAAGACGCGCGCCCGCACCGGGTCGCCGGAGGTCACGTAGATCGTTTCGAAGTGTCGCAGCTCCCTGGTGATCGCGGCCAGCCGATCGTCGTCCAGGGGTGGCGGGTCGACGAAAACGGCCAGGCTGTTGCCGGTGTAGGGCCGGTCGGCGAAGACGTCGACGTGGTGGTAGCCGGTCATGCGGCCAGCCTAGGCACAGGCTTGATCATTGAGAATGGCGATATTCGCGTGTGCTGCATAATCAATGCTTATGGACTTCCAGATCGCCGACCTGAGGTCGTTCGCGGCGACCGTCCGGGCCGGCAGCATCACCCGGGCCGCGGTCGTGCTGAACCTCAGCCAGCCCGCGGTCAGCCAGCGCATCCAGCGACTGGAGCGGGCCGCGGGCGAGCGCATCCTGCTGCGCGACACGCAGGGCGCCCGGCTGACCCCGGCGGGCGAGACGCTGCTGGCCTACGCCGAGCGCATGCTGGCCCTGCACGACGAGGCCCGCACCTCCATCGCAGGACCCGGCGCCGAGCCGTCGGGGCGGCGCACGATCGGGCTGCTGGAGGATCTGGCGATCACCACGTTCCCCGCGGCGCTGGCCGACTTCGCGGCGCTGCACCCGCGGGTCGAGCTCGAGGTGATCGTCAGCTCGGCGGCGTCGCTGCGGCGGCTCGCCGATCGCGGGCGGCTGGACCTGGTGTTCGGCGATCCCGCGTCCATGCCGGAGGCCTCGCTGCGCTGGCAGCGCCGGGTGCCGCTGGCCTGGGCGTGCGCTCCCGGCGTCGACCTGGCCGCCGATCCGCTGCCGCTGGTGGTGTTCTCCCAGCCGTGCCAATGGCGGCAGCCGCTGCTCGACGCGCTCGGCCGGCACGGGCGAGCGTGGCGGATCGCCTTCCAGAGCACCAGCGTCTACGCGGTCCTGGCGGCCGTCACGGCCGGGATCGGCCTCGGCGCGCTCCTGGTGGACAACATCCCGCGCGGAACGCTCATCGACCCCGAGCCGTCCGGCCTGCCGCCCGCGCCGCTGGTCGACATCGCCATCTCCCGCCGCGCCGACACCGACGCCGACCAGGCCCTCAACAGCCTCGAACGCCTCCTCCGCCGCGCCGCCCAGGACTAGCGGGCGCGGTTAGTCGATCCCCCGTCGCGGGCAGGGGTGGGATGTGGAGCACGAGGTCGAGGTGCAGGCCGGAGACGTGTGGCTGCCGGGGACCCTCGTCGATCCGAAGGGCGGCGAGGCGGTCGTCGTGTTCGCGCACGGCAGCGGAAGCGGACGGCACAGCCCGCGCAATCGCTACGTGGCGGGGGAACTGCACACCGCCGGGCTGGGGACGCTGCTGTTCGACCTGCTGACCCCCGCCGAGGAGGACGACCGGCGCAACGTGTTCGACATCGGCCTGCTCGGCGAGCGGCTCGGCCAGGCGACGGCGTGGCTGCGCGAGCGGTCGCCGTCGGCCCGGATCGGCTACTTCGGCGCGAGCACGGGCGCCGCGGCGGCGCTCTGGGCCGCCGCGGAGCCCGGCAGTGACATCGCTGCCGTCGTCTCCCGCGGCGGGCGCCCGGACCTGGCCGGCGAGCGCCTGCCCTACGTGATGGCGCCCACCCTGCTCATCGTCGGCGGTCACGACAAGCAGGTCCTCGAGCTGAACGGGGAGGCCCAGCGCCTGCTGCGGTGCGAGAGCCGGCTGGAGATCGTCCCGGGCGCCACCCACCTCTTCGCGGAACCCGGCGCCCTCGAGCAGGTCGCCGCCCTGGCCCGCGACTGGTTCACCCGCTGACCCGGTCGTACAGCAGGCACAGCGGGCCGCCCTCGCCGGAGGTCGAGTCGGCCAGCCGCCAGCTCGACGACGGCAGCCCGTCCTCGAACAGCCGGGCTCCGCCGCCGACCAGCTCGGGGCAGAGCGTGATGCTGAGCCGGTCGAGCTCGCCCGCCTCCAGCAGGCTCTTGATGACGCTGACGCTGGCCAGCACGATGATGTCGCCGCCATCCTGGCCGCGCAGCTCCCTGACCACCTCGGCGGGGTCGGCGGCGGCGACGCGGGCGTTGCGCCACTCGGCCTCCTTGAGCGTGCTGGAGAAGACGACCTTCTCCACCTCGTCCAGCCACCGGGAGAAGGCCCTGTCGCGCGGGTCGGCGCTCTCGTCCTGGGCCACCGACGGCCAGTACCCGCCGAAGCCCTGGTAGTTCTTCCTCCCGAGCAGCGCGGTGGTGGCGCTGCCCGTGACGCGGATCATGTGGTCGCGGGCCACGTCGCTGACGGCGTGCGGCACGATCCAGCTCATGTCGTAGTCGCCTGCGGGGCCGTTGACGCGGCCGTCCAGTGACAGGGAGATGTTGGCGACTACGGTGCGGTTCGACATGGTGTCCTCCTGCGGGGGTGTGTTCTCGCAGTTCAGTCTCGGCCGCGGGGCAGGGGCTAACATCGGCCAGGTGGCCGATATGGGGGACATGCCGCCCGAGTTGACGTCGTTCGTCGGCCGACGCGCCGAGCTGCACTCCATCATGGCGGCGTTGGCCGGGGCGCGCCTGGTGACGCTGACCGGTCCCGGCGGCTGCGGCAAGACGCGGCTGGCCGTACAGGCCGCGCGCAGGACGGCGGGAAGCCGGCGCGACGGCGCGTGGTGGGTGGAGCTGTCGCCCGAGTCGGATCCGGACGTGGTCGCGGCGCGAGTTGCCGACACGGTGGCGGTGCTGCTCACCTCCGAGGCGTCGCTGGCCAGGCAGCTGCGCGACCGTGAGCTGCTGATCGTGCTGGACAACTGCGAGCACCTGCTGGAGTCCGTCGCGGGCGTGGTGTCGGAGCTGCTGCGCGGCTGCCCGCACGTCACGGTGCTGGCGACCTCCCGCGAGCCGCTCGGGGTGCCGGGCGAACTGGTGTGGCGGGTGCCGCCGCTGGACACCCACGACGCGATCACCCTGTTCAACGACCGCAGCGCCGTGCAGGGACCCGACGAGGCCGTGCGGGACCTGTGCAGGCGGCTCGACGGCATCCCGCTCGCGCTCGAGCTGGCCGCCGCCTGGACGGGCACGCTGTCACCCCGGGAGATCGCCGCCGAGCTGGAGGACCGCTTCGCGGTGCTGTTCACCGGCACGCGCGGCGCGCCGCCGCGCCACCGCACGCTCGAGGCGTCGATGACCTGGAGCCACGACCTGCTGGGCGAGGGGGAGCGGGGGCTGTTCCGGCGGCTGGGGGTCTTCCAGCACGGCTTCACGCTCGCCGCCGCCCAGCGCGTCTGCGGCCCGGAGGTGCTGTACGGCCTGCGCCGCCTGGTGGACACCTCGATGCTGGTGGCCGACACCGGCGAGGGCGTGACCCGGTACCGGATGCTGGAGACCGTCCGCCACTACGCCCTGGACCGCCTGGCCGCCGCGCGGGAGCTGGAGCGGACCCGCCGCCTGCACCTGGCCGCCTACCTGGCGCTGGCCGAGGAGGCCGCGCCGCTGCTCGACACCGACAAGGACGCCTGGCGGGCCCTGGTCCACGCCGACTACCCCAACCTGCGCGCGGCGCTGGAATGGGGGCTCACGCTGGAGGACACCAGCCAGGCACGGAGCCTGGCCGCCGCGCTGGCCTGGTTGTGGCACCTGGAGGGCCGCAGGGCCGAGGGCCTTGGCCTGCTGCGGCTGGCGGCCGAGCGGGGCGCGGGCGAGCACAGCGCGCTGCAGGCCCGGGTGCTGACCGGGCTGGCTCTGGTCGCCGACACCACCCACCCGCTGGGTCCCGACTTCGACGCGGCTCGGGTCGCCGCGGAGATGGCCCGCGTGCACGGCGACGTCCGTACCGCGGCACTGGCAGGGCAGCTGAGCGCGATCGGGCTGCTGGCCACCGACCTGGAGGCCGTCAGGGCCGCCGCCCTCGAAACGCGCGCCGACCCGCTCATGGCCGAGCACTCCGACGTGCTGCTCGGCCTCGTCAGCCATCTACGCGACGAGCATGAGCAGGCCATGGCGCTGCTCGGACCGGCCGCCGCCGAACTCTCGCGGCGGCACGACCGCGGTGTGGCCGCCACCGCGTTCGGGTTCGCCGCGCTCAGCGCCGCCTACATCGGCGACCTGCCCGGCGCCGAGGAGCTGGCCAGGCAGGGCGTGGACGAGGCCAGGCCGCTGCCCGACTATCACAGGAACGGCTCGGCCCGCGGCATCCTGGCCGTCGTGCTTGTGCTGCGCGGTCGTCCCGGCGCGGCGCTCGAGGCGCTCGACCCGGTCATCAGGCTGGTCGAGGAGGCGGATCACGCGCCCTTCGTCCCCTGGCTGGCCAAGGCCGCGGGACTGGCCCACCTGTACGGCGGGCGGGCCGAGGCGGCCGTCGAGTGGTTTCGCAGGGAAGCGGACTGGCTGGGGGCCGGCCGTACCGACGCCGATCTCACGCCCGAGACGCAGATCCTGCTCGCGGCCGCCCAGCAGGCCACCGGCGACCTGGAGGCGGCGCGCCGCACCTGCGCGACGGGGCTCGAGCGGGCCCGCGCGCTCGGCCTGCCGCGGTTGATCGCCGACGGGCTGGCGCAGCAGGCCCGGCTCGCCGAGCCCGAGCGCGCCCTCGAACTCCACCACGAGGCCCTCGACCTGCGCGCCCGCCACGGGCTGCGACCTGCCTGCCTCGACAGTCTCGACGCCCTGGCTCTCGCCTACGGCGCGCGCGGATCGGACGCGGTGGCCGCCCGCCTGCGCGGCGCCTGCGACCGCCTGCGCGAGGATCTCGCCTATCCCCGGGCTTTCGAGAGGTACGGCAAGGCCGACCCGCAGGGCCGCGAGCTGGATCTGGAGGCGGCCATCGAGTACGCCCGCCGCTCGCGCGGGACCCGCGGCCGCCCCGCGAGCGGCTGGGACAGCCTCACCCCCGCGGAGCGGCAGGTCGTCCAGCTGGCGGTCGAGGGCCTGTCGAACCCGGAGATCGGCAAGCGCCTGTTCATGAGCCGCAGCACCGTCAAGACCCACCTGGCGCACGTCTACGCCAAGCTCGGCGTGGCCAACCGCACCGAGCTGGCCATGGTCAGCGCAGCGCGGGAAAGAACTCCGTGACATCGCCGAGCTCGAAGCCCTGGTGGGCGGCGCGATCAGCATGATGGCGGGGGTTCTGCGCCCGCTCGGCACGGCCCTCACCCGCCGCCCGGCCGGTCCCTCACACCAGGGCCGTACGGCAGGCCCGGCCTTCGAGATGTACTACCCCCTGGGCAACGTGGTGCCGTGGCGGGAGGCGGCCTGGACGGTCCTGTGCGAACGCGTCCACCAGGTCGCCACCAGGTGCGCCGGGCACGCCAACGACGATCCTGTCATCACCGCCGCCGCGGCCCGCGCCGCCGCGGTGGCCGCTTCCCTGGACGCCGCCCGCACCTGAGCCCGCACGGCGAGGGGTCACTGGCCGTAGGAGAAGCGGAGTTGCGCGTTGATGAGGAAGTTGAGGCGGTGGCGGAGGTGGCCGAGGACGGCGGAGTCGGGGATCTCGCCGGGGGTCAGCAGGGTCCAGCGCAGCGCGGAGCCGCCGTGGGCCGGGCGGATGTCGAAGTGGATCTCGTCGTCGGGTCTGTCCGGCCACAGGGAGGACCAGACGACGAGGTCCGGCCGCACGGCTCGGAGGATGCGGGGCTCGATCTCGTCGCGGCGTAGCTCCAGCCACTGTCGTGCGCCGGGGCGGCGCGGCTCGGTCAGGCTCTCCCACACGACCAGCGGCGGAGGCGGCTGTGGACGCTCTCGCGAGCCCAACTCGATCACTCCGCCAGTCTAGAGCCGACAATCGGAGCGGAATGCTCCGGATACGATGAGCGGGGTGAGCACGCCCACGCGCCGTGGCCCGCGCAGGGTCGAGGCGGAACGCAACGATCGCGCTCTCCTGGAGGCCGCCCGCGAGGTGCTGGCCGAGGACGGAGCGCATGCCTCGGTGGCCGCCATCGCCGCCCGCGCGGGGGTGGGGATCGGCAGCCTCTACCGGCGGTACCGGACCAAGCAGGAGCTCTTCCAGCGGCTGTGCGTGCTGAGCATGGAGCACTCGATCCAGGCCGCCGAACGGGGACTGGACGACGCCGACCCGTGGCGCGGGCTGGCGGGGTTCGTGGTCGAGTGCGTGGAGTTCGGGCAGGGGCAGCTCGGGCCGATCGCCGGATCCATCGAGGTGACCGAGGAGATGGCGGCCAAGGCGCGGCGCGCCGATGAGGTGGCCGCGGCGCTGGTGGAGCGGGCGCACGCGGCAGGCGTGCTGCGGCCGGACGTCACGCGGATCGACCTGGCTCTGCTGATCGAGCAGCTGGGCAGCTCGCCGATGCTGAAGCAGCTGCGCGGCAGGGAGAAGCTGTTCAGCGCGGCCGAGAGGGCGCACCGTCGGATCGTCGCGATCGCGCTGGACGGGCTGCGGGCCCAGGGGGCCTCGAAGCTGCCGGGGGAACCGCCCACCGACGAGCTCTTCTCAGGACGCTGGGAAAAACTTCCCTGACGACGTCGAAATCCGGTCGCGGGGTTCTACGTCCCTGATGAGAAGGGGATGGAGGACACCATGAGCTACACCCGCGACCCGCGCGTCGACGCCTACATCGACGCGTTGCCCGACTGGCAGCAGGCCATCTGCCAGGAGGTACGCGATCTGGTCCACGCCGCCGACCCGGAGGTTGAGGAGACCGTCAAGCGCACCCGCCAGCCGTACTTCGTGCTCGACGGCAACATCTGCGCCCTGCTGGCCGCCAAGGACCACGTCAACGTCTTCGTGTACGACGGCGCGATCGTGTCCGACCCGGAGGGCATCATCACGGCCGGGCACGGCAACAAGACCGCCCGTACGGTCGCCTTCAAGGAGGGCGAGACGATCAACGCCAGGGCGCTGAAGGCGATGTTCCAGCAGATCATCGCCAACAACCGGGCAGGTGGATGGCGCAAGCTGAAGGGTAGGACGCAGATGTGAAGCTGGGACTTCCCGACGGCACGCGCGCGTGCCTCTTCGACATGGACGGCGTGCTCACCGACACCGCCTCGGTGCACGCCGCGGCATGGAAGCAGATGTTCGACGAGTTCCTGGGAGCCGACCGGGAGCCGTTCGACATCCATCGCGACTACGACGACTACGTGGACGGCAAGCCGCGCGAGGACGGCACCCGCTCCTTCCTGGCCTCGCGCGGGATCGTGGTGGACGAGGCCACGATCAGGCGGTTGAGCGACAGGAAGAACGCGCTCGTCCAGGACAAGATCGCGGAGCTGGGCGTCAAGGTCTTCGACGGCTCGGTGGCCTACGTGCGGGCGGCGACCGCCGCAGGGCTGAAGACTGCCGTGGTCTCCGCCAGCGCCAACACCCACCAGGTGCTGGCCGCGGCCGGCATCGACGACCTGTTCCACGTGGTGATCGACGGCATCGTGACCAAGCAGCGCGGCCTGGCGGGCAAACCGGCGCCCGACACCTACCTGGCCGCCGCCCACGACCTCGGCGTCGAGCCGGGCGCTGCCGCGGTGTTCGAGGACGCGCAGGCGGGCGTGGCCGCGGGGCGCGCGGGCGGGTTCCACCCGGTGGTCGGCGTCGACCGGGTGGGCCAGGCGGCCGAGCTGCGCGAGCACGGCGCCCACCTGGTGGTCAAGGACCTGAGCGAACTGCTGGAGCCGTCGTGATCGAGCATCCCGCCTATCCGGCCGAGCCGTGGCAGGTCAGGGAGACCTCGGTCGACCTGGACCGCCTGGCGCAGAGCGAGTCCGTGTTCGCCCTGTCCAACGGGCACATCGGGCTGCGCGGCAACCTCGACGAGGGCGAGCCGTACGGCCTGCCGGGCACCTACCTCAACGGCGTGTACGAGACGCGCCCGCTGCCGTACGCCGAGGGCGGCTACGGCTACCCGGAGACCGACGACACGGTCGTCAACATCACCAACGGCAAGCTCATCCGGCTCCTGGTCGACGACGAGCCGCTGGACATGCGCTACGGCACGGTCGAGGCGCACGAGCGGATCCTGGATCTGCGGGCGGGCACGCTCACCCGGCACCTGGACTGGACCTCGCCCGCCGGCAGGCGGGTGCGGGTCACCTCGACCCGGCTGGTGTCGTTGGAGCAGCGCGCCGTGGTCGCCATCCGCTACGAGGTGGCGCCGGTCGACGAGCCGGTGCTGGTGGTCGTGCAGTCGGAGCTGGTCGCGAACGAGACCGTGCCCACCGAGGAGGACGATCCGCGGGCCGCCGCGGCGCTGGCCGCGCCGCTGGAGGCGGAGTACCACGCGACCGGGGCGGGCAAGGCGGCCCTGGTGCACAGCGTCCGCCGCAGCCGCCTGCGCGTGGCCGCGGCGATGACGAACCTGGTCGACGGGCCCGAGCGGATGCACACCGAGCTGGTCAGCTCCGCGGACCTGGCCCGGTACACGGCCGCGGCCAGGCTCGAGCCGGGGGAGCGGCTGCAGCTGGTGAAGCTGGTGGGGTACGGCTGGTCCAGGTCGCGCTCGGTGCCGGCGCTGCGCGACCAGGTGAGCGCCGCGCTGACCGCCGCCGAGCTGTCGGGCTGGGAGGGACTGGCCGCGGGCCAGCGACAAGCCATGGACGACTTCTGGTCCCGCGCCGACGTCGAGATCGACGGCGACGTGGCGCTGCAGCAGGCGGTCCGCTTCGGGCTCTTCCACATCCTGCAGGCCTCGGCCAGGGCCGAGCACCGGCCGATCCCGGCCAAGGGGTTGACCGGCTCCGGCTACGACGGGCACGTCTTCTGGGACACCGAGGCGTTCGTGCTGCCGGTACTCATGCACACCGCGCCCAAGACGGTCGCCTCGGCGCTGCAGTGGCGGCGGCACACGATGCCGATCGCGCAGGAGCGGGCCAGGCAGCTCGGCCTGCAGGGCGCGGCGTTCCCGTGGCGCACCATCCACGGGATGGAGTGCTCCGGCTACTGGCCCGCCGGCACCGCCGCCTTCCACCTGAACGCCGACATCGCCGGCGCGGTGATCCGGTACGTGCGGGCCACCGGTGACACCGAGTTCGAGGCGGGCACGGGGCTGGAGCTGCTGGTGGAGACCGCCCGGCTGTGGCGGTCGCTGGGCCACCACGACAAGAGCGGCGCCTTCCGCATCGACGGCGTGACCGGCCCCGACGAGTACAGCGCGGTGGCCGACAACAACGTCTACACCAACCTGATGGCCCGCCGTAACCTCGCGGCCGCGGCCGACGCGGTGGCTCGCTACCCCGGCCACCACGAGGTGAACGACGAGGAGGCCGCCTCCTGGCGGGACGCGGCGGAGGCGATGACGATCCCCTACGACCGGCAGCTGCGCGTGCACCCGCAGGCGGAGGGCTTCACCGCACACGCCGAGTGGGACTTCGCCAAGAACAACCGCTACCCGCTGTTGCTGCACTACCCCTACTTCGACCTGTACCGGCGGCAGGTGGTCAAGCAGGCCGATCTGGTGCTGGCCATGCACCTGGTCGGCGAGGCGTTCACCCCGGAGCAGAAGGCCCGCAACTTCGCCTACTACGAGCGGCTGACGGTCCGCGACTCCTCGCTGTCGGCCTGCACCCAGGCGGTGCTCGCGGCCGAGGTGGGCCACCTGGCCCTGGCCCACGCCTACCTGTGCGAGGCCGCCCTGATGGACCTGGACGACCTGGAGCACAACACCCGTGACGGGCTCCACCTGGCGGCGCTGGCCGGGGCGTGGATCGCGCTGGTGGAGGGCTTCGGCGGGATGCGGTTGCTCGACAGCGTGCTGTGCTTCGCGCCGCGCCTGCCCGACACCCTGTCCAGGCTCACTTTCCGGCTGGCCTACCGCGGTCGCAGGCTGCGGGTCACGGTGACGCACGCCGCCGCGACCTACGAGCTCATGGAGGGCGACCCGCTGCACGTCACGCACTACAGCGAGGATGTGGAGCTGGGCAAGGAGCCGGTGCACCGGCCGCTGCCGCCGCTGCCGGACCCGGGCCCGACGCCGGAGCAGCCGCCGGGCAGGGAGCCGCCGCTGGGTAGGGATATCCCTACCCCCGAGACGCCGGGGAGCAGGGTCGATCAGGAGAGCGGGCGCTCGTAGCGTTTCAGTCATGGAAACCCTCCGGCACCGAATCGCCACCGACACGCGCTACGTCATGGCCGGCTTCCCGGTCTCCGTGATCGCTTTCACGCTGGTCGTCGCCGGTGTATCGGCCGGGCTCGGCAGCCTGGTCGTATTCGTCGGCCTGCTGATCCTGGCGGCCACCGCGCTGGTCGCCCGCAACTTCGCCGACCTGGAGCGGGCCATGCTGCCCGAGGTGGTCGGCCGCCCGCTGGCCCGGCCCGAGTACCCGGAGGCCCCCGCGGGCGCCGGGTGGCTGCGCCGGGCGGTGAACCCGCTGGCCTCCGGCCAGGTCTGGGCCGACCTGCTGCACGCGATCGTGATCTTCCCGTTCGCCGTGGCCTCCTTCGTGGTGACCGTGGTGTGGTGGGCCGGCGCGATCGCCGGGCTGACCTTCCCGGTCTACGGATGGATCCTCGCCAAGATCCCCGGAATGATCGACGGCGGGCTGCCCGCGCTGCTCGGCCTGGCTCACACCGAGTCCATGTTCATCACCTTCAACACCCTGGTGGGGGTGGGCTTCGCCCTGACGCTGGTCCCGGTCGTGCGGGTCGCCGCACTGTGCAAGGCCGGCATCTCCCAGGCGATGCTCACGCGGGCGGTCTACCCCGTCCGGTCTGGGATGATCCCCGCGGTATAATTGATCGATAGGGCCGCTCCTCCGGGGGCGGCCATTGTGCGTTCATGACCATTCCCGCGCAGCTCGACAGGACGCGCCGCTTCACGCTCGGCGCCCCCAGCCAGATCACGATCTCTCCCGACGGCCGCACGCTCTTCTTCCTGCGTTCCGGCCGCCTGTGGAGCATGACCGCCGGCCGCGAACGCCTCGTGACCGACCGCGAGGTCGACTCCTACGCCGCCGACGAGGCCTGCCAGGTGCTCGTCTGCACCGCCGGCGGCCGCCTGTGGACGGTCCGCCCCGGCGACGGTCTGGTCCGCGACATCCCCGTGGACGGGCCGGTGACCGATCCCCGGCCCGACCCCACCGGACGCCGCATCGCCTACGTGCGCGACGGCGCGCTGCACGTGGACGGGCGGCCGCTCGCCGTACCCGAAGGGCCAGAGGTGACCTACGGGCTCCCCGAATACGTGGCCGCGGCCTCCATCGGGCGCACGCGCGGCTACTGGTGGGCTCCCGACGGGCAGGCGCTGCTGGTCGCGCGGGCGGACAACACGCCCGTGCAGCGGTGGCACATCGCCGACCCGGCCGACCCCGCCCGGGAGCCGCGGGTCATCCGCTACCCGTCGGCGGGAACCCCCAACGCCGAGGTCAGCCTGTGGATAACCGGGCTCGACGGGGGACGCACAGCTGTGGACCTGCGCGGCATGGAGTACCTCACCGCCGCGGGCTGGGACGCGCACGGCCCCTACGTGGCCGTGCAGAGCCGCGACCAGCGCCACGTTCAGGTCCTGGCCGTCGATCCCGGCACCGGCGCCACCGAGGTGCTCGCCGAACAGCACGACGAGCACTGGGTGCGGCTGGTCCCCGGCCTGCCTGCCCGCAGTACGGCAGGCGTCCTGTTCACCAGCGCCGACCTCGACGACACCCGCCGCCTGCTGGCCGACGGCAAGCCCGTCACCCCGCCCGGGCTCCAGTTGGACGAGGTCGTGGCCGTCGACGGCGAGTCCGTGCTCTTCACCGCTTCGGACGAGCCCACAGAGACCCACCTGTGGGTCTACGACGGCGAGCCGCGGCGGCTGAGCGACGAGCCGGGCACGCACACCGGCACCCGGCGCGGCGGCACCACGGTCCTGGGCCGCCGCGTCCTGGGCACCGGCGTGGAGCTCGCCTCGCACGCCGAACGCCCCGCCCTCGACCTGCGTATGGAGCTGCGGTCCTGCGGCCCACGCGCGCTGCGCACCGCGCTGTTCCTGCCCTCCTGGCACCGCCCGGCCGACGGCCCGCTGCCCGTCCTGATGGACCCGTACGGCGGGCCCGCCTTGCGCAAGGTCACCGCCGAACCGGCGTGGTGGGCCTACGTCTCGCAGTGGTTCGCCGAGCACGGCTTCGCGGTGCTGGCCGTGGACGGCAGGGGCACGCCGGGCCGCGGCCCCGCCTGGGAGCGGGAGATCGTGGGAGACCTGGCGGGCCCGGTACTGGCCGACCAGGTGGAGGCCCTGCACGCCTACGACCATCCCGCGCTCGACCTGACCAGGGTGGCCATCCGCGGCTGGTCGTTCGGCGGCTTCCTGGCCGCGATGGCGGTGCTGCGGCGGCCCGACGTCTTCCACGCCGCGATCGCCGGGGCGCCCGTCACCGACCAGCGCCTGTACGACACCCACTTCCGCGAGCGGCACCTGGGCCACCCCGCGCGGAACCCAGAGGCCTACGACCGCAGCTCGCCCCTCCTGGAGGCCGCCGACCTGACCAGGCCGCTGCTGCTGATCCACGGGCTGGCCGACGACAACGTGGTCGCCGCCCACACGGTGCGCTTCTCGGCCGCGCTGCTGGCCGCGGGGCGGCCGCACGAGGTGCTGCCGCTGGCCGGGGCGGGGCACCGGGCCTCGCAGGAGCACCTGCTGGCGCACCAGCTCGACTTCCTGCGACGCGCGCTGGGGCTCACTGGCCGACAATGAACCCATGGGTAAACACGACGGGGCCATCCACCATCCCCGGGCATACGGCGCTTTCGCCACGATCGGCTTCCTCGGCCGCAGGAGGGAGGCGTTCACCCGGCTGGCCGCCCGGTCGGGGGTCAGGCCCGGGGATCGGGTCCTCGACGTGGGGTGCGGAACGGGCTACCTGACCCGGGTGCTGTCGCCGGTCGTGGGACCGTCGGGGCGGGTGACCGGGCTCGACCCGTCGCCCGGCATGATCGAGCACGCTCGCGGGCGGGCGCCGGACAACTGCGACTACGTGGTCGGGGAGGCGCAGGCGCTGGAGTTCGCCGACGGCTCCTTCGACCTGGTGGTCTCCACGCTGGCCGTGCACCACGTACCCCCGGGGGCGCGCGGCGCCGCCGTACGGGAGATGTTCAGGGTGTTGCGGCCGGGCGGCAAGCTGCTGATCGCGGAGACCAGGCTGCCGGGAAACCCGCTGGCGGCCAGGCTGCTGCGGCTGGTGACCGGGCCCAGGCACCAGCACGACCCGCGCGAGATGCTGGGCGAGCTGGTGCCGCAGGCGGGCTTCCAGGTCAAGGACGATGCGGACCTGCCGCCGCTGCTGTACTACGTCCGCGCGAACCGGCCGGCCGGCTGACGGGGATGGCGATCGAAGCCAAGGCAGGGCGCAGGATCGTCCTGTCAGTGATCTCGCTGGCACTCGCGGCGTTATTGATCTCGTTCCTGCCGCGTATCGCCGGGATCACCTGGGGGCAACTGTACGGGCGGCTGGCCCAGGTCGGCTGGGGCACGATGGCGACGCTGGCCGCGTTATGGGTGGCCGGGCTGGCGGCCTACACCTTCGTGCTGAGCGGGTCGCTGCCGGGGCTGAGCAAGCGGCGGGCGCTGCTGATCAACTGCGTGGGCAGCGGGGTCAGCAACGTGCTGCCGTTCGGCGGGGCCGTGGGCGTGGCGATGACCTTCGCGATGACGGCCACCTGGGGGTTCAAGCGGCAGCCGGTCGTGGTCTCGACCGTGGTGACCGGGGTGTGGAACATGCTCACCCGGTTCCTGCTGCCGGCGGTGGGGCTGGCCTGCCTGCTGGGCGCGGGACGGGTGCCCGACCACCGGCTGGCGCTCGCCGCGGGGACCGGGGGAGCGCTCCTGGTCGGGATCGCGGCGGCGCTGTCGGCCGCGCTCTACAAGGAGGCCTTCGCCGACCTGCTCGGCCGCGGGCTGGACCGGGTCGCCGGGCTGCTGCCCCTCAAGCGCAAGCCGCAACTGCGGCAGATGCTGCTCGACCTGCGGCACTCCATCATCGACATCGCCCGCAGCCACTGGCCGCGGCTCACGCTCGGCATGGTGGCCTACATGGGGCTGCAGGGCGTGCTGTTCGTGGGCTGCCTGCACGCCACCGGCAGCCGGATCGCGATCCCCGAGGCCATCGCGGCCTTCGCCATCAACCGGGTGCTCACCACGGCGGTGATCACTCCTGGCGGGTCGGGGATCAGCGAGTCGGCCACCGTGCTGGCGCTGATCGGGTTCGGCGTGGCACCTGCCGCCGCCACCGCGTCCGTGCTGCTGTTCTGGTTCTTCGCACACCTGATCGAGATCCCGGTAGGCTGGCTGGCCTGGACCACCTGGTCGTTCACTGCTCGCAGAACGGACGCCGCATGACCGTCAGCTCGCAGGACTGGGACTCGCGCGATCTCACCGGCGAGCACCATGAGGGCGTCGTGTTCGTCGACGTGGACATGACCGAGGCGCACGGCAGGGGCGCCGTGTTCACCGACTGCACCTTCCGCGACGTGCGCTTCAACGTCTCCGAGCACGTCGACGCCGCCTTCTCCAACTGCACGTTCGTCGGCTGCTCCTTCTTCGACGCCACCTTCACCAGTTGCAAGCTGGTCGGCAGCAGGTTCGACGGGTGCACCTACGACCTGATGAAGGTCGAGGGCGGCGACTGGTCCTTCGCCGTACTGGCGGGGGCCGACCTGCGCCGCGCCTCGTTCACCGGCGTCCGCATGCGCGAGGCCGACCTGGGCGGCGCGCGCTGCGCCGGCGCCACCATCCGCGACGTCGACCTGTCCGGCGCCACGCTGGACCGGGCCGACCTGACGGGCTGCGACCTGCGCGGCAGCGACCTGTCGGCCCTCGACCCGCGTACCGCCGAGCTGAAGAAGGCCATCGTCGACCAGGCGCAGGCCGTCACCCTGGCCCGCGCCCTCGGTCTGGACGTGCGCGCCCGCTGACTGGGGTCCGGGCACAGCGGCGGTCAGGTCCTGCGCAGGACCAGCAGCAGGAGAACCAGGGCGTAGCCGATCAGCACCGCCAACCCCGCCCTGGCCGCGCCGGCCCACCCCTCGCCCAGCGCGCCGAGGAACACCGTGCCGGCCAGCGTCCCGCCCAGCACCCCGCCCATCTCCTGCACCGTCCCCAGCACCCCGGCCGCCGCCCCGGCCAGCTCCGCCCGCACCCCCGACAGCGCCGCCGACACCAGCGGCGACATCAGCAAACCCATCCCCGCCCCCGTCACCAGCAGCGCCCCCACCAGCGGGTACGGCCCGGCCGCGGCGTCGACCGCCTGGTAGAGCAGCGCGAGCCCGCCCAGCAACACCACGGTCCCGGCCACCGGCAGCCCGCGGCCGAGACGGGCGGCCATCCGCGCCGAGCGCGTGGAGGCGGCGAAGAAACCCACGTTGAGCGCCACCGCCACCGCGCCCGCCCGCAGCGGCGACATGCCCAGCCCGTCCTGCAGGTACAGGGCCAGCACGAACGACAGCCCCGCCGACCCGCCGAACAGCAGGGCGATCGCCAGCAGCCCGCGCGCGAATCCCCGCTCGCCGAACACGCCGAGATCCAGCAGCGGAGGCCGCCCCGCCGCCACGAGCCGCCGCTGCCGCCGGGCGAAGGCCAGCAGCACGGGCCCGGCCAGGCCCAGGCTCAGCCAGCTCCACCACGGCCAGCCCTGCTCACGCCCGAGCGCCAGCGGCAGCACCACGGCCACCAGCCCGCCCGCCACCAGCAGCGCCCCGCCGAGATCCACCTCCTTCACCGAGCCCGAGGCGGTGGCCACCCCCTTGCCGACCAGGACCGGCTGCAGCCGCGGGACCAGCCGGGGGAGCAGCACCAGCGCGGCCACGCCCACGGGCAGGTTGACCAGGAAACAGGTACGCCAGCCCAGCCCCGCCGGCGACACCGCCACCAGGAACCCGCCGATCACCTGACCGCTCACCCCGGCCAGCCCGACGGCCGTGCCGTACCAGCCGAAGGCCCTGGCCCGGTCGCGACCCGGGTACAGCTCGCCGATCAGGGTCAGCACCTGCGGCGCGAGCAGCGCCGCCGCCACACCCTGCGCCACCCGGGCCAGCACCAGCGGACCCGCCGCCGGGGCCAGCCCGCAGGCGGCCGAGGCCGCGGTGAACAGCGCCAGCCCGGCGGCGAACACGCGGCGCGAGCCGTACAGGTCACCCAGCCGGCCCGAGACGATCAGGCCCGCCGCGTACGCCAGCCCGTAACCGGCGATGACGAGCTGGCCAGTCGCGGCGCTCGACCCCAGGCCGGCCCTGATCGAGGGGATCGCCACATTCGCCACGAAGAAGTCCAGGGTGGTCATGAAGACCGCGACCAGCACGATCGGCAGCGCCAGCCAACGCGATGACAAGGGAGCCTCCAGGGACGCGAGTGCACGAGCGGGTGAGAGAACACCGCCGCGCACCCAGAGGTTGACCCCGGGCGGTTATCGTTCACTGCGGATTCGCTGCGGATCGCGCATAATGACCCCCAATGCGGAAATATGCGGCACAAATCGCCCCGGTGATCGACGCGGTTCACGTCCACGTGCACGCCGCGTCCCGCGCGGCGGGCGCCGAGCTCGCCAGGGCCCACGGCATCACCCCCGGAATCCTCATCGACCTGCGCATCGCACTGCCGATGCACCCGCTCACCCGCCAGACGCTGGCCGCCGTCTACCGCTACACCGAGCCCGCCGAGCTGGACGCCGAGATCGCCGACCATCTGAAGCAGGGCACGCTGGCCGAGGACGGCGGCGCGCTGCGGGCGACCGGCAGGACGATCGTGTTCATCGACGCCCTCTACGACCTGCACGCCGCCGCCACGCGGCGGATCTGGGCGGGACAGGACGTGCGCCCGCTGGCCGACCTGGTGGACCGGGTGCTGGCCAGGTCACAGCGGCCCCGGGGCGGCGCGCTCGAGGCGATGGCCCCGCCGTACGAGCCGGACGGGGCGCCGCCCGGACTGCTGCTGTTCAACCGCCTGGCGGCCCTGCGCTACCACCGGGCCGACGCCCACGCACTGAGCTGGCAGGAGGCCGGCCTGACGGCGCGCGACATCGTCACGCTGCGCGGCGGCCCGCTGCGCGAGCGCGTCGAGGACGAGACCAACCGGCGCGCCGCGCAGCCCTACGAGACCTTCACGGACCAGGAACGCGAGCTCCTGTTCGACGGCCTGCTGAAGCTGGCCTAAAGGGAGGTCAGCAGGCGGCCCACCTCCGTGCGGTCGTTGACGCCGAGCTTGTCGTAGACCGCCTGCAGGTGGTTGGCGGCCGTCCGGGTCGAGACGGTGAGCTGGTCGGCGATCTGCCGGTTCGTCAGCCCGGCCGCCGCCAGCTGCACGATCTCCCGCTGGCGCGGCGTCAGCTCGGGCGTGGCCAGCTCGACCAGCGCCGGCGTGGTGACGCCGCGGCAGCGCCTGGCCAGCGCCCACGCCCTGGTCTGCGCCCCCCTGGCCAGCGAACCTCGCCCGGTGGCCAGGTAGGCGGACGCTTCCTGCGCGGTGGCCTCGGCCGCGTACAGCACCAGCCCCAGCCGCTCGAACTCCAGGGCCGCCGCGCGCAGCCCTGCCGGATCGGCCAGCTCGGCGGCGCGGGCGTGCGCGGCCATCGGCCGGACCAGCTGCCCGTCAAGCCGCTCGGCCAGGTCGCCGAGCCGGTCGGCCGCCAACGGCGCCGCGCCCAGCCGCACCAGATCGTGCAGCGCGAACATCAGCCAGCCCAGCTGCTCGTGCTTCTCGGCCAGGTCGGCCGCGGCGATCGCCTCGCTGATGGCCGCGTCCAGATCGCCCGCGGCCGCCGCCAGCCAGATCCCGGCCTGCAGCACCGGCTGGCGGGTGAACGACCACCTGGCCGCCAGCCGCTCGGCCTCCGCCAGCGCCGCGCGCGCCTCGTCCGTACGCCCGAGCAGCGCGCACGCGTGCGCCAGCTCGGCCAGACACCGTCCCAGGTACGGCGTGCGGGCGGGCAACCGCCCCGCGTCCTCCCTGGCCCAGCGCATCGCCCCGTCCGCCTGCCCACGCAGCCGGCTGACCATCGCGCGGTAGGCGCCGAACCCGGAGACCGACAGCTCGCTGGCGGCCAGCTCCATGCCCTCCTCGGCGGTGCGCGCCGCCCCCTCGAGCCGGCCCGCGAACACCTGCGCCGCGCACTGGGCGTCCAGCAGCGTGGGCAGCGCGTGCGGCGCCTCGTCCCGCCACTCGTCCACGCCGGCCAGTACGTCCTCGGCGACCGCGAGGCTGCGGACGGTCCTGCCCGCGTACGCGGCGATCCAGGCCTCCATCGAGGCGGCGTGCGCCGTGCCCCTGACGGTCATCGGACCGCAGTTCCTGGCCCTGGCCAGCCAGCGCGCCGCCCCGCTCAGCCGCCCGAAGAAGACGTCCACCGCGCCGCGGTAGATGTACACCTCCTGCTGCCAGGCAGGATCGGTCAGCGTCCCCGCCGCTACCTCGAGCGCCCGGCAGGCCTCGGCGTCCGACCCGGCCCAGGCCAGCGCGACGCCCACGCTCAGAGCGTGCTGGGCGCGCTCGTCCTCGGTGACCGCGTTGCGCGCCGCCTGCCGGAGCGCCGTGAGCGCCTCGTCGCCGTCGCCCAGCACCGTCAGCACCTCGCTGACCAGCGCCACCGCCGCCACGCCTGCCCCCGCCTCCTGCGCGGCCTTGCCCAGCCGGGCGGCCAGTCGCGGATCCTGCCTGGCCCAGGCCAGGTTCGCGGCGGACAGCAGCATCTCGGGCGCGGCGACCGAGCCGCTGTCCAGCCGCCACACCGCCGCCCGCAGCACGTCCTCGCGCCTGCGCAGCCCCGTGTCCTCCAGCGCCTCGGCCAGCATCCGCAGCCGCCGGCGGGTGCGCAGCGTGCCGCAGCCGTCCCGCACGACCTCCCCGTACAGCGGGTGGCCCAGCCGCACGTGCTCGCGCCCCGCGTCGGCCACGGTCACGATCAGCCCGCGATCCTCCACCCGCTCCACCGCGTCGCCCGAGGTGAGCGAGACCAGCAGCTCGGTGCCCACCGGCTCGCCGAACGCCACCAGCTCGAGCACCTCGCGCTCGTCCTGGTCCAGGTGGCCGATCCGGTCGCCGACCAGCTCGCGCAGGCGGGTGGTCACCGACAGCTCGCCGCGCCAGCACCAGCGCCCGTCCACCTGGCTCAGGCTGCCCGCGGTACGGCCGGCGTGCACGATCTCGCGCAGGTACAGCACGTTGCCCTCGCTGACCCTGGCCAGATGGCGGACGGTCTCGGCCGTCACCTCCCCGTCCAGCGCCGCGGCCAGCACCAGCCCGACCTCGTCGCGGGTCAGCGGCGCCAGCTCGATCCGCTCCAGTAACTCGTCCTTCCACAGCGCGGCGATCGGCGCCGGCAGCGGCTCGCCCGACCGTACGGTCACCAGCACCTGAGCCGCGCCGCTGTCCGCCAGATGGTGCACCAGCGCCGCGGCGGCCGGGTCGAGCCGGTGCGCGTCGTCCACGCTGACCAGCAGCTTCCCGCGCCCGGCCAGCCCGGCGATGCTGCGCGCCGCCCACCGCATCGGGTTCTCCCCGCTGTCCGGCGGGCCGGTCAGCACGTGCGCGAACGCGCCGAACGGGATCACCGCCGCGGTCTCCGTGCCGAGCGCCCGCACCAGCGTGCGGCCGGGCACCCCCCTCACCGCTTCCGCCGCCAGCCTGCTCTTGCCGACCCCCGCCGCGCCCGCGATCATCACGCCGGGCCCTGACTCCAGCGCTCCCCTGACGGCCGCGAGCGGAACGTCACGGCCGGCGAACGGCCATCCACTCCCCTGATCGCTCATCGCGACCTCCTCTCGACACCGATGGTGCGGGCAGAGGTTCGCGGGAGGTTCAGGTCGGCTCGCGCGTCAGCCCGGCCGCCAGGAGCAGCATGTCGAGCACCGCCTCGTTGCCGCTGAACGGCACCGGCTCGCCGCCGACCACTTCGAGCAGCCCGCGGAGCTGGCCGCCGGACTGCTCCGGCTCGACCAGCCGAACGATGACGGTCCTCATGACCGCCACCTTCTCTCCGGCGGTTCAGGTCTGGTTCAGGTGGGGTACGGCGCGGGCTCTACCTCCAGCTCGCGCATGCGCTCCGCGTACAGGTGGTAGCGCCTGCGGGCGTCGCCGCGCCGCCCCGCCAGGTCCAGCACCCGGATCAGCCGGAGATGGGCGCGCTCGTCGTACCTGTCACGCTCCAGCAGCCGCAGCCAGTATCGGGCCGCCTCGTCGTGGCTCCCGCTCTCCTGGTGCGCCACCGCCAGCCGGGCGGTCGCCTGCACGTAGGCCAGCCGGGCCTGCTCGCGCAGCCCCACCGCCCAGTCCGCGTACGGGTCCTCCTCGCAGAACTCCCCGCCGTAGGAGGCCTCAGCCTCGGCCCACAGCCGCAATGCCTCCCCGGTACGGCCGGCCTGGTCCGACCGGATCGCCGCCCCCACCAGATCCAGGAACCGCTCGACGTCGACGTCCACGTGCGACAGGTCCAGGCGCAGCGCGCCCTCGTCGGAGACCACGATGTCGTCGGCGGGACGCGTGTGCGCGGGATCCAGCACCGCCCGCAGCGTGGACACCATCACGTTCAGCCGCTTGAGCCCGACCGGCTCGTCCTGCTGGTCCGGCCAGAGGATCTCGACCAGGCGCTCCCTGCTGACCGGCCTGCCCCTGCGGCTGACGAGGATCTTCAGCAGGTCGCGGGCCTTGCGCGACTGCCAGGCGGTACGCGCCACCGGCGTCGAGCCGCGCAGGACGCGGAAGGTTCCCATCGTCTCCACGCTCACCCTGACCGCCGAGGCCGGGGCGGCCCTGCTGATCAGCAGGTCGATGCGGTCGTCCAGCGTCCGGCAGCCGATGGCCTGCATGCGCGCCCTGACGTCCTCGGCCACCGTGGCCCCGGCCGCCGGATCGGACAGCGCACCCCTGACCAGCTCGGCCCTGGCCTGGCCGATCGGGTCGCCCAGCGCCGTCCACCGGCGCACGGCCTCGTCGGCCCTGATCGGATCGCCGTCCAGCTCGGCCCTGAGCTCGGCCACGGTGGCCAGGCCCGCGTGGTGGCGGCGCTGCTCGGCGATCGGCTCGACCTCGGCCAGCAGGGCGCCCGCCTCGTCGCGGCGGCCCGCGGCCAGCGCCACCCGGGCGGCGATCAGGCGAGCGTTCACCCCGGCGATGCCCTCGGCGTGCTTGAGCGCCTGGGCCGCGACCCTGGACGCCTCGGCGGGATCCTCGGTGGCCAGCAGGCCGGCCAGCTCGTTGAGCGCGTTCGACAGCTCCTGGACCTCGCCGGACTCGGCCGCGTCCGCGATGATCCGCCGGTAGATCGCGATCGCGGCCAGCCGGTCGCCGCGCAGCGCGTGCACGTTGGCCAGCCGGATGAGGCCGTAGCCGACGAAGCGCGAGCCCATCGCCTCCCACCTGGCCACCGCGTCGGCGGCGTCGATCGCGGCCTCCTCCAGCCTGCCCAGCCCGATCAGCGCCTTGGCCCGGTTGGAGACGGTCAGCGCCGCGTACGGGGCGAACGCCACCAGGTCGGCGAGCCGGTTGGCGATCTCCACCTCGGCCAGCGCCTCCTCGTAGGCGCCCTCGTCCAGGTGGCGGGAGGCCCGGTTGGCCCGGATCCTGATGAGCTGGACCACGTCACCGGCCCGCTCGGCGTACTCCAGCGCCCTGACGTAGTGGGCGTCGTTGGCGCGCCTGTCTCCGTCGAGCGCCGCCAGCATGGCCAGCACGGTGTTGGCCGCCGCCAGCGCGCCCGGGTCACCCAGGGCTCCGGCCTGCTCGAGCGCCCGGTCGGCCAGCTCCGCGCAGCCCGCCCTGTCACCCTTCAGCCAGAGCACCGAGGCCGCCGACGCCGCGCACGTGGCGGCGTCCGCGGGCGGCATGCCGTACTCCATGCCCCGCAGGTACAGGGACATGGCCGAGTTGAGGTCGCCGCGCAGGTGGTCGATGAGGGCCAGGCGGCGGGCGGCGAACGCGTCGAAGGCGGGCCCGTCGGCGACCTCGGCGAGCAGCTCGCGGGCGCGGTTCCAGTCGCCGCGGTTCTGCTCGGCGATGCCCTCCAGGCGCAGCATCGCCGGCGACCGCCTGACCGCGCCGGGCAGCAGTTCCAGCGCGGCCACCAGGTCGTCGCCGCGCTCGGCCAGGCGCGGGCCGTGCCCGGCCAGCAGGGATCCCACCAGGTCGGTGTGGGCGGTGGCGACGGCGGCCCGCAGCGCCAGCTCCGGCTGGTCGTGCTCGGCGTACCAGCGGGCGGCCACGGCGGCCACGTCGTGCGCCTCGTGCCGGTCCAGCGGGGCGTGCCTGGACAAAACGTGGCGGCTGGTGCTGGTGAGCCGGTGACCGTCCTGGTCGGCCTCCAGGAACAGGCCGCGCGCGACCAGCGAGGACAGCGTGTCGGGCGGGGCGCCGAGCGTGGCGGCCAGCTCCTCGGTCAGGACCGGCAGCACCGTCGCGGCCCGCAGCAGCTCCCGCATGGCCGCGGGCAGGTCGCGGTAGGCCGACAGCGTCAGCTCCTCCAGCGTGGCGGAGGTGGCGGCCAGACCGGCCGCCGTGGCACTCCAGGCCGCCGGGTCGGTCCTGCTGAGCGTGTCGATGGCGGCCTGGACCGCGGCGGGCCAGCCCGCGCAGGCCGTGTGCAGCGTGGCGGCGACGGCCGATCCAGCGTCGCCGAGCCGCTCGCGCGCCCAGGCGGCGGTCTCCTCCTCGGTCAGCGCCAGGTCGGTGGCGTCCAGGTCGAGCACCTCGTGATCCTGGCGCAGCCGCGCGGTGGGGAACGGCAGCGGCGCCCGCGAGGCGGTCACCAGGTGCAGGTGCCGCGGCGCGGCCCTGACCAGGGTCTCCACGTACCGCACCGGCCCGGCCGCGCCGGTGATGGCGTCGATGCCGTCGAAGACCAGCACCAGCCCGCGGCGCAGCCGCCCGGACAGCGCCTCGGCCAGCCCGCCCGCCAGCGCGGCGGCCCTGGCCAGCTCGTCGGTGTCGGGACCAAGCGGCGACTCAGCGGCCGCCACCAGCTCCGAGGGCAGGCCGGGGACCGTGTCGGACAGGGCGGCGGCCACGGCTCCCGCCAGCGTGGGCAGGTCGCGATCAGCGGGGCCTAACCGGTGCAGCACGCCGCCGACGGCGCGGCTCCAGCCGTCCAGCGCTATCGACTTTCCGTAACCGGTCGTGGCGACGAGAGTAGTGAGCCTGTGCGTCAGTGCCCCGTCGAGCCGCCGGTCGAGGGCGGGACGGGGTTGCACCCACCCTCGTTCCACGCACGCATGCTACGCCCCGGTCCGCGGGCGACTCCAGAGTTCGCAAAGTGCCACCTCCCGGTAACCGAACCGTAGGAGCACTATGGTCGGGTACCTCTTCAAGGAGGGCGCCGTGGATGAAGACCTGCCCGGCGGAGCGAGGGTGGTCGTCGGGGTGGACGAGACCCCTGCCTCGCGCTGGGCCCTGGCTTGGGCCATCGGGACGGCGAGGCTGCGCCACATGCCCATCGTCGCGGTTCATGTGAGCAGGGCGCCCATCCATCCCTTCCCCGAGGCGCTGCCCGTCCAGCACGCCATCAGGCAGGGGGAGGAAGCCCGCTGCACCGAGGTGGTCACCGCGGCCTTCGAGGACGTGTCGGGCGGGGTGCCCTGGGACCTGACCACGGCCATCGTGGGCCGCGTGGGCGATCCCGGCTACCACCTGGTCGACCTGGCCAGGGAGGGCGATCTGCTGGTGCTGGGCCGTAGCAGGCGAGGGTTCCTCAGCCGGTTGCTCCTGCCCTCGACCAGCATGTACTGCGCCCGTTATGCCAAGACCACGGTCGTCATCGTCCAGCAGCCCTCCCCGCCGGACGACGCCGAGTTATCGGCCGAGCGGACGCGCCGCTTCTGGCACTTCTGATCCAGCCGCCGGCCGCTGCTCGAGGGCGGCGACTTCCGCGTCCGTGCACTGGTCGACGAACTCTATAACTGCCTTTGACCTTTGACGGGGAAGATCATCCCATGTGAAGTGTCTCGTCATCGGCCTGATGGCCACCGTTCTCGCCATCACACCCGTCCACGCCGCCTCCGCCGCCCCCGATCCGACCAAGCACCTGCGCGAGCAGTTCGCCTCCGGGCATGGCGTGGTCGTGAAGGAGTCCGCCCGGACCCGCGTCAAGGGCATCAAGGGCGACTTCATCGCCCACACCACCGGCGTCATCGGCTTCACCTCGAAAAACGCCGCGAACTACGACCTGGTCTCGAACTACACCTCGCCGCTGAAGAAGCAGAAACAGCCCCAGCCCATCCACGCGATCAAGATGGGTGGCGCCACCTACTTGAACGGCTTCACCTGGCGTGGACTGCCCGAGGGCAAGACCTGGACCCGCTTCCGCGACAGGAAGTCATGGGGGGAGAACGGCCAGCGCGGCGACCAGCTCATGGACGTCCTGGACCCGAAGTTCCTCAGGATCGTGATCGACGAGTCCACCAAGGTCGAGCCCGGCGTGTACCAAGGCGCCCTGGACCGCAAGACCCTCGAGGACGACTGGAAGTGGAGCGCCTACCCGGCCGAACTCCTCGTCAAGCTCTACCTCGACAAATCCGGCCTGCCCACCCGGCTGATCACCGCCTACTCCGAACGCAGCCGCGGCCGCAACCGCAAGGGCAAGCTCGTCACCCGCCACACCCGGGTCAGGGTGGACACCCGGTACACCGACTGGGGTGCCAATGTCGACATCACCACCCCGCCGGCCGAGGACGTGGCCGACTACAGACTCCCGAAAAGGCCCGCCAAGAAGTAGACCCGGCAGGCGGGGAAACGGCGGGGAAACATGCCCGTGGGTTGCATGACGGGCATGATTGCTGACAACGATCCCGGTAGGCGCGCGTTCCTCAGGCAACCGCACGACCACTCGCGAGTCCCGTCAGGCTCCCGCTCTGGCTGGCCGGGGACCACTTCCCGGGCACGGTGGGCAGCCTCGGCGACTACGGGCCGCGGATGGTCACCGTCGACACCGGCGGCATCGGCAGCGCCTTCGACACCACCGTGGAGCTCGCCGAACGGGTCGGCTTCAAGGTCGACTACGACCATCCCATCGAGCGTTTCGGAAACAAGATCTATCCGGTCACGGCCGACCGCATCAGCCTTGGCCGCGCGGTCGGCCGCGACCTGGGCGGCCACGCGGCCGAGAAGGTCTTCCCCGGCCTCCCTGGCCCCGGCCAGTCCGCCCCATTCGGTTTCGACGTGATCGCCAACTTCACCCACGAGTTCTTCAAGCCGTACGCCGTCACCTTCGACTACACCCACATGCACCTGCACATCACCGGCGGAGCAGTTGCGTCAGCCTGAGGAGCGCCAGAATGCCCACTCCCAGATGCGCGGAAACGAGGGCGATCTGGAAGACGCGCTGGCCCGCCGTGAGATCGGCGGCGTAGCCGCCGTCGTAGAAACCGGACAGGAACGCCAGCACCCCGGCGACCACCAGCAGCGCGGCGGCCGGTACGGCCAGGCCACGGTGGCGCCGGGTGGCCAAGACCACCAGGACGACCTGAGCGACCATCATCGGGATCGGCGCGGAGAGCCGCGCCTGGGAGCCGAGCGCGTCCAGGAACGTCGCGTTCAGCCCGCCCGACACGGACAGGAACGCGCCGACGAGGTCCATGACGAGCAGCAGCCCCACCCCGACGAACAACCTGACGGACATGTCTTGCTCCTTCCTCTGCTGTTCCGTCGAGCATGCGAGGCGGGCAACCGGGCGTCATGAGCCTGCGGTCCCGACCACGTCGGGACTTCTCGTCCCGTGACGACGGGACAGCCGGATGACACGATGCACCTCATGACGGACAGATCGGTCTGGCGGGCCGTCGTGGCGGGCGGCCTGCTCCTTGTTCTGGTCGTCGCCGCGCTGGCGGTGGAGCCCCGGCTGCGGGCGCTGGGCGTGACGGGGATCGTGGAGCGATTCGACGCCTTCCGCGCCGTCGCGGCGCTGTCGTTCGGGGTGCCCGGCCTGTTCGTGGTGTCGCAGCGGCCGGGGTTCCGGGTGGGCTGGGTGATGGTGTCCATCGGGGCGGCCCAGGCGCTGGGAGTCGCGCTGGGGGCGTACGGCCTGCTAGGCATCAACCTCGGCGTGCAGGGCGGGCGGCTGCCGGGCGACGACTGGGCGATGTGGGTGTCGAACTGGCTGTGGTTGCCCGCGTACCTGCTCGTGCCGACGGTCTTCCTGATGCTCTTCCCCGACGGGCGGCTGCCCTCGCGTCGCTGGCGGCCCGCGATGGCCGCGGCGCTCGTCGGGATCGTGATCGGCACGCTGGACTGGGCGCTGCGGCCGGTGACCTACGAGAACGTCCCCGGCCTCTTCCCGTCCGGGTACACGGGCGTGCTGTCCGATCTCCGCGGCCTTCCTGAGGCGCTGACCACGATCGGCACGGTGGGCACCGTCGCGGCGGTGGTCGCGGCGGTCGTCTCGCTGGCCGTCCGGTACCGGGCCTCGGGCGAGGAGGTCCGCAGGCGGCTGCAGTGGGTGCTGGCGGCGGCTTTGCTGACCGTGGGCCTGGCCGGGGTGGCGCTGGCCGGGCCGTGGGGGCCGGTCGTCCTCGCGCTGGCCGCCGTCCCGCTGCCGGTCGCGGTCTCGGTCGCGATCGTGGCGCACCGGCTGTGGGACCTGGACCCCCTGTTGTCGCGGGCGCTGGCGTTCGGTGCGCTCGCCGTGGCCCTGCTGGCCGCGTACGCGCTGGTCGCGTTCACGCTCGGCGGCGTCATCGGCGCGGGCGCGTCCGCGGTGATCGTGGCGCTCGTGGTGCACCCCTTGTACGTGCGGGTTCTGGCCGGCGCCAACCGCCTGGTCTACGGCGACCGGGAGGACCCGGCGCGGGCGCTGCGGCGGCTCGGCGCGCGGCTGTCCGACGCCGGCGCCCCGGGCGACCTGCTGGAGCGGATGGCCGCGGAGGTCGGCCGCGTACTGCGGATCCACTACGTGGCGGTTGAGGAGTCCGGCGCGGTGGTGGCGTCCTGGGGCCATCCCGGTGACGTGGTGGAGCGTGTGCCGCTGCTGCACCGGGGCGGGCCGGTCGGCACGCTGCTGCTGGGCGAGCGGCTCCGCGTCAAGGACGGGCCGCTGGTGGCGGAGCTGGCGCCGCACGTGGCGGTAGCCGTACACGCCCATCGGCTCGGCGCGGACCTGGAGCGGTCCCATGGACGGATGCTGGCGGCCCGGCAGGAGGAGCGCGACCGCCTGCTGTTCGAGCTCCACGACGGGCTCGGTCCCACCCTGGCCGGTCTCGCGCTCCAGACCGAGCGCAGCCGCCGGCTCGTGGACCGCGACCCGGAGGAGGCCAAGCAGGTGATGGAGGAGCTGTCCCGGCGCATCCGCGGCACCGTCGAGGACGTCCGCTCGATCGTCAACGACCTGCGCCCGCCGCCGCTGGACGACCTGGGGCTGGCCGGGGCGCTGACCGAGCTCGGCCGCGGCTTCGCCGGCGACCTCGCCGTCGAGGTGGAGGTCCCGCCCGACCTGCCCGCGCTGCCGCCGCCGGTCGAGCTGGCCGCCTATCGCATCGCCGCCGAGGCACTGACCAATGCCGTACGGCATGCCATGGCCTCCCGTTGCACGGTCACCCTGCGCGCCACGGATGCCCTGGAGTTACGGGTCGAGGACGACGGCGTCGGCGTCGGCGCGCCGGTACGCCACGGGTTCGGCCTGGCCTCGATGCGGCGCCGTTCGGAAGAGCTGAACGGCACGTTCGAGCTGCTCACCGGCGCCGGGGCGGGCACGCACCTGGTCGTCAGGCTGCCGCTGGCGGCGGCCTGATGATCAGAGTGATGGTGGTGGAGGACCACCCGGTGTTCGCCGAGGGCCTGGTCTCGCTCTTCCGCGACCTGCCGGAGGTGGAGGTCGTGGGAGTAGCCGGCACCGGCGAGGCCGCCGTCGACCTGGTCGAACAGGTGGCCCCGCAGGTGGTGCTGATGGACCTGCACCTGCCAGGCATCAGCGGGATCGAGGCCACCTCCCGGATCACCGAACGCCACCCCGAGGTGGCCGTGTTGGCCCTGACCATGCTCTCCGACGACGAGACGGTCCTGGCCGCGATCCGCGCCGGTGCCCGCGGCTACCTGCTGAAGGAGGCCAGCGGGGCGGACATCGTGCGGTCACTGGAGGCGGTGGCGACCGGGCAGGTGGTGTTCGGCGCCTCGACGGGCAGCCAGGTGCTGGCCGCCCTCTCCGCCCAGCCGGCCCGCCCGCGGCCGATACCAGAACTGACGGACCGCGAGATCGAGGTGCTCGAGCTCGTCGCGGCCGGGCTCAACAACCACGCGATCGCGCAGCGGCTGGTGCTGAGCGAGAAGACCGTCCGCAACCACGTGTCGAACATCTTCGCCAAGCTGCACGTCACCGACCGCTCCGCCGCCGTAGCCCGGGCCCGCGACGCCGGCCTCGGCCCCCGATGAGTCCCGCGGTGGCTGCCGCGCTCAGCCGGATCAGCTGCCCGCGGACGGCGAGGGCGGGGGATCGCCGCGCAGCTCATAGTCCGCGTCGACGACGGTGCACGGCTTGACCTCGCCTGTGATCAGCAGCCCTCGGAACTTCAGGTTCTGCCCCGGAATCTTGGGGCCGAAGCCGTTCTTTTCTGCGATCTCCATCACCAGGGTCTGATCGTTGCCGATGTACTGGGGGTGGATGGCGACCTTGCCGTCGCCGATCAGGTCGGCCACCTTGCTGTGAACGGACCGCACCCACTCCTTGGGCGACATGCCCATCTTGCCCTCGGCGAGTCGGCCCCTGTCAGCCTCGCAGGCCTTTCCGGGCTTGAGATAGGTGATGTCGGCGGGAATGCCCAGCTTGCCGAGGTCCTGCTCCAGCTTGTCGGCGTCCCTGAACTCCTTGATCTGCACGCTGATCGTGCCGTCGGTGTTCTTGGTCACCGCGTACGCCGGACTCTCCGTGCCGGTCAGCAGCGGTAGCGTGATCGCCCCCGCGGCGGCGATCGCCGCCACCGTAGCCACCACGGACATACGGCGAACACCACGGCGTCGGCGGTCCGTCCGCGCGGCGAATTCGACTTTCAGATCCATCAGCAACTGCTCCTCGAAACTCATGTGCCGGTTCCTTCCATGACGAAGGGCAGTTCCTGGAGAGTTCGGCGAGCGCGGTGCAGCCGTACCATGGCGGTCCCCGGCCTGATGCCCAGGACGCTCGCGGCTTCCGTGACCTTCAGCTGGTCGAGGACGACCACCGCTCAGCGAACCCTCCGGCGGTCAGGGGCTGGGCGGTGGGCCGGGGTCTCCGCTGGCCTTGGCGTCCTCCATCTCCACCCGTTGGAAACCCACCGTATACATGGCCAACCCCAGGGTCCCGGCAACCAGGATGGCCACTCCGGCGAGCATCATGATGTGCCAGAAACCGGCGACCACTCCGATGAAGCCGAGCCCGAGCGCCCCCTGACCCATCACGAGCACGAAGACGGACGTCGTCGCACGCCGCCGGTAGGTCTCCTGCCGATTCAGCACCATGAGGGCGGCCAGCAACGGGATAGCCAGGGAGAAGGCGATCACACAGATCTTGGCGGACAGATCAAGGGTGGCGATGTCCACCGTCAGGAACGGCTGGACCAGGACGACCCCGATGCCGATCAATCCGCCATACATCATGTTGTTCTGCCGGAGCTTCTCCTCCTGCTGGCCTTCCGCCCGTTTCACCCACCATGCCGATTGGGCGGCGGAGTGCTGCTCCCACAGCTCTTGCTCCTGCTGGTTCTCATCCATGGCGACCATTGTGCAGATGTCCCGGATGCACTTGTTAGGAACGGTCTCAGGCGCTCAATGCACGCCGGGGGCACCGGGGGCAAGCCGCTCACGGTCCACAACGTTCGCCGGGACTTCCGGAAGGTGCTCGACAGGGCGGGCTTGGTCGGTAGCGAGTGATCGCCGCGTGAGATGCGGCACAGTTTCGTGTCGATGCTGTCGGACTCGGGGGTTCCGATAGAAGACATCTACCGCCTGGTCGGCCACGCCAACACAGTGGTCACGGAGAACTTCCAGCTCCGGCCGGTGCTTCTCAAGGGAGCGGAGGCCATGGACGGCATCCTGCCGGTCACGCAGACGGCTTGGTCAAGCAGTTAGACGAGCACCCCCGCTGAATGATCTTCAGCGGGGGTGTAGAAGTGCTGGTGGAGCCTAGGAGATTCGAACTCCTGACCCCCTGCATGCAAGGCAGGTGCTCTGCCAACTGAGCTAAGGCCCCAATCACCGCCCCACAGCTTACCCGGCCGTGGCGGGTATCTGGTGCGTACCCAGGTCCTCCCTGAGGATCAGGTCGGGAAACTCGGTGATCGAGTCGAGGATATGCGTCGCGCCGCCGTTGAGGAGGCGCTCGCGACTGTGGGCGCCCGTGAGGACGCCGGCCACGATGGAGGCGCCCGCCCGGCGGCCCGTGAACATGTCGCTCTCGGCGTCGCCGATGACGGCGACCTGGCGCACGTCCTCGATCTGGAGCCGGAGCACCGCGTGCAGGACCATGTCGGGCCAGGGACGGCCGCGCCCGGCGGCGTCCTCGGGACACAGGGCGAGGTCGATCTTCTCGTCCCACCCGAGCACGCTGAGCACCCGGCTCAGGGTCGCACGGCTGAACCCGGTGATCACCGCGAGCTTGATCCCGGAGCCGCGCAGCTTGTCGAGCACTTCCACGACCCCGGGTATGGCTACGAGACCTGCCCGATCGAGCGCCCCCTCGTAAGCACGCTCGAACGTCAGGTTGGCCGCCTGGGCCTGGGCCTCGTTGCCGGGGAAGATCCCGCGGAAGACCTCGATCTTGGGGCAGCCCCGGGACCGGTGCACGTGAACCATGGCACGCGCATAGGCCCCGGTGCCCGGGACTATGCCCTGAGTGGCGATCGCCTCGGCGAACGCGCGTTCGACCGTGGCGATGTCACCGATCGTTGTGCCGGCGAGGTCCAGGCACGCCAGCTTGATGGTGCCGACGACGTCACTCATCGCCTCGCCAGGTCGGCTAGTTCTCGCTGCCGGTGGCCTCGGTCCAGAGGTCAAGCTCGGCGCGGTCGGCCTGCACCTTACGCCAGATCAGCAACCCCCCAAGGGCGATCAGCGCCAGAACGATCAGCTTCTTCATCGGTGTGACCCCACTTCTTCGACGGCCTCACCTGCCGGGGTGAGACCCAACGGTTGACAAGCAGCCTAGCAAGGGTTGGCGGTGGTCCCCGTGTTGCGCGCTATCCGGATATGTCGAATCTGCGGATAAGGCGCGTGTGGGACCAGTGTGTTGACAAACCCCTGGGGGGTATGAGAGCTTCTCGGCCGTCCCGCAGATACCTCTAGGGGGTATAGAGATGGAAACGTCAAGAAGGTGGTGGGCGCTGGTCGTGCTCGCCGCCGCCCAGTTCATGGTGATCATGGACACCTCGATCATCGGGGTGGCGCTCCCCGACATGCAGCGCGAGCTCGGTTTCACTCAGAGCGGACTGCAGTGGGTCTTCAACGCCTACGTGATCGCCTTCGGCGGCCTGCTGCTGCTCGGTGGACGGCTGTCCGACCTGATCGGCGCCCGCAGGGTGTTCAGCTCGGGATGGGTGATCCTCATCGCGGGCTCGGTGGTGGCCGCCGCCGCGAGCACCGCCTGGGTCGAGGTGCTCGGCCGCGCCGTACAGGGCGTGGGCGGCGCGCTCATCGCGCCCGCGGCGATGACGCTGCTCATGATGCTCTTCGGCGACAAGCCGAAGGAGCTGGGCAAGGCCATGTCGCTGTACGGCGCGGCCGCCCCGGCAGGAGGCACGGCGGGAGTCTTCCTCGGCGGCGTGATCACCGAATACCTGAGCTGGCCGTGGGTGTTCATCGTGTACATCCCCATCGGCGTGGCGACCTTGGCGGCCACCAGGCTCCTGCCCGCGGTGAAGGGCCGGCGCGGCTCGGTCGACGTGGTCGGTGCGATCTCCGTCACAGCGGGCCTGGCCCTGGCGGTGTACGCGATCGTGGCGGCCGACTGGATCGCCGGAATCGCCGGCGCGGCGCTGCTGCTGCTCTTCCTGATCGTGCAGCGCACCGTCAAGCAGCCGCTGATGCCGCTGTCGATCTGGCGCACCCCGGGCCTGGCCACCGCCAACCTGGCGATGGGCCTGCTCGGCGCGGCCTGGATCCCCATGTGGTACTTCCTGAACCTCTACCTCCAGCAGTCACTCCGCTTCGGCGCGTTCGCCAGCGGGGCGGCTCTGCTACCGATGACGGTGGCCGTTATGGTGTTCATGGTCGGCATCACGGCGCGGTTGCTGGCCAGATTCGGCGCCAAGCCGCTCATCGTGATCGGCCTGGCCGTGCTGGCCGCGGGCGTGCTGGGGTTGTCGTTCGCCAGGCCGGACGGAGCGTTCGTCAGTGACGTGCTGCCCGCCAGCCTGGTGGCCGCGATCGGGATGTCGCTGGCGTACATCCCGGCGATGATGTCGGCCATGTCCGGCGCCAAGCCGGAGGAAGCCGGGCTGGCCTCGGGGATCGTCAACACGGCCTACCAGGCGGGCTCCGCGCTCGGCCTGGCCGTGATGACGGCGCTCGCCGTGGCCCAGCAGCAGAGCGTGGCCTTCGCAGGCGCCGCGATCGTGGCCGTGGTGGGCGCGGTGGCGTCCCTCGTGCTGATCAGGCGGCCCGCCGTACAGGAAGAACAAGCCTTGAACGCATAGCACCGGAATACCCTAGGGGGGTACGGTGTTAGTATCGTCAGTAGAGCGAATTGAGGAGATGGACATGAGCACCGCCACCTACACCGTCAAGGGCATGACCTGCGGACACTGCGTCAGCTCGGTGAAGGAAGAGGTCAGTGAGGTCGTCGGCGTCACCTCCGTCGAGGTGGACCTGGCCAGCGGCAAGCTGACGGTTGGCAGTGACAGCCCGATCGACCAGGCGAGCATCAGCGCCGCGGTCGAGGAGGCGGGATACGAACTGGTGGCCACGGCATGAACACCGCGGCCAGGCTCGGGCTCTACGTGGCAGGTCTGGCCGTGGTCTTCGGTGGGGCGTTGGGGGTCGGCAGCGCAGTCGGCGACGTCGCCCCCGCGCCCACCGCGAGCCAGGCCGGCCACCAGTCGATGAACATGAGTACGACGAACAGCGATACCCCCGGGGGGCTCCAAGTGTCGCAGAGCGGCTACACCCTCAACCCGCTGACCGCCATCGCGGCGGGGCAGCCCACAGACTTCAAGTTCACCGTGACGGGTCCCGACGGCAAGCCGGTGACCGCCTATGAGGTGGAACACGATAAGAAGCTCCACTTCATCGTGGCTTCGCGAGACCTGACTCTGTTCCAGCACGTGCATCCGGAGATGACCCCCGACGGCGTCTGGTCGATCAAGCTGACGCTGCCCGAGGCGGGCGCCTACCGCGCCTTCGCCGACTTCACCCCCACCGGCGGGAGCGGGCTGACCCTCGGCGCCGACCTGCAGGTCGCGGGTGAATTCCAGCCCAAGCCCCTGCCCCAGGCCAGCCGTACGGCGAGCATCGACGGCTACAACGTGACCCTCGACGGGGACCTGGTTCCCGGCCAGGCGAGCAAGCTCACGCTGAAGGTCAGCAAGGACGGCGAGCCGGTCACGGACCTGCAGCCCTACCTCGGCGCCTACGGCCACCTGGTGGCGCTGCGCGCGGGCGATCTGGCCTACCTGCACGTCCACCCCGAGGAGAGCAAGGCGGCCGGCCCCGACATCACCTTCTACGCCGAGGTCCCCAGCCGCGGCGACTACCGGCTGTTCCTCGACTTCAAGCACGGCGACACGGTCCGCACCGCGGCCTTCACGGCACACGCCGACGGCACCGCCGCCGCGGAGACCGACAGCGCCGCCCCGCACGGCCACTGACCCGAGAAAGGAGAGGTGAGATGTCTTCCCTCACCGATGTCGAACTCTCGATCGGTGGCATGACGTGCGCATCCTGCGCCAACCGGATCGAGCGCAAGCTCAACAAGCTCGAGGGCGTGACGGCGACGGTCAACTACGCCACGGAGAAGGCGAAGGTCACCTTTCCCGAGGGCACCGACCCGCAGCAGCTGATCGCCACGGTCGAGTCGGCCGGATACACCGCGGCGCTGCCCCGGCCCGCGCAGCCGGAGGAAGCGGAGCCCCAGGACGAGCTCCGCCCCCTGCGCGACCGGCTGATCACCGCGGTGGTCCTGGCCGTGCCCGTGATCGCGATGGCGATGATCCCGCCGCTGCAGTTCACGAACTGGCAGTGGCTGTCGCTGACGCTGGCCGCCCCGGTGGTGGTCTACGCCGGCTGGCCGTTCCACCGGGCCGCCTGGACCAACCTGCGGCACGGCGCGGCGACCATGGACACGCTGATCTCCATCGGCACGCTGGCCGCCCTGGGCTGGTCGCTGTGGGCGCTGTTCTTCGGTACGGCGGGCACCCCCGGCATGACCCACCCGTTCGAGCTGTCGATCTCCCGCACCGACGGCTCGGGCAACATCTACCTGGAGGCCGCCGCGGGCGTGACGGCGTTCATCCTGGCCGGGCGGTACTTCGAGTCCCGCTCCAAGCGCCGGGCAGGCGCCGCCCTGCGGGCGCTGCTCGAGCTGGGCGCCAAGGACGTCGAGCTGGCCGACGGCCGCCGGGTCCCCACGGACCAGCTGAAGGCGGGCGACAGGTTCGTCGTCCGCCCCGGCGAGAAGATCGCCACGGACGGCGTGATCGAGGAGGGCACCTCGGCGGTCGACGCCTCGATGCTCACGGGCGAGTCCGTGCCCGTCGAGGTCAGCCCCGGCGACGCGGTGACGGGCGCGACGGTGAACGCGGGCGGCCGGCTCATCGTCCGGGCCACCCGGGTGGGCGCCGACACGCAGCTGGCCCAGATGGCCAAGCTGGTGGAAGAGGCACAGACCGGCAAGGCGCAGGTGCAACGGCTGGCCGACCGGATCTCCGGGGTGTTCGTGCCGATCGTGATCGCGCTCGCCGTGGGCACGCTGGGCTTCTGGCTCGGCACCGGCGGCGGCGCGGGGGCGGCCTTCACCGCGGCGGTAGCCGTACTGATCATCGCCTGCCCGTGCGCGCTGGGGCTGGCGACGCCGACGGCGCTGCTGGTGGGCACCGGCAGGGGCGCCCAGCTGGGCATCCTGATCAAGGGGCCCGAGGTGCTCGAGTCCACCCGCAAGGTCGACACGATCGTGCTGGACAAGACCGGCACGGTCACCGAGGGCAGGATGACGCTCACGGACGTGCACCTGGCCGACGGGGAGTCCAAGGAGGAGGTGCTGCGGCTGGCGGGGGCGCTGGAGCACGCTTCCGAGCACCCCATCGCGCAGGCCGTCGCCAAGGCGGCGAAGTCCGACGCCAAGGTGGAGGACTTCGCCAACGTCGAGGGCTTGGGCGTGCAGGGCATCGTCGACGGCCACGCCGTACTGGTGGGGCGTCCGCGGCTGCTGGAGGAGTGGTCGCAGCACCTTCCGGACAACCTGCGTGAGGCTCTCGAAAGCGAGCAGAACAAGGGCCGTACCGCGGTCGCAGTCGGCTGGGACGGCAAGGCCAGGGCGGTCCTCGTGGTCGCCGACGTGGTCAAGCCGACCAGCAAGGAGGCCATCCAGCAGCTGCGCGCCCTGGGCCTCACGCCGGTGCTGCTGACCGGTGACAACGAGGCGGTGGCCAGGACCGTCGCCGCCGAGGTCGGGATCGACGAGGTCATCGCCGAGGTGCTGCCCGCCGACAAGGTCGAGGCGGTCAAGAAGCTACAGGCGGAGGGCAAGGTCGTCGCGATGGTCGGCGACGGCGTCAACGACGCGGCCGCGCTCGCCCAGGCCGACCTGGGGTTGGCCATGGGCACGGGCACCGACGCGGCCATCGAGGCCTCCGACCTCACGCTGGTCCGCGGCGACCTGCGGGTGGCGGCCGACGCGCTGCGGCTGTCGCGCCGGACGCTGAAGACGATCAAGGGCAACCTGTTCTGGGCCTTCGCCTACAACGTGGCCGCCCTGCCGCTGGCCGCGCTCGGCCTGCTCAACCCGATGATCGCGGGAGCGGCGATGGCGTTCTCAAGCGTTTTCGTGGTGAGCAACAGCCTGCGGCTGCGGGCCTTCAAGTAGCCGGGTCCGCTCCGCCCATCTGACGGCCGGCGCCATGACGGCGCCGGCCGTCACGAATATCACGCCCACGATCAGCCAGCCGATCGCACCCCAGCCGATGACCAGAGTGGTCAGTACGGCGGGGCCGAGCATCCTGGCCACGGCCGGCGCGATCCCGAAGAACCCCTGGTACTGGCCCTGCTTGTCGGCCGGAGCGAGCCCGAACCCGATCTCCCACGAGCCCGACGAGAGCAGCATCTCGCCCGCCACCTGGAGCCCGCCCGCCACCAGCAGGAAGAGCCACGCCCACGATCCGAAACCGGACAGGGCGAACACCGCGCACGCGGCCAGCATGATCAATCCCGCCAGCCGTACGGACCTGGTCGCGTCGGCCAGCCCCTTCACCCGGCGCGCGACGCGCACCTGCAGCAGCAGGACGCTGACGGTGTTGAGCACGAGCAGCGCGGAGATCAGCCAGGTCGGCGCGGTGGTGCGCTGCGCGATCCACAGCGGCACGACCAGGCTCAGCAGCGGCATGTAGAGCAGCATCACGGTGTTGACCAGCGTCACCACCGCGTACGGTCTGTCCCTGAGTACGGCCAGCCGCGGGCCGTGGGTTCGCACGACGGGCGCGACGGCTGGCAGCCGGGACAGGACCAGTGCCGCGGCCAGGAAGCTGACGGCGTCCACCGCGAAGACCGCGAGATACGCCTCCCGGGTGCCCAGGTGCAGGGCGAGGCCGCCAAGGGCGGCGCCGATCGCGAGCCCGCCATTGCGGGTGGCCTGGAGGACCGCCCGGACTCCGGTGCGCTCCGCGGGCGCCACGAGCCCGGCGAGCAGCGCCTGGCGGGCCGCCGACTGGCCCGTCTGTGCCGTGCCGTACAGGCAGGCGGCCAGGACGAACAGTGCGAAGGACCTGACGAGCAGGAACGAGGCGACGCCGGCGGCGGTCGCGACCGCGAGGGTCACCGCGACGCCGCGCGGCCCGCGACGGTCGGCCAGGTGGCCGAGCGGCACCCCGGCGACCGCCCCGACGGCCCAGCCGAGCGTCAAGCCGACACCGATCTCGGTGGCCGACAGGCCCACGATCCTGGCGAAGTACAGCGCGGAGGTGACCAGGAAGGCGCCGTCACCGATCGAGTTGGCCAGCTCCGCGAACGTCAGGTTCCTTCGCGTGGTCACTTGTACGACTCGGGGGTCATCCGGGTGGGTACGGCGATCCTGTTCCAGGCGTTGATCGTGGCGATGGCCACGATCAGCGTCGCGAGCTCCTGCTCGGAGAAGTGCTCGGCCGCCCGGTCCCACACCTCGTCCGTCACGTCGTCGGTGGTCAGTTTGGTGGCGGCCTCCGTCAGGGCCAGCGCGGCCCGCTCCTTGTCGGTGAAGAAGGGTGCCTCCTGCCAGACCGTCAGCGCGTGCAACCTGTTGTCGGCCTCGCCGGCGTCCTTCAGGTCGGTGCTGTGCATGTCCACGCAGTACACACAGCCGTTCAGCTGGCTGGCGCGCAGCCGCACCAGGTCGAGCAAACCCTTGGGCAGGGTGCTCTGGGTCGCGAAGCGGTCCAGTGCGGCCATGGCGCGGTATGCCTCGGGGACGAGCTTTCCGATTTCCATTCGCTGAGTCATGACGCCAGGCTATGGGCTGATTTGTCATATGGTAAGCGCCAATTCCTGACAATATGATTGGGCCAAGATGGACGTTCACGTGAGCCTCGAGGGGCGCGGCGACCTGGCGGCTCAAATCTACCGGCAGCTGCTCGACGCGATCCTGGACGGGCGGCTGCGCTCCGGTGATCGGCTACCGCCGACCAGGGAGCTGGCCGCGCGGCTCGACGTGTCGCGCAACACCGTCGGCGTGGCCTACGACCGGCTGGTGGCCGACGGGTTCCTGGTGGGGCGGGCCGGGGCGGGGACCTTCGTGGCAGCCTCGCCGGTGCGGGGGCGCTCGGCGCCCCGGGGCGTGGTGGAGCCGCGGGCGGTCTGGCGGTCGATCCCGGTGGACACGGGGCAGGAGCCCACTGCCTACGACTTCCGGGTGGGGACGCCTGATCCCGCGCTGTTCCCGATCGCGGCCTGGCGGCGGCTGGTGGCTCGGGAGCTGCGGGTGGGCTCAGTCGGCTACGCGGATCCCTCCGGATTTTTGCCGCTACGAGAGGCGATCGCACGACATATCGGGATAAGTCGGTCGGTACGTGCGGGGGCGGATGATGTGATCATCACGCACGGGGCGCAGCAGGCGCTGGACCTGGTCGGACGGGTCCTGATCGAGCCCGGCGCCACGGTCGCGGTCGAGGAGCCCGGTTACCCGCCCGCCCGCCGCCTGTTCCAGTCGCTCGGCGCCCGCGTGGCAGGGGTACCCGTCGACGCCGAGGGCATCGACGTCTCGGCCATCCCGCGAGCCGCCCGGCTGGTCTACGTCACGCCGTCGCACCAGTTCCCGCTCGGCACGCCGATGTCGCTGGCCCGCCGCGCGGCGCTGCTCGCCTGGGCGGAGCGGCGGCGGGCGGCGGTGATCGAGGACGACTACGACTCCGAGTTCCGCTTCGCCGAGCGGCCGCTCGAGCCGCTGCAGAGCCTCGACCGGGCGGGGCGCGTCATCTACGTCGGCTCGTTCTCCAAGACGCTGCTGCCGATGCTGCGGCTCGGCTTCCTGATCGCGCCAGCGTCGCTGCGCCCGGCCCTGCGCGCGGCCAAGCAGGTCACCGACTGGCACGGGGACGTGCCCACGCAGGCGGCGCTGGCCCGCTTCATCGACGAGGGCCTGCTGGCCCGCCACATCAGGAAGGCAGGCCGCGAATACGCCGCCCGCCACGCCCTCATCGCCGAGACCCTCGCCCGCGACCCTCGCCTCGACCTCGTCCCCTCGGCCGCCGGCCTGCACCTCTGCGCCCGCCTGTCTCCCGGCTTCTCGGTACGGCCGGCCGCCGGCCTGGCCATCGAGCTCCTCGAGTCGTACTCCGGCGAATCACCACCCCAGCACGGCGTGGTCCTCGGCTACGGCGCCATCCCCCTACCCCGCATCCCCACCGGCCTCTCCCTCCTGGCGGCCTCGATCGCTGAGGAGCAGTGAAAACGGGCCAACCGCGCCAACAGGCGGTATGCGGCGCAGGTCCTTGAGGGAGGCGTCGGAGCGGTCGATCCCGCTGCCGAGGAGGCGGTTGAGCGGCGGTTGGGGGTCAAGCGGTCGAAGCGGTGGAAGAAGTAGTCCGACGCGCCACTGGGTTCGACGGTCCTGGAGGCGCTGGCGTGGCGGGCTGGGCGGGGATCGTAGGATGCGAGGGCTATGACCCGACTCGACCTGGCGGCATTACGGAATCCGGGGTTTCGGGTGCTCGGGTTGAGCCAGGTGGTGTCCGTCGCGGGGGACCAGGTGCTGACCGTGGCCGCGACGATCGCCGTGCTCGATTCCGGGGGCGATGCGACGGCGCTCGGCGTGGTGCTGGCCTGCCGAGGTGTAGGGCTGGTGCTGTTCCTGCTGGTCGGGGGCGTGTGGGGCGACCGGGTGCCGCGGCGCGGGGTGCTGGTCGTCGCGTATCTCGTCCAGGCGGCCGGCGTGGGGGTCCTGGTGGTGGCGCCCCGGGTGTGGGTGCTGGGGGCCGTGATCTTCCTGGCGGGAGTGCTGGAGGCGTTCATCAGACCCGCCTTCAACGCCGTGCTCGGGGCGGTGCTCCGCGAGGACGAGCGGGTTTCCGGGCGGGCGCTGGTCAGCATCGCCATCAGGACCGCGATCATCGCGGGGCCGGGGCTGCGTACCGCCGATGCTGGTGCGGATCGAGGGGATGAAGCAATGGTGAGCCGGGGGACGGCGCTGGAGGCGATCGCGCGGCGGCCGGCGGACTTCCTGCGTTCCGCCTGGCCGTGGCGGTCGCTGGCGTACCTGCTTGCCAGCGTGGTGCCGGGCGTGTGCGCCGTGGCGGCAGGGATGCTCGGGGCGGCGACGATCGTGGTGGTCGGGATCGTGGCGGGAGCGCTGGCCGTACCGCTGATGGGGCGGTTCGAGCGGTGGCGGCTGCGGCTGGTGGACGATCGGGCGGTCGCCGCGTCCGGCACGAGGGAGCTGGGGCTGGGCGCGCTGGCGCTGCTGGTGCTGTGGTGGATCGACCTGGTGCTGGTGGGCTTCGCGATCGGCGGGCCCGTGGTGCTGATGCTGTCGCCGGTCGTGCAGCCCGATCCCGGGCCGGGAGCGGCGGGGTCGGTGATGGGGGTCCTGCTGCTGCCCGTGGCGGTGTACACGATCACGGCGTGGGCGGGCGCGCGCGGCGTGGTGACCAGGTCGATCCTGGCGCCGCGCGACTCGGAGCTGGAGGAGGTGCTGCGCTCGCGGGCGCGCCTGGTGGACGCCTACGAGCTGGAGCGGCGCAGGATCGAGCGGGACCTGCACGACGGGGCGCAACAGCGGCTGGTCGCGCTGAGCATGAAACTCGGCATGGCCAGGCTGGACCTGCCCGATCAGGAGCTCGTGGCCGAGGCGCAGGAGGAGGCCAGGCTGGCGCTCACCGAGCTGCGCGAGCTCATCAGGGGCGTCCACTCGCGGGTACTGACCGACCGCGGGCTGCCGGCCGCGATCAGGGACCTGGCCGGACGCTCTGCTGTGCCGGTCGACGTCGAGGTCGCCATCCCGGAAAGGCCGAGCCAGGAGGTCGAGGTGGCCGCCTACTACGTCGTCAGCGAGGCGCTGGCCAACGTGGCCAAACACAGCGGGGCAACAAAAGCCGAAATAATCGGACATGTGGCCAAGGGCTGGTTGGTGCTGGAGGTCCGCGACGACGGCAGAGGAGGCGCTGTCCCCGGAGGAGGGTTGACCGGGCTGGCCGACCGCGTGTCGGTGGTGGACGGCAGACTGTCACTGTCCAGCCCGACGGGCGGCCCGACCCTGCTGCGAGTGGAGATTCCGTGCGCGTAGTGATCGCCGAGGACGCGGTCCTGCTGAGAGAGGGCCTGTCCGGCCTGCTCGAACGCTTCGGGCACACCGTGGTCGCCGCGGTGGGCGACGCCCCGTCCCTGGTCGCGGTCGTGACCGAGCACCGGCCCGACGTGGTGGTGACCGACGTGCGGATGCCGCCGGACTTCACCGACGAGGGGCTGCGGGCGGCCGTCGAGCTGCGCAGGGACCAGCCGGGGCTGGCGGTGCTGGTGCTCAGCCAGTACGTCGAGCAGACCTATGCCACCGAGCTCATCGACTCGGGCACGGGCGCCGGAGTCGGATACCTGCTCAAGGACCGGGTCGGCGACGTCAAGGAGTTCGTGGACGCGCTCGAACGGGTGGCGGCGGGCGGCACGGTGGTCGACCCCGAGGTGGTCCGCCAGCTGCTGCGCCGCCGCCGTGACCCGCTGCAGCGGCTCACCCCGAGGGAGCTCGAGGTGCTCGGGCTGATCGCCGAGGGGCTGTCCAACGGCTCGATCGCCCGCCGGCTCGTCGTCACCGAGGCGGCCGTGGCCAAGCACATCGCCGGCATCTTCACCAAGCTCGACCTGCCTCCCACCGCCGACGGCCACCGCAGGGTGCTCGCCGTACTGACCTATCTCGAGGAGTGACCCCCGGATGAACGAGCCCTGGCAGGAGATCGGCGACGGCGTCTACGTCAGGCGCCACCAGTCCCTGGACATGAACGTCGGCCTGGTCGTGGGGGAGGGTCACTGCCTGGTCCTCGACACCCGCATGTCCTACCAGGAGGCCGAGGACCTGATCGAGGCGATCAGGAGGATCACCCCGAGTCCCTGGACGGTCGTCAACAGCCACTCCCACTTCGACCACTACTTCGGCAACGCGCTGTTCCGCGGCGCGGAGATCTGGGGTCACATCCGCTGCGCCGAGGAGATCGAGCAGACCGGCGAGGAGCAGCGCGCCAAGCTGGTCGGCGAGTATCCCGAGGTGGCCGAGGTGGAGATCGTGGCGCCCGACCAGACCTTCGCCGACCGGGCCACGCTGGACATCGGCGGCCGTGCCGTACACCTGCGCCATCTGGGGCTCGGCCACAGCAGCAACGACATCGTGGTGGAGGTGCCCGACGCGGGCGTGCTGTTCGCCGGCGACCTGGTCGAGGAGGGGGCGCCGCCGGCCTTCGGCGACTCCTACCCGCTCGACTGGCCGGGCACGATCGCCACCATGCTCGCCGAGCACCCCGACCCGGTGATCGTGCCTGGGCACGGCGCCGTGGTCGACCGCGCCTTCGTGGCCACCCAGCAGCAGGAGCTGGCCGTGGTGGCGGAGCTGGCCAGGCGGGCGCACGTCGAGGGACTGCGCGACCTCATCGGCGCCTTCCCCTATCCGGAAGAGGTCGTACGGCAGGCCCTGGAGCGGGCCTTCCGGCAGCTCGACTGACGACGTATAGTGCATATTGCAATATGGGAGGTGGCAACATGGCGCGACGCCATGACTTGGTCGGCCTGACCGTGCTGGCCCTGCTCACGGTGCGCGCCAGCCACCCCTACGAGCTGCACCGGTTCATCGTCGACACGCACAAGGACTACATCACCGGCCTGCCGCGCAGCCTCTACCACGCGGTCGAGCGGCTGGCCAGGGACGAGCTCGTCGTCCCCGTGGAGACGCACCGGGAAGGCAGGAGGCCGGAACGGACCGTCTACGAGATCACCGAGGAGGGCCGCGGGGAGCTGGTCACCCAGCTGAGAAGGCTGATCGAGCAGCCCGATCCCGACCGGCGCACGTTCGTGGCGGCGGTCTCGCTGATCGGGTGCCTGACGCCGTCCGAGGCGGCACGCGCCCTGCGGACCAGGGCGGCCACGATCCAGGGCACGCTGGCGGGCATCGACGCGCACATCCGCGCCGTGGCCGACAGCGGGCTTCCCGAGATCCTCATGCTCGAGACCGAGTACGAGCGCCGGCTGCACCAGGCCGACCTGGACTGGGCACGCGAGGTGATCGTGCGGATCGAGAAGGGTGAGCTCGACTGGTCCGGCACCGTCAAGGCCGACCTGCTCAGCTGAGAAAGGCCGCCGAGGTGCGCCAACACCCCGGCGGCCGGAAATCCGAACAAGGCGCCTGCCCTGTACAGGACTCGCAGTCTCAGGATAGGCGCCGCGACAACAGGAGCTGTGCCATGTCCGAAGAGATCGTCAAACTGCTCGTACGGCTGGGCGAGACATGAAGAAGCTGCTGGCCGAGGTGTCAGGCGTGATCGAGGCGTCCGTCGACAAGGTGTGGCCCGAGGTGCTGGCCGACGTGGGCAGCGCCTGGGCGGCACACCCGTCGCCCAAGCGGGAGGACGGCCACCACTCGGTCGCCTTCCAGGGCGGCTGGTGGTACCGCGGCGAGTGGTCGGCGACCGCCCACCCGCGCGGCACGCTGGTCGTCCACCGGGTCTACAACGTCGCCGAGCAACTGCGCTGGGGAGTCCCGCTGGCCAACCGCTTCTTCGTGGGCCTGGAGGCCAAGACACGGGACGGGTTCAAGGCGGGGATCACCCGCATTGGGGCGAAATTGGGGTGTTCCGCGAGGCTCGCCTAGGCTTGCGAGCCGTGAGCCTGCAGTGGGGAACGCTGACCAAGGACGATGCCGTACCGCTGGCCGAGCTCTGGGCCGCCATGGAGGCCGAAGACGGCTCCGGCGAGCGGTACGGAGTCGAGGACGTCGCGCAGCAGCTGGCCAACCCGCTGCTCGACCTGCCTGGCGGAACCCTTGCGGCCAGGCAGGGCGGGAGCCTGGTGGCCTTCGCCATGCTGCCGAGCAGGCGCGAGTACATCCAGCTCTGGGGCGGCGTCCACCCCGCACACCGCGGCCAGGGGTACGGCAGGCGGCTGCTGGACTGGGGCTACCGGACGGCCCGCGCGATGGGCGTGGCCGAGGAGCTGCACCTGTCGATCGGCGAGGCGAACCAGGCGGCCAGGAAGACTGGCCGACGGCCGTCCCGTCGGGGTCGTGATGACCCACGAGCGCGAGGGCCAGGCCTGGATCCAGATCGTCGGCACGCTCGCCGACTGGCGCGGCAAGGGCGTGGCGGGCGGCCTGCTCGCACACGCCATGTCCGCCTTCAAGGCCCAGGGGTACGGCACGGCGGGGCTGGGCGTGGACACGCACAACCCCACCGGAGCCCTGAGCGTCTATCGCCGAGCCGGCTTCGAGGTCGTCAGACGGCGCGCGACATACGCGCGGGAGCTCACGCCAGCCTGATGTTCCCCTTGGAGATCTTGATCCGCCGGACGGCGAGCGCCCGCTGGGCCGGGCCGCGGACCACGTGACCCGTCACGGCGCTGTACTGGCTACCGTGGCACGGGCAGGTGATCGTGTTGTGGCTGATGGTCGCGACCGTGCATCCCTGATGGGTGCACTTGGAGCTGAAACACTTGAAGACACCCTTCTTCGGGTGTGTGATCACGACGCTGCCGACGACCTTCCCGCCGCCGACGCGGATGTCCTTGGTCCTGGCGAGCACCGGCTTGGCGGATTCCGCTTCCGCCTCGGCCGGCTTGGGCCACAGGAAAACGGCTCCTGCGCCCAGTAATCCGCCTCGGCTGATCAGTGCACGGCGTGTGAGCATGATTGCCTCCTTCAACCATCGAGACGGATCGCACCCGCCACTTGGTTCACGGGAAATCGCGCGATCAACCCGCCGTCCTGGGCCACCAGCGTGCCGCCGTGGAGCACCGCGATGTCCCGCGCGATGGCCAACCCGAGTCCCACGCCGCCGCCGTCCCTGGCCCGCGCCTCGTCCAGCCTGGTGAACCGGTCGAAGACCGCCTCTCTGTGCTCCGGCGGGATCCCCGGACCGTCGTCCAGCACCTCCAGCACCGCCTGGTCGCCCTTGCGCGCGACGCGGACCACGACGGTCCCGGCGGCATGCCGTACGGCGTTGTCCACGAGGTTGGTCACCAGCCTGGCCAGGTGGCCGCGCGAGCCCTGGATGACCACGTCGGGCTGGACGTCGAGCTCGAGCCGCACCTTGGAGGTGGTGTGGCGCAGCGACTCCTCGGCGGCCACCTGGCCCACGTCCAGCTCGTCGGTCAGCATCGGCTCCCCGGCGTCCAGGCGGGCGAGCATCAGCAGGTCGGCGGCCAGTGTCTGCAGGCGCTCGATGTCGCGCAGCGCCTCGCGGGTCAGCTCGCTTGGGTCGGCCAGCTCCAGCCTGGCCCGCAGCGTGGCGATCGGGCTGCGCAGCTCGTGGGCGGCGTCGGCGACGAAGCGCTTGTGCGTCTCGACGGCCGTCTCCAACCGGTCCAGGGTGCCGTTGACGGTCCCTGCCAGCGCCGCGACCTCGTCCTTGGACTCGGGGACCGGCACGCGCTGGTGCAGGTCCCTGGCGGTGATGTGGGCGAGCTTGGTCCTGATCGAGGCCACCGGCGCCAGCGTGCGGCCCACCGAGAACCACGTCATCCCCGCCACCACCAGCAGCAGGGCGGGGATGCCCGGCAGCAGCGCGCGGTTGAGCGTGTCCAGCGCCTCCTGGGCGGGCGCCAGCGAGGCCCGGGCGTAGACCGTGGCAGGACCGGCCTCGGTGCTGATGGTCATGCTGGCCACCGCGAAGTCGCCCGGCTGTGCCCAGGTCGTCACGGAGGCGTCGTCCGCCGGCAGCGCGGTGGTGACCGAGCCGTTCTTGCCCACGATCACATCGGGATCCGGCGCCTTCTCCAGTCCCACCGCCGGCTTGCTCTTGGCCCTGTACCCCTGGAGCACCAGCGGCGCCGCCAAAACCGCGCGCCTGGCCGCCTCGGCGTCGGCGCTGTCCTTCAGGCTGGCGCGCAGCGCCGTGACCAGCACCGCCGCGGCGATGCCCAGCGCCACGGCGACGACCAGGGTGGCCGCCAGCGTCGCGCGGACCCGCACCGATCTCATTGCGCCTCCAGCCGGTACCCGGCTCCGCGCACGGTCACCAGGCTCGACCTGCCGAACGGCTGGTCGATCTTGCGGCGCAGCGCGCTGATGTAGACCTCGACGATGTTCGGGTCGCCGTCGTAGGAGAAGTCCCAGGCCTGGGCGAGCAGCTCGCTCTTGGAGACCACCTGGCCGGCGCGCCTCGCCAGCCCGTGCAGCACGGCGAACTCCTTCGGCGTCAGCGCGATCTCCGTCTCGCCCCTGCGGCACCGCAGCCCGGCCGGGTCGATCACCAGATCGCCGACCGTGATGGAGACCGGCCGCTCCCGGCCGCCCCGCCGTACCAGGGCCCTGAGTCTGGCCAGCAGCACCACGTAGGAGAAGGGCTTGGCCAGGTAGTCGTCGGCGCCGGTGTCGAGGGCCTCGGCCTCGTCGTGGACCCCGTCCTTGGCGGTGAGCATCATGATCGGCGTCCAGTTGCCCTGCTCGCGCAGCCGCGAGCAGATCGCGTACCCGTTCAGCCTGGGCAGCATCACGTCCAGGACGATCACGTCGTAGGGGTTCTCGCTCGCCATCCACAGGCCGTCGCGCCCGTCGTGGGCCACGTCGACGGCGAATCCCTCGCCCGTCAGTCCGCCCTTGACCAGATCGGCCAGCCGCTGCTCGTCCTCCACCAATAGCACTCGCACGCCACCCAGGGTCCTACACGGCACCTAAAGCCAACCTGAAGATCATTTAGGCCGTCTTCAGGATCACTTCAGGTACGGCGGGCCACTCTGTGGGCGTTCACCGAGAGAAACAGGAGATTCCATGTTCAAGCGACGCATCGTGATCCTCGGGGCGGCCGGCTTCCTGGCCCTGGCCGGTCTGGGCGGATCGGCGCTGGCCGCCGCCAACGACGACGACCCCGGCAAGACCGACGGCGCGGTGACCTGCACGACCAGCGACGGTCAGACGCTCCACCTGCAGGCAACCGCCCCCGTCATGATCGACAAGGACGGCAAGATCAAGCAGGGCGACCCGTCGGACCTGCCGCCCGGCGCCGTCAAGGCCTCCCCGGCCACCCCGCTTCCCTCGCTTCCCTCCGGCGCGCCCGCGCCCAACACCGGTGCGGACGACCAGACGTTCACCGAGGCCGCGCCGGTCACGCCGGCCACGCCGGCGAAGCCGGGCGAGAAGGTCGAGGGCGGCTTCATGATGAAGCAGGAGGGCGGCAAGGCGACGACGCAGAGCCTCGACTCCGCCGGTATCCCGCCGAAGGACGGTAAGGCCATGGCCTTCACCGTGAAGTGCGTCAAGGACCAGTAGCCCCGTCGAAGGAGGGGTGCGGTCCGAGCGCCCAGTACTCGAACAGCCCGTGTCCCACCCGACCGTCGTACTCGAAGCGGCCGACGGCGTCGACCATGCCCCACATCCGGGCGGCGTCGTCGGGCAGCCTGTAGGTGACGCCCTGCACCACCGGTCCCACGCCCTGGTACATCCCGTGCTTCCAGTCGGGCTCCAGGCCGTATCCCGTGCCCACCATCAGGTGCACGGGCAGCAGCGGCGTGCAGGTCACTTCCAGCTTGCCGAAGGTGATGGTCGCTTCGACGACGTCGCGGGTGCCGGGGGCGTACACGGGATGGTATTCGGGGCGGCCCAGGTACTCCTCGCGCCCGTCGGCCCAGACCCTGGTGGCCTCTTCCAGGACCCTGCGGCCCTGCTCGTCCTCCTGGACGATGCAGAGGATCGCGTGGTCGTCGAACTGCATGGGGGCGTACAGCCAGTAGAACGTGCCGGGGTTCTTGACCTGGATGCCGGGCGGTTCAGGCTCGCCGACCGGCCTGATCCCCCAGGACCGGTCGCGGGTCCCCTGCCAGCGGTCCGGAGTGACCTGGATGTCCTCCGTACCGATCCTGATATTTCCGGACCAGCGGCCTGTCTGGGCCAGCCGTACCGAGTCGAACACGACCCTTTCCTGCCAGCGGATGAAGTGCCGTGGCTCCAGTGTCGCCGGGATCGTCCCCTCCCAGGTGAGGTCGAAGGACAGGCCATGCTCGCTGGGCTCCAGGATCACCCGGAGCCTCTTGAGTCCTTCGATGACCTCCACCCGGAAGGGGCCGATCCCGGTGTCCATCCGGTCGGCGCCCAGCTCGCGGGAGGCGCGCACGACTCGGTGCAGGTCGGGCGTGCGGATGCAGGCGAACGCGTCGGTGACGCCGAGGTTGGGGTACTGGCCGACCCCCACGATCAGCATGAGCCGACCATCGGCGTGCTTATGGTCGCGCCCGCTTCGCTGCTCGTTGGCATCGCGAGCTCGCTCTCTCCCAGCGAGCTCCTGCGCTCCGTTATGGCAGTTGAAGTAGTACCGGTCGTAGAAGTTGCGGTCGGAGGTGGCCACGTGCCGCATGACCTGGGGTGCCTGGTGGATGGGGTAGTCGTCGAGCGGTGACAGTGTCATGACGCTCGTTGTAGCAAGCGCTTGGTTTCAGGTCAACGAAAAAGTGCGCCCCTTCCTCCGAGGGAAAGGGCGCACTTTCTCGCGATAAATCGCTACATCTGGTCGTCGATCTTGCCCGCGACCTTGTCCGCCGACTGGGCGGTCTTGTCCGCCTTGTCGCTGACCCACTGAGAGGCATCCGAGGCGGAGTCCTTCATGTGCTCGGTCCACTGCTGGGCGTTGCGGCGGTAGAACAGGTATCCCATTCCGCCGACCGCCGCGCCGGTCATCAGCATGATCATCGGCCAGCGCCGCGATTTGGGCGGCGACGGGTCGATCTTCTTGGCGGCCTTGGTCATCATGTGGCTGACCTTCGGCGCGATCTCGTCCTCGACCCGGTGGGCGGCCTCTTCCAGCCGTGGTGCGGCCCAGTAGCGGGCGTCCTCGATACGCTGGGCGGTGGCCACCTTGGCCTGGCCCGCCATCGGACCGATTCGTTGGCCGGCTCTTGCGGCCTGGGCCTTCATTCGGCCCATCCACGTGGTTGGAGTTACCTTGACCACGCGGCGTCTTCTTAGTGTCAGGGACACGACAACCTCCCCTGTCGTTGGGGCCCCGGAGCGTGACCTTCCCGGTACAAGGCGGCTCAATCATGGCGGCCCGTGGGAGGATGGCCCGAAGGGCCCAACGGCCGTAGTCATCAAGACACCACAGAACCAACCCTGTGCATAGAGGGGGGCAGCTGTCTCGTGGCTGAGAAGCTGATCGCTAATCTGAAGACCAACCACGGCAATATCAAGGTAGAGCTCTTCCCGAACCGGGCTCCGAAGACGGTTCGCAACTTCGTCGAGCTCGCCGAGGGCACCCGCGACTGGACCCACCCGGGCACCGGCGAGAAGAGCTCCGACCGTTACTACGACGGCACGATCTTCCACCGGGTCATCTCCGGCTTCATGATCCAGGGCGGCGACCCGCTCGGCCAGGGCATCGGCGGCCCCGGCTACGAGTTCGACGACGAGATCCACCCGGAGCTCTTCTTCAACCGCCCGTACCTGCTGGCCATGGCCAACGCCGGAAAGCGCTTCGGTAAGGGCACCAACGGCTCGCAGTTCTTCATCACGGTGGGCCCGCAGCCCCACCTGAACGGCAAGCACACGATCTTCGGTGAGGTCGTCGAGGGTCAGGACGTGGTCGACGCCATCGCCAAGACCCGGACCGACGGCCGCGACCGTCCCGTCGAGGACGTCGTCCTCGAGTCGGTCACCTTCGACCGCGTGCAGGGCTGAGCCGGCGGCGCATGGCCTGGCGGAACGCGGCACGCGCTGCCAGGCCATAGGCTGCGGTCATGACCAGCCAGCCGCCGAGCCCGACCCCGCAGCCATCGGAGCAGGTTCCGACGTGCTACCGGCATCCCGACAGGGAGACCTGGGTCCGCTGCCAGCGCTGCGACCGGCCCATCTGCCCTGACTGCATGCGCGACGCCTCGGTCGGCTTCCAGTGCCCCGAATGCGTCGCCCAAGGCAACAGGGGAGTACGGCAGGCCAAATCGACCTTCGGCGGCACCGTCGTACGGACCGCGGTCGTCACCTGGACACTCCTGGCACTCAACGTGGTGGCCTACGGCGTGGAGACGCTGGCCCCCGACTTCGTCCTCGGCCGGTTCGCCATGTGGTCGCAGGGCGTGAACCAGGGCGAGTGGTGGCGGCTGATCACCGGCACGTTCCTGCACAGCCCGCTCACCTTGGGAGGGCTCGCGCTCACCCACATCCTGTTCAACATGTGGGCCCTGTACGCGATCGGTCCCGCCCTGGAGAGCCGCCTGGGTCACCTGCGCTTCCTGGCGGTCTACCTGCTGTCCGCGCTCGGCGGCTCGGTGGCGGTCTACCTGTTCGGCGTCTCGGCGGTCGGCGCGTCCGGGGCGATCTTCGGCCTGTTCGGCGCCCTGTTCGTGGTGAGCAGGAAGCTCGGCTACGACGCCCGCGGGGTGCTCTGGCTCATCGGCATCAACGTCGTGCTGACCTTCGTCGTCGCCGGGATCAGCTGGCAGGGACACCTGGGCGGCCTGGTCACCGGCACGGTAGTGGCGGCCGCCTTCGCCTACGCGCCCGCCAAGAATCGCAACGCGATCCAGCTGGCGGCCGCGATCGGCATTTTCGTGCTCCTGGCGCTCGTGCTCGTAGTCTTTCCGCCCCTGGCGGGCGCCTCCCTGACGGGGTGAGGATGCTCCTTCCCCAGGGTGTGGAAAAGACTGTGGAAAGAACTAACGCCAGCGGGTGGAAAGCACCACACCGAAGATGATGAATACGAACCCGATCAGCAGGTTCCACGTCTGGAGATCGCGGAGGAAGACGGTCTGCGGAGCCACGTAGTACACGGCGATCCACAGGATGCCGATGATCCATGCAGCCACCATGGTCGGCGCCAGCCACCGCGGGCTGACCTTGACCTGCTGGGACTTCTGCGGCGGGGTGTAGACCGCCTTCTTGCGGGCCTTGGACTTGGGCACTGGGTAACTCCTGCTGAGGGCCTGGGCTTCCGGATCGTCCACAGGCTCTTCGTTAAGCGTAGTTGAAGCGGGCCCCAGGATAGCCGCCACGCGCATGACATGGCGATCCCGGACGATCCGATCAAGTCCCCATACTCTGGCAGAGTGAGGGTTTTGCTACGGAGCGTAGGGGAGCTGAGCATCACGGGGGGCGTTGTCATGCTCCTCTTCTGCGGCTACCTGTTGTGGGGAACCGGTGCCTACACCGCGCGCATGCAGCTGGTCCTGGAGCAACAGCTGCTCGAGGACCGGCAGGACGACAAGCCGGTCGATCATGCGGCCGGCAAGCTGGACAAGATCGAGCTGGGACACGCGGTGGCCATGCTCCGCATCCCCAAGCTCGGCGCCGACTACCACTACGCCGTGGTCGAGGGCGTGGACGAGGAACACCTCAAGCAGGGGCCAGGCCACAAGCCCGGCTCGGCGATGCCCGGCAAGGTGGGCAACTTCGTCATCTCCGGACACCGCACCACCTACGGCGCGCCGTTCAACCAGATCGACAAGCTGAAACGCGACGACGAGATCATCGTCGACGCCCGCGAGGCCCGCTATACCTACCGGGTCACCTCGCAGGACATCGTCGACCCGTCGGACGTGGACGTGACCGCCCCCGTCCCCGGCAAGCCGGACATCCGCCCGATCCGGGCCTACATCACGCTCACCACGTGCCATCCCGAGTACTCCGCCGCCCAGCGACTGATCGTGTACGGCGTGCTGAAGACGACCGAGCCCAGGAAGGAATGAGCGATGTACGCGTGGCTGTGGCGGAAACTGCCCGGGAACCTGGGGATCAAGCTGCTGCTGACCGCGGTGCTCGTCGCCGTGGCGGTGGCCGTACTCTGGTATGCGGTCTTCCCGCTGCTGGAGCCAGCGGTGCCGCTCGATGAGGTGACCGTCAAGACATGACCCGCGTCCTGGTCGTGGACAACCACGACAGCTTCGTCCACACGATCGTGCAGTACCTGCGCGAGCTGGGCGCCACGTGCGACGTCCGGCCCCGAGACGGCGTCCAGGTGGACGACGCCGAGGGCTTCGACGGCGTGCTGGTGAGCCCGGGACCCGGCACGCCCGAGGCAGCCGGGGTGAGCGTGCCCCTGGTCCACTACTGCGCCGAGCGCGGCCTTCCGCTGCTCGGCGTCTGCCTGGGCCACCAGGCCATCGCGGTCGCCTACGGCGCCGTCGTGGCGCAGGCGCCCGAACTCGTGCACGGGCGCACCAGCCCGGTCGAGCACGACGGACGCGGCGTCTTCGAGCAGCTGCCCTCGCCGGTGCGGATGACCCGCTACCACTCGCTCGCCGTGCTGCCCGGCAGCGTCCCCGAGGAGCTCGAGGTGACCGCGAAGACCGCCGACGGCGTCATCATGGGCCTGCGCCACCGTACGGCGCCTGTGGAGGGCGTTCAGTTCCACCCCGAGTCCGTGCTGTCGGAGCACGGTCACCGGCTGCTGGCCAACTGGCTGAACGCCCTCGTGTAACGCGAAAGCGGCGGAGAACGACTCATCTAGTGAGCGTCCCCCGCCGTTGCCCCCGAGCGGCCGGGGGCGCTTTCGTTTTCAGCCCGTCAGCCCAGCGGGTTCCCGTCGCCCGTGTCGTCCTGCGTGGGATCGTCCGTGGGCAGCGTCGGCTGGTCCGTCGGCTGGTCCGTGGGTTGATCGGTCGGCTGGTCCGTCGGCTGCGCCTCCGGTCCGCTGGAGACCACGATCGTGATGGTCGTGCCGGGCGGCAGCTTGGTCTTCTCCGGCGGGTTCTGCTGGATGACCGTGCCCTTGGGCAGGTCGCTCGCCTGCGGGACCACCTTGACCTTGAACCCCGCGGACTTGAGCATGCTGGTCGCGTCCTGCTGGGTCAGGTTCGTCACCGGCGGGACCGCGGTCAGCTCCTTGGGCACGTACAGCGTGACCGTGCTGCCCTTGTCCAGGCTCTCGCCCGCCTTCGGGTCGGTGTCCATGACCTTGCCCTGCGCCTTGCCGGACAGCTTGAACTTGACCACGCCGGAGAGCTGGTTGTCCTCCAGCATCTTCTTGGCATCCTCGACCGACAGGCCGACCAGCCCGTCGGGCACCTTGACCTTCGCCACGCCCTTGGAGACCTTCAGCGTGACCGTCGCGCCCTTGGCCACGGCGGTGTCCGCGGGCGGGTCCGTGCTGATCACCGTGCCCTTGGCGGCCTCGTCGCTGTTCTCCTCGACCACCACGGGCTTGAGCCCCATGCTGGTCAGCTGCTGCTGGGCGTACTTGACGTCCTGCTGGGCCAGCTCGGGGACCTTGAGCGTCGCATCCGGCGTGCTCTTGGTGCCGAGGAAGGCGTAGCCGATGCCGATGAACGCGCCGATGACCAGCAGCGGGATGATGATCCACAGCGCGGTCTTGAGCGCCTTGTTGCCTCCAGAGGCGGCCCGCCTGCGGCCGCCGCGCCCGCCGCCTCCGCCGCCCTCGCCGTACTCGTACGGCGGGACCGCGGTCGTGCGCTGGGTGGCGGGCCCCGCGGCCGACTGGGTGGCCGTCATCATCCGGGTGCCCGCGCCCTGCTGGTTGGTCAGCGCCATCGTCGCGGCGTCCGTCGGCATGCCGGACATCGCCCGCTGGATGTCGGCGCGCATCTCGCCCGCGCTCTGGTAGCGGTGGGCCGGGTCCTTGGCCATCGCCTTGAGCACGATCGCGTCGGCCCACGCCGGGATCTCCGGATCGATCTGCGACGGCGGGATCGGCTCCTCGCGTACGTGCTGGTAGGCGATCGCGACGGGGGAGTCGCCGGTGAACGGCGGCTGGCCGGTCAGCAGCTCGTAGAGCACGCAACCGGTGGAGTAGATGTCGCTGCGCGCGTCGACCCGCTCACCGCGCGCCTGCTCCGGCGACAGGTACTGCGCTGTCCCTATCACCTGCGCCGTCTGCGTCATCGTGGCGGCCGAGTCGGCCATCGCCCGTGCGATGCCGAAGTCCATCACCTTAACGTCGCCGGCGCGGGTGATCATCACGTTGGCCGGCTTGATGTCGCGGTGCACGATCCCGCCGCGGTGGCTGTAGTCCAGCGCCCGCAGGATGCCGTCGACCAGCTCGACCGCGCGCTCGGGCAGCAGCCGCCGATCCTGGCGCAACAGGTCGCGCAGCGTCCGCCCGTCGACGTACTCCATCACGATGTAGGGCACAGGGGCGCCGTCGGTGGTGTCCTCGCCGGTGTCGTAGACCGCGACCACGGCCGGGTGGTTCAGCGACGCCGCGGATTGGGCTTCACGGCGGAAACGGGCCTGGAAGGTGTGGTCTCGCGCCAGGTCCGCCCGGAGGGTCTTGATCGCGACGATGCGGTCCAGCCGGATGTCTCGGGCACGATACACCTCGGCCATGCCGCCGCGCCCGACGACACCGTCGAGCTCGTAGCGACCTCCGAGTAGCCGAGGCTGAGTCATTTCCTGCACTGTCCCTTACCGTTCATCTTGGGTACCGGCCTGCTCGGGGGCCGCCGGTGTCCATCATCGACCCCGAGGCGCATCACGTCTTCTCCTTTGGCGGGTTTATGTCACCCGGGCCCGGCGTGGCCGTCGGTGTCGGAGTTGTCGGCGTCGTGGTGGGCGTGGGGGTTGGTGTCGGAGTCGGGGTCCTGATTGTCTTGGTCGGTGTAGGCGTCGGCTTCTGGGTCGGAGTTGCCGACTTGCTTACCGTAGCCGACCGTGAGGGTACCGGCCGCGTCGACTTGGCCGGAACCACAGTGGGTCGCCGAGTCGGGGATTTGACCCTCGACGGCTTCTGCACCGGGCTCTGGATCGCCGAATCCGACGGGTCGGCCACCTCCGGCGGCGCCTGCTGCGCGCTCTGCTGCGCTATCGAGATCACGCTCAGCCCCACCGCGGCCACTGCACCCGCGGTCGCGACCAGCGCGAACGCCCGCCTACCCCGCCTCCGCGGGGCTGCCCCGCCGGTCGCGGGCGCGGTCTGGACGTGCGTCGGGGCCTGTGCCGCGAACTCGGCGCCGCCGTACATCCCTGACTCGGTCGGCGTGGCAGGCCCGCCGTACGGGCTGGGGTCGGTCCGGGCGGACGGCCCGCCGTACGGGCGCAGCTCGGCGTCGCGATAGGCGTGCGTGTCCGCGCTCTCGGAGTACGGCGGGCGAGCACGGAACCCGGACGGGTCGGTCAGCATGCTGAGCTCGGCGCCGTCCTGATGGGCGGCGGACAGCGAGTCGCGCAGCACGAAGGCCCTGTCGGCCACCTCGCGTGCCGAGCCGGGCCGGCGCGCCGGGTCCTTGGACAGCAGCGCCATCACCAGCTCGCGCACCGGCGGCGGCACGTCCACGCCGAGCGGGGGCGGCGGCTCGCTCAGGTGCTGCAGCGCGATCGCCACCTGGCTGTCGGCTCGGAACGGCGTGCGTCCCGCCAGGCACTCGTAGGCCACCACGCCCAGCGAGTACAGGTCCGTGGCGGGTGTGAGCTGGATGCCCTGGGCCTGCTCGGGGCTGACGTACTGGGCGGTGCCGAGCACGGTGCCGGTCTGCGTGACCGGGGCCGCCTCCAGCGCCCTGGCGATGCCGAAGTCGGTGACCTTGATGACGCCGTCGCGGGTGACCAGCAGGTTGCCCGGCTTGACGTCGCGGTGGATGACCCCTGACGCGTGCGCGGTGTGCAGCGCCTTGGCCGTCTGGTGCACCACGTCGAGCGCCACGTCCGGGCCGAGCGAGCCGTTGCGCGCCAGGATCGCCGACAGCGGCTCACCCTGCACCAGCTCCATCACCAGATAGGCCAGATCCTGCTGCTCGCCGTAGTCGAAGACCTGGGCGATGCCGGGGTCGGACAGCCCCGCGGTGATCCGCGCCTCGTTGCGGAAACGGCCGAGGAAGGTGGGGTCGGCGGAGATGTGGCTGCGCAGCACCTTGACGGCGACCTCGCGGGCGAGCAACTCGTCGCGGGCACGCCAGACCTCCCCCATGCCGCCGGTGGCGATGCGGGAGACCAGGAGGTAGCGGTTACCCAGCCGCATGCGGCTCCGTCACTTGAGTACCGCCTCCATGATCGACTTGGCGATCGGCGCGGCCGTGTGGCCGCCCGTGGCCTCGGCGCCGACGTTCGCCGCGCCGGACTCGACGATGATCGCCAGCGCGATCTTCGGGTCGTCGGCTGGGGCGAAGGAGATGAACCAGGCGTGCGGGGGCTTGCCGTCGGCCGTCTCCGCGGTGCCGGTCTTACCCGCTACTTGGACGCCCGGGATCTGCGCGAGGTTGGCAGTGCCGTTGTTGACGACGCTGACCATCATCTCCTTGAGCTTGGCCGCGGTGTCGGTGCTGATCGCCTCCGACAGCTGCTCGGGCTTGGCCTCGTTGATCGTGTCGCCCTTGGGGTTAGTGATCTTGTTGACCAGGTACGGCTTCATGACCTTGCCGTCGTTGGCGATCCCGGCGGCGATCATGGCCATCTGCAGCGGCGTCATCTGGTTGCTTCGCTGGCCGATGGAGGTCATGGCCACGGCGGCCTTGTCCTCCTTGGGGCCCACAGAGCTCGTGGACACCGACATCGGGACGGCGATCTGCTCGCCCATGCCGAACTTGGCGGCCTGCTCGCGGATCTTGTCATAGCCGAGGTCCATGCCGATCTTGGCGAACGGCGTGTTGCAGGACTTCTCCAGCGCGTAGATCAGCGGCACCTGGCCCTGGCCGCACGCGGCGCCGCCGTAGTTGGGCAGGCTGATGTTGGTGTTGGGCAGCGGCAGCCGCTGCGGCGCCTCCAGCACGGTCTGCGGGGTGCGGCTGGAGTCGTCCTCGAGGAACGCGGCCGCGGTCACCACCTTGAACGTCGAGCCGGGCGGGTAGGTCTGCCTGATCGTGCGGTTGAGCAGCGGCTGACCCTTGTCCTTGTCCAGTTCGTTGTACCGGTCGAAGACCTTCTTCGTGTTGGTCCCCGACAGGTCCGCCGGATCGTAGGTCGGCAGCGACACCATGGCCAGGATGGCCCCGCTCTTCGGGTCGAGCGCCACCACCGCGCCGCGCTTGCCGCTCTGGCGCAGCGCGTCGTAGGCGGCCTTCTGCGCCTTCGGGTTGATCGTGAGATCGACGTTGGCGCCACGGTTCGGCTCGCCCGTGAACAGGTTGATCCCACGCTGGAGCAGCAGGTCGGGGCTGGTGCCGTCGAGCATCTTGTTCTCGGCCCCCTCGATCTGCGAGGCGCTCACCGGCGAGAAGAAGCCGGTGACGTGGGCGTAGAGCGGGCCTTCCGGATACTCCCTGACGAATCTGGTGTCGTTGCTCTTGGTGTCCCTGGACTGGGCCAGGATGACCTTGCCCTGCGCGGTGATGCGGCCGCGCTGGACCGAGTAGCGGTCGAAGAAGTTGCGGCTGTTGCGCGAGTCGTCGCGCAGTCCGTCGGCGCGGACCGCCTGCAGGACGTTCACATTGATCATGAGCAGCGCGAACATGGCAAGGCAGGCAACCGCCACGCGCTTGAGGGTGCCGTTCATCGCTGGAACACCTGGGTGAGTCCTTCGTTCTGGATCGCCTGGGGCGGAGGACGCCGCGCCGAATCCGACATGCGTACCAAGAGTGCGATAAGGATCCAGTTAGCCAGCAGGGCGGATCCGCCCTGTGACATGAACGGCGTGACCAGGCCGGTCAGCGGGATGAGGTTGGTCACCCCGCCGACGATGATGAACACCTGCCAGGCCAGGATGAACGACAGACCTCCCGCGAGGAGCTTGGAGTAGGGGTCGCGCGCGGCGAGCGCGGTACGCAGCCCGCGCTGCACGATCAGCGCGTAGATCATCAGGATCGCCATCAGGCCGGTCAGGCCCAGTTCCTCACCGGTGGCGGCGAAGATGAAGTCGGAGAAGGCCAGCGGGATCAGCCTGGGATGGCCCTGGCCGAGCCCGGTGCCGAGGATCCCGCCCGCGCCGAAGCCGAACAGGCCCTGCATCGTCTGGTAGCTCTTGCTGCACATCGCGTCGCCCGGCGGGGACTGCAGGCAGATCGGGGCGTTGCCGTAGTAGACCGGGTTGGTGGGGTCGAGCCAGACGTCGAAGCGGGCGCCCACATGGGAGAAGATCTGGCCGGCGATGTAGGCGCCGCCGACGAAGAGCAGGATGCCGATCAACACCCACGACGTGCGCTGCGTGGCGAGGTACAGCATGATCACGAACGCGCCGAACAGCAGCAGCGAGGAACCCAGGTCCTTCTGCATGACCAGCACGCCGATGCTGACGCCCCAGGTGATGAGCACAGGGCCCAGGTCACGGGCCCTGGGCAGGTCGATGAACAGCAGCCGCCGCCCCGCCAGCGCCAGCACGTCCCGCTTGGCGACCAGGTATCCGGCGAAGAAGATGACCAACGCGATCTTGGCGAACTCGGCCGGCTGGATGGAGAAACCGCCGACGCTGATCCAGATCCGCGCGCCGTTGATCTCCTTGCCCAGCACGGGGATCATCGGCGAGATGAGCAGCAGCAGCCCGATCAGGCCCGCGGTGTAGGTGAGGCGCTGCAGCGCGCGGTGGTCGCGCAGCACGATCAGCGTCACCGAGAAGAGGATCACACCGACGGCGGTCATGATCAGCTGGTTGGTGGCGGACGCGCCCGCCTGGCCGCCCTGCTCCAGGCGGTAGATCATCACCAGCCCGATCCCGTTGATCAGCGTCACGAGCGGCAGGATCAGGGGATCGGCCCACGGGGCGAACTTGGCGAGCACCAGGTAGGCGGCCAGCATCAGGCCACCCAGGCTCAAGCCGTAGGTCAGCGTGCCCGCGGGGATCTTGTCGTCCAGCGCCAGGCCCACGTTCGCGTAGGCCGCCATCACGATCACCACGGCGAAGGCGAGCATGAACAGCTGGGCCCCGCGCCGCTTGGCGGGCATCAGGGCGGGGGAAGCGGAGACTTCGCTCATCTATCGCGACTTCGTCCTCGTCGCGGCGGGCGTGGGAGTCGCGCTCGTCGTCGTCTGGGGCTTGTCATCGCTGGCGAACTTCAAGTCGTTGACCTTCGTGATGCCGTCGGCAAGGCTCGTGACCTCGATGCCGTCCTTTATCCGGGCCTGGTCGGGGGCGGAGAGATTGGAGACAGACTTGCCCGTGCTCTGCGCCACCGAGAACAGCTGGAACGGCCCGACCTCCTGCGGGATGCCGCGATACACGACCACCTCGTCGCCCCTGGCTCCGACGAAGTACTGGTCCTGGGTCCAGTTCCAGCCGAAGTAGCCGCCGATGCCGACCACGACGACCACGACGGCGAGCACGGTGACCAGCACGGGCCACGCCCGACGACGCTTGACAGGACGGCGGGAGGCTCGCGCCTCCGGCTCGTCGAAGTCGTCATCGGAGATCACCGGCTGGGGTGCGGTCACCGCGCTTCCTCGCCCCGGCGAGGTGTCCTGGGGGTTCGATCGCAGGCGGTTCATGCCCGCCGCGCCCACCACGGCCGCCTCGGCGGGCACCTGTTGACCGTCGGTGAGCTCGATCACGTCCGCCAGCACGCAGGTGATGTTGTCCGGCCCGCCGCCCCGGTTGGCCAGGTCGATGAGCTGGCGGACGACCTCTTCAGGGTCGTCGAGGTTGGTCAGCGTGGCGTGCAGCGTCTCGGCGCTCACCACGCCCGACAGGCCGTCGGAGCACAGCAGGTACCGGTCGCCCACCTGCGCCTCGCGCAGCGTCAGATCGGGATCGACCTCGCCGCTGCCGTCCAGCGCCCGCAGCAGTATCGAGCGCTGCGGATGGGTGGCCGCCTCCTCCGGGGTGATGCGCCCGTCGTCGACCAGCTGCTGTACCAGCGTGTGGTCGTGGGTGATCTGGTAGAGCTCCCCGCGTCTGAGCAGGTAGGCGCGCGAGTCGCCGACGTGCACCAGGGCGACCTGGGTGCCGTGCCAGAGCATGGCGGTGAGGGTGGTGCCCATCCCCTTGAGGCTGGGATCTCGTCCGACCATCTCGTGCAGCTTGCGGTTGGCGTCGCGCACCGCGGCCTCGATGGCGTTGAGCAGGTCACCCCCCTGCTGGGCCTCGTCGAGTGAGGCCATTGCGGCGATGGCGACTGAGCTCGCCACCTCGCCGTGTGCGTGCCCGCCCATGCCGTCAGCGACGGCGAGCAGGCGGCCGCTAGCGTACGCCGAGTCCTCGTTTCCTTCGCGGAGGAGGCCGACGTCCGAGCGGGCGGCGTAGCGGAGTGCGATGGTCATTTGCGCAATTCAATGACTGTTTTGCCGACGCGGATCGGAACACCGAGCGGCACCGGGGTCGGGCGGGTGACTTTTGAGCGGTCGAGGTACGTGCCGTTGGTCGAACCGAGATCTTCCACGATCCACTGACCGTCCTGAGGGAAGAGCCGGGCGTGCCGGCTGGATGCGTAGTCGTCGCTCACCACCAGCGTGGCATCGTTCGCCCTGCCGATGGTGATGGGCGTCTCCGTGAGGTTAATGGTGGTGCCCTGCAACGGGCCACCCGTCACGACGAGCTGGCGTGGCTCACCCTTCTTGCTCTTGGGCTTGGCCACCGGTTTGGCGGGTTTCGCGCCTTTCCGCGGACCGGCGGGAGCCGTACGTGATCCGAACAAATCTGTCCGGATCACGCCGACTGCGGCAATGACGAAGAACCACAGCACCGCCAGGAAGGCGAGCCGGATCAGCAGCAGCGTGAGCTCGGACATGGACCGTTTGTCTACCCCTAATCGCGCCGGAACACCAGGGTCGTGCGTCCCAACGTCACTCGCGTGCCGTTCTGGAGCTCGATCCTGCGTACCGGCTGGCCGTTGACGAATGTGCCGTTCGTCGATCCAAGATCGACGAGGACCACCTGGGGACCTTCGACGCGCAACTCCGCGTGATGGCGCGAGACGCCGGGGTCGACGAGTCGAAGATCGCAGTCGGTGCCCCTGCCGAGCAGAGTCACCGGAGTGGTCAACTCGTAGGAGCGGTCGCCCTGCGGGTCGTCCTGGGTGGACACCAGCAGCCTAGGCCGTCCGTTGAACGCATTCGGCCGTGCGGGAGGCAGGTCGCTCGCCGGCTGGCGAATCTCGTCCTGCTCGACCGTCGCGCCGCGGATGACCCCCGACCGGATACGGAACAGGCCAACAGCCAGGTCGGCAGCGGTCTCGAAACGAACCCGGACCGGTCCCACGAAGGAGTAGCCCTGCTCCTTGGCGTACTCCCTGGCGAGGTTGGCCAGCTCGTGGCTGATGCTGTCGGCGTAGACCTCAAGCCGTTCGCTGTCGGTCGTGGACAGCTCGACCACGAAATCATTGGGTACGAGCGTCCGACCCTGAGCGACGATCGCCGCGCGCTCATCCATCTCACGCTGAACCGCGCTGGCGACCTCGACCGGCTGAAGGTCAGATTTGAACGCCCGCGCAAAGGCCCCCTCAACCAAGCCTTCGAGCCTTCGCTCGAAGCGCTGAAGGACTCCCACCGGGTACCTCCCTTCCTCCGTGCATATGACCCACGTGACGGTGTTTCCCGGCGCACTTCAGCTGTCGCGCCCAGCTCCTCCGCTCCCGTGTCTTATGCGATCGTATCCGGGTTCAGTACCACCGGCTGTTCCGTGCTACTGTTTCTCCGCACCCAACAAAGGGCGGGTGGCGGAACGGCAGACGCGCACGGTTCAGGTCCGTGTGTCCGAAAGGACGTGAGGGTTCAAATCCCTCCTCGCCCACGAGCCGACTAGGCGATCATGGTCGCAGCCGAGAGGCTGCTCCCCGTGGTCGCCTCGTTGTTTACACCGGGGGGGCGACCCCCCGGACCCCCCGGCCGCTTGCGCGGTTTGGGATCGTGGTTCCACTTCTCCCGGTTGCTTGCGCGGTTGGGATGGTGGCTCCGCTTCTCCCGGTTGCTTGCGCGGTTGGGATGGTGGTTCTACTTCTCCCGGTTGCTTGCGCGGTTGGGATCGTGGTTCCGCTTCTCCCGGTTGCTTGCGCGGTTGGGATCGTGGTTCCACTTCTCTTGCTTGCTGGGGTGGTTGACCCACCATGGCGAACGTTAGCCCCGACCCGCAAGGGCCGGGGCTTTTTTGTTTTTCCCTTACGGTTCGCGGAGCGTAAGGCTTGGCGCTTGCAAGTCGCTTTCGGATGGCTTTCGCTCTGAGCGGATTATGCTGCCGTGGCTCGGGTGTCCAGGAGTTCGCCCAGGAGGTCCGTGAGGCTGACCATGCCGATGACGTTCTCTGTCTGGTCGATCACCAGGGCCAGGTGCGCTCTCGCGTCCTGGAGCGCCGCTACGGCTTCCGGGACCTGGGTCACGCACGCCAAACGCGGCATGGGCCGCGCGAGCTCGCCCGCGGTGCTCTCAGGCGTCAGCAGGGCGTCTCGGGCGTGGAGGACCCCTTCCACGTGGTCGTGGGTGCCTACCAGGAGCCTGAGGTGGCCGCTCGTTCTTGCCGATTCCCTGATGGTGTCTGTGGTGGCCGTGGGCGGGACCATGGTCGTGGCGGCGATGGGGACCATGAGGCGTTCGATGCCTTCGGCTTCGAGGCGGAGGGCGCGGGTGAGCAGGTCGTGCTCCTCCCTGTCCAGCAGGCCCATGCGGCCCGACTCGCCGACCAGCATGGCGAGCTGGCGCGGGGTCCTGGTGGTGGCCAGCTCGTCGCGGGGCTGGACGCCGAACAGGCGCAGGATGCCGTTCGTCAGGGCGTTGAGCACGCTGAGCAGCGGTCTCATCAGCCAGGTGAAGGCCCTGAACGGGAGGGTCAGCACCATCGCGGCGCGCTCGGGGTGGGTCAGCGCCCAGGACTTGGGCGCCATCTCGCCGATGACCATGTGCAGGAACGTGACCAGGGCCAGCGCGATGATCAGCGAGATCGCGATCCGCACGCCAGCGGGCACGCCGACGGCGCCGAAGACCGGCTCCAGCGCGTGTTCGATGGCGGGCTCGGTCACCTGGCCCAGGCCCAGCGTGCACAGCGTGATGCCGAGCTGGGCGCCGGCCAGCATCAGCGACAGCCGCCGCCCACCGCCCACCGCGGACTTGGCGGCGAGCCTGGTCAGGCGGTTGCCGCCGGCGGCCACCTCCTCCAGGCGGTGGCGCCGTGCCGAGACGAACGCGAACTCCGCGGCCACGAACAGCGCGTTGAACGCCAGCAACGCGAGGCTGATGAGCAGCATCGTCATCGGGCCACCTCCGCGGCCTGCTGGACCGGCGCGAGCCGCACCCACTCGGGCACGCGGCGGTTGAGCGACAGCACGGTCAGCTCGGCCTCCGCCTCCTGCGGCTCGTCGGCAAACGGGTCGCTGTCGGGGGTGAAGGCCACCATGACCGAGTCACCGGGGTCGGGCATGCGACCCAGCCTGGCCAGCACGAGCCCGGCCAGCGTGTCGTAGTCGTCGCTCTCGGGCAGCGCGATGCCGGTGGCCCGCTCGACCTCGTCGAGCCTGAGCCAGCCTGGCACGTCCCAGACGCCGTCCGATTGTTCGACCGCGCCGGCCGGCTCCGGGTCGTTCTCGTCCATCAGCTCGCCGACCAGCTCCTCGGCCAGGTCCTCGACCGTGATCACGCCGGCCAGGTCGCCGTACTCGTCGATGACGCAGGCGATGTCGTCCTTGCCCGACCGCATCCTGTCCAGTACGGCCGGCAGCGGCAGCGAGTCGGGCACCAGCAGCGCGGGCCTGGAGACGTCGCGCACGGTACCGTCCTCGAGCCCGGCGGCCAGCAGCTCGCGTACGCCGGTCACGCCGAGCACGTCGCCGTCCTCGCCGAGCACCGGGTAGCGGGAGTGCCCGTACCGGCGGATGGCCTCGAGCAGCTCGGCGAGCGGCTGCCCGCTCCTGAGCACGACCACGCGGGGCCGCGGCACCATGATCTCGTCGGCGGTCCTGTCGCCGAACTCCAGCGCCCGCTCAAGCAGCTCCGACAGGCGCGGCGGCAGCTCGCCGGCCTGGGTGGACTCGGCGATGATCCGGGAGAGCTCCTCCGGGGTCGCGCCGTGCTCCATCTCCTCGATCGGCTCGATGCCGACGCGGCGCAGCAGGCCGGTGGCCGCCGAGTCGAACAGCCGCACCACGGGCCCCACCACGGCCAGGTAGACCAGCGTGGAGGCGGCCAGGAACTTGGCCACGGGCTCGGGCCTGGCGATGCCCAGGTTCTTGGGAGCGAGCTCGCCCAGCACCATCTGGACGACGGTGGCGACGAACACCCCGATCGCCACGGACACGCCCGTCACCATGGCGCTCGGCAGCGCCGTGAGCCAGGGGCGGACCAGGGCGGCGATGGCGGGCTCGGCCAGGAAGCCGACGAGCAGCGCGGTGACGGTGATGCCCAGCTGCGCGCCGGAGAGCATGAAAGAAAGCCGTGAGGTCACCAGCAGGGCCTTTTCGGCTGCCTTGTCACCGGCGGCGGCCTGCTCGCGCAGGATGCCGCGGTCGGCGGCGACGAAGGCGAACTCCTGGGCGACGAAGTAGCCCGTCGCCGCGGTGAGCAGGAAGAGGGCGATAAGCCCGAGATAGGCGCTCACCGTAGTGAGCCTTCAGAGGAACCCGTGCACTCGCACGGGCGACTACTCCAAGGGTCCGGAGCGGACACGATCATCCTTTCGATAGACGCAGTCCGTAAACCGTAACGATCCTGGTGGCTCCAATGTTTCCAGGGTGACGATCCGCGAGTTTGTGCGTACTTTTCCGTTGCAAAACCTTGGCGAGATGTCTGCACTGGTTGGTGACCCGACGTAGCGTTTATGGCACCCGAAGGAAGAGGACACCAGTGCAAGAGGACGAGCGGACGCGAGCGATGCGCCAGCCGGGCGACGGCAGGCCGCTGCCGCGCCAGGAGCCGGACCGCCTACGCTCCGGCGGCGCGCCCGCGCACCAGATCCCGTCCGCCCCCTCCGGCGATGACGAACCTCGCGCCCGCTCCCGGGTGTACGGCAAGCAGCGTTCGGGCGGCAGCCCCGTCAAGCCGCTGAAATCCGGTGGCGAGCCCGCGGCCCCCAAGCCGCCACGCGGTCCCCGCAGGCGCTTCCCGTGGGGATGGGCCATCGGTGTGCTGGCCGGGCTCCTGGTGCTGCTGCTGGTGGCCGCGGTCGGCGGGTTCTTCTGGATCAACGGCCGCATCAAGGGCATCGACGGCGTCCTGGCCGACTATCCGGGCAGGGTGGCCGACACGCCGGGCACGAACTGGCTGCTGGTCGGCTCCGACAGCCGTAAGGGCCTGTCGGCCGCCGACCGCAGGAAGCTGGCCACCGGCCGCGCCGCCGGCCAGCGCACCGACTCGATGATGCTGCTGCACATCTCCGACAACGGCGACAAGCCCACACTGGTGAGCCTGCCGCGCGACTCGGCGGTGACGATCCCCGGCAAGGGCCGCAACAAGCTCAACGCCGCCTACGCCTTCGGCGGGCCCAAGCTGCTGGTCCAGACGGTGGAGACCGTCACCGGCGTGCACGTCGACCACTACATGGAGATCGGCTTCGCCGGCTTCGTGGGCATCGTCGACGCGGTCGGGGGCGTCGAGATCGACGTGCGCGCCGACGTCAACGACCCCAAGGCCGGGCTGAACCTGAAGAAGGGCAAGCAGATGCTCACCGGCGGGCAGGCGCTCGGCTACGTCCGCACCCGCAAGGGCGGCGCGCTGCCCGACTTCGAGCGGACCAAGCGGCAGCGTCAGTTCCTCGGGGCGGTGCTGAAGAAGGCGACCAGCCCGGGCGTGCTGATCAACCCGTTCACCTCGATCCCGCTGGCGATGGCCGCGACCGACTCGGTCACCGTCGACTCGGGCAGCGGTGCCTTCGACATGCTGTCGCTGGCCAGGGCGATGGGCGGCAGCCCGGTCACCACGGTCGTCCCCTTCGGCGGCAACACCAACGCCGGCGGCGGTTCGGCCGTCCAGTGGGACAGGACCAGGGCGCTGGCGCTGTTCAACGCGCTCAAGGACGACAAGCCGGTCCCCCAGGAGGTCCTGGACAAGGGCTAGCCCAGGGCTAGCCCCCGGTGCTGGTCGCGGTGGTGGTGGCGGCCACGGTCATCGCCACCATGATGGCGCTGTTGATCGCCGCGATCGTCTGCGCGACGGCGTCGGCCGCCCAGGCGCCCTCGGCGATCTGCTTGATCCGCTCCTTGCTGGCCCCGGGGAAGGCCTTGCGGTCGAGCTTGGCCGCGTGCACCAGCGCGATGAGCACGGCGGTGCGCGGCTCGGGGTCGCCGCCCGCGAGCGCGCTGGAGACCCGGTCGCGGACCTCCTGCTCGACGGAGGGGTCGGCCTCGGGCCAGCGGGTGGAGGGGAACATGCCGAGCACCTTGCGGTGCTCCTCGCTGAGGACGCCGCGCTCGGCCAGCCCGGTCAGCAGCCGGTTGCGAAGCTTGCCCGACTGGAGCTTCTGCACCCACCACGCCGGCTTGCGCTCCTTGCCGTCCTCGGACATGCGGGCCAGTGCGGCGTCGAGCTCGGCCTCGCCGAGCGGGGTGGCGTCCCTGACCGCGACCTTCTTCTTCGACAGCTCCACCCGCTCGGTCACCGCCAGCTCGGCCAGCAGGGCTCCCGCCAGCGCGGTGTCGAGCTGAACGCCGCTGATGACGGGCTTGCCCTCCTCCTCGGTGTAGGCGAGTAGGAGCAGTTCCTCCGCGATCGTCACAGTCATGCTCAAGACATTAACGTGCGGTTATGGCTATTTCAGCGGACCTGCACGCGCTCGGCACTCCTTTGTTGGACAAGCAGCTCGCGCACCCCACCGTCGCCGGGATCGGGCGCGGCGACCTGCCAGAGCCGGTGTTCCGGTCGTGGCTTGAGCAGGACTACCTGTTCCTGCTGGACTACGTGCGCGTGTTCTCCCGGCTGGCCTGGCAGGCGCCCGCCGGGCACCTGGGCGATCTGGTGGACCTGGCGCACACCACCTTCCACGATGAGCTGAACCTGCACAGGTCCATGTCGGCGGAGTTCGGCGCCGACCTCGACGGCGCGGTCAAGGGGCCCGCCTGCGCGGCCTACACCGCTTTCCTCCTCGACGCGGCGGCCGATTACGCCGAGGGCCTGGCCGCGCTCTACCCGTGCATGTGGGGCTACTCGATGCTCGGCAGGAAGCTGGCCGAGAACCCGCCGGCCGAGTCGCGCTACCGGGCCTGGGTGGACACCTACGCCGACCCGGGGTTCGCGACGCTGGCCGAGCGCATCGCCCAGATGATCGACGAGGCCGCCCCCGATCAGGGACGGGCCAGGGAGCTGTTCACCCAGGGCATGGCGCACGAGCTGGCGTTCTGGGACGTGCCCTAACCCGTCCACAGCCTGTGGACAGTGCCCTTACCCTGGTGGCATGCCGGAACTTCCCGAAGTGGCATCGCTCACCGACTTCCTGCGCGAGCGGGCCGTCGGCCACTCGATCCTCGGCGTCGACGTGGTGGCCTTCCAGGCGCTGAAGACCTTCGATCCGCCGGTCAGCGCGCTGAGCGGCCTGACGCTCACCGCCGTGTCCAGGCACGGCAAGTTCCTCGACCTGGACTGTGACGGGCTGCACCTGATCTTCCACCTGGCCAGGGCGGGCTGGCTGCGTTGGAGGGAGGATCTGTCCGGCGCCAAGCCGGTCCGCCCCGGCAAGGGTCCTCTCGCGGTCCGGGTACGGCTGTCGCCGAACGAGCTGGGCCTGGCGCCGGGGTTCGAGCTGACCGAGGCGGGCACGCAGAAACGGCTGGCCGTCTATGTCACCAAGGATCCGCATGAGGTGCCCGGCATCGCCACGCTCGGGCCCGACCCGCTGGGCGAGGCGTTCACGGTCGAGGTGCTCAAGGGGATCTTGGGCGGTAGCCGTACGCAGATCAAGGGGTTGCTGCGCGACCAGAAGGTGATCGCGGGGATCGGCAACGCCTACTCCGACGAGGTGCTGCACGCGGCGAAGATGTCGCCGTTCAAGATCGCGTCCTCGCTGACCGACGCACAGGTCGCCGACCTGCACGAGGCCATCGTGACCACGCTCAGGGACGCCGTCGAGCGGGCGCACGGGCTGGCGGCCAAGGACCTCAAGGCCGAGAAGAAGTCCGGGCTGCGCGTGCACAACAGGGCCGGGCAGCCGTGCGACGTGTGCGGCGACACGATCCGCGAGGTGTCGTTCGCCGACTCCTCGCTGCAGTACTGCCCGACCTGCCAGACCGGTGGGAAGCCGCTGGCCGACCGCCGCATGTCCAAGCTGCTGAAATGATGGAAGCATGACGGTTCCCGAGATCGAAGCCGGCGACTTCCCGGCCGACGGCTACCTACTCGACGTGCGCGAGCAGGAGGAATGGGTGGCGGGACACGCGCCCGAGGCCGTGCACATCCCGATGTCCGAGATCCAGGGCAGGGTGGACGAGGTCCCCGCCGACCGCACCGTTTACGTGGTGTGCCGGGTGGGCGGCCGCTCGTTCCAGGTCGCGGCGTGGCTGACCCAGCTCGGGCACGAGGCCGTCAACGTGGGCGGCGGCATGCAGTCCTGGGAGGCCTCCGGCAAGCAGATGGTCAGCGAGTCCGGTCAGCCGCCCTTCGTGGCCTAGCTCTCCCCGGGGGGTAGTTGCCCGAGGGGGAATGGTGCATCATAGGGGCGCACGCCAGGACAAACCGGCGGGCGATCACAGCTGAACCGCGGGAGCTTGGGGCAACCAGGCTGAGAGGGCAGATACCGCTGCTGCCGACCGCATGAACCTGTCCGGGTAATGCCGGCGTAGGGAGAGTGCGATGACGGACGTCGTCGATGATGCGAAGCATGCCGAAGTTCCGCTGACCCTCGAGGGCGCTCCGCCGCCCAAGACCCTCGGCGTGCTCGACCAGGGGGCGCTGTGGGCCAACCTCGGCGTCAGCCTCCTGGGCTTCTCAGGAGCGCTGCTGCTCCTCGAACCGATCAAGGGCCTGCGGCTCTCGGTGCCCGCTGCGCTGGTCGCGGCGGTCGTCGGGAGCCTGATCGGATCGGCCATGGTGGGCCTGTCCGCGATCCCCGGCACCCAGACGGGGCGGCCGGCGATGGTCCTGCTCCGCGGCCTGTTCGGAGCCAGGCTCTCCTACCTGCCCACGGCGCTGAACATCGTGCAGATGCTCGGCTGGGGCGCCTTCGAGCTCTGGGTGATCGCCACTTCCGCCCAGGCCGTGTTCGGGGCGGCCGTGCCGTACTGGCTGCTGGTGATCGCGGCGGGGGCGCTCACGACCGCGCTAACCATCTGGCCGCTGGGAGCGGTCAGGATCCTGCGGCGCTACGTCACTATCGGAGTGATCGTCTCGCTCGTCTGGTTCGCCGTGGCGTTCCTGCGGGAGGCCCCTCCGCAGAGCGGGGGATCCTGGACGGCGTTCGCGCCCGCCGTGGACTACGTGATCGCGCTGTCGGTGTCGTGGGTGCCGATGGCGGCCGACTTCGCCCGGCACTCGCGCTCCAGCGGAGCCGCCTTCACCGGCGTGGTCGGCGGTTACAGCATCGCCCAGGTCGCCTGCCTGGGGCTGGGGATCTACGCGGTGGCGATGGGCGAGGGGTTCACACCGTTCATCGCGGCGCCGCTGGGAGTGCTGTTCTTCTCGATCCTGATCCTGCGCGAGACCGACCAGTCCTTCGCCAACAACTACTCCACGACCATGTCGCTGCAGAACCTGCTGCCTCGGATCGACCGGCGCATTCTCTCCGGCACGATCGGCGTGATCACCGTCGGGATCGCCCTGCTGGTGGACGTGAACTCCTACGGCGCCTTCCTCGGCGTGATCGGGGCGGTGTTCGTGCCGATGTTCGCCGTGCTGGCCGTCGACTACTTCCTGCTCGGTGGGGCCAGGAACTGGGACACCTCCGAGGAGGCGCCCGCCCGCTGGTCCATGCTGATCCCCTGGGCGCTGGGGTTCGTCGCCTACTGGCTGACCACGTCCACGCCGACCGTCGAGGCATGGGACGCCTTCTGGCAGCCCATGCGCGATGCGATCAGGCAGCCGTGGATGAACGGCGCGCTCGGCGCGGCGCTGGTGGCAGCGCTGGTGACGCTGGCTATCGGCCTGCCAAGGCGCGGGCTTCGACGTTGAGCAGGTGGCGCTTGGCGGCCGCGCCCCCGGGGTAGTCGCCGAGCTCGCCGCCCTCACGCACGACGCGGTGCGACGGCACGATCACGCACACGGGGTTGGCGTTGACCGCGTTGCCGACCGCGCGCAGCGCGCGCGGCCGCCCGATGCGCTCGCCGATCTCCTCCAGGGCGATGGCCGTGCCGTACGGCACAGCCATCGTCTTCTGCAGCACCGTGCGCGCGAACGGCGTGGCCAGCGCCAGGTCCACCGGCGTGGCGAAGGTCCGCAGGCGCCCGGAGAAGTAAGCGTCAAGCTCCCTGCGCACCGGGTCGAGCCGCCCGGGGTTCGGCCCGATGAAGGTGCCCACGTGCCGGCTCAGCTGCTCGAACACGCTGTTCTCTGGCTCGAAGCTGCAGGCCACGATGCCCCTCGCGGTCATGGCCAGCACGAGCCTGCCGACCGCGCCGTCGTAGGTGCCGAAGGCGATGTCGGGCGGAGTTTCGCCCCGATACGTGCCCGATGTCACCCGCAACAGCGCATCGAGGTCGTCAGCCGACATACCCTCACCCCCTCGGGCAGCGTATCGGACGGATCCGCCGACGTCGGCGCGATGGCACGGGCACTATGGAGGTGTGGGGGACGACAGGGCCGGAGGTGACGACGAGCTGGCCCGTGCGGTGCTTGCCAGCTCGCCCAACGCCGTCGTCGCGCTCGACAGGGACCAGACGGTCCTGGTGTGGAATCCGGCCGCGGAACGCCTCTTCGGCTGGAGCGCCGAGGAGATGCTCGGCCGCAGGGCGCCGATCGTGCCGGAGGAGCTGACCGCCGAGCACAACGCGGTGCTCGAGCGCGTGCGCACGGGCGGTCAGGTCTCGCTGCGCACCAAGCGGTTCCGCAGCGACGGCGCGCTGCTCGACCTGCGCGTCGACACCAGCGCCCTGCGCCAGGGCAACTCGGTCGTGGGCTACGTGTGCGTGCACCACCTGACCGAGGTGGACGAGAGCGCCAAGCACCGGATGGCGCGCCGGGCCAGGCTCGTGCGCCGGCTCACCGACGTGGTCGGCGACATCAACGCCGAGCTGGAGCTGCCCGCCGTACTCGACCGGATCTCCGCCAGTCTCACCGAGCTGACCGGCGCCGATGCCGGCGGGTTCGTGCTCATCGAGGGTGAACGGCTGCGCCTGGTCAGCACCTACCAGCTGCCGGGCTCCATCCGCGACACCACCACCGACCTGCGCAGCAGCCTCGTCGGCAAGCTGTTACGCGCCGGCAAGACCGTGATGCTGGAATCGCAGGGGCTCGACGACCTGGTCTGGGCCGAGCTGGACGGCCTGCACACGATCGCGCTCGGCCTGGCCGCCGTGGGTGGCCGCCCCTATGGAGCGCTCTACGCCCTGTTCGCCGGCGACAAGCCGGGACACGTCGAGCTCGAACTGCTCGAACTGCTGGCCGGCCATGCGGGCATCGCCGTCGGAAACGCGGTGGCCTACCAGGACGCGGTACGGCAGCGCGCGCACGAGCGGGCCGTCTTCGACGCCAGCGCCGACGGCATCGCCGTGCTCGACGGGAAAGGCAGGGTGATCCAGTGGAACCCGGCCGCCGCCGAGCTCACCGCCTTCACCGCCGACGCCGTGCTGGGCGGGCCGCCGCCCTTCCCGCTGCCCGAGCCCGGGGAGAAGCTCACCTTCCAGCTGGAGACCGGCCGCTGGCTCGACGTCGTCAGCGCCAGGATCGAGGAGACCGGCGAGGTGGTCGTCGACTTCCGCGACGTGACCAGGGCCAAGGAGCTGGAGGAGGCCAAGGACCTGTTCCTGGCCACGACCAGCCACGAACTGCGCACCCCGATCACGATCGTGCGCGGGTTCGCCAGCACGCTCGACTCCCGCTGGGACAAGCTGACCGACCTGGAGCGCCGCTCCGCCGTGCACACCATCGCCGAGCGGGCCAAATCCCTCGGGCACCTGATGGACCACCTGCTGCTCGGCTCCAGGGCCGGGGCCGACGAGCTGGCCGTCCGCATCGAGACCTTCGACCTGGGCGAGCGCATCCACGCCGCCACGCTCGGGCTGCCGGTGCTGTCCGACCGGCATCGGGTCGAGGTGGTCATCCCGGACGGCCTGCCGTACGTCAGCGGGGACGCGCTGGCCACGGACATCATCCTGGGGCAACTGCTGGAGAACGCCTTCAAGTACTCGCCGCAGGGCGGGCTGATCAGCGTCGAGGCGTGGCCGGAGGACGAGCACGTGGTGGTCGTGGTGGACGACGAGGGCCTCGGCATCGCGCCCAACGACCGAGAGCGGGTCTTCGAGCGGTTCGTCCAGGTCGACAGCGGCGACAGGCGCCGCTTCGGCGGAGTCGGGCTCGGGCTCTACATCGTGCGCAGCCTGGCCAGGGCCCAGGGCGGGGACGTGACGGCCCATCCGCGGCCCGGCGGAGGGACACGGATGCGAGTTGTTCTGCATACCGGATCCGACACACCGAAGCGGTAACGAGGTGGTCACGGATCCGCTGATCTATCGTCCAATGTGTACAAGCTGTGATCGAGATGCGGTTTCTGGGAATGGGGAACGGGGCATTTCGGTCGTACCGGGGAGTGTGCCCGCGGGGGGCACTGGGAGCGGGGAGGTGAGCGTGTCCAGCGTGGTGCTGTTGCCATACGCACCGTCGAGCGTCGCCGTCGCCCGCCAGCGTCTCTGCAACGATCTCGAGGACAGCGGGGTCTCCACCGGCGCCATCGACGATGCCGTGCTCGTGGTGAGCGAACTGCTCAGCAACGCTCTGCGGCACGCGCATCCACTGCCTTCCGGGATGGTCCGGGTGGCCTGGCTGTGGAGCGACGACCACGTCGAGGTCGCCGTCAGCGACGGGGGAGCCGCCACCGAGCCGCGCGCCGGCCGGCCGACCCTGTCTTCGCTGGGTGGCCGGGGGCTCGGCATCGTGGAGTACGTGGCAGAGAGCTGGGGGGTTCGCCACGACGGCGACACCACGACGGTCTGGGCGGTGCTGCCCGCACCGAACGGATCGGTGAACGGGCGCGCACCCGCGCTCAAAGAGGCCGGGTAGCCAGCACTGCCCGCTCGGTCGTGGCCCACGTCGTCGAGACCAGCAGGTAGAGCCCGGCAGCCAGCGGCAGCCAGAGCGCGGCCAGCACCGAGGTGAACGGCAGCAGCGGCAGCAGCCTGCGCATCCAGGCCGGCTGGTCCTGCGTCACCGTGATCCGCCGCGACGACCACCAGGCCACCAGCGCCGTCGCCACGATCAGCAGTACGAAGACCATAATTGGCCAACTGAGTAGACCGTAACTCGCCACCACGCCCGCGATCGGCTGCCCGAGCGGCGCGCCGAACAGGTAGTGGCCGGCCAGCGCGGTCGGATGCGTGGCGACCCGGAACATCACCCACATGAACGGCAACTGCGCCAGCCCCGGCAGGATCCCGGCGAACGGTGAGCTGCCCTCCTTGGCGTAGAGCGCGGTCAGTTCCTTGCTCAGCCGCTCCGGGTTGCGCCCGTGCCGCTTCTGCAGCTCGCGCAGCTTCGGCGCCAGGCGTTCCTTCAGCTTGGCGCCGCGGGCCTGCTTGACGCTCAGCGGCAGGATGGCTAGCCGTACGGCCAGCGTGAACACGACGATGGCGAGGGCGGCGTTGCCACCGGCCAGGCCGACGATGAACGTGACAAGAGAATCGATCATGAGCCCTTGGTTTCATGAGAGGTTGACGGGCTCGATCGACGAGCCCCGCTGGAATCAGAGAGCGGGGCTGGGTGATGGCGCTCGTGGACGCGGTCTGCCCGCCGCGTCTGGATCACGCTGGCGCTGGAACGCCGTGCGCCGCGCGTAGCTCAGCGGGAACGCGGTCGATCGCCCGGCGCCGAGCGGCAGCAATCTGGCGGCCCACTCCACCAGGAGCAGGACCGCCAGCATGGTGACCCCGATGATCCAGGGGTCAAGGAGGAACAGCGTCACCGCGACGAGGAGGATCCCGAGCTGCTCATCACCTTTACGGCGATGAAGACGATCACTCCGATGACGGCCACCAGCAGTGCCAGCTTCAGCAGGCCCATGATCAGCGGCAGGATGAAGGTGAACAGCACGAAAAGGGCGGCCGCTGCGCCGATGACGAGCATGATGACTCGACTCATGTGCCTACCGTACGTCCTTCCGCGATGATCCGCGACGCTTACGAACCAATGACGTGCATATGGGAACCGGGCCCGCACGCCGTACCGTGAGGGTGTGGACACCCGCATCCTGGTCGTCGACGACGACCCCACGGTCGCCGAGGTCGTGGCGCGCTATCTGGAGCGCGACGGGCACCGCGTCGAGTGCGTGGGCGACGGCGCCGAGGCGCTGCGCAGGGCGCTGGCCAGCCCGCCGGATCTGATGGTGCTCGACCTCATGCTGCCCAAGGTCGACGGGCTGCAGGTGTGCAAGAAGCTGCGCGAGCGCTGGCCGGTCCCGGTGATCATGTTGACCGCGCTCGGCGAGGAGATCGACAGGGTCGTCGGCCTGGAGACCGGCGCCGACGACTACGTGACCAAGCCGTTCAGCCCGCGGGAACTGGCGCTGCGCGTGCAGTCGGTGCTGCGCCGCGCCAGGGGCGCCGCGGTCACCGGCGGCACCGGCGTGCTGCGCGACGCCGACCTGGTCGTGGACGTCGGCGCGCACGAGGTACGGCTGGACGGCTCGGAGATCATGTTGACCGCCAGGGAGTTCGACCTGCTGGCGTACCTGATGCGCAACCCGCGGCAGGCCTTCAGCCGCTCGGCGCTGCTCGACCAGGTCTGGGGCTGGTCCTTCGGCGACACCTCCACGGTGACCGTGCACGTCAGACGGCTGCGCGAGAAGATCGAGGCGGACCCCACCGAGCCGCGGCGGATCGTCACGGTGTGGGGCGTCGGATACAGGTACGAGCCAGTGCCATGATCGTCCTTCCCGCCCTGCTGTCCGGGCTCGTGGTGGCGTTCATCGGCCTGCTGGCGATGTGGCTGCTGCGCACCCGGTCGATCGGGGTCATGCTGGCGCTGGCCGTGGTGGTGGCCGTGGCGGCGACGCTGGCGGGCGTGATCGTGATCATCCTGAAGATGATCATCGGGGGTGAGGCGCAGGACGTCGTCCTGATGGTCGTGGCCGTGGGCGGGCTCGTCGGCCTCGGGGTGGCCTTCGTACTGGCCCGCCGGGTGCTCATGGAGAGCAGGCGCTTCGTGGACGCGATCCGCTCGATGCCGTTCACCGCTCCGCACGGGCTGCCCGCCGAGCTGCAGACCATCGCCAACGCCCTGGAGGAGTCCTACGCCCGCGAGCAGGCGCTGGAAGGGGCGCGGCGGGAGCTGGTGGCCTGGGTCAGCCACGACCTCCGCACGCCGCTGGCGGGCATGCGGGCCATGGTCGAGGCGCTGCAGGACGGGGTGGTGTCCGATCGTGCGACCGTCGGCCGCTACCACGCCCAGATCAAGCTGGAGGTGGAGCGGCTGTCGGGCATGGTCGACGACCTCTTCGAGCTGTCCCGGATCCACGCCGGCGCGCTGCGCCTGTCCACGGCCAGGGTCGGGCTGGCCGACCTGGTCGCCGACACGCTGGCCGGAGCCGAGCCGCTGGCCAGGGCCAAAGGGGTACGGCTGGCCTTCGAACCCGGCGAGGTCGTGCCCGTCGAGGCCGACCCGGGGGCGCTCGGACGGGCGCTGGGCAACCTCGTGGTGAACGCCATCCGGCACACGCCCTCCGACCACACGGTGGTGCTGCGGGCGGCGGTGACGGACGGGATGGCATGCCTGTCGGTGGCCGACGCCTGCGGAGGGATCCCGGCGGATGACCTGTCGCGGGTGTTCGACGTGGCCTTCCGCGGTGAGGCCGCGCGCACGCCCATCGCCGGGGGCGGGGCGGGGCTCGGGCTCGCCATCGCCCAGGGGATCGTCGAGGCGCACGACGGGGTGATCGACGTGGTCAATGACGGGCCAGGCTGCCGGTTCGAGATCCGGCTTCCGCTGGGGCACTAGGCGGACTCCGGCATGGGGGAGACCGCGTCGGGTGTCGTGCGGGGCGCGCTCAGCGGGCTCACCGCGGCGACGTCCGTCTCCTCGTACGCCGTGCCCGGCATGTCGCGCGCACCGGTCTGGGCGAGGGCGACGCTCGGCGCGCTCGCGGCCAGGGCCGCGTTCGTCGCCGGGGGTGTGATGGTCAGGTGGGCGGGTTCGCTCGCCGTACTCGCCGCCGAGGAGCCGAAGGCTTCGGACATCGCGCGGAACGTCGGGCAGGGCCAGCGCCACATGCAGCTGCGGCAGCGCAGGATCGGGTGCGCCGCGTCGCTGGTGATGCCGCCCGCGTCGCGCGGCTGGTGCAGGTCGAGCAGCCGCAACCCGAGCTCGGCGAAGGTCAGCAGCTCGTCGCGGGCGCCGGCGAGGAAGTCGAGATCCTCCACGGTCAGACGGATGCGCACCGGCACGTATCCCTCGTGGTTCACCAGGCCACGCAGGCGTCCCGCCTCGTCGTGCCACGAGGACGCCTTCTCTGTGCGGATCTGAATCTCCTCCAGCCGCTCGCGCACCCGCGCGCGCTGGGGGTCATCCGGTTGGTCTGTTTTCATCGATGCTTGAGCCCGTATTCCCTTTTGGCCACGTTGTGACCGGAGTCGGGCTACTCCCCTTTCCGGCCGTGCCGGTATCACAGTGTCAAGCTTCGCGTACTCTCAGTTTTCATGGAGGCCAAACGGGGGACAAAAACCGGTCGTTCCCCTATCGGCGTGAGAACGTGACCCAGAGCGCTCGCGCCGCTAGCCTGCCCATGTGGAGCTCAAGGTCTCGACTCGATCACATGCCGGCCATGCCCTGGTGGCCATCGCCGGAGAAATAGACCTCTATACGGCACCCCACCTGCAGTCGGAGTTCACCCGGCTCTTGCAGGAGGGGCCAAGCCGCGTGGTCATCGACATGTCCGCCGTCGACTTCTGTGACTCGACGGGGATGAACGTGCTGCTATCGGCACTCAAACGGATCAAGGAGCAGGGAGGCGCGCTGGACGTGGCCGCCCCGCGGCCGGCCGTACGCAAGATCCTTCAGGTGACAGGGCTCGACTCGGTGTTCACCGTGCATGATGAGGTGCCCGAGGAGTTCCTGATCGCCGAGGGGTCATGACGGCCGACACCGCGGTGGTCATCCCGGCCAAGAACGAGGCCGGGCGGATCGGACCGACCGTCAAGGCGGCGCTCGCGCTGCCCGGCGTCGACCTCGTCGTGGTCGTCGACGACGGCTCGGCCGACCGGACGGGCAAGGTCGCGCGGGAGGCGGGCGCCCGGGTGGTCCGCCACAGCCGCAACAGGGGCAAGGCCGCGGCGATGGAGAGCGGCGCGGAAGCCGTCCGCCTGCTCGACGGTCAGACGCCGCGGCACCTGTTGTTCCTCGACGCCGACCTGGGCGAGACCGCCGCGGCCGCCGCGGCGCTCGTCGAGCCGGTGCGCGCGGGCAAGGCCGACCTGGCCATCGCGGTCTTCACCACCCTGGTGAGGCTCGGCGGTCACGGGATGGTCGTACGGCTGTCGCGCGAGGGCATCAAGCGGGCCACCGGGTTCGAGGCGACCCAGCCGCTCAACGGGCAGCGCTGCATCACCCGCGCGGCCTTCGAGGCGGCCAGACCGCTGGCGCACGGCTTCGGCGTGGAGACGGGCATGACCATCGACCTGCTGCGCAAGCGATATCGCGTGGTGGAGGTGGAGGTGGACATGGCGCACAGGGCCACGGGCACGGACTGGCGCGCCCAGCTCCACCGGGCCACGCAGCTGCGTGATGTCGCCCTGGCGCTGGTGGCTCGCGAGCCGATCATCCGCGACACGATCCTTCCCCGCCGACCCTAGCGGCCCTTTCCGCCGCGCGCCCTGCATGCCCTGTGCGTTGTCCACAGGGCAGGGTGGGGTGTGCGCGGTTGTCCACAGGCGGGCGACGAAGGCGTGGCGCGCGTGGCGGATGTGCTGGAATCTCTGCGTGACCTCGACGACGCAAGGACCCGCGACCCGCCGGCTGCCCATGGCCGCAGCCGCGGCGATCGGCGCGTCCATCGTCCTGACGATCACGATCTCCCTGCTCGGCCCGTCGGCGATGGTCCCCACGCTGGCGGGTCCCGCGTGGCAACCGCCGTTCTTCCTGAACCTGCACCCCGATCCTCACCTGGTCATCGCCATGGGCGCGGCGGCGATCGTCCTGGGTGGCCTGGGGCTGCTGCTCGGCCTGCGCGGCCTTCCCGGCAAGCCGGTGACCTGGGTCTTCATCGGCTGTGTCGCCGCCGGGCTGCTCGCCTTCCTGCCCCCTTCCGGCTCGGGTGACCACCTCAACTACGCCGCGTACGGCCGCATGGTCGTCCTGGGGGTCAGCCCGTACACCCACGGCGCGACGGACCTTCCCGGCGACCCGATCGCCGACGCCGTGGAGCGGCCATGGCGAGAGGAGCCGAGCGTCTACGGGCCCGTGGCCACGGCCGTCCAGGCGGCGGCCAGCTGGGTCGGCGGCGACTCCGTCCGGCTCACCATCTTCGTCCTGGCCCTGGTCAACGCCGCGGCCTTCATCACGACCGCGCTCCTGATCGACCGCTTCACCCGCGACGACCCTGCTGTGCGGCTGCGCGCCGCGCTCCTGTGGACGGCCAACCCGCTGCTGCTGTACCACCTGGTGGCGGGGATGCACATCGACACCCTGGCGATCGCCTGCATGGTCGCCGCCGTCCTGTCCCGCACCCGCCTGGTCCGTGCCGGTCTCCTGCTGGGCCTGGGCGTCGCGGTCAAGCTCAACGCCGGGCTCGTCGCGCTCGGTCCCGCCTGGGAGCTGCGTCGCCGCCCCGGCCGCCTGGTGGTCATGGCAGGCGCGGCGGTGGCCGTCGTCGCCCTCGGCTACGCCCTCACGGGTCCTGCCGCCCTGGCGCCGGTGAGCCGGACCAGTAAGGCGGTCTCCTTCGCCTCCTACTGGAAGCTTGTCCAGGGGTGGCTCCAGTCCCTGTTCGGCTCGGGCGCCTACCGTGCCGAACTCCAGATCGCCTCCGTCGCCGTCATAGCTCTCCTGGCCTACCTCCTCTTCCGCCTCGCGGCCGCCACCCGCCCCCTGCCCGTCACCGAATCCCCCGGATTCCTGGGGGTGGGGCCGGCAGGGGTGGGCGCGCCCGTGGTGGCGGTGGTGGTCGTCACGGCCTACGTGTTCGCCACGCCGTACCTCCTGCCCTGGTACGACGGGATGGCCTTCGGGCTGCTCGCGCTGGTGGCGGCCTCCACGCTCGACCAGTTCCTCGTGGTGCACCTGTTCGTGCTGTCCCTCGGCTACCTGCCGGCGCGGGTGGAGGGGCAGCCGGGGGACCTGGCCTGGCTCACGACCGTGGTTCGGTCTCGGATGGTGCCGTGGGCGTTGCTGGCGCTGACGGTCGCGCTGGGTTGGTGGGCTTGGCGAGCTGCAGCGCGCGCACGCAGGCCGCGAGCGTCAGCGGGACGGCCACGGTGAGCGCCATCGCCGGGATGGCGATCCCGGAGTCGTTGCTGAGGAAGCCGACGAAGGCGCAGGTCAGCGCGCCGAACAGGCCCGCACGGAGCGCCGGCGCCAGCCGGTACGCCTGGCCGAGCGCCGAGGCGCCCCACCGCGACGGCCGGTCGAGGACGAAGAACAGGAAGGCCAGCGCCACCACCGTGAGCAGCGTGAGCGACCAGTTCCCGACGGTCACGCCGACCATCGCGCTGAACTTGCGCCACACCACGGTCCCCGCCTGCCCGTCGATGACCTGCTGCACGAACGTGCCCAGGTGGGTGCGCTGCTCGGCCGGCCGTAGCCAGTCGAACACCGCGATCGCCGAGATCAGTGCGGCTCCCGCCACCGCGACCAGGATCAGCTTCACCACCGAGACCCGGCGGCCGGACAGCAGGATCAGCAGGACGGCGACGCCGATCACGAAGGCGGGCACGCCGCCGAAGTCGGCTCCCCACGACGGCCACCCGTCGGCGAAGACGGCCAGCCCGCCGTACGCGGCGCAGACCAGCACGACGAGTGGGCGGGCGAGGCCGCGCCCGCGCAGCCACTGCGCGACTCCGGCCAGGGCCAGGATGGTGCCGGTCGAGTACACGGCGAAGGCGATGTTACTGAAGCCGTAGAACCGCCCGCCGGTGACGGGCTCGTAGCCGGTGACGGCGTTGACCTGCAGCGTGGATCCGGTCATCACGTCGATCAGCAGCGCCACTGAGCTGATGCCCGCCACGACGGTCAGCGGGCCGAGCACGTGCGCCCGCCACGGTCCCGCGAAGGCCACGCCGGTGATCAGTACGGCGATGCCGAGGATCGTGCCGATCAACGCGACCATCGGAGCCCCGAGGCTCCACCACGGCACCAACTGCGCCAGGAACGTGGACACCGCGATGGCCCCGCTGACCACGGACACCAGCTGCACCGCCACCAGCAGCCGAGACGTGGCCGCATCGTCCCCGAGAGCCCTGTCGGCACGCGAGTCCTCGGCGGGGGACGTGCCCGCATCGGGGGACGTGGAGGTGCCGGCGGAGCGGCGGCGGCGCAGGGCCAGGGCGGCGAAGGCGTAGAAGAGGAGCTGGACGGTGACGAACACCGCGAAGAAGGGGCCGCGGACGTCGCGCAGGACCTGGCTGGCCAGGTCGCTGTCGGCCAGTTGCGTGACGGTGTCGGCGACCGTGGCGGCGGCCTCGCCGTCGTTGTCCCAGGTACGGCCCACCACGGCGCGCGGCTCGGGGAGGCCGAGCAGGTGGATGGCCGTGGCCGTCAGATCGGTGATGGTGACCAGGCCGTCCTGGCGCGTGGAGGTCGCCGTGAGCAGGCCCCGGCGGTACGGCGCGCCGCTCGGCGACGGGCCGGTGGCGATGGCGACGTGCAGGTGGGCGTTGGGCGTGACGTCGGAGACTCCGGCCACCAGGACGGTCGTATCCGCGGGGAGCTTGCCGAGCAGCGTGCCGATGCTTGCGTCGGCTTCGGCGACGGCCGTCTGCCGGGCCGAGGGCGAGAGCGGGAGGGGCACGCCGAATTCGTCGAGTGGTTGCCGCAGCCACGCCTCGGACAGGGCGCCGGCTTCGAAGACGACCAGGTTGTACGGGGTGAGGTCGCCTGCCGATGCCGGGGAATCCGCGTATTTCGCGACCTTGCCGGTCTTGTCGGCGGCGCCGAGGGCGGCTCCCGGACCGATGGCCACGACCTTGCCGCCGGAATCCTTGACGAGCTGGCCGAGGGTGCCCAGCTCCGCGTCGTACCCGGTCGACGCCTGGTACTTCACCAGACCGGACCAGTCCGGCACGCTCGCGCCCTCGCCCTCCGCCTGGGGCGTTGGGGGGCTCGGGCATCCGCGGCCCGCCGTACCGGCCCGCTGGCCCGCTGAGACGGTCAGCCAACCGGCGGTGGGGCAGGTGATGCCGCGATCGGGCGGCGGCACGGCACGAGTCGACAGCGACGCGGCGCCGCCCTGGCCGACGAGCTTCCACAGGTTCGGAGTCCGAGCCTGGTCGAGGTCGCTCCACTCGAGCCCGGGCACGCCCACGACGGCCACCCGTCCCCGCGCCCGTTCGGCCGCTCCCGCTGTGCCAACTCCCAGCACCAACACCACAAGCCCCACCAACAGCGCCGCCACCCACCGCCCACCACCGCGGGCACCTGCGGGGCGCTTCGGCCCGGACGCATGAACTCCCGGGTCGTAGGCGGAACACGACTGAGGCAAGGCACAGGACGAGGAACGGCGGGGCGGGTGGGAGGTGGCGGCCGGCAGTGCGATGGGAGAGGAGGAGGTCGGAGACACGGGGGTGGCGTGTACGCGGGGCGCTACGGCGGGAGGAGTGGTCGTGGTGCGGAGGTGCTGGTCGGAGGGGGTGTGCGGAGGCAGGTTGGGAGGGGTGGGGAAGGGCGCGTCAGTGGGGGTGGTGGTGTGGTGCATGCGTGGGGACCCCCGGTGTCAGCGCGCTCGATCGACAACAGCCACGGTAACGTGCCACACCGTGACAGGTGGTGTGGCGACGACGATCAAGCGGCAGTGGTGGGCGTGGGCCGTCTCCCTGCTGCTCATCGTGGCGGCGGCGGCCCCGCTGGTGCTGCCGTGGCTGACCAACCCGGACGACCAGCGTCTCGTCGACCTGGACGTGTACCGCACCGGCGGGGAGATGCTCCTCGAGGGGCGGCCCCTGTACGAATTCTTCACCCCTGCCCCGCAGCTGCTGCCGTTCACCTACCCGCCGATCGCGGCGATGCTGGCCGTACCGCTGGCGGAGATGTCGTGGACCACGGCTCAGTGGGTGTGGACCGTGGGGATCTTCGTGTCGCTGGGGGTGACGGTCGGCTTCGCGTTCCGCCGGGTCCTGACGAAGCCTGCCGGCCAGGCGCTGACGAGCCGCGATGGCCGAGCGCCGGCGAGCAGCGACGGCCAGGTGCTTACCAAGCAGGGCAGGCCTGGCGGACCGACGGCGACCGAGCCGGCACCCTACGCGCCGTGGCTGTTCGCGCTGTTGATGATCGCGTGCACCTACCTGATGCCCATCCGCGACCAGGTCCGCTTCGGTCAGGTGGACATCCTGCTGGTGGCGCTGTGCGTGGCCGACTGCGTCGCCAGGCGGCCGTGGTGGCCGCGCGGCTTCCTGATCGGCCTTGCCACGGCCGTCAAGCTGACCCCGGGCGTCTTCCTGATCTATCTGCTGGTGACGCGGCAGTGGCGCACGTTCTGGATGGCCTCGTTCGTCACCGCGTTGCTGACGTTGATCCCGTTCGCGGTGATCCCCCGGGACGCGGCCGGCTTCTGGTTCAAGGCCCTGCTCGACCCGGAGCGCCTGGGCGCCAACAACGCCACCACGAACCAGTCGATCCGCGCCATGCTGGTCCGGCTATACCTGCCCAGCGACACGCTGACGACGGCGCTGTGGCTGGTGCTGGCGGCGGTCGTCGGCTGGTACGGCTTCCGCGCCGCCAAGCAGGCGCTCGAGGCCGGCGACGAGATCACCGCGGTGGCGCTGACCGGCCTGATGGCGGTGCTCCTGTCGCCGGTGGCGTGGATCCACCACCTGGCCTGGGTGGTCGTGGTGCTGGCCGCGATCGTCGGCGACGGGCGCGACAGGGTGCGGCTGTGGGTGGCGGCGGGTGTCTGGCTGTATTTCGTGGTGCCGGTGCCGTGGTGGGGCGTGTCGCTGAAGGTGGTCGGGTGGAACGTCGTCGGCAAGATCGTGCAGGACGGGTTCGGGCTGGGCGCGCTCTTCCTGGTGTGGCTGCTGGCGAGTTGGTTGCCCAAACGGCGCAGTATTCCTTGACCAACTGATTACCCTCTGTCGTGTGCTGGTTACCGTATGGGTCATCGTGGGCGTCGTCGCCGGGGTCAGCGGCGTCGTCATCGGATATGTCGCGCTGAAGCAGGCACGGGCCGCCGTGGACGACTGCCAGCAGATGCTCACCAGGCAGACGAGCGAGGGCAAGGGTGACCTGAAGGCCATCCGCGACGTGGCGGTCTGCCGCTACGACGCGCTCGAGGAGATGACGGGCAGGCTGTCGTTCTCGGTCGCGATGATCAACGGGCTGGGCGACGGGATCGTGCTCACCTCCATCAACGGCCGCTCCGAGACGCGCACGTACGTGCGTCCGGTGGTGGGTGGCAGGGGCACGCAGCCGCTGTCGCCGGAGGAGGAAGAGGCGGTCAGATCGGCCCGGCTGGGATTGGGTCCTGAGGTTGAGCGGCAAATGGCCAGGTGGTAAGGGCATAATCTGTTGCTATGGCAAGACTCGCCTATCTCGGTCCCGTAGGCACCTTCACCGAAGAGGCCCTGCGGCTCCTGGAGCCGGAGGCCGAACGCCTGCCGTGCGCGAACGTCAGCGCCGCGCTCAACGCGGTGCGCTCCGGTGAGGCCGACGGTGCCGTCGTCCCGCTGGAGAACTCGATCGAAGGCGCGATCACGACGACGCTGGACGAGTTCGCCTGGGGCGAGCCGCTCCTGATCACCGCCGAGCTGCTGCTGCCGGTGCAGTTCTCGCTGCTGGCGCGGCCCGACACCGAGCTCGTGCACATCAAGCGGGTTTACACCCATCCGGCGGCGATCACGCAGTGCCGCGGCTTCATCGCCAGGGAGCTGCCGGACGCCGTCGTGGTGGCCGCCCCGTCGACCGCCGCGGCCGCCCAGGAGGTGGCTCTGCCCGGCTCGCCGTACGACGCCGCGATCGCGGCACGGATCGCGGGCGAGCACTACGGGCTGGTGGAGCTGGCGGGCAACATCGGTGACCGCACCGACACCGTGACCCGCTTCGTCCGGGTGAGCCGCCCGGTCGCGCCGCCCGAGCCCACCGGCTCCGACCGCACGACGCTCGTGGTCTTCCTGGCCGACGACCACCCGGGTGCTCTGCTGGAGATGCTGACCGAGTTCTCGGTGCGCGGCGTCAACCTGACCCGCATCGAGTCGCGGCCCACCGGCGACGGCATCGGCCGCTACTTCTTCCACTTCGACTTCGAGGGCCACGTCGCCGACGCCCGCGTCGGCGAGGCCATCTCGGGCCTGCACCGCATCTGCGGCGAGGTGCGCTTCCTGGGCAGCTATCCGCGCGCGGACGGCATCACGCCCCAGATCAAGCGGGGTACGGCTGACGCCGAGTTCGCCGAGGCGGGCGAATGGCTGGCCAGGATCCGCGCGGGACAGGTGTGAGCACGGCAAATCCGGGAGCGCTCGGTCGCCGCGGGTAGGTAGCCTTTACCTCGTGATTGACCTGCGTACCATCCGTGAGGATCCCGACAGGCTGCGCGCGTCGCAGCATGCCCGCGGCGAGGCCGACTCGATCGTCGACACGCTGCTCGACCTGGACGAGCGTCGCCGTTCCGCGCTGACCTCGTTCGAGTCTCTGCGCGCCGAGCAGAAGAGTATGGGCAAGTCGGTCTCCAAGGCGCAGGGCGAGGAGAAGCAGGCGCTCCTCCAGCGGGCCAAGGAGCTGGCCGCCGAGGTCAAGAGCGCCGAGGCGGAGGCCGAGCGGCTGGCCGGCGAGCTCGACGAGGTCCTCCAGACGGTGCCCAACATCGTGGAGGAGCAGGCTCCGCACGGCGGCGAGGACGACTACGTCGTGCTCGAGACCGTCGGCAAGCCGCGCGAGTTCGACTTCGAGCCCAAGGACCACCTGGAGCTGGGCGAACTGCTCGGCGCGATCGACATGGAGCGCGGCGCCAAGGTGTCGGGCTCGCGCTTCTACTTCCTCAAGGGCGTCGGCGCCCGGCTGCAGCTCGGCATGCTCAACATGGCCATGCAGCACGCCATCGCCAACGGCTTCACCCCGATGATCACGCCGGTCCTGGTCAGGCCGGAGACCATGCAGGGCACGGGTTTCCACGTCGCCCACGACAAGGAGATCTACCGGCTGCCCGAGGACGATCTGTACCTGGTCGGCACCTCGGAGGTGGCGCTGGCCGGCTACCACGCCGACGAGATCATCCCCGCCGACCAGCTCCCGCTGCGCTACGCGGGCTGGTCGTCCTGCTTCCGCCGGGAGGCCGGCTCCTACGGCAAGGACACCCGCGGCATCATCAGGGTCCACCAGTTCGACAAGGTCGAGATGTTCTCCTACTGCCGTCCCGAGGACGCGCACGAGGAGCACCAGCGCCTGCTGGCCTGGGAGAAGGACATGCTCGCCAAGATCGAGGTCCCGTATCGGATCATCGACACGGCGGCGGGCGACCTGGGCATGTCGGCCGCCAGGAAATTCGACTGCGAGGCCTGGATCCCGACCCAGGGCCGCTACCGGGAGCTGAGCTCGACGTCCAACTGCACCGAGTTCCAGGCGCGCAGGCTCGCCGTACGCTTCCGCGACCAGGACGGCAAGCCGCGCCACCTGGCCACGCTCAACGGCACGCTGGCCACCACCCGGTGGATGGTGGCGATCCTGGAGAACCACCAGCAGGCCGACGGCTCGGTCGTGGTTCCCGAGGCGCTGCGGCCCTACGTGGGGCTCGACGTCCTCGAGCCGGTCAAGTAGGCGTCCCGCCTGATCCAGGCTATGGTCGCCGCCACCACGCCGCCCGTCAGCACGACGGCCAGCGTGAGGGCGGTGCCATAGCTCTGTGGCGAGCCCTGTGACCATCCGTGGAACGGCAGGTACACGGTCGCGAACACCAATGGCCCCGCCACCAGCGCCCCGAGCACTGTCCGTAGCCGGGCCCGCCCGGCGGCGGCCAGGCTGACGCAGGTGAGCGCACCGATGCCGATCAGCGCGCCGCCGAGGGCCAGCTTGAGCAGGTCGACCCCGACGACCGACCACTCGGTGGGCGCGGCGTTCACCAGGTACACGCCCACGCAGGTCAGCATCGCGAAGATCGAGTAAGGCGTGTAGAGCCTGCGCAGTCCCGCCCCGACGGTGCCCAGGAGCATGGCCACGGCCAGCCCCCACGCGGCGGTCCGCTCGGGAGCCAGAGGATCGGCGGCCGGGTCACCGTCGGGCGGACCTACCCGCCGCCAGGCTCCGCCCACGTCGCGGACCAGGATCCCGTCGACCCCGTTGGCCACGACCACGATGTGCCCGCCGGGCCTCTCCTGTACGGCCAGCGCCCGCGTCCACGCGCCGCTCCGCCCGCCGGACTCTCTGGCCAGCCAGTCCTTCCTGGACGGCGGCAGCGTCCACGAGTCGTGCCAGGTCCTGCCGTAGTCGTCCGACTCCACGACGGCGAGCTCGCCGGGGAGGATCCGGTAGCACAACCGCTGGGGCAGCCTGGGCACGCAGGCCGCCGAGGCCGGTGGCGGGCGCTGGGCGGTGTCGGAAACCGGCGTCCAGGTCGCGCCTCCGTCCCGGGAGACCAGATCGTCGGCGCCGCTGAGGTAGGCCCTGATCGACTGGCCCTGGATATCGATCGAGTCCACGCTCGGCCGCGGCGCGCCCGAGGTAGCCGTCACCGCCAGCACGGCGAGCGGCACGCCCACCACCGCCCGCCAGCGCGCCGGGACGCTCCTGCCGCGGATCCACCACGACAACCCCAGCGCCGGGAGCGCCAGGAGGTCCGTGGGATCCGCCAGGACGCGCGAGGGACCCGCGACCAGGGTCCACAGGTGGGAGGCGACCTCAGCGCCCGTCTGCGTCGATTTGACGAGCGTGAAGAGCACTCTGTTGAGCAGCAGGACGATCACCGCGACGAGGGTCGCAGGGTGACATAACCACGCATACCTCATATAGAGGTAGATGGAGGAGAAAGATCGCGGGTTCGGCGCGGGTGTGAGTCGACTCACATCTGTGATCCGGCCCCACGAAACGCGAAAGCCCAGAGGCCGCTGGAGGCGGACCCTGGGCTATCTCGCTAACTACAGGTCAGATGGCACGGACCTGGGAGGCCTGCGGCCCCTTCTGGCCCTGCGTGATCTCGAACTCGACCCGCTGGCCGTCTTCAAGGCTGCGGTAGCCGTTGCCGACGATCTCGGAGAAGTGCACGAACACGTCCGGCGCACCGCCGTCCGGGGCGATGAAGCCGAAGCCCTTCTCGGCGTTGAACCACTTGACGGTTCCCTGAGCCATAAAAGCTCTCCCTCAGGATGTGAATCTATGGGACCCACACCTCGTGGGTCCCGGTGTGTCGTACAGCAAGCACCCGGGGTGGCTCAGACAAAGTCATGCTGGTTTTCACTACGGGATCAGCTAATACAACGCCATCACATCTAACACCATTCTGGCGGGTCAGTGTTCCCGTCCATCCGAAGATTTCTTGCTGGCGGCATCACCGGGCAAACTGGAACCTGTTATGAGAAGCCAGCCAGCGCCGCGTCTAGTGGCCACCGACCTCGACGGGACCGCCCTGCGTGGCGACGGATCCGTCTCCCCGCGGACCGTGGCGGCGTTCGCGAAGGTCGAAGATTCCGGAGCTGTACTCGTCTTCGTCACCGGTCGTCCACCTCGCTGGATGAGCGGTGTGGCCGGGACCGTACGGCATCGCGGGCTGGCAATCTGCGCAAACGGCGCACTGGTCTACGATCTGCACACCGAACAGATAGTGGAATCACACCTCATCGCCGTCGAGGTGCTCGAACAGGTTGTCGCTCAGCTTCGAGCGAACATGCCCGGCCTCGCATTTTCGGTCGAGTATGAAGGTGGTTTTGCGCACGAGTCAGATTACCGGTTGAGCGGGTGGGACAGCCGGGCCGTGGGCGGCCTGCGTGTGGGTACGTCGACGCTGACTTCGCGTCCATGCGCCAAGCTGCTGGCCTTTCACCCGTCGATGGACCCGGACGCGCTGCAGACCGCCGTTTGCGACATGGTGGGACATCTGGTGACGCCCACGCATTCGAGCGGCAAAGGGCTCATTGAGATGAGCGCGCACGGCGTGACCAAGGCGACCGCCCTGACCGCGCTCGCCGACGAGCTCGGCATCGACCGCTCACAGGTCGTCGCGTTCGGCGACATGCCGAACGACCTGCCCATGCTGAGCTGGGCAGGTACCTCCTACGCGGTCGCCAACGCGCACCCCGCCGTACTGGCCGCCGTCGACCACGTCACCGCGGCCAACGACGACGACGGCGTCGCGCTGGTGCTCGAGGAGCTCTACAGGTAGGGCCCGGAACCGCCGTGCGGCGCGTCACCCTGCGGCACGCCGGGCAGCGCCCTGCGCATCTGCTCGAGCTGGGCCCGGGCAGCCATCTGCTGGGCGAAGAGCGTCGTCTGGATGCCGTGGAACAGCCCCTCAAGCCACCCGACCAGCTGGGCGTGCGCGATGCGCAGCTCCGCCTCGCTGGGCGGGGTGCCGTTGTCGTCGGTGAACGGCAGCGACAGCCGCTCCAGCTCGTCGACCAGCTCGGGCGCCAGGCCGTCCTCGAGCTCCTTGATGGAGGACTCGTGGATCTCCTTCAACCTCTTACGGCTGGCCTCATCCAGCGGCGCGGCGCGCACCTCCTCGAGGAGCTGCCGGATCATGCTGCCGATGCGCATCACCTTGGCGGGTTGCTCGACCAGGTTCGTGACCGATCGCTCGTCCTCGCCGCTATCGCCCTGATTTCCCTGGAAGTCCGGGCCGACCACCACGATGTGGGGGGTGTTGTTCTCCTCAGCATTCATAACACTCACCGTACTAGCAGGATCTTGCCGACGTGCTCCCCAGAATCGAGCATTCGATGCGCCTCGGACGCCTCGGACATCGGCACTTCCGCGTACACCACGGGACGCATGGCTCCCGCGCTGACCAGGGGAAGCACGTTCTCCGTCACGCCACGCACGATGACGCCCTTCTCGTCGACCGGGCGCGAGCGCAGCGTGCTGCCGTGCACGGAGGCGCGCTTGTACAGCAGCGCCCCGAGGTCGATCTCGGCCTTGCTCCCGCCCTGCAGCCCGATGAGCACCAGCCGCCCGCCGGTGCGCAGCACCTTGAGGTTGCCCGCCAGGTACGGCGCTCCGATGATGTCGAGGATCACATCGACGTCCTCGACCTGCTCGGCGAAGTCCTGCGTCCGGTAGTTGACCAGCTCGTCGGCGCCCAGCTCCTTCAGCCTGGCCAGCTTCTCGTCCGTGCCGGCGGTGGCGATCACCTGCGAGCCCAGCGCCTTGGCCAGCTGGATGGCCGTCGTGCCGATCCCGCTGGCGCCGCCGTGGACCAGCAGCCGCTCGCCCCTGCGCAGCCTGGCCTGCATGAACACCGTGCCCCAGACAGTGCACGCGGCCTCGGGAATAGCCGCGGCCTCCGTCAGTTCGATGCGCTCCGGCGCCGGCATGACCTGCTGCCACGGCACCGCGACCCTCTCGGCGTACCCGCCACCGCCCAGCAGTGCGCAGACGCGATCGCCGGCCTTGAACTGCTCGACGTCCGCGCCGACCTCGGCCACCACCCCCGAGCACTCCAGGCCCGGGTACGGCGGGGCGCCGGGCGGCGGGGGATAGAAACCTAGCCGTTGCAGAAGGTCGGCCCGGTTGACCGCGGAAGCGGTCACGTCGATGAGCACTTCGCCCCGGTCAGGACGCGGATCTGGTACCTCGCGCCACTCCAGGACCTCTGGTCCGCCAGACTCGGCGATCACGATTGCCCGCATGCCAACCACGCTAGCGGGGCAGTGAAGTTGCGGGTTGCCGACGTTCGGCAGAAGCTTGGGCGTTAACCTGCAAGGTATTTGCTACCCCTTTAGACCCACCAGAGGGGGAACACGGTGGCAAGACACGATCGTGAGGAATCTCTCGAGGAACAGCTCGCCTGGCTCGATGCGATCAAGGAGACGGAGGAGGCGCCTATCGCGGTGAGCGCGAAGACGGGCCCTGTCGTCACTGACGACTCCTCCTCTCCTTATCCCAAGGACCCATGGCAGTCCGTTCCGACTGAGCACGACACGCCGACGCCGCCGCTGTTCCGCGCGGCGGTCGATTCGGTGTACGGCACGGCCGCGGCGGAGGAGGTGCCGGAGTCCGAGGCGGAGGCCGGCGAGTGGCTGGACAAGGCCTCACCGCCGGCGAGCCTGGGCAAGGACGACGCCTTCCTGGCGCCGCTCAAGCCGCTGCCCAGGCCCGACGACACGGACTCCTACGTGCTGGGGAGGCTGGAGCCGGACAGTTCGGCGGAGACGCTCGAGAACGTGCCATGGCCCAAGCCGGCCGAGGCTTCGTCGTCCTCGCCGGCGGAGGAGAAGGCGTCGGACTGGCCGTCCCTGGAGTGGCGGGACCCCAAGCCTGAGCTTGACGCGGCGGCCACGACCGAGGAGGTCGCTGAGGAGGCCGTCGAGGACGTCGCCGAGGCGGAGCCGGAATCCGGGGATACCGAGCCCCGGCTGGCGGAGACGTGGTCGTCCGAGTCGTGGTCGTCGGAGTCGTTCTCCTGGACGTCGGATTCCGCCTCGGAGCCGGAATCGGGTCCGGCGCTCGCCGATGCTCCGTCGGAGCCTGAGGCTGCGCCGGAGCCGGCCGAGTCCTGGGCGGCTCCCGCGGTGGTCGAGCCGCCGCGGGTGGCCGAGCCCGAGCCTCCGGCGCCGCGGCGACGGCCCGCTCCCGTGCCCGTCTTCAGCGCGCCGCCGCGGCCGCCGGTGACCGGGCGGCCCACCGCCGACAGCCTCGATCCGGAATCGCTGCTGCGCGGGCGGCGCAACGCGCCCTCCAAGGGCTGGCGGCGCTTGGTCTACAAGGCCTCCGGTGGGTGGATCAAGCCGGGCGAGCCGCCTGAGGTGCGCCGCCGGCGGGAGCTGGTGTCGCGGGCGCGTACCCCGGTGTCCACGGGGCACCACCGCGTCGCCGTACTGAGCCTGAAGGGTGGTGTGGGCAAGACCACGACCACGGTCGGGCTCGGCGCGACGCTGGCGCAGATGCGCGGCGACCGGGTGATCGCGGTGGACGCCAACCCCGACCGCGGGACGCTGTCGGACAAGCTGGAGCTGGAGACCTCGGCCACCGTGCGCGACCTGCTCAACGAGCGCGAGCAGGTCAAGCGGTACGTCGACATCCGGGCCTTCACCTCGCAGGCGCCCTCGCGGCTGGAGGTGCTGGCCTCCGACAGGGACCCGTCGGTGTCCGAGGCGTTCAGTGGTGCCGACTACCAGGCGGTCTCGCAGGTCCTGGAGAACTTCTACTCGATCTGCATCACCGACTGCGGGACCGGGCTGCTGCACTCGGCCATGGGCGGGGTCCTCGGCCTGGCGGACCAGATCGTGCTGGTCAGCTCGGCTTCGGTGGACGGCGCCCGCGCCGCCTCGGCCACGCTCGACTGGCTGGAGGCCCACCACTACGGCGACCTCGTCCAGGACGCCACGGTCGTCCTGTGCAGCGTCAGGCCACGCTCGAAGTCGGCGGTCGACATCAAGAAGCTCGAAGCCCACTTCGCGGCCCGCTGCCGCGCGGTGATCCGCGTCCCCTACGACCCCCACCTGGAGGAAGGCGCCGAAATCGACCTCGACCGCCTCCAGGAAGCCACCAGGGACGCCTACCTCCAACTGGCCGCCTGCGTGGGCGACGCCTTCGCCGCCAACCCCACCTGACCCCCCACCTCACTCATAGCTGAAGTTCTGGAGGTCGGCGAGGACGATGACCTCGCCGGCCGTGGGGTCGTAGCCGAGGATGGGGTCCCTCGCCGAGCCTTCGAACGTCATGGTGACCGGCTTGTGCAAGTGGCGGCCGATCGTGTGGAGGAAGTCGACCAGGACGTTCAGGCGCTCCTGACCCTGGAGTTCGCGCAGGTCCACGTCGAAGTCGATCGCCTTGGCGCCGAAGGGGCGGAAGATCACCAGGACGCCGGGCACCGGCCAGACCCGCAGGTCGGCGTCATCGGCGCCCTTCGCGATCAGGTCGGCGGCCGTCGGGAGTCGCGTCGGGACGTCGTCGCAGAGGTAGGTGTGCTGCCACGGCTGTGACCGGATGAGGTCGAGAAGAGCCTGCCAGTCGGACACGTCCGTGTCCTCGACGATCACGTCTGGTAAGACGCCGTTGATCTCCACGTCGAAGAACGGTTTGACGTCCTCCCAGTGGATCATCGGAGGCAGGTTTCGAACATGGTGGTGAGGCGGTCGACGTCCGCCGGGGTGGCGGGTTCGGGGCCCAGGAGGCGTTTCATGGAGCCGACCCCGAGGAAGAGCGCGGTGGCCAGGCGGGCCCGGGCGTGGGCGTCGGGGGCGTCGATGAGGGCCGAGAGCGGCTTGATGACCGCGGTCTGGAGGCGGTCCCTGACCAGGGCCTGGATCTCCGGATCGCCGGCCGAGCGCTCCAGGGCCCGCAGGATCGGGCTCTCCGGATCCGCCTGCATGCGTTCCGCGGCGTACTCCGCCAGGCGCCGCGGCAGCCCGTCCGGGTCGCCGTCCAGGACGCGCCGGATCGTGGCCTCGCCCTCGAGGACCGCTCCGAACAGCCCGGCCTTCGAGCCGAAGTAGCGCCCGACCAATGCCAGGTTGGCGCCGGCCGCGGCGGCGATCTGGCGCACGGTGACCTGTTCGTAGCCGTACTCGGAGAACAGCGCGCGTGCCGCCTCGAGCAGCCGCTGCCGGGTGGCCTCGCGATCGCGCGGCCGCACCTCCGTCACCTGGGCCTCCATGCCCCGAACTCTAATCGACGAAATGCCTGTCAACCGCGTACGACAGACCACTTGCCGCGCGGCTAGTAAACGGGCGTATACTCAACGGGTAGTAAAGAATCAATTAAGGGGATGTGGTGTCTTGGTAGCCCAGACACATGCCGCAGCCCCCGCGAGGCGGCAGTACACCCACCGGGAAATCCTCGAGGTCATGTCCGGGCTGATGCTCGCCATGCTGACCTCGATGATCTCCACCTCGGTGGTCGGTACGGCGTTGCCGACGATCGTCGGGGAGCTAGGCGGCCAGGACCAGTACTCCTGGGTGGCGAGCGCGACCATGCTCACCATGACGGTCTCGACGCCGTTGTGGGGCAAGCTTTCTGACTTGTGGGGCAGGAAGCTGCTGTTCCAGTCCGCCCTGGGGTTGTTCGTGGCGGCTTCGCTCGTGGCCGGTCTGTCCCAGAACATGGGGCAGCTCATCGCCGCGCGAGCCGTACAGGGTCTGGGCGTGGGTGGTCTGTCGGCCCTTGCTCAGGTGATCCTCGGCGACATCGTGCCGCCGCGGGAGCGGGGCCGGTACTCCGGCTACATGGGTGCCGTGTTCGGCATCTCGACGGTGGCCGGGCCGCTGCTCGGCGGGTTCATCGTCGACACCGACTGGCTCGGCTGGCGCTGGTGCTTCTACGTGGTCGTGCCGTTCGCGGTGGTCGCGTTCGCGGTGATCCAGCGCGTGCTGCGGCTGCCGAAGGTCAAGCGCAACACCTCGATCGACATCTGGGGCGCGACCACGATCACGGCCAGCGCGAGCGCGCTGATGCTGCTGTTGACGCTCGGCGGCAACCAGTTCGAGTGGAACTCGTTCTGGACCTACTTCCTGGGCGCGGTCAGCCTGCTGATGCTGGCGCTGGCCGTACTGGCTGAGCGCACGGCGCGCAACCCCATCCTGCCGCCGAGGCTGTTCCGCAACCGGACGTTCGTGCTGACCAGCGTCGCCTCGCTGTTCGTCGGCATGGCGATGTTCGGCGCGATGATCTACCTGCCGCAGTACCTGCAGATCGTCAAGGGGCTCAGCCCGACCGAGTCCGGGTTGATGACCCTGCCGATGGTGGTCGCCCTGTTCCTCGCGGGCGTCATCTCAGGAAAGATCGTCACCCAGACGGGCAAGTGGAAGATCTTCCCGGTCGTCGGCCTGCTGATCGTGGCCGTCGGACTGTTCCTGCTGTCGCGGCTGCACGTCGACTCCAGCGAGTGGCTGATCGGCGCCGACGTGGCCGTGCTCGGCATCGGACTGGGCCTGTCCATGCAGATGCTCATCCTGGCCGCGCAGAACGGCTCCGAGATGCGTGACATGGCCTCGACCACGTCGGGCGTGTCGTTCTTCAGGTCGCTGGGCGGTGCGGTGGGTGTCGCCGCGTTCGGCGCCATCCTCACCAACCGGCTGAAGGACGAGATCACCGCCATGCTGGCGGCCGCTCACATCAAGGTGCCCGGCGGCGGATCGGTCAAGCTCGGCAGCCCGGACGCCATCCAGCACCTGCCGGGACCGATCAAGCACATCGTTCTCGAGGCGTTCACCCGGGGCCTCGAGACCGTCTTCCTGGTGGGCGTGCCGATCGCGCTGCTGGGCTTCGTGGCCACGCTCTTCCTCAAGGAACTCCCGCTGCGCACGAACCAGGCACCCGCGCCCGGTCCCAAGCCGCTCAGCAAGGACGACATGGTCCTGGCCGGGCTGCTGCTCGAGCTGATCTCTCAGCGCATCGAGCGGATGAACGGCAGGCCGTCCGCGCTGCTGTCGGCCGTGGCCGGAATGGCGCCCCCCGACGACCGCTCGGAGCGGGAACGCGCCAGGACCGTGGCGCAGACCGTGCTCAGGCCCACGTCACGCGCGCTGATCGCGCAGGCCACGCCACCACACAAAGACCTCGTCTCAGGAGGAGTCGCACAATGATTCGCAAGTTCGTGGGCGGTGTAGCGGCTGCCCTGGCGCTCATCGCCGGGCTGTGGCTGATGATCGCTCCGTTCGCGCTCGGGACGCAGCCCGAGAACGGCGACTGGATCGACATCACCAACTCCGAGTTCTGGACCGGGCTCGGCATCGCGGTGGTCGGCCTGATCGGGGTCGTCGCCTTCGTCTCGGCCATCTACGAGGACCTGCTCAACCGCGGCCTGGTGACCAGGCGTGAGCGCCCGGTCGAGCAGCCCGAGCCCGCCCCGGCAGCCGCTCCCGCCGGCGCGTCGTCGGCCGAGCTGGCCAGCCTGCTCGCCCCGCTGGTCGAGGCGCTGCGCGAGGACCTGAACAACGCCGGCCGCTCCGGCGAGCACCGCCAGAACGGCACGGCCCCCCTGGTGGGAGTGGAGGAGAACCGATGAAGGCCAAGCTGGGCGTATCCGCCCTCGTCCTGCTGTTCCTCGGCGGCCTGTGGATGATCGCCGCGCCGTTCGCCGTCGGCTACCAGCCGCGTGGCGCCGCCTACGTGGACGCGACGATCAACGACCTGTGGCTCGGTGGCATCCTCGCTGGCGTGTCCTTCGTGGCCCTGGTGGTCTACGCCGCCGACGCGCTGCGTGAGCTGGCCAACCGCGGCAAGCACGTCGCCGACGCCTGACCCTGCAAGGACATGCCGTGCACAGCGGTGGCACCAACTCTCAAGGGGAGCGGCTGCCCCTGCCCAGGGGGCAGTTCGAGATAGGCAAGGACGGCGCCGGCCTGCTCGTGGTCGGCTTCGACGGATCGGGCCCGAGCCGCAACGCCCTGGCGTACGCGGCCGGGCTCGCCCGGCGGGACAACGCGGAGCTGATGATCGCGTTCGTCGAGTCGATGACCAGCGCCACCCTCTGGTTCTTCGCCGGCTCTCCGATCATCCCCGACACGGCCGCGGACCTCACCGAGGATCTGCGGGACGAGCTGAGCGGCGTGGGCGTCCCGTGGCGGTTCGTCAGCGTTCGCGGCGACACGGCCAGGGAGCTCGAGACGCTGGCCAGCGCCTGCATGGCGGACGCCATCGTGGTCGGCAGGTCACGCTCGATGTGGCACAACCTCGGCGGCTCAGTGGCCGTCGGGCTGGCGAAACGCTCTCGCCGTACCGTGCACATCGTGCCGTGACCTAGGCTGGCCTGGTGAAACGTACTGCCGCCATGTCGTTCGTGCTGCTCGCGTCCGTTTCATGCGCCTCCGGCGGGGAGCCGCCCGCCCAGGGCCAGGCCGTGACGGCGCCGACCACCCCGCCGCCCCAGACGCACGCGAGCCCGGCACACCAGAGCCCGACGCCGTCCGCTCCGCCGGCGTTCACCGCGAAGGTCGCCAAGGTCTCCCGCGCCCACCTGCCGTACTCGTGGAAGCCCGGCTGCCCGGTCCACTACCAGGACCTGCGGCTGATCACGATGACCTACTGGGGCTTCGACGGCAAGGCGCACACCGGCGAGATGGTCGTGCGCAAGACCGTCACCGACGACATCGTGACGGTCTTCAAGAAGCTGTACGGCTGGCGCTGGCCGATCCGCCGGATGGAGCTGGTGGACGTCTACAAGGGCGACGACTTCGACTCGATCGAGGCGGACAACACCTCGGCCTTCAACTGCCGGTCCGCCACCGGGTCCACGCACTGGTCGAATCACGCCTATGGCGAAGCGGTCGACATCAACACGATTGAGAACCCGTACGTCACGGCGAGCGGCAGCACGGCCCACAAAGCCTCGAAGAAGTACACCGAGCGCCCCATGAAAGGCAAGGGTGTAATAAATCCGGACGACAAGGTGGTCCGCGCTTTCGCCGCCGTCGGCTGGGAATGGGGCGGCACCTGGTCAGGCGCGAAGGACTTCCAGCACTTCAGCAAGGGCGGAGGCTGACACAATCGGATGATGGCGGCCAAGGACGGCGACGGTTGGACCGAATGCGCGCTCGGGCATCGGCACTGGGGTGTGCACGGGGCTTCCGGGCTGCTTGCCGTACATCACGATGAGAGCGGCACCCCGCACGTGCTGATGCAGAAGCGGTCCTGGTGGAGCCATCACGGCGGCACCTGGGGGCTGCCGGGCGGAGCGCGCGACAGCCACGAGGACGCGGTGGCGACGGCGCTGCGCGAGGCCCGCGAGGAGGCCGCGCTGCACGGCGACGGGCTGCGCGTGCTGGGCGTCTATCTGGACGATCACGGCGGGTGGGCGTTCGAGACGGTCATCGCCCAATCGCCCGAGCGGTTCCCCGCCAAGCCCGCCAACAGCGAGAGCTCCGAGCTGCGGTGGGTGCCGCTGCCGGAGATCGCGCGCAAGAAGCTGCACCCCGGCTTCGCCGACTCCTGGCCGGACATCCAGGAGATGCTCAGGCCCGAGACCGTGGTGCTCGACGTGGCCAACATCGTCGGCGCGCGGGCCGAGCACGGCTGGTGGAGCGACCGGCACGGCGCGGCGACCAAGCTGCTGCGCGAGGTGGCCCGGCTGCGCCTGACGCATCCCGTGCTCGACCAGTGGTATCCGCGCATCGTCGCGGTCGTGGAGGGCGCCGCCCGTGAGGCGACCGCGCCGGAGGGCGTCGAGGTGGTCGCCGCGCTGGGCAGCGGCGACGACGCGATCGTCGACGTCGTACGGCAGGCCAGGACATGGGAACACGTCCGCGTCGTCACCGCGGACCGCGGCCTGCGGGATCGGGTCACCGAACTCGGCGCGGAAACCGTGGGTCCCAAGTGGTTGCTGTCACAGCTGTGAGACGAACAGCGGCCTGAGCCCCGTCACGTCCAGGACCCGCAGCAGCACCCCCTGCACGCCCGTCAGCTGCAGCGAGCCGCCGAGCCCGGACAGCGCCCGCTGATGCTCGACCAGCACCCACAGCCCGCTGGAGTCGCAGAACGCCAGCCTCGCCGCGTCGACGACGACCTCGACGCAGCCCTCCTCGGCGAGGCCCGCCAGGCAGGTACGGAACGCCGGGGCGCTGACCTTGTCCAGATCCCCCTCGAGACGCACGAGCGCCGCCCGAGGGGCTCGCTCGACCTCGACGCAGAGATCCGTCATCTCCTGAACGTACACCGAGGGTCCAGGGGCCGCTATCGTGGTGTGCGCGCTTGGAGGGTTCGCATAGTGGACGAGTGCAGCCGCCTTGAAAGCGGCCAGGTCAGCGATGGCCTCAAGGGTTCGAATCCCTTACCCTCCGCCTCTCTTTTTCGTTGAGCCCGGCCCGGCAAGTGCTCAGGAGAGCAACTGCTTCAGCGGCAGCGGCCGCTCGGCCACGTACCGAACGAATCCCGACGGTCGCCACACGTATGCCGGGGGCACGCGCAACAGTGACGTTTGAAGGTCCGTGAGCGGGCCATGCTGTCCGTAGGGGGGAGATCAGAGTGACAGCACTGACAGCGGAGACCGTCGCCCGCCTGCCCGAGGGTGTGGCGGTCCCCTCCTATGACCGGTCACGGCTCACGGTCGGCATCGTGCACTTTGGCGTCGGCGGCTTCCATCGCAGCCATCAGGCGATGTACCTCGACCGCCTGATGAACGAGGGCAAGGCGCACGACTGGGCGATCTGCGGTGTCGGCGTCCTGCCCGGCGACGCCCGGATGCGCGATGCCCTGGCCGCGCAGGACGGCTTGTACACGCTGGTCGTCAAGCATCCGGACGGAACCCGCGAGGCCCGCGTCATCGGCTCGATCGCGGAGTATCTCTTCGCCCCCGACGATCCGGAAGCGGTCATCGAGAAGATGGCGGACCCGGCGGTGCGCATCGTCTCGCTCACCGTCACCGAGGGCGGATACAACATCCATCCCGTCACCGGGGCCTTCGACGCCGAGTCCCCCGCGATCCAGGCGGACCTGACGCCCGGCGCGGTGCCCGCCACGGCTTTCGGGCTGGTCACCGAGGCGCTGCGCCGCCGGCGCGACCGCGGGATCACGCCGTTCACGGTGATGTCGTGCGACAACATCCAGGGCAACGGGCATGTGGCGCGGCGCACGTTCTCGGCGTTCGCCCGGCTGGTCGACCCCGACCTCGGAGACTGGGTCGAGAACACGGTCGCCTTCCCCAACTCCATGGTCGACCGCATCACCCCGGTCACCACCGAGGAGGACCGCGGGGCCCTGGCCGAGCAGTTCGGCATCAGGGACGCCAGGCCCGTCACCTGCGAGCCGTTCACGCAGTGGGTGCTCGAGGAACGCTTCCCCGGCGGACGCCCGCCCTTCGAGGAGGCGGGGGTCCAGCTCGTGGCGGATGTCGAGCCGTACGAGCTGATGAAGCTGCGCCTGCTCAACGCCAGCCATCAGGCGCTGTGCTACTTCGGCTATCTCAGCGGCTACCGGTACGTCCACGAGGCCGCCACCGACCCCGCGCTCGCACAGCTCCTGCGCGACTACATGGACCTCGAGGCGACGCCGACGCTGCGCCCCGTGCCCGGCGTGGACCTCGAGGCGTACAAGCGGACCCTCATCGAGCGGTTCGCCAACCCGGAGATACGTGACACGCTGGCGAGGTTGTGCGCCGAGTCGTCGGACCGCATCCCGAAATGGCTGCTTCCCGTGGTGCGCGAGCAGCTGCCCCGCGGCGGTCCGGTGACCCGAGCGGCCGCGGTGGTGGCCAGCTGGGCGCGGTACGCGGAAGGGGCCGACGAGGCCGGTGAGCCGATCACGGTCGTCGACCGGCTGAAGGACCAGCTGATGGCCACCGCGCGCACCCAGCGTCGGCGGCCCACGGCCTTCATCGAGAACCGTGAGCTCTTCGGCGACCTCGTCGACGACGAGCGCTTCGTCGAGCCGTACCTCCAGGCGCTCGAGTCGCTGCACACCAAGGGAGCCCGCGCTACGGTGCGGCAGCTCGTGGGCTGAGCCTGGTGTACTGGTCCCTGATGACCGGGCGGTAGTCGGGCGCGGGTTCGGCCGCGATGGACACCTTCCAGCGCGGGCGCTCGCCGGTGAGCACCCAGGCAGCCTGGACGGCGGCGCCGTCCGCGACGTACTCGCCGGGCTCGGGGACGACGACCGGCGGCTCGAACGTCTGGGCCGCGATGCGCTGCACCGCGGCGTTCTGGGCCGCCCCGCCGATCAACAGCACGCGGGCGCTTTCCACCCCCTGGCCGCGGACGGCTTCGAACCCGTCGGCCAGGCCGCACAGCATGCCCTCGATCGCCGCGCGCGCCAGGGAGGGCCGGGTCGTCGAGGCGAGCGTGAGCCCGAAGAGCGTGGCCGTGGCGTCGGGCAGGTTGGGCGTGCGCTCCCCTTCGAAGTACGGCTGAAGCACCAGGCCGTTGGAGCCCGGAGGGGCTTCGAGGGCGAGCCTGCCGAGCTCGTCGTGGTCGACCTCGAGGATGCGTGTCACGGCGTCGAGGACGCGGGCCGCGTTCAACGTGGCGATCAGCGGCAGGAACAGGCCGCTGGCGTCGGCGAATCCGGCGACGGTGCCCGTCTCGTCGCGCGTCGGGTGACCGGTCACGGCGAAGACGGTGCCGCTGGTGCCGATGGAGACCACGACGTCGCCCCGGCCCGCGCCCAGGCCGAGCGCCCCTCCCGCGTTGTCGCCGGCGCCGGGGCCGACGACGGTCGGGATGCCGGCGACCGTACCGGCGCGATCGGAAGGCCCGAGGACGCGCGGCAGGATCGCGGCGTGCCCCAGCGCCCGCCCGAAGAGCTCGAGATCGTAGTCGCCGGTGACCGGGTTCCAGTAGGCGGTGCCGCTCGCGTCGGAGCGGTCCGTCACGAGCGCGTCGAGGTCCGGCCCGAGGGGCGAGGAGCCGGCTGGGCCGTAGCCGCGCAGCCGCCAGGTCAGCCAGTCGTGCGGCAACGCGACGGCGGCCACCGCGGCGGCGTTGTCCGGCTCGTGGTCGCGCAGCCAGCGCAGCTTGCTGGCCGTGAACGAGGCCACGGGCACGGTGCCCGTCCGCCGGGCGTAGTCCTCGGCGCCGACCTCCGCCACCAGGTCGCGGGCGGCGGCGGCCGATCGGGTGTCGTTCCAGAGCAACGCGGGCCTGATGACGCGGCCGTCGGCGTCGAGAGCGATGAGGCCGTGCTGCTGGCCGGCTATCGCGATCGCCGCGACGTCGTCGAGCCCGCCGGCTTCGGCGATCGCGGCCTGCAGGGCCTCCCACCACCGCGCGGGATCCACCTCTGTGCCGGGCGGATGACCGGCCCTGCCGGAGCGGACGAGCCGCCCGGTATCGGCGTCCCGAATCACGACCTTGCAGTTCTGGGTCGACGAGTCGACGCCCGCGACCAATGTCATCGCTGCCTCACGCGCGAGATGCTCTGCAACGCTCCTGACCAGCGAAAACCAAAATATCACATTATTTGTGAGAAAATCTCACATATGCGTTTACTTTGATGTTTATACGAGAAAACCTGTTTTCATTGCTCTTACCTGCCGCGGAGCCGGGAGGTGCGGTGGACAGTGGACGAACAACCAAGCAGGCGTGACGTCCTCCGTGGCGCTCTGGCAGCCGGGGCCGCGCTGACCCTCACCGGGAGCCTCAGCTCCTGCGGATCACGCCCCGACGCGCCGCGCGCCATGAGCGGCGGCGACCAGTGGCGCCAGTTCCAGGGCGCCACCTTGAACTTCATCTCGGAGAACACCGCTCCGACCGCGGCCATCGCCGCGGACCTCAGCCCGTTCACCAAGCTGACCGGGATCAACGTCAACATCGTGACGCTCGAGCTGACCGCGCTGGTCCAGCGGGTCGCCCTGGACCTGGCCTCGGGCCGGGCCCAGTACCAGGTGATCTACGCCGACCCCTACCAGGTGCTCGCGCCGTACCACAAGGGGCTGGTGGACCTGCGCACGATGCAGGCCGATCCGAACCTGCCCGACCTGCCCGGCGGGGTGGGGGACTTCATCCCCGCCCAGCTGGACGCCGCCGGCAAGTTCGTCGATCCCGAGTCGATCTACACGCTGCCGTACGACGCGCCGACGATGATCTGGCAGTTCCGGCAGGACCTGTTCACCAAGTACCACGACCGCATGGCCCACGACCTCGGGTTCGACCCGACACCGAGCGGAGAGCGGACGTGGGACGAGTACTACAAGATCGCCGCGTGGTTCGACAAGAACGCGACGGCGGACGTCAAGTACGGCACCGGCCACCAGGCACGCCAGCACGACTCGCTGATGAACGACTTCAGCAACGTGCTGTGGTCCTACGGCGGCGCCTACTTCGACCACGGCAAGGAAGTCGGGCGGCTGGGCGCGGTCGACCCGGGCCCGTGCCGGCTCGACTCCGACGCCGCGATCGCGGGCGCGGAGTTCTACAACCGCCTGCTCGCCATCGCCGACCCCGCTTCCAAGACGTGGGACTGGGACGGCGTGGGCGCCGCCTTCCGCGGCGGCCGGCTGGCGATGTGCCCGAACTGGCATGAGTTCGCGGCCAGCAACGAGCAGGTGATGCCGGGCAAGGCCGGCTATTCGCCGCTGCCCAAGGGCCCGGCGGGCACCGCGAACATGTACGGCGGCACCGGCGTGGGCATCAGCGCGAACACGCTGCCCCACGAGCGTGGCGCGGCCTGGCTGTTCATCGTGTGGGCCACCGCGCCCCAGACACAGCTGGCCAACCTCAAGAGCAAGGCAGGCGGTGGCACCCCGACGCGCACATCCGTCTACGAGCTCCCCGAGGTGCGCGCCGCCGAACACCGGCCGTCGCAGATGCCCAACATGCTCACGGCCGCCGCCGTACGGCAGGCCTGGCAGCCCGACAAGATCGGCCTGCGACCCAAGATCCCGATGTGGAACGAGTGCAACACCGCGATCTTCACCGGGCTGTCCCGGATGCTCACCGGAGGCACGTCGCCGGAGGAGACGATGCGCTCGATCAAGGCACGGGTGGACACGATCGTGGCGCGAGGGTGGGTGGCTTAGATGGCGCACCGTGCGGTCTCGACACCGGTGGTCGGCCAATACGCCAAACCCGTGGCCCACGCACCCAAGAGGCCGCGGATCGGCTTCGAAGGCAAGATGATGACGCCCGGCCTGATCCTGCTGGCCTCGCTGTCGATTCTGCCCTTCTTCGCGCTGATCGCGATGAGCTTCTCCCGGGTGCGGCTGCTGGGTGGGGTGAATCTCAACTGGATCGGGCTGAACAACTGGGCTCGATTCTTCACCGACGGCGACCTGTGGATGGCCTGGCTTCGCACGATCGTCTACTTCGTGCTCACGGTCGGGCTGGAGATGTGCCTGGGCGTCGGCCTCGCCCTGCTCCTGTGGCGGGTGCTGCGCGGCCGCAACATCCTGCTCAGCCTGCTGCTGCTGCCGATGTTCGCGGCGCCCTCGATCGTCGGCCTGCTGGGGCGCTACCTCACCGACTCGACCTTCGGGCTCTACGCCTGGATACTGCACGGCTTCGGCTATTCCGGCGACATCCTCGGCACACCTGTCAGTGCCTTCGCCGCCGTCGTGCTGATGGACGTCTGGGAGTGGACGCCGCTGATCGCCCTGATCACGCTCGCCGGCCTGTCCGGCGTGTCGCAGTCGGTGCGCGAGGCCGCCGCCGTCGACGGCGCCAGGGGATGGATGACGCTGCGGTACATCATCTTCCCCGCGATCTCCAACGTGCTGCTGGTCGCGCTGCTCATCCGCTCGATGGACGCGGTGCGCTACTTCGACATCATCTGGGTCACCACCGGCGGCGGGCCCGCCGACGCGACCAAGATCGTGCCGGTCCTGCTGTACGAGACCGCGTTCCGCTTCTTCAACCTCGGCTACGCCGCGGCCATGGGCCTGGCGCTGCTGGCCTTCTCGATCTTCATCGCCCGCACCTTCGTCCGGCTGCTGGACGTGAGGGGGTTGACCCGATGAGTACCGTCACCGCCGCTCCGCGAGGGGTGCCGCAGTCGCCGCTGGAGGAAAGCAGCCGCCGCACGCGCTGGATCGTGGCGATCCTCCTCGTCCTGGCCATGCTCTGGACGCTGGTCCCGCTCATCTGGATGCTGATGTCGTCCTTCAAGAACTCCACGGACGTCACCGCGGCCACGCCGGTGTTCCTGTTCCAACCGGTTCTGGACAACTACCGCAACCTGTTCACCGGGGCGAACAACCTCTGGCCTTACATCTGGCACAGCGTGCTCGCCGCCGGGATCTCCGCGATCCTGGCGGTCAGCCTGGGCGCGCTCGCCGGATACGGCCTGGCACGGACCGCGATGCACGGGAAGCGGCACCTGTCCTTCTGGATCATCTCCACCCGTATGGCGCCCATCGCCGCCATCGTGCTCCCGCTGTTCCTCATCTTCCGCGGGCTCGGGCTGATCGACTCGATTCCCGGGCTGGTGCTCGCCTACCTCACCTTCAACCTGCCGTTCGCCATCTGGTTGATGAGCGCGTTCTTCGCCGAGGTGCCGCCGTCGCTGGAGGAGTCGGCGCTCGTCGCAGGCTGCACCCGCTGGCAGGCCTTCTGGATAGTCATCCTGCCGCTGACCAAGTCGGGGCTGGTCACCACGTTCATCCTGTGCCTGGTCTTCGCCTGGAACGACTACGCCTTCGCCGTGGTCTTCTCCGGGCCGAACTCCCAGACGCTGCCCATCGCCGCCTCCCAGCTGGTCACCCAGACCGGCGTCGACTGGGGCCAGCTCGCCGCCATCGGGACGATCGTGGTCGTGCCGATGATGCTGGCCGGCCTCGCCGTACGCAAATGGCTGGTCACCGGGCTGACCCTCGGTGCCGTGACCGGAGAGTAGGACCCATGCGCGCAGCCGTACTGCACGGCGTCGGCAAGATCGTGCTGGAGGAGCGGCCCCGGCCCGAGCCAGGCCCGCGGGAGGTGCTCGTCCAGGTCGCCTCCGTCGGAACGTGCGGCTCCGACGTGCACTACTACGAGCACGGCCGGATCGGCGACTTCGTGGTGGAATCGCCGCTGGTACTCGGGCACGAGCCGTCAGGGACCGTGGTCGCCGTCGGATCCGACGTCACCCGCCACAAGCCGGGGCAGCGCGTGTCGCTGGAGCCCGGGGTGCCCGACTTCACCTGCGCGCAGTGCCGCGCCGGCAGGTACAACCTCTGCCCCCGGATGCGCTTCTTCGGCACGCCGCCGATCGACGGCGCCTTCTGCGAATACGTCACGCTGCACGAGGAGTTCGCCCATCCGGTTCCCGACAGCCTGTCGGACGACGCGGCCGCCCTGATCGAGCCGCTGTCGGTGGGCGTGTGGGCCTGCCGGAAGGCGCGGGTCGAGCCGGGCACCCGCGTGCTCGTCACCGGCGCCGGTCCGGTCGGGCTGCTGTGCATGCAGGCAGCGCTCGCCTTCGGCGCCACCGACGTCATGATCACCGACGTCAACGCGGCCCGCCTCCGCCTGGCCAGCGAGCTCGGCGCGAGCGAGACCCTCGACGTGCGCGAGAACAGCCTGTCCGACGCCGGGTTCGAGCCCGACGTGCTGCTCGAATGCTCGGGCCAGCCGGCCGCCATCGGTGAGGCCATCCGTGCCGTCGGCCGGGCCGGACGCGTCGTCCTCGTCGGCATGGGCGGCGACGAGATCCCGCTGCCCCTGGCGCACGTGCAGACCCGCGAGCTCGAGGTCACGGGCACCTTCCGCTACGCCAACACCTGGCCGCAGGCCATCGCGCTGGCCGCCTCGGAACGTGTCCGGCTGGACGCCCTGGTCACCGGCCACCACGGCCTGGACGACGTGGAACACGCGCTCAGAGCCGGTAGCCGCCATCCCGAGGTGGTCAAGGCCGTTGTACGCCCCATGGAGTGATGGCATGGCGAGAGCCAGAACCACGACCTCCGGCCTCGAGGAACGGCGGCGGGCGGTGTTCTCGCGCGTCGCGGAAGCCGGGGAGGCGGGCATCGCCGAACTGGCAGGGGAGTTCGGCGTCAGCCTGATGACCATGCATCGGGATCTGGACGCGCTGGCCGGCCGTTCCCTGTTGCGCAAGTACCGCGGCCACGCGGCGATCGTCGCGGCCGTCACCACCGAGGTCTCCTCGCAGCTGCGCAGCCAGATCAGGCTGGCGGAGAAGGAAGCGATAGCCGAGGCCGCCCTGGGCGAGCTGCCGTCCAGGGGAGTGATCCTCATGGACGACTCGACCACGCTGTTCCCCCTGGCCCGGCGGCTCGACGAGCGCGGAGGCTACACGGTGGTCACCAACTCCGTCGCGATAGCGCGCATCGTGGCCGCCACCGCGCACAGCGAAGCGGTCCTGCTGGGCGGCGACTACCAGAGCGCCTTCGACTCGACGGTCGGGCCCGAGGTGTCACGCGCCCTGGCACGGCTGCACGCCGACCTCGCCGTCATGTCGGCGGTCGCCATCACCCGCGGCCGCCTCTACCACCCGATCCGCGGCCACGCCGCGGTCAAAGAGGCGATGCTCGACGCGGCCAGGCAGCACCTGCTGCTGGTGGACTCCTCCAAGTTCGGCCGCCACGCGCCCTTCAGCCACCGCGACGTCAGCGCCTACGAGGCCGTGATCACCGATCGGGGCGTACCGCAGGACGAGGAAAGGGCCGTCCGCCGGCTCGGCCCTCGCCTGCTGCTCGTCGACGTCCCGTACGGCCGGCCGTTAGATGTGAGGAGAGATCGATGGCAAAAGTCGTTTACGAACAGGCGACGCGCGTCTACCCCGGAACAGAACGGCCCGCGGTGGATGCGCTCGACCTCGATATCCACGACGGCGAGTTCCTGGTCCTGGTGGGGCCGTCGGGCTGCGGGAAGTCCACGTCGTTGCGCATGCTGGCCGGGCTCGAACGGGTCGACGCCGGCACGATCAGCATCGGCGGCCGTGACGTCACCAACCTGGCTCCCCGCGACAGGGACATCGCGATGGTGTTCCAGAACTACGCGCTCTACCCGCACATGTCGGTGGCCGACAACATGGGCTTCGCGCTGCGGGTGATCAAGGCTCCGAAGGACGAGCGCGACCGCCGGGTACGCGAGGCCGCGCGCCTGCTGGACCTGGAGGAGTACCTGGACCGCAAGCCGAAGGAGCTGTCCGGAGGGCAGCGCCAGCGCGTGGCCATGGGCCGGGCGATCGTGCGCGAGCCGAAGGTGTTCCTCATGGACGAGCCGCTGTCCAACCTGGACGCCAAGTTGCGCGTGCAGACCCGCACCCAGGTCGCGGCCCTCCAGCGCCGGCTCGGGGTGACGACGGTCTACGTGACCCACGACCAGGTCGAGGCCATGACGATGGGCGACAGGGTGGCCGTGCTCAAGGACGGCCTGCTCCAGCAGGTCGACACGCCGCTGCGGCTCTACCAGCACCCGGAGAACGTCTTCGTGGCCGGCTTCATCGGCTCCCCGGCGATGAACCTCGCGGAGTACCGCGTCGACGGCGAGGACGCCGTCCTCGGCGACATGCGGATCCAGCTGGCGCGCGAGACGCTGCACGCGCTCAAGCAGGAGGGCAGCGACCGGCTCATCCTGGGCTTCCGGCCCGAGGGCGTCGACGTGGTCGGCGAGGGCGACTCCAACGAGCCGACCTTCCCCGTCACCGTCACGGTCGTCGAGGAGCTCGGCTCGGACGCCTTCCTGTACGGCCAGTACGCCGACACGGACGATCCGGCCCTCCTGGACCAGACCGTGATCGCGCGAGTCGACCCCAACGCCCCGCCGGCCAAGGGTGAGCGGGTACGGCTGCGCATCCGGCCGGGCAAGGAGCGGCTCTTCTCCGCGATCACCGGTCAGCGGCTGCCCGCCGGAGAGAACGAGACATGATCGTGGCGTGCGGGGAGGCGCTGGTCGACCTGGTACCGCTGCCCGACGAGGCCGCCTACACCCCCCGGCCGGGGGGCAGCCCGATGAACGTCGCCGTCGGGCTGGGCCGGCTCGGTATCGACGTGGCCATGCTCGCCCGGATCGCCGACGACGGGTTTGGCAGGCTGCTGCGCGCGCACCTGACGACCTCCAGCGTCGACCTGAGCCTCGCCATCCCCGCCGCGGAGCCGACCACCCTGGCCGTCGTCACCCTCGATGCGGGAGGCGCCGCGCAGTACGCCTTCTACGTCGAGGGCAGCGCCGACGGTGGCTGGCGGCCAGAACAGCTGCCCGCGCTGCCGCCCGCCACGCGCTGCCTGCACGTGGCCGGATCGCTCGCCCTGGCCGTGCCCAGCATGGGCGCCACGCTGGAGCAGCTGCTCGAAGGTGAACGGCCGCGCCGTACCCTCGCCTTCGACCCGAACCTGAGACCACGGCTGGCCCGCGATCCCGACCGGCTGCGCAGCCGGTTCGACCACTGGCTCACTCTGGTGGACCTCGTCAAGCTCAGCTCGGAGGACGTCGCCTGGCTCGCACCCGGCGAACCGGTCGCGACCGTCGCGGCCCGCCTGCGGGCCCGCGGGCCGCGTCTCGTCGTGGTGACCCGCGGGGCGGACGGCGTGCACGCGCTCGGCCCTGACGGCCCGGTCGACCTACCCGCCGAAAAGGTCCAGGTCGTCGACACCGTCGGTGCGGGGGACGCGTTCATGTCGGGCCTGCTCGCCACGCTCGACCGGGCAGGCAGGCTCACCCGTGACCGGCTGGGCGCCATCCCCACCGGGGAGCTGACCACCGCGCTCGCCTACGCCCTGCACATCGCCGCCATCACCTGCACCCACGTCGGCGCCGACCCACCCTGGCAGCAAGAACTGGCCGGCCAAACCGCGACGCCCCCAGAAAAATCAAAAGCCCTCCCCTAGATCACCAGGCGCATCTGCTCCATCCGGACGAGAACATGAATCGACCATGGACGCATCCCCACCGAGTACGGTGTTCAGCCGCCCGAGGCGTCGGACCTCTGTTGGAACCAGGCCAGCACCTGGGGCAGCGACATTTTGAGCGAGGTGATGTGGTTCACGTCGCCGACCTCCGTGAGGGTCGCCTCGATGTGCCGCGCCCGCAAATCTTCCAGGCAGCGGGAGGAATTGGCGAAGACCACGTCGCGGTCGCCGGTGGCGGCGAACAGTCGCACGGGCGCTCCACCGCGCAGGTCTTGGCATGTCGTGTCGTTCTCCCTGATCGCCTGCAGCAAACGACCCGTGGGATTGCGGAGCTTGTCGATGTAGGCAGGGGTGAGGAGTTCGTCCAGCGTGGACGGCAAGGCCGCCGCGATGGTGTCCAGGTCATGGCTTCCATCGAGCAGGTCCGTGACGTTCGCGTCGTACGGCGGGCGGAACGCCTCGGACGGATTCTGGTAGAGGTCGTAGATCCGGTCCATCGAGGTCAGCCAGTAGGCGAGATAGAACGCGGCAGACCGCCCGTCCAGTTCGCCGTCGACCGCGGCGGGGAATTCGGCGTGCTCGAGGTCGAACGGGCCGCTGATGGGAGCGATCGCGGACACGGCCAGGTCGCTGTCCTTCTGCAGGGCCGCGCCCAGGGCCATGGCGGCGTGACCCCCCTGGGAGAATCCGGTCACCATGATCCGTTTGTCGAGCGTGATCTGGTGCTGCCGGGCGAGCGTCCGCGCGGCCTTGAGGAAATCGACGGAGGCCCCGGCCTCGGTGGCGGTGTGCATATATGGGTGCGCGCCCGGCCCTTCGCCCAGCCCGAGATAGTCGGCGGCGGCCGTGGCGAAGCCGTGGGTGGCGAAATAGACCGGCAGGAAGCGACCCTCCCCGGTGGACGCCACCGAGGGAGCCGCCCGCTTGTCGGCCATCGTGCCGTGGCTGTAGCTGACCACGCGAAGCTTGTGGGCGGATGTCCGGGGCAGGGCGAGCGCCCCGGTGGCCGTGGTGGGCCTGCCGTTCACATCGACGGTGCGGTAGGTGACGCTGTAGAGGTCGACGCCCTTGGCGTTCTCAATCGCGGGAAAGCCCGCCTTGCCGAGGAACGCGTTCACCTCGCTGCTCGTCATACCGGCCGACCGCTCGGCCTTGACCAGGGTTCCTCTGGCGGGAGCCGCCGCGGCGGCGGTCGCCGTCACAGGCGCGGTGGCCATGAGAGCGGCGCAGGTGAGAGCCGCGATACGGGGGAAATTCTTGATCACGACGGGACACTATCCACCCGCACATGCCCGCCCCGATCAGGACGTCCCCCGCTTTAGTGGTAGTGACAGCCTTACCAAGCCCGTGCTGGGAATGGACAGCGCGGTAGGCGTCGATACGGGGCTCGATGCGCGTCGAGGCTTCTTCGTCGGGTTCGGCTACGGTCGATCGGGTGAGTACCGACGAGGATCGTGTTCGCCTGGCCCGGCAGCTCGAGCGGCTACCCGTGCACGACCTGGTCGACGTGCTGAGCCGTGTCCTGCCCCAGCATGCCGAGGACGGCAACGGCTTGCGTACGAAGCTGGTCCTGGCCACGGCCACCGCCTACGAGCAGGAGCCCGTCGGCATCGACGTGACGCTGGTGGCCTGGCCCGATCGGGACCACTACGACGGTGGTCCGGGACCCCAGCAGGGGCTATGGGAAGACGGACGCTGCGCACAGTGCGACGTCGAGGTCAGCTCGAACGCCAAACGGGCTCACTGCCCAGTGTGCAACACGCCCTGCACACTGACCTGAAGACGACTACGGAGAGGTACACCCAGGTCGCCTGCATGCAGATGAAGGATGCCAGCGAGGCTAACGGCGACCTTCACGAGAAAAGGCCCTCTCCACTGTGAAGGAGAGGGCCTTTCGGCCGGCGGAGGATCGGGGATTTGAACCCCGGATGGTGTTGCCACCAAACCGCATTAGCAGTGCGGCGCCATAGACCTGACTAGGCGAATCCTCCTGGAAGCCACGCGGCTCAGCACAGCGTACCGGCCTTCCGGCGACGCGGCAAAGCGGTTGTCCGACGCGTCGCCACAGAGGGTTATCCACACCCTGTGGGTAACCCTCTGTGGATGAAGGGTCAGGCCCGGTTGGCCTCGCCCTCGATCTCGACCTTGATCTTCTTGCCCACCAGGACGCCGCCGGTCTCGAGAGCCTGGTTCCAGGTCAGCCCGAACCCCTCGCGGTCGAACTCGGTGGTGATGGCGAAGCCCCAGACGTCCTGTCCCCACGGGTTGGTGCCGGCGCCGCCGTACTCGACCGTGAGCTCGACCTCCTTGGTGACGTCGCGGACGGTCAGGTTACCGACGACCGTGAACTCGTCGCCGGAGTGGCTCACGACGCGGGTGCTCCTGAAGGTGATCTCCGGGAACTTCTCGGCGGCCAGGAAGTCGTCGCTCCGCAGGTGGCCGTCGCGGTCCGGGGCGCCGGTGGTGATGCTGTCGGTGTTGATCGTGAGCTCGGCGGACGACTCGAGCGGGTTCTCCGCGATCGTCACGGAACCGGCGAACTTGTCAAAGCGGCCGCGGACCTTGCTCACCATCATGTGCTTGACGACGAAGCCGATCTGGGTGTGGTTCACGTCGAGGTTGTACGTGCCGGCGGCCGGGATCGTCAGGCCTTCCCAGGTGCGAGTGCTCATGGGTGGGTTCTCCCTCAGGGTGGGTACTTGCGGTGCGGATGTTTGCGACAACAAATGTCTACACGAGGAATATTCCGCGCGTCAACTAACGTCGGGTAGAGTATGAATGTGATCCCCTTTGACGACCCCCGGCTGACGGCGATGGGCCTGCTGAGCGAGGTCCATGCCGGGCTGACCGCCCGGATGACTCCGGTGTTCAGCGCGGCCGGGTTGTCCGAGATCGATTTCGAGACGCTCATCAGGCTGGCCCGTTCCCCCAGGCAGAGCCTGCGCATGACCGACCTGGCGGCCCAGACCGGGCTGTCGACCAGCGGTGTCACCAGGGTCATCGACCGGCTCGAGCGTGAGGGGCTGGTCGCGCGGATCGCCTGTGCGACCGACCGGCGCGCCTCCTACGCCACCCTGACCGACGAGGGGCGCTCGCGCCTGGAGAAGGTGCTGCCCCTCCATCTGGAAGACATCGACGCGTGCTTCACCAGCCTGCTCGACGAGGAGGAGCTCGAGGCGTTCCTGGCCACGCTCCGCAAGATCCGCGAGGTGGTCCGTCCGTGCGCGACGGCCGGCGCGGAGGCCCCGGGCCGCACCGCTACTGCTGAGGCGGAATCCCCAGCTCGCAGCGGAGCTTCGCCATCGCCCGCGACACCGTACTCTTGACCGTCCCCAGGCTGATGCCGAGCGTCTTGGCGATCTCCGGCTCGCTCATGTCCTCGTAGTACCGCAGCACGATCGCCGCGCGCATCCGTTCGGGCAGTCCCGCGAGCGCCTGGTCGAGCCGCTCATGGAGATCGCCGCACTGCTCGGCCCCGCACGCCTGCTCCGGCAGGTCGTCGGAGGGAAACTCCGCCACCTTCCGCCGCCGCCACTGCGAGATGTTGATATTGACCATGGCCCGCCGGACATATCCATCCAGCGCCCCTCGATCCTGGATGCGGTCCCACGCGAGGTATGTCTTGGTCAGCGCGTTCTGGAGCAGATCCTCCGCGTCCGACGGGTGTCCAGTCAGCTGGTGCGCCGTGCGCAGCAAAGCGGGCCCGCGCGCCCTGACGTACTCGCGGAACTCCTCTTCCCAGCCGGCAGTCTGCATTGTGGCCAGAATCGCAGCCCTGGGCCCGGATGTAGCTGAACCAGAATTCACGATTCGGCCTGGCCACGATAAAGGTAGGTCAAGGTCGGTGGCGGTTTCTTCGACGAGGGGTGTCAACTCCTGCCCCGGAGGTTGCGTATTTTGCTCTCTTTCGGGATGTACGGCGTGAGCCGCGCCGTAAGCCGTGTGAGTCTTGTATCGCGTAGAAGGAGGGGCATATGGGGTATCCGAGCGTGGAGCGCCGCCGGCTGCTCGCGGCCGCGGCGCTGGGACGCGAGCTCGGCACCCCGGGCCCCGATCCGGAAAGCGGCGACCCGTTGCACGCGGTCACCGGCGAGATCCTCGACATCAGCCCGCACCTCGCGATCGTGGAGACTCCGGACGGCATGGAGGAGCGGCTGGTCATCGCCCCCTGGGCCAAGGCGTGGAACGGCCGTGACGCGGCGCCCGCCGACATCGCCGTCGGATCCATGGTGATCATGCGTGCGCTCCGCGAGGGCCGCGTCGTCGAGCGGATCTGGGCCGACACGACCCGCATCACCGGCACGATCCTGTCCATCGAGGGCCGCAGGGACCTGTCGGTCGAACTCGACTGCGGCCCCCACCGCGGCCGCCGCACGGTCGTGATCCCCTACCGCGCCACCGGCCGCATCCGGGTCCGCCACCCGCAGTTCGAACCCGGCTACCTCTTCGACGCGATCGGCGTCCGCCAGGCCGGCGGCAGCCTGGCGCTGCTGCCCGCCACCTCGCAACCGGCCTACCCCGCGCGCGCCGTGCCCGGCCCGCCCCCCGCCTACGCCGGACTCCAGCCACGCATCTCGGGCACCGCCATCTGGTCGGACTCCTTCGACGAGGAGGAACACGGCGCCGCCTACCCGATGGTGGAGCGTTCCGATGCCGGGTGTCCCGACGCCGAGGTCTCCTGCGCCGGCCTGCCGTACCTCGCGATCGGGTCGTTGCTGCAGGTGCGCAACACCTGTACGGACCGGGCCGCCAACGTGCCGGTGGTGGCGTGCGGCTGCCTGGCGGGGCGCTTCTGCGACAGATGCGTTGAATGCGGCACCTCGCCGCGCGGGCGGATCGTCGAGCTGTCGCCCACCGTCTACGTGGAGTTGGGGGGCGATCTCCTCAAAGGGTGTTTCAATGCTCAGATCGGATTGGGGTGACGCGTGTGCTGGAGTCGCAGCTACCGGTTCTGATCGTGCTGCTCCTGATGGGGACGGTTGCCAAGGTGGCGACCGTCCGGTCGGGGGCCGAGCCCGGAGCGCTGGCCAGGTTGGGGCCGGCCGTTCTGGTGCCGGGGCGCCTGCAGGTCCCCGCGCTGCTGTGCTGTGCCGTGGGCGAGGTCGTGCTCGCGGCGGGGCTGTCGTTCACCACTCACCCGTTCTTCCGTTGGGGGACGGTCGCCTTCTTCGCGCTGTCCACCTACGTGCTGCTCGAGCTGCGTCGGCGGCGTCCGGACGCGGGCTGCGGCTGCTTCGGCGAGGTGAGCTCCACACCCGTGGGGCTGCGTTCGATCGGCAGGACCCTGGTGCTGACCGGCATGGCCGTCATGTCGGTCTGGTCCGCGGTGCCGGGCTGGGTGGTGTTCGCCCACCCGCCGTGGGCGATGATCGCCGCCGGGGTGGTCGCGCTCGCCGTACTGTCACCTGAGATCGAGGAACTGGTGGACCGGGCTCGCTATCGGGCGCCGTGCGAGCAGCGGCCCGCACCGGCGGAGAGCGTCACGCTGTCGCGGCTACGCGGCAGCAGCACCTGGCGGGCACACGCCGGCGAGCTCGTCTCGGCCGAGCCGTACGACAGCTGGCGCGAGCTGTGCTGGCGTTTCTTCGTCTTCCAGAGCCGCGGCAAGGCGGACGTCGTCTTCGCCGTCTACCTCAGCGGACGCCGGCCGGCCGTCCGGGTGGCGGTGGTCAGCCCGGAGTCTCTGCCGGAATATACGCCAGTATCGGCCTGACGCTAGACAGCCGTAGATTTCCCTCGACGGGCATGACGATTTGACTCTATTGGGCTATCTAGCTTCCCCACTAGACAGCCCAATAGAGGACTAGGGGTGCCGGTCTAGATCGGTTGGGCACGCAGGAACCTCCCGAAATGCGGCACGGTGAACGCGATCAGGCCGCGTTCGGCGCTGTAGATGAGACCCTTCTTGATCAGGCTGTCGCGGGCGGGCGACAGGCTGGACGGCTTGCGGCCCAGGGCGTCGGCGACCTCGGCGGTGGCCACCGGCTCGTCGCCGATCTGGGCCATGGCGTGCATGTAGTCGCGCTCGGCCGGGGTGGCGCGCTCGTAGCGGCTGCCGAAGAAGCCGACCGCCAGCTCCTGCTCGGCCTCCGGAGCCGAGACCTTGACGTCGTCGACCGTGATCGGGGTGCGCGGCGCCAGATCCCAGGCGACCTTGCCGTAGGCCTGGACGAAATACGGATAGCCGTCGGCCGCCTCGTAGAGGGCGTCGAGAGCCTCCTGGGTGAACTCCACCTCTTCCTCGCGCGCCGGGAGCATCAGCGCCATGTCGGCCGCCTCCCGGTCGAGCTTGTCGATGCGCGCGTAGCGGAACAGTCGCTCGGAATAGCTCTTGCTGGCCGACAGCACGCTGGGCAGGTGCGGCAGCCCGGCGCCGACCACGATCAGCGGCCCGCCCGACTGGGACAGCTCGTGGCAGGCGGCGCACAGCGCCGAGACGTCGGTGGCCTGCACGTCCTGCATCTCGTCGATGAACAGGGCGATGCCGACGCCCAGGTCGGTGGCCACGCTCGCCGCGTCGACGAACAACTCGGTCAGGTCGATCTCCAGGTCACCGGAGTCGGCGCGGCCCCGGCTGGCCGGGACCTCGATGCCGGGCGACCAGTGAGAGGTGCCCTTGGCCGCCGCCGGGTCGCGCATGGCGAACGCCTTCAGCACGCCGAGGAACTCCTCGATCCGCTCGGGGGCGCGGTGGCGGGGGGCCAGCTCGCGGATGGCCATGTGCAGGGCGGCCGCCACGGGACGCCGGATCGACTGGTCGGGGCGGGCCTCGATCTTGCCGGTGCCCCACAGCCGCTGCATGGCCATGGACTTGAAGGTGTTGAGGAGCACGGTCTTGCCGACGCCGCGCAGTCCGGTGACGACCATGCTGCGCTCGGGACGGCTACGGGCCACCCGCTCCAGCACGACTTCGAACTGCTGCAGCTCGCGGTCGCGCCCGGCGAGCTCTGGCGGGCGCTGCCCGGCTCCGGGGGCGTAAGGATTGCGCACGGGGTCCACGCTCTCGGACTTTATTGCGGGGTATAGCGGGCGTCGTAGATTTGGGAAGAAACAGCTACGGCGTGTCTGAGTCAGCATGACACCCCCTCCCACCTGGCCGAACCTCTGTTCGAGTCGCTACCCAGAATAGTAGCGCCGACTCGAACACGTGCGCGATGGTTTCGAGTAAAGATCTTTGCAACAGAGCGAGCGGCCCGTGCGTCTCGGAGATGTGGAGTTCGAGGATTTCGTCCGCGCCAGGGGTTCGGCCCTGCTCCGATACGGCTACGTGCTCACCGGCAACCCCGATGACGCCGCCGACCTGGTTCAGGAGGCCCTGCTCAAGCTGAGCGACGCCTGGCGCCGCGTACGCAACAAGGACAATCCCGAGGCGTACGTGCGCACGATCATGGCCAGGCAGCACATCAGCTGGTGGCGCAGGCGGCGCAGGGAACACCTCACAGACGACGTCCCCGAGGGCTTCTACGTCGACAGCCATGCCTCCGGCGAGCTGTGGAACGCGTTACGCACGCTGCCGCGCAGGCAGCGGGCCGTGCTCGTGCTGCGCTACTACGAGGACCTGGCGGATCAGGAGATCGCCGAGATCCTCGGCGTCTCACGGGGAACGGTACGCAGCCAGGCTTTCCGCGCGCTCGCCGCGCTCCGGGTCAAGCCTGCGGTGCTCGAAAGGGGACGGGCATGAGGACTGAGGACGAACTGGCCGGCGCGATGCGAGAGGCCGCCGCCCGTGCGCCGGACACCGACCTGCTCGCCGGCGTGTCGCGGCGCCGTCGCCGGCGCGCCAGGCGACGGGCCCAGGCTCTCGCGGTCGTCTCCGTCGTCGCGGTGGTGGGGGTGAGTACGGCTGTCGCCAGGGGCGTTCTCTCCACCGGGGGCGGGAACGACACGGCGGCGGCCCCCACGGCCCCGGCTTCGGTGGCCGCCTCCACGCCGACCGACGAGCCCAGTGAGATCACCTTCACTTCGGAGAAGATGGAAACCCAGCCGATCGAGAAGCTCTGGCCGCAGGCGATCTTCACCATGCCCGCCAAGAGCGCCGACGGTTGGCGCTACCGCCCCATCACCGGGCTCAGCGCCACCGAGGTGCTGCTCGACGCCGAGTCATCGTTCGAGAAGGCCGGCAGGATCGAGATCTACGACACCGCCACGGGCCAGTTCCGCGTGCTGACCGAAGTCCCGACCACGCCAGGGCTGAAGCAGTACTACCCGCAGGCCGCCGACCTCGACGACCAGAACGTCGCCTGGTACGCCAACGCCAGGAAGCCCGACGGCACGCCGGTGGTCGAGTTCTGGAAGGTGCCCAGGTCGGGCGGCATCCCCGAGCGCTTCGGCACGCTGGAGGGCACGCAGGCCAGGGACATGCGGGCCTTCGCGCTCGACGGGGACCGGGTCGTGTGGTCCAACGGCACGCTGGGCGGCGTCTACGCGATGCCGCTGTCGGGCGGCCTTCCCTCGCCCGTCGCAGGTAGCGAGGGTCTGTTCATCATCGACTGGCCCTGGGCGGGCGACATCCCGGCCTACGGCAACAACGCGGAACGCAACCAGACCAAGGTGGTGAACCTCAAGACCGGCGAGGTCCGCCAGGTGCACCCGCCGGAAGGCTACTCCAATCTGCGATGCGGACCCGTCTGGTGCTACGCGCATCAGAAGGACGCCATCGTCTCGATCGTCCAGCGCGTCGACGGTACCCAAAGCCGCACGTTGCCGGGCGTGGCGGTGGGCGGCGCTCTCAACGACTACCCGATCCTGAGCCGCTTCCTGACCACGCGGGACGCGGTGTACGACCTGGAGACCAACACGATGGCGACCTTCAAGGTGCCTGGTGACTGGTCCGGCGTGGGCACGTCATGGGAGCCCAGCACGATCGTCTACTGGGGAGCCACCAAGGACGACAAACCGGACAAGTACCGGGTCATCAACTTGGCAGCCGTCCCGCCAGCGCAATAGCGTTCCGACTCATGCGGACCTTCGCGAACGTTCAGGAACTCAAGGCGGCCGTCGGCGAGAAGTTCGGCCCGACCGAGTGGCGCACCGTCACCCAGGAGCAGGTCAACCTCTTCGCCGACGCCACCGACGACCACCAGTGGATCCACGTCGACGTCGAGCGGGCCAAGGAAGGTCCCTTCGGCGGCCCGATCGCCCACGGTTACCTGAGCCTGGCGCTGCTCCCGTCGTTCATGCTCGAGCTGGTCAAGGTCGAGGGCATCGTGATGGGCGTCAACTACGGCCTGAACAAGGTCCGCTTCCCCCGCCCCGTGCCGGTCGGCGCGCGGATCAGGGCCACCGGCGAGCTGACCGACGTCAAGGGCACGCCCGCCGGCTACCTGTCCAACCTCAAGATGACCATCGAGGTCGAGGGGGAGAAGCGTGCGGCCTGCATCGCGGAAACCCTCAGCCTGTACGTCCCCGCCGGCGAGTAGCCGGCCGCGCCCTGGTCGGCGATCAGCCGCTTTCCGAATAGAAGATCGCTGCCTGGACCCTGCTCTTCAAGCCCAGCTTGCCGAGCACCCTGCTGACGTGCGTCTTCGTGGTGGCCTCCGCCATGTCGAGCTCGCCGGCGATCTCGGCGTTGGACAGGCCCCTGGCGATGCACGCCAGCACCTCCTGCTCTCGGGCGGTCAGCACGGACAGATCGCGCGTGCTCGGCTGGCGGGCAGGCTGCGCGGCGAAGGCGTTGATCAGCTTGCGTGTCACGCCCGGGGAGATCAGCCCGTCGCCCCTGGCCACCAGGCGCACGGCGTCGACCAGCCCGTCGGCGTCGGTGTTCTTCAGCAGGAACCCGGCCGCCCCCGCGCGCAGCGCACCGAAGACGTACTCGTCGATGTCGAAGGTGGTCAGGATGAGCACGTCGGCCACCCCCGCCAGCTCGCGGGTGGCCGAGATGCCGTCGAGCCTGGGCATCCTGATGTCCATGACCACGACGTCGGGGCGCAGCTCGCGGGCCATCGCGACAGCCTGCTCCCCATCGGCCGCCTCGCCGACCACCTCCAGATCCGCCGCCCCGTCGAGGATCAGCACGATCCCCGCACGCACGGCCGCATGATCGTCGGCAACCAGCACCTTGATCGTCAAGCGACGTCCTCCTCGACCGGGGCGGGCAGTGTGACCTCGACCCGCCACTTCTGTTGCCGGCCAGCGTGGCCCCTCGGACCCGGGGTACTCAGGCCTGCTTCGAACGTGCCGCCCACCAGCGTCGCGCGTTCTTCCATGCCGACCAGCCCCGCCTCCGAACCGGGAAGCCGGGCCTGACCGTCGCTGACCACGTTGTCGACCGTTAGCGTGACGTGCTCAGGCTTGTAGGCGATATGGACCTTCGCGGGCGAGTCGCCGTGTTTGAGGGCGTTCGTCAGCGCCTCCTGCAGGATGCGGTAGCCCGCCAGGTCGACCGGGGCGGGCAGCTCCCTGGGCGCGCCGTCGACGCGGAGCTCCACGTCCATGCCCGCCTGCCTGGAACGCTCGACCAGGCCCTCCGAGTCGGCCAGTCGCAGCCGGGTGGCGTCCGGCTCGTCGCCCTCCTGGCGCAGCAGGCCGATCATGGAACGCATCTCGGCCATGCCCTTCACACTGTTCGCCCGGACGGACTCCATGATCTTGCGGATCGTCGCCGGGTCGAGGTCCTCGCGCGACAGCGCCGCGGTGGACTGGATCGCGATGGCGCTGAAGTGGTTGGCGATCATGTCGTGCAGCTCGCGGGCCATCCGGGTGCGCTCGGCGGAGATCGCCGCCTGCCTGTCGAGCTCGGCCAGGTGGGCCACCTGCTCGGCCCTGGCCCGCTCGGTCTCCGCCTGGTCGCGCTGCTGCCGCAGCACCAGCGCCGTCGTCACGGGCGTGACCAGGACCAGCCCCGCTTGGATGCCGATCACGGCCACCATGCGCAGGTCGTGCGCCACGAACGCGGTCACCGCTCCCGCGAGCACCGCCAGCACCGAGGTGAGGCCCAGGAGCCAGCGTGACAGTCTGGCCGGGCCGTACAGCGCGGCGGCGTAGAGGTTGTCGGTGAACACCAGCACCGTGGCCAGCGACGGGCCGACGGCGATGTCGAGCCCGATGCCCACGGTGCCCAGGGCCAGCGACGCGATGGGGTGGCTCCGCCGTACGACCACACCCGCGCAGGTCAGCGCCAGCGGCGGCACCAGCAGCGAGCCCGAGATGCCGCGCGGGACGGAGGCCCCGCCCCAGATCAGGAGCAGGCCCAGGGCGAAGGCCAGAGCCGCCCACGGCGCCGCGCTTTTCATGGCCCCCATCCCACCACCGCCGCGGGGTGCTCGCGTCCTTCGCGGGGTCGCCTGTGGATACACACTTCGATGTATCCACAGGCTCGTATCAGGTGAGGATGTGCCATACCGGTTCGTTCTCGACAATTGACGCATGATTCTCGGCGTCATCATCGGTTGCGAGGTCGGCTTCTGGGTGCTGCTCCTGCTCGGCCTGGCCAGCCGCTACCTCTGGCGGCGCCGCCGGCTCAGCACCGCGCTGCTGCTCGCCGTACCCCTGCTGGACGTGATCCTGCTGGTGGCGGCCGTCATCGACATGCGCAGCGGCGCCGTCGCCGACCTCCGCCACGGCCTGGCCGCCGCGTACCTGGCCTACTCCATCGTTTTCGGTCACCGTACGATCCGCTGGGCAGACGCCAAATTCCACCACCGCTTCGCCGGCGGCCCGCCCCCTTGGAAGCCGCCCGCAGGCGGCATGGCCCGCGCCCGGTACGAATGGGGCATCTGGCTGCGCATCGTCGTCGCCTACGGCATCGCCTGCGCCCTCCTGCTCGGCCTGGTCTGGCTGGTCGACGACCCCTCCCGGACGGGGGCGCTGGTGGACTTCATGTACGGCATGCTCAAGGTGCCCGCGATCGCCCTGCTGTGGCCGATCAGCTACACCCTCTGGCCCAAGAAGCCGCGGACGGAGAGCACTTGAGCCGCTAACTGGTTCGAGGCACTGGGCGGAACCCGCTATGCTTGCTTAAGCACCGAGCGGCCGTAGCTCAATGGATAGAGCATCTGACTACGGATCAGAAGGTTACGGGTTCGACTCCTGTCGGCCGCGCACAGCGCAAGCCCTGGTCATCATCACAGTGACCAGGGCTTTTGCATGTTTGCGATCATGTCTCGGCGTCCGGCTGTGTCTGGCTCTGATCAGCCGTATCCGGTTGATCCTTCCCAATGTTTTCCCGCGGGGAAGAGCCCAGGACCTCGGCGATTCTCCGCATGGCGATCTCGTCATGACCTACGAGACAGGCCTCGTAGGTGCGATGAAGTACGGCCACGCTGTTGCCTGCCCACTCGGAGACCTGCTTGGGCGAGACGCCCGCGTTGAGCCAGGTGGAGAGGCAAGCGTGCCGCAGGTCGTAGGGGCGTTTGGCCAGCGGTGAGGCGTACTCCTCCTTGGTCAGGGCCTGCTCGCGAGCCTTCCGCCAGACTCGGAGGATCGTGCTCTTGGCGAGCACGGCGCCGTGAGCGCCGTGGAACACGCGGCCATCGGGGCCGGTGCCGTTCTCCTTGAGGTGCCTGCGCAGGATGGTCACCAGTTCGGGAGGGCAAGGGACGGATCGGGCTTCACCCTCGGCGCGGTGCTTGAGGCCGCGAGTGTCGCGCTGGTCGCCGGAATCAGTCCATTCCTTGCCGACCTCAGGCGTCGCGCCGGTCAGGTAGAACTCTCCCCAGGTGCCGGCGGCATCGGGAAGCGTCAGGTCCTTCTCCCGTAGGTTGACGGCCTCTTCGGGACGCAGTCCGGTGAAGTAGAGCGTGGCGAAGAACGGCATGAGCAGGACGCCACTCGGCTTCTGCTTCTCAACCGCAGCGAGCAAAGCGCGCGCCTGCTCCGGGTTGACCACAGAGCGCCGGTCCACCTGAAAGGTCGTCTTGGTGACCTTCCACTTGAGTTCCGGGATCGGGTTCTTGTCGAGCACTTTGAGCTCCACCGCGTAGGCCAGCGCACTGGAGAGGATGACTCGATGCCGCCGGTTCGAGCTGGCGGCGACACGCTTTCCGTCCAGGCGGCTGGTCGCCGCATTGAGCATGCTGCGCGCGATCGCAGCGGTGGAGAGAGCCGACATCCGCAGGGAGTGCCGCTCCACCCATTTCAGGATCTCCCGAGTTCTGTCAGGGCAGTTCGCGCGCTCCTTGGTGTTGAATCCCCAGCGGCGAAGGGCGGTACGGAGTTCCTTGCCGTCATACGGCCACGGGGTGCTGTCGAGCAGGCCGAACGTGGCCATCGTGAGCGCGGATTCCAGCGCGGTGCTTGGCGGACGCGTCCGTCCACTTCATGTCCACGAACTTGCACGCGAAGGCGTACCAGCTCAGGTCAGGACGGTCGGCTCGCGCCCACGAGACGGGCTCGCCGGTGGTCACGCTGAACGGCTCGCCGTTTCGTGAGGCAGTGACCAGCTTGCTCCGGAAAGCGTCCGCCTGCGCTTCCTTCGGGAAGGGCCGCTTCCACATGCGCTCAGCCACTTGCCAGAGGACTCGATGCGAGGTGACCGCGCCTTTGGCGTTCTTGCGCTTCTCGGTCTTGAAGACGCGAACGTTGAACGTGGTGTCATCCATCAGGCGGCGTCCTCTCGGGATTCGAGCCAGCTCTCAAGGTCGTGGCGGCGGATGCGGAGTGAGCCGTTGGGCAGGGTGATGCAGCGCGGCGCACGCTGCTTGGCGCGCCACTCGTAGAAGGTGGATCGGGAGATCCGCAGCTCTGCGCAGACCTCGGCGAGCGTGAGCTTTGCGTTGGAGGCTGACATGGCCTTCCGGGTCCTTCCGTGGTGCGTGCGGGCGTGCCTTGGCGAGGTGCGTGGCGGGGGAGCCGTACCAGCCGTACCAGGGTCGTTTTCCCTGGTCAGGGCTGATACGGCTTGTTTGGTGGTACGGCTCAAGCCGTACCAAGATTCGTAGCCGTACCGCTCTGACCTGCGGCGGGACGGGTGGTACGGCTGGTACGGCTCCCCCCGGTGAGCGGCACGACATCGGCCTCGGGAACGGGTTCGGCGGTCGGGCAGTAGCGCGCCCAGGCGTCCAAGAAGTCGGCGCGCTGGTAGCCCTTGGCCTGGCCGATCGGCGCGGGAAACCGCATGGTGGTGGACCGGATGTCGTACTCGCGCAGCAGGACGCCGAGCTTCATCGCGGTCAGTCCGGCAGGGCCGTGCTCGCACCACTCGCTTTCCTGATCGGTCTTGAGGCGTTCCAGCAACGCCGCGGTGGGCAGGGCGGTGTCGGTGCCGAACGCAGCGCGGCAGTCGGTGAGCAGGCGTAGCCGCGGTGAGCTGGCGGACTGTTCGTCGGCCTCGGTGGTCAACGCCACGGCGGCGGCGCGGACGCGTTCGGGCCAGGATCCCCCGGCGTGGTCGGCGACGATGACCAGGGGTTCCCAGGTATCGGCGGCGCGGTCTTCGCCGGGCATCAGTGGTTCGGCGGCCTCCAGGATGGACAGGTCGGCGCGCAGCCACTGGTTGATCTGAGCGGCCAGTGTCCGCAGCGGTGGCCGGTCGCGGCGGAGCCGGTAGGGGGCGGTGGTCTCGTTGGGTGCGCGGCGGCGCATCTTGCAGACCACGGCGCGGTCTTCGATGGTGTCGGGCATGGCGCCGATGCCGGCCAGGGCCGCCATGGCGAAGGTCGGGATGGATTCGACCTGGTTCTTGGCGGCGTCGTAGCGCTTGGCGGGCCGGTTGCGCTGGTGCCCGGCGTTGAGCAGACCGCGGAGGTCTTCGTTGCCGTCGGCCTTGGCCCGAAGATCGGGTCGGCCTCGTCCACCAGGATTGTCGGCGGGTCGTCGGTGATGGATCGGTAGACGGCCGGGGATGAGGAGTTGACGGTGATGAACGGGTGGAAGCAGGTGGCTTCCACGATGTCCAGCAGCCTGGACTTGCCGCACCGCTTTTCCGGTCCGCGGATCACGAGGCGTGGGGCGTGTGCCCACGCTGGTTGGGCGTGGGTGGCGGCGATCCACAGCGCGATTGCGTCGGTGAGTTGTGGTGAGGCCAGGATCACGTAGCGGGTCAGGGCCGCGCGGAGCTGGTCGAGTAGGTCCGCGCCGGTCGGTGGGTGGGTCATGGGTTCCCCTCTGGTGGTGCTCATGCCGCCCTTCGGCGGCGTCGTTGCGCCCTCATGCCTGCGGCCAGACCGGAGGCGATGACGGCGGCGATCTCGCGGGGAGAGTTCGGGTCGTGGTTCGGGTGGCGGTGGTCGGCCAGTTCGGCGGCGCGAGCGAGGGCCGAGGTGACCAGGTCTTCGGGCAGCACGTTGCGGGCGGTGAGCTGGCCGAGGTTGAAGGCGGCGAGGTTGAGCGCGTAGTTGCGGCCGCCGGGTGGGGCGCTGGTCACGCGGTCGGTCTCGGCGCGTAGGGCGGCTTCGCCGTACCGGGTCAGCCGGTGTGCAGGCAGGTCGGCGAGGAGTTCGGGCAGACTGGCGAGCGGCGGCGGAACTGGTGCCAGCCGTTCGACGAGCCAGGCCGGGAGCGGTGCGGGCGAGACGTCGCGGATCACCGTGTACGAGCCGGTGCCGTCGTGCTGGCTGACGTAACTGCCTGGGCCGACCACATAGCCGCCCGAGGCGCGGGTGTCGATCAGCCGTCCGAGGCCGTTGCCGCGCTGTCCGGCTGTGTTGCTCAGCCGTACGCCCTCGGGGGCTTGGTAGTACAGGTGCATTCCACCGCGGCGGGTGCGCACGGTCAGCGTGTCGCCGGGGTACGGCTGGCCGTGCTTCTCACACAGGAGGCGAAAGCCCTGCTCTCCCCCGGCGGCTGGCTGTTCGCCGGGCTTGGGCATGTCCAGGTCGATCACGACCAGCCGGGAGGGGCCGCAGGCCACGCCGATGTTGTACGGCCGATGCCAGAACGTCGCGATGGTCTCGGGGCAGTTGCTGGCGTGGGACTCCCAGTCGGTGAACCCACGCAGCGGCTTCTTGCCGCCTGGGGTCAGCGGGAAGACATGCCAGCCGCGCCGTACGGCCTTCAGGGCGGCGGTGGCGGTGTCGATGCTGTCAGGCCACCCCATTGGACGCCTTCCCTTCCGGGATTCGCAGGCCGCGGTGTCCGGTGATGGCGTCCAATGGGGTGGCCGGTTGATCGGCCAGGCATGCGGCGTGAGGCGGGCTTGGAATCAGTGCCGTGGGTAGTACCGCGGTGCGCTTGCGTTCTTGGGTCGCTGGCATGCTGACGGGTGCCTTTCTCAATGGGTGAGGGCATACGTTGCTGGCGATGGGTGGCCTGATGGGTGGAACTGGCGACGAGTGGCGCTTGATGCGCGGTGATGACCTTCTCGGCGTGATCAGCGTTGAGAACGGCGATTTCCCTTGGCTGTCCGGGCGCTTCTCCGCGGAGTCGGGATTCGACGAGGTCAAGCCCTGGTTTGACCGAGAGCTGGAGCTGGTTGATGCCGATGGCGAGCTCGATGTCGAGGCGTGGGAAGAGATCTACAGCCGCATCGAGCAGACGGTAACCTTGGTGGGCCCCTCTGGTCCCGTGCCGGAATTCTTGCTGCACATCAGCGGGGATGAGGCTTGGTTCCGGTGGAGCAATGAGCCCTTCTCCAAGACCTGATCTCCCGGATGGGTCTGACATGCCGAGATCGATGAGCCTGAGCCCTGACGTACGCGCGTCCCTGGAAGGATTCCCGCATGCTCGACGAGAAGCTCGACGCGCTGTCCCAGATGTTGGCCAGGCACATGACCATGCCGTTTCCGCCGGGCTTCCGTGGCCTGGACATCGAAGGCCAGGAGATGGTGCTGCTCGACGCGGACACCTACGGCTACGCCTCCAGCGTCCTCAAAGGCCCGCTCGATGAGCAGCGCCGCGCAGGCTTGATGAAGCTCACAGCGGCGCTGGAAGACGTTCTCCCAGCGATCGACAACGAGTACGGGGCCAAGTACTACACGCACCTGCGCGACATCGCCGTACTGGCCGCCGAAATCGAAGCCTCGCGCGACGAGTAGACCCTGAGCAGACACAGCACTAGCGGGTGCCGTCGCGGTGGAGACGGCGGAAGTAGACGTAGAGCTGCCAGCCGAGCCGGGGCCGCATGCCGGTGCCTGAGCAGGCGCGGCACGTGCGGTTCTTGCCACCGGGAGCGCAGCGGCGGCATACGCCCCACGGGGAGGCGTAGCACCAGCCGATGTATCCGAATGTGACTACCGGTAGGCAGACGACTAGCAGGGCGATGAGAATGGCCATGTGGCCTCCTAGGCGGGGATTCCGAGGTTTCCGCAGGTCAGGGTCTAGGTGCTAGATCGCTGCTCAAGACCGTTTTCTGGCTCTAGAGGAGCCTCTAGACCTAGGTCCTGTCTCAAAGTGAGGTCAGCCAGTCGTTGAGAACGGTGATGTGTACGGTGGCCTCGTAACGAACGGCGAGTTTGTCGTAGCGGGTGGCCACGGCGCGGTGCCTCTTAAGGCGGTTGATACCGCACTCCACAGCGTGCCTCAGGCGGTAGTCATCGCGGCTGAAGGCTGGTGGCCGTCCGCCGCGACGGCCTCTGTTCCTGCGGTGCCGGACTTGGTCGACCTTCACGGGGATCGTGCAGCGGATACCCCGTTGACGCAGATAAGCGCGGTTGGCATGGGAGCTGTAGGCCTTGTCGGCGCGGACCCGATCCGGAGTAGTCCGTGCTCGGCCCGCTCCCATCCTCGGCACGTTGATCCTCTTCAGGACAGGCTGGAATTGCGGGCTGTCACCCCGCTGCCCGGCGGTCAGAAGCAGGGACAGCACCTTTTGCCGCTGCTCACACGCCAGGTGGATCTTCGTGGTCAGCCCGCCCCGCGACCGTCCCAGCGCGTGGTCGGCGGGCTCGGCGGCAGTGCCTTGAGCGCGGCGGCGCGCCGCATGACCTCCTTGCGCAGCAGACTCAGGGAGTCGGCGGCGTAGGCGATCGCCTCATCCTCGATCCCGGAGACGTAACGGTGGCAGTTCTGCTCATGCGGGTCCAGATCGCCAGTGCCCTTGAGCTCGTGGATCCACAGCTCCGCCGACGGGTCGAGGGCCGCGCCGGAGGCGATCACGCGTACCGAGGCGGTCTTGCCCTGGCCGGGCTGGGAGCCGATGAGGATGTTGTGCTCGATGATCGGGACCACGATGGCGCGGCCTCGCGGGTCGCAGCCGAACGGGATGCCCTTGAACACGTCGTGACTGGCGGCCTTGAGCAGCGGCGACTTGACCACAGTCTTGGACAAGTCCTTGTCGCCCACCCATAGGATCAGCCGACCCTCGTGAATGGTGCTGTCGCCCTCGGGCCAGATGCAGCCCAGCGGGCGCCGTAGCGCGCTGGCCATGCGGTCGCGCTTGTCCATCACGTCGGCCACTGTCACGCCGTACGGCAGGTCGATGTCGGACCGCCAACCGGGGCCGTCACGGGTGATCGGTGCGACGAACCGGATGGCGTCCTTGGGGTTCTTAGTCATCGCCTGGTTGATGCCGGGGATGCCCAGCGCGGTCAGCGCGCGGATCACGATGTCGCTCGTCAGCTTCTCGACCGTGGACGGGATCACCGCGCGGTTGATGAGTGGCTTGTCGGCGGGCTTGCCGACGATGCCCAGTAGGGTGACCGTCGTAGCCAGCGCCAGCAGTTGGAGGGCGCTTGGCCGGTTGGCCACGATGATGCTCGCGACCACCAGCACGGCCAAGAGCGCCCCCGCGATCCAGACGCGCAGGCGGACGCGGGAGTCTCGTTGCCGGGACAGCTTCATGTACGCCTCGGGATCGGCCTTCTGGACTGCAGCCAGCCGTACCGGCTCGCCCTCCAGGTCGAACGTCCACCGAATCAGCCCGCCGACCAGGCGGACGAAGCCGCGCGGGGAGCGGACGGCCAACCGCCCGCCATACAGGGGCATGCCCGCGAACGGGTTGGCCGCCTCCATGCGCTGGTACATCTCGTAGCGGGCCAGGTGCTCCGCGTGGGTCGCGTGGTGGGTGCGGACGATGTCGGCGAGTTGCTCCGGGACGAGGAACTTCCCGAAGGTGATCAGGAGCAGCAGCGGGTTGCGGTGGCTCTCCTGGCCCGGACCCCTGCGCACCCATTCGGCGAAGGCCTGGCGGCCGGCGGGGTGAGCTGGTAGTGGCGGCGCTTGCGGCGCCCCTGCTCCCCCTCCTCCACCAGTCCCCTGCCCGCCATGGCGGACAGCTCCCGATAGACCTGGCTCTGGGTCAGGGTCCAGTGGCCGCTGATCATCGTCTCTGTGGCGTGGACCAGGTCCCAGCCCGTCATGGGTCCGATGTGGAGCAGGCCCAGGAGCGATCCCGCGGTGGCGTTCAGGGGTCGTTCGGCGGTTGAGTCGGAAATTCTGTTCATATTGTCCGTGTGGTCGCGCGCTCCGCGCGCTTCGCGTGACGGGTCGGGCGCGCCCTGCTCGGCTCGGCCGTGTCTTCGCCAGGCCCGTGCGACGCTCGACTGGCTCATTCCGGTCGCCTCGGCCATCGCCCTGGTCGTCCAGCGGTTCGCGCCGTCCGGCGGAGCCTCCAGCGCCCTGGCCGCGATGTCGTCGACCCTGGCCCCGGTCAACTTCCGTGGCGCGCCAGGTCGCGGCCTGTCGGCCAGGCCGTCCAGCCGGTCGCGCACGAAACGGCCACGCCATCTGCCCACCGTGTGCGGCCCCACTCCCAGGGCGGAGGCCACGTCCTTGTTCGGCGTGCCGTTCGCGCACCACAGCACGATCTGACTTCTCAGCGCCAGAGCCCGTGCCGACGGGTCCTGCCGGCGCGCCCATCCCCGGAGGGTGGCTCGCTTGTCCTCGGTGAGCACCAGTTCGGCTCTGGGCCGTCCGCGCTGCGTCATGACTGGATTATGAATCGAATTTATGATTCACACCACCCCTGCACGAATTCCATTACACCTGGAATATGGCATATTTCACAGCTTGACGTGCCAAAGTGGCATGCAAGAATGGCATGCAAGAATGGCCGTCGCGAACCCAGTTCACGATCTCGCAGCATCAACCGAACCCCCCCAAAGGAGTTGCTGTGCCATTACGTCTCCGATGGAGACCGATCCTTTCGGTTCTGCTGTCGTTATCCGTTCTTTCGGCCCTGTCGGTGGCCGGCACCAGCGCGGTGAACGCGGATACCGGCCCGTTCAAGGCCAAGACCGCGATCGACGGCCGCGGCAGCATGAACCCCGGCGACCGGACACATCCCAACGCGTACCTCACGGATGCGGATATCTACATCACCTGCCAGGATTCCGGCCCCACGGTCGATGGCAGCGGGATCTGGGACTACACCTCCGACAAGCTCTGGATACCCGACGCCTACGTGAGGACAGGGACCGACGGTTTCCTGCCGGGAGTTCCCCGGTGCCTGGCGATCGGCATCGACGGACACGCCTCACAAGGTTCCTTGCACGGCCCCTACAAGGCCAAAACCGATACAGACGGGCGCGGCAGCCCTAACCCCGGCGTCACCTTCTACTTCTGGGGCTACTCCTGGGCTCGCGCCCACCTACTCCTGGGGTCGCACCCACGGCACCCTGCGACGGCTCGACCACATCCACCCCGGTGACGCCGTTCTATACGGCTCAAACTCCGCGGACAGCACGCATGTGGGGATAGTGGTCGACGCCTACCCCGACGGCCGGATCACCACCATCGAGGGCAACTACGGCGATCAAGTCCGCCTGGTGGGCCCCTTCTACCCGGACGGCACGAATCCTGGAGGCCACTCCCGGCCGATCTACGGGGTGGTCTCGCCGATCGCCGACTCCTCCACGCCGTGGGAGCAGGCCGCCGGTTTCGAGGAGGACCCGGCGAAGATGACCTGCTCGAACACCCTGCCGGGGACCGCCCAGGTGCCGCAAACGGTGATCGGGTATTCCCATCCACATCCGCGACGCCTAGCGTTTCCCCTCATGGGCGAGCTGATGAGGACGAGGTCCCGGAGGGTGGGGTGTGACGGTGGCTCTCCTGCACGAACGGTTCGGTGAGCTGCGCGAGACCCTGCCGCACGTCGCGCTCGGCACGCGCCCCACACCGGTCCGCCCGCTGCCCGGCCTGTCGGACGGCCGGGCCCGGCTGTGGCTGAAGGACGAGAGCGCCTTCGGCGACGGCGGCTGGGGCGGCAACAAGGTGCGCAAGCTCGAATGGCTGATCCCCGACGCGCGGCGCCGTGGCAGGCGCACCATCCTCACCTTCGGCGGCCTAGGCACGAACTGGGGGCTGGCTGCCGCGCTCTACGCGCGCGAGCACGGGCTGTCCACCGCGCTGGCGCTGATCGACCAGCCGGTCGACGACCACGTCCGCGCGCAGCTCGAACGCCTCGAACGCGCGGGCGCCACCCTGCACTTCACGCGCACCAAGGCGCGCACGATCGCCGCCGCCCCGCTGCTGCTGGCCCGCCACTCCCGCGCCGGAATGCCGCCCTACCTGCTCCCGGCGGGCGGGTCGTCCCCGGTGGGCACGCTCGGATACGTCGAGGCGGCCTTCGAGCTCGCGGCGCAGGTCACGGCGGGCACACTGCCCGAGCCGTCGCACATCGTCACGGCGGTGGGGTCGGGCGGCACAACGGCCGGCCTGCTGCTCGGCCTCAAACTCGCCGGACTGTCCACCCGTGTCGTGGGTGTCGTGGTCAACGACAAGCTGCGCCTGGACGCCGCCACGCTGGTACGGCTGGCGCGGCGCACTGAGCGGCTGCTGCGCAGGCGCGGCGCTCGACTGCCCCAGCTGCGCCTGGACACCGGCGACCTGGTGATCGTGCGCGACTGGCTCGGACCCGGCTACGGACACGCCACCCCGGCGGGAGAGCACGCTCGAGCATCGGCCGCCGAGCACGCGGGCCTGACCTTGGAGCCGGTGTACACGGCCAAGGCCATGGCCGCCCTGCTCGCCATGGACGCGGCCGGCCGTTTCGGCGACGGCCCCGTCGTCTACCTCCACACGAACGGGCCCCGCCCAGTCTCATAGCTGTCAGGCTTTCACCCCGTAGTGCGCCCAAGCCCGACCCATCCTCGTAGCAGCATGAGCCGGGCGCCACGGCCTAGGACCTGTCCGGCAGATCTTGATCTCGGTCCTGTGGCTAAATGTCAGCTATGGTCCGTCGACACGAGCTGACCGATGCCGCCTGGCAGCGGATCGAACCTTTGTTGCCTGGGCAGCCTGCACGGGGCGGCCGGTGGCTGGATCACCGCACGACCCTGAACGGGATCTTGTGGAAACTGGCCACCGGCGCCCCCTGGCGGGACCTTCCCGAGCGGTATGGCAACTGGAAAAGCGTCTACGACGCGGTATCGGCGGTGGGCCGGTGACGGCACTTTCGATGCGATCTTGACTCATGTGCAGGTCCATGACGACGCCGTGGGCCGCCTGGACTGGACCGTGAGTGTCGATTCCACCATCGTGCGCGCCCACCAGCACGCCGCAGGCGCCCGCAAAAAGGGGAACCCGCCGGGACGAACCCGGCATCTCGTCAAGCACTCGGACGATCCCGCGGAGGGCTGACCACCAAAGTCCACCTGGCCGTCGACGGACGCGGCCTGCCCCTGGCCATCACCCTCACCGCGGGTAACGTCAATGACTGCACCCAACTACCCGGCCTGCTCGCGGCCATCCGCGTCCCACGACAGGGCGTCGGCCGGCCCCGCTGCACTCCTGAGCGCATCATCGCCGACAAGGCCTACAGCTCAGCGGCGATCCGCGCCCTGCTACGCCGGCGTATCGCTGCCACCATCCCCGAACGGACGGACCAGAAGAACAACCGCGCCCGGCGAGGCCGCCACGGTGGACGACCACCACGCTTCAACGCGCTCATCTACCGCCGCCGCAACGTCGTTGAACGCTGCATCAACCGACTCAAGCAATGGCGCGGTATCGCCACCCGCTACGACAAGCTCGCCACCAACTATCGAGCAGCGATCGTCCTGGTCACCGCCCTGTTATGGATCGACGCATGATCCAGCGGACACGGCCTAGGCGCCGCATGGACCCCAGTCGGGGCATACCTCTCTTACTTTGCGCGCGCCCGCGCGAGTACCACGGGTTAACGGTCTCTGGCAAGCACTCCCTCTCGGACGTCATCTCTATACCTACGGATCGTTGCCTGACCTTGCGCTGTGCGACTCTGCAGCAGAGCCTCTCGTTCATGGTCGTAGCCTGCTGCACCTTCTTATTTAACGCGCCCGCGCGTATACCATGGATCGCCATCTCCTAGCAAGAGATACGTCAATCATCCCTTTGCGCCGCTTGTGAGGCACTCGTTCGCTAACTAGCGGCCGTTGGGTCATTGCGTGCGATGCGTCTCCCAGTGCGCAAGTGACCTTCCTGTATGGGTAGGGATGTGGGTGATGGATCAAGGTGGCGTCAGATAGGGGACTGGTGCGTCACTCGGTCAACCCTCGATGGTCGCAAAGACGCTCTGCGGCATCGATGGAAGATAAATATGACATACGAGACAAAAATGTGCCTATCTTACTAATAGAACCATTCTCTAGTCCTGGTGATGCAGGGAGAGGGGCTTGCATGTTGGTATTAATAGAAGAAAATTACTGAACTGAATAAAATGATCCAAACTCGCCATTTGTGGGATTGCGTTTGTCAGACTGACAAACACAATCGGACGTAAAGTGCCCTCGATTGCGACGTGGGCCATTGCTCCATGGGCGGCGGATGCGCTTGCCGCGGGGGCGATCGTAAGCACATCCCGAGGTGAGGGACGAGAGCACTTCGGGCGCGTGGCGCACCATCGATCTGCCCCAGAGTGTGCTAAAACCGCGCGCATGCTCGCCAGCGCGCATGCACGCGTAGCCCTAGGCGGCCCTGAATGCAAGTCTCGCGGACGTAGGGCCCTCTAGTGTTCTTGGGGAGCTGCGCGGGGAAGTTATTGCCTCAGGAGCGATCTGAGGCCCGCTGAGGCTGTATCCTGACTTCGTCACGACCCGTTCATGGTCGCGACGTGACGGCGAAGCTGTCCGGAAACGGAAACAGCCCTCCCGCTGCAACCGGGAGGGCCGTCATTTCCACAGGTCGTGTAACCGTTAGGAGGTCACACGTGCACATCAGTGTACGCGAAATCAGACAGGAAGACCAGGTTGGCAGCTTGGACGGCACCCTCCAGCCTGCCCCCGCTCAGCAGGTGACGACGCAGATCCTGGGAAGCCCTGTCGCGCTCATCTTCGTCGGCGTCCTCGCCCTCATGATCATTGTGGGGGTGGTTCTGCCAGCGGTCTGGTCTCGCAAGCCGGAGCGTCGCTCGGCTGCGTTCAAGGTGATGGACAGCATCCTCAGATTCGTTCGCCCCGCGTCTGGCGCTTCACGGGGTCGTCGAAGGTAGCAGCCTGGCAAGAGATCCAGGACGCGCCGTTCAGGGCCGCCTGAGACCTTGGTTGTAATTCACCGAGGTCTCGGGCGGCCAGCATCTAGGGCTTTCGGGTAGTTCGTAAGGGGCTCGGCGTTGTCCAAGCTCCTTGCGGACCCGCCCAGCTGGAATCCAAAAGGCAAGGAGGGGCTACGCGCCCGATGTGTAGTAGTTTTCCGCGGCGCCATATTGCGCACGCGTGACGCCCATGCAGTCGCCGCATCTCAAGAAGCGCGGCCAGCGAATTTGAGGATAGTTATTTCCCAATGTCTTCCCGCATGGGCCGACTTCTGGGCCCGCGCTCGGCGTTTCTGCAGGTTGCGGCCTTAATGACACCTGGCTGGATCTTCCCCTACGGATCAGAAGGTTACGGGTTCGACTCCTGTCGGCCGCGCACAGCTGAAAGGCCCGCTACCAGGGACATCCTGGAGCGGGCCTTCGTATTTGTCAGGACAATCTCGCGATCTTGCTAACACCTTTGCTAACAGGGCCTATTCGCCGATGGCCTGAGCGAAGATGTCCGCCGCCGAGGCTTCCGCGGCGCGGACCACGTGGGCGTAGACCCGGAGGGTGATCGAGGGGTCCGCGTGACCAAGGCGGGCCGCGACGACATGGACGGGAACACCCGCCAGGAGCAGCGTCGTCGCGTGGATGTGGCGGAGGTCGTGGAGCCGGGCGTGAGGTAGCGGGGTCTTCGGGCGATCTGCGCCTCGGTGCGCAGGTGGATCGGCGAGTTGATCGCCTGGTTGTAGGCCGTGATGGCGGCCGTGCGGGTTTCGGCCGGGAGGCGGTCGGCGCACGCGTGCGTGATCACCACGTGGCTTCCCGGGACCATGCCCGCGCACAGGTCATGCAGCACCGCCGCGGGGTCCTCCAAGAAGTGCAACACCGCCACCAGGACCAGTCCGACCGGTTTGTCCCAGTCGATGAGCTCGTCGACCTCGGGAGCTTTCACGATCTCCTCCGGCTGGCGGGCATCTGCCTCGACCATCGCAAGCCCGGGCTCGCGGGCCAGCAGCGCCCGCCCGTGGCTGACCACCACCGGGTCGTGGTCGACGTACACCACCCGCGCCTCGGGAACGACGCGACGCGCGATCTCGTGCACGTTGTCCTGCGTCGGCAAGCCGGTCCCGATGTCGATGAACTGCTCGACCCCGTGCTCAGCGAGGTAGCGCACCGCCCGCCCGAGGAACGCCCGATTAGCCCAGACCGCATCCACCAGATCAGGAAGCAGCGCGGTCAACTCACGGACCAGCTTCCGATCAGGGGCGAAGTGATCCTTGCCGCGACTGGGCGCCCGCCGCGTCGTAGGACAGTGCCGAGAAGCTTGGTGAGTTCCTCGTCCACATGTGCGAGGAGTTCCTCACCGAAGACGCATAGCGACGCTTCTCGCCAGTTGCCGAACGTGCCCATCCGGAGGTCCTCGGTGACTTGGATGACGTGCTCGTCGGCGAGTAGGCGTAACTTTTCCACGAGGGCTGTCCCGGCCCACCGACGCGGGTCGGGACGATGCGAGAGCCGCTGATGTACCACTTGAGGCAGTAGAGCCGGTCGCCGAGGCGAGCGCGCTGACCGCCTATCAGCGCATCATCGTGACGGTGAAATGGATTCGGCCCAGCCGTCAACCTGGCGGGCCGCCGGAGGCATCCACCAGGCGTGAACACCGACGAGGAGTACACCGCGTACGTCAGCGGACGCCTGCTCTGGTTACGCCGGATCGCGTACGCGCTGTGCCAGGACTGGCATCGGGCCGACGACCTGGTGCAGACGGCGATCACGCGGCTGTACGTCAAGTGGCGCCACGCCCGCGAGGCCGCCGACCTGGACGCGTACGTACGGGTGATCCTGGTCCGGGTCTTCCTGAAGGAGCAGCGGGCCGGCTGGTTCTCCCGTACCAGGCTGAGCGCGGCCCCGCCCGAGGCGGCGGCCCGCGCGGGGGACACGGACCTCGCCATGGATCTGCACCACGCGCTGGACCTGGTGTCACCGCGCCAGCGGGCCACCTTGGTGCTGCGCTTCCACTGCGACCTGAGCGTGGAGCAGACCGCCGCGGTGCTCGGCTGCTCCACCGGAACCGTCAAGACCCAGACCGCCCGCGGACTGGCGGCCCTGCGCACGCTGCTGGACGTGGCGGCGACCAAGGAGGATCGCTGATGGACCTCAAGCCAATATTCGACACGCTCGTGCCGGAGGAGCAGCCACCCTCGCGGGTGGACGTGAAGGTCGCCATCCAGGCGGGACGCAGGCTGCGCCACCGACGCCAGGCGCTGGCGGTCCTGGTGCCGGTCGCCGCCGCAGCCGCCACCGCGCTGGTGCTGGCGACCGGGTCGCTGACCGCGCCCGGCCGACGGGACGTGGCCACCAGCCCTTCGCCCACGCGCACCGGTGCGCTCCGGCCCGCCGCCGAGGTCTGGCCGTCCGCGGTCACCACCATCCCCGCCAAGGCGGCGGACGGCTGGACGTACCTGCCCGTCACCGCGATGAGCGCCACCGAGCTGCTGCTGCGGGCGGACAAGTCCCCCCAAGAGGGCCGCAGGCTGGAGGTATACGACACGGCGCGGCGAAAGGCCACAATCCTGGGCGAGATTCCTAACGTGCGGGACTACTCCTTCCCACAGGGCGTCGAGCTCGGTCCCACGTACATCCTCTGGTGGGCCACGGTTCGGAACGCGCACGACGCCGTCGATCTGTGGGTGCTGCCCCGCTCGGGTGGAACGGCGACCAGAGTGGCCCGGATCAGCGTGCCACCGATGTCGATCGACCGCATCGGGGTGCTGCGTGACCGCGTCGTCTGGTCGGTCAAAGAGGGCGGGCTGTACTCGGTCCTGATCACCGGGGGCACGGCGCGGGCCATACTCGGCACCGATGGCCTGCACCTGGTGTCCTGGCCCTGGGCGGCCGACGCAGGCCAGGCCATCGATCACCAGGTGAACCAGCGCGTGCTGGTCAACCTGGAGACCGGCAAGCGCACCCCTCTGCGCGCGCCGAAGGGAGTCAAGCAAATGCGCTGCGCCCCGACCTGGTGCGCGGGCATGCAGGGCGAGCACGCGGTGGCGTGGCGCCGCGACGGCGGTCGCCCGCAGCCCTTGCGCGGCGCCTTCAGCGCCATGCTCTCGCAGATCCGAGGGGATCGGTTCGTGAACACCGGCCCGCACGTGTACGACCTCGCGACCTGGCAGGGCGCCGAGATCGGCCGGAAGGCCCCGGACGGTTCAGTAACCATGAGTGTGGGCCTTTCGTCCTCGGCCAGCCTGGTGATCAGTTGGGACGCGCCGCCCTGCGCGAACTCCTGCCGTCAGGGGAAGGCCCCCGAACTGGCGGTGCTCAACCTGGCAGCTGTGCCTGGCTGATCAGACGGCCCGGGATCCAGCGGGTGAGCAGCAGGGGCCAGGCCGATCAGCCCGTCGGCGGCCAGTAGTCCCCAGCTCAGCATGAACACGTGGACCTGCGTCTGCGTGACATCGGGCAGGTCACCCAGCCGCAGGGCCATCGCGTTGTCCTCGCCAATCCCGACGTGCTGTGATCGGCGAGAATGCCGTCGACGTCGAAGGAGGGGTAATGCGCCGACCATACGAAGCGGTCACGGCAGCACTCTGATCACAGGGGACAGCGCCGAGGCCGGGTACCCGTCCTCGTGGGCGACCCGGACAGCATCGAGGTCATCACCCGGAGGAACGAGGAAAGCATCGTGCCCGACGTCATGGCCGCGAGGACCAGAAACGCCCTCACCCTCTACCGACCGCTCGCCACGGTACCGGGGGTCGAGATCCGACACCATGACACCGTTCTCTACAACTCCACCTACCGCCCCGACGACCGGCTCATGGTCAACACCCATGCTTACGGGATCAACGGCGTGTCTCCATCTTGATCGTTATCGAGGGCTCGGGTTAAGGGAGCCTCCGGCATCTCGATGTCGTCGAAGCTGTCGGTGTCGGCAGCGGCGCTCTGTCAAGATCGTCACATGGTTCGATTGGCCGCGACACTTCTGGTCGTGGTGCTGGTCCTCGGCGGCGGCTCTGGTCTGACCGGACGGCGTACGTTCGGAGAAACCGCCGCGCAAGTCGTCTCGACCTGGCGGACCAGCGCTGCCGCGGCAATCTGGCGCACGGGGTTCGTCCCGCTCGAGGACCTGAGCAGGATGCCGCGAAAGGTGAGCAAGCAGATCGGGCACGATGAGGAGTACGGCTGGGTTGTGGCCGGACCGCTCCCCGTTGCTCCGGCCAGGGCGCAGGTCCGCTGGGACGACGGGTCCATGACGCGGGTCCCCGTGATCGGACCGCGAGAGGCGCTGATGGCTTTGTCTCCTTGGCCTGAGGGGTACAGCTTCCCCGATGGCAAGGCGTACAAGTTGACAGGCGCCACCTTCACGACGATGCGGCTGAAGACTGTACGTGGCATGGCGACCGTGCCCGCGTGGCGTCTGTACTTCTCGAACCTTCCTGGCCCGATTGACCACGTCGCGATCGATCAGGAGGCGGTCGGTACCGTCGAAGACGCTGTCAGCGGCCCTCTGCCAGGCGATGAGGAGATCACGGACTTCAAGGTGCTCGACGGACGCCGGCTGCTGGTGAGCTACGAGTACGGCTCCTGCAACGCTGACCCGCTCGACATCAAGGTACGAGTCAGCGAGGAGCCGGATGTGGTGGTCCTGGGACTCGACGTCCCCCACCAGAGCACCAGCCTATGCGCAGGCACCGGCCAGTCCCGCCAGGACATCGTCAGGCTCGACACACCGCTGGGTGATCGCGTTGTGTTAGACGCAACAAGCAGGCTCCCCGTCCTATGTCATCGTGCGCGCAACGCCTGCCACGCTGGGAATGAGCTTCCCCCCGCAACACGGACACCTGAGGTGAGGTCACTCAGCGGTGTCTGACGGCCGGTAGAGGCCCTCGAACGTGACGGGGCTGTGCATTCCGATACTGGAATGGCGTCGGTATGGATTGTACCAGCATTCGATCCACTCAAAGATGGCGTTGGCCAGTTCTTCTCGGGTTTTCCAGATTCTGGCATCGAGAAGTTCGAGCTGCATCGTTCCCCAGAACGACTCCATCATCGCATTATCGTAGCAATCACCCACCGTTCCCATGGAACCGAGCAAGCCTGCATCTCGCAGCCCCTTACCAAAGGCCCAAGACGTATATTGCGTGCCGTGATCGGAATGCAGAATGGTCGAGCGGGCGTCCGGCTTCCGCCGGGCCACGGCCATCGCTAATGCGTTCACCACGAGATCCGTATCCTGCCGTGCGTCGATGGACCAGCCGATGACGCGTCGTGAATAGGCGTCCATGACGGCGGCGCAATACACCTTCCCTTCGCCGGTGGGATGCTCGGTGATGTCGGTCAGCCAGAGCCGATCGGGCGCCTCGACGTCGAAGCGGCGCTGCACCAGGTCCTCCTCGGTGGCCTGGTTGACCAGGTTGCGGCGGCCCTTGCGTCGGTAGACGCCTTGCATGCCGGCCGCGCGCATGAGCCGTTCGACGCGCTTGCGGTTGACCTTCTCGCCCAGCCCGAGCGTGAGTTCGGCATGCACCCGCGGCGAGCCGTAGCTGCCGCGCGAGTCGGTGTGTATCTGCCGGATTATTTTGGTGAGTTCTCTATTACGGAGTTCACGCGGCGGCTCGGGCCGGCCGAGCCAGTCGTAATATCCCGATGTCGACACCTGGAGTACTCGGCAGGCCACCGCGACCGGAATGTGGTCGTCGGCGAGTTCACGGACCAGCGAGTAAATTACTTTGGGAGGACGTTCTCCCTGGCGAAGTACGCCGCCGCCCGCTTGAGGATGTCGTTCTCCATCTCCAGCTGCTTATTGCGGCGGCGCAGCTCGGCGAGCTCCTTCTTCTCCGCGCTGGTCAGCCGGTCACCGGTGCCGGCGTTTCGTGACGGTGGGCACGCTGATCGCAGGAGGTGCGTGTATGACCAAGGTCACTGTGGATCTGTCGGTGCGTGATCTGACTCAGGAGGACCTGCCGGGATGCTCGTGGTCCGGCTCTGCGCTGCACCTGAGGCAGGTCGCCCGAGAGGTGGTGCGCGCTCGGACCGGCATCGTGGACTACCTGGCCGTGTGCCCGCCGTCTGACATCCCGGTGGCGATCGGCGGAGTCGACTACCGGGCGACTCCGGGCGCGGGAACTCTGTGGCAGTTGGCTGTGCACCCGGCGTTGCAGTCCTGCGGTATCGGTACTGTCCTGATTCAGGCTGCTGAGCAGCGCATTCTGGGCCGGGGTCTGGACCGAGCGGAGTTGAGCGTCGAGGAGAGCAATCCTCGCGCCCGCGCGCTGTACGAACGGCTGGGTTACGTGGGCTACGACCGGAAACCGGAAGCGTGGGATGCGGAAGGGCCGGACGGCGTCGTTCGCCGCTACGAAACGGTCTGCACGGTGATGTGGAAGCCGTTGTCGTGACCTCCCAGGTGGGCTACCGCGTGCTGTCGCGGTGGAGGCGGCGGAAGTAGACGTAGAGCTGCCAGCCGAGTCGCGGCCGCATGCCGGTGTCTGAGCAGGCTCGGCAGGTGCGGTTCTTGCCGCCGGGCGCGCAGTGGCGGCAGACGCCCCACGGAGAGGCGTAGCACCAACCGATGTAACCGACTGTGACGATCGGCAGGCAGGCGCGTGCGCTGGCTGCGCGTGATCCCGTGGGCGCTGCCACCCGCCGCGAGCGCGCCCTGTATCGACTCGGCGAGCACGCTCCTACCCACGCCAAGGCCCGACCGGGGCGACCGTCTATCTCAATGTCGCCGCCTACCGAGAGCAGGGTTCCACCAGCCCGGTGTGGGACTGGCGCCAAGGCCGACCGGCGGCTGGTCTGCCGATGGCCGGTGCCGGGCTGATCCGCGTCAGCCCGGCACCGGCGGTCACGTCTCGGTCTGCCGCTGTTCGGCCTACCCCTGGGGCTCTTCCGCCGGGCAGCGGGTGCCCCGTGCGGGCACGGTCAGCGAGATCAGGTAGCTGTCCATGGCAGCCGTGGTGCACTGGGTCATGCCGTAAATCCCATGGCCCCAACCCCCGTACGTGAGCAGCGTGGCCTTGGAGCCGAGCTGGCGGGCCACGTTGGCCGACCACGCGTACGGCGTGTCGGGGTCGTGCATGGAGGTGCCCACCAGCAGCGGAGCTCTACCCGTGTACCGCAGCCGGTGCTGCGGGTTGTTGACCGGGTGGCCCTGGCAGATCGGCATGTCGCCCATCGGCATCGGGTTGTACCGCATGTCCGGGGCCACCGCGTTGGCGCTGCGCATCACGTCGGCGTACTCGTTGTAGTTCCGGAGCGACAGGTTGAAGTCCTCGCAGAGGATCGCGGTGGGGAGTTCGGCGAACTCACCGTTCACGGGCCCGTTGCCGGGAGGGCCCGGCATGTCATCCGGCACCGGCCCGCCGTCCAGGGCGAGGAGCACCTTGGCTTCCTGCCGCCAGACGGGCGCCTCATTGAGCACCACGCCCAGCCAGAGGAGGTTGTGGGCGCTCACCGGGCGGTCGGTGACGCCCGGCCAGTACAGCTCGCCGCGGCCCGCCTTCTCGAGCAGTCCCTTCCACAGTGCCCGGACGTCGCGCCCGTGCAGGACGCAGTCGGTGTCCCGGTCGCACCAGGCGACGAACTCAGCGAAGCTGTCCTGGACGGTGGCTGCCTCGGTCACCTGAAACGCCTTGACATTCAGGCTGTGGTCCATGTTGCTGTCCAGCACCATGGCCCGGATCCGGTTCGGGAAGAGCTCGGCGTACATCTGCTGGGCGAGCGTGCCGTAGGAGACGCCGTACGAGGTCAGTTTGTCCTCGCCGAGCGCGGCGCGAATGGCGTCCATGTCACGCGCTACGTTGGCCGAGTCGATGTGGTCGTACAAGGGGCCGGTGAGCTTGCGGCAGTCCGCGTACAGCTTCTTGTCGAAGGCGACCCACTTGTCGTAGTCGGCCTGGCTGGTCATGACCGGGTACGGCATAGCGTTGTACACCGAAGCCGAGCAGGTCACTGAGCCGCTGCGGGCGACGCCCCGGGGGTCGTAGCTGACGATGTCGAACCGCCGCTGGACGTTCTCACTGAAGCCGGAGGGGCGAAGGATGTCGTTCACGCCGGAGTTGCCGGGTCCACCCGGGTTGGTCAGCAGGGATCCGATCCGCGCGGCGGGGTCAGTGGCCTTGCGCCGGGCGAGAGTCAGGTCGACGGTGGGTCCGTTCGGCTTGGACCAGTCGATCGGTACGGCCAGCGTGCCGCACTCGACGGTGGGCTCCTCCTCGCACGGCCCCCAGGTGATGCTGCGCTTGCCGACGGCATTCGTGACATCCCCTCCGGTTGCCGTCGCGTTGGCCACCCCGCCCACCGGACCGGATAACAGCGTCGCCATCGCCACGAGGGCGGTGGCGAGCACGGAAGTTCTTCTCGGCACATTGCTCCCATCGTTGATCGGCTGGCCTGGCTGCTCACACGGCACGACCGGTCCTGACCTTGCTGCACTGACCGGCCGCTCGGCCAGGAAAAGAGGCCCGTCCAAGGGTCGTCGATCCTCCCCGAACCCAGGAGCCCCCTCCTACGCGTCAATGGTCCGTGGCCGGGCCGTTGACGCGCACCTCTTCTTGATCATGACTCTATCTAACAGTCGGCGGCTCCGCCGTTGACGCCGAGGCCGTCAGCCGTGTTTATCCGCGCGGACGTGTCGAGTCCTCTCGTCATGCCGATCCGGCTGCGACCTTGACCCGTCAGTCGGTTTTCGCGCGTGGTCGCGCATGCCCGGTCAGCCGCGCTTGCATGGAGGATGGGTGGGCGTCCCGCCCCGCTCGTCGAGGTGGCTGGTCTGCTGATCGTGATCCTTTTCTTCTCTCGGCTTCATGCTGCCGCCGGGAAGGACGTCGCAGGCGCTACCGCCAACGCGGTGGCTCCTGCGATCCATGGAGCGCGCGCTCCACCTGGACATCAAGCTGAGGGCGAACTGCGAGGACGTCGGGGTGTCGGGCGTTCTTGTTGCGCCAGCGGAGGCAGGCGTGCAGGGTCCGGGTCTGGACGGCGTGGTTGCGGTGGTTGGAGTTGGCGACGGTGAACTGCCGCAACGGCCCGAAGTGGGCCTCGATCGGATTGGCCCGTAGTCGACGAGCGCTGGCGCGGGACCATCCGGGGGTCGGTGTCTCGTCGGCGGGGACGAGTTCGGGACGGGAAGGGACGCGACGGGGACGGGGCCGGACGTCCTAGCCGACTCCGGGGACGCCTCCGGGACGTCCGCGGGATCGGACGCGCGCCGTTCGAGCATGGAGACGGCCACCAGGAACGCGCCCGCAGGAGTGGCCGCGGTGATCCATCGGCGGCGCCAGGGTGTCCGTGCCCGAAAAGGTATTGCGGTGGATTGCTACGATCATGCGGTCGGGAACGGTAGGCGGTGGAACACTCCCGCGGATGGCGGTCAAGGCGTGTCGAGTTCCGGACCCCTGTTCCTGAAGCGAGGAGTTCGGTGAAGCGCTGGTTATCGCGGGTGATGCTCGCGGGTGTCGTCGCACTTTCCGGGATGGTCGGGCCGGCCGTAACCGCTAACGCGACGCCGACGCCGACGCCGACGCCGGAGGTCGGCGTCAGCGAAAACTGGGAGATCGCGGTCTTCTTGTGCACGCCGTCCTCGTACGGGTGTCACAACCGCTACGCCACAGCCGAGCAGCGGCGCGACGTCGAGAGGTTCCTGAAGTCCACACCTGAGGTGACCGAGGTGCGTTTCGTCAGCCGGGCCTCGGCTTATGCGAACTTCCGTCGGGAGTTCGCCAGCCAGAAGAAGGTGCTGGCGAACGTGCGGCCCAAGGACTTGCCGGAGTCGTTCCGCGTGCGAGTGTCGGGAGTGGCCGACCGAGCCAGAATTGCCGCGTTGGCGAACAGGCGGCCAGGAGTGGGGCTCGCCGTCGATCAGGCTGAAAATCATGCCGATGCCGTGGCGCTATACCAAGAGGCGAAAATAGCCGTATTCCTCTGCATGAAGGACTTGGTCGGGCGGGCCTGCCGGAAGGGGCGGGGCAAGGCGAACGGATTGCCCACCACGGCCAAGGAGAGGAAGGCGATCGTCGCCTTCATCGAGCGGATCCCCGGACTCGAGTCGTACGAGTACGAAGACCAGGCGACGGCGTATCGGAACTTCGTCGAGGAGTATGCGGACAACGAAGCGCTCATATCCGCCACCAAGGTGTCGGACATGCCCGAGTCCTACTGGCTGTCGATGCGGCCGGAGGCCGACTGGGATACCCCCGTCCATCGGCTGGCGCGGATGTCGGGGGTGAGCCAGGCGTATGACCAGAGATGTCTGCTCCGGAAGGTGAGACTCTGGTCGGAGTATGGGCTCCATCGCAATAGCTGCGGTTAGGCCACTTGACTAGCGCCCCTCCTGGCGCGCCTGACCACCGCAGCGAACTACCCTGACCCGGTCGAACCGCATCGCGCAGCGTCAAGGGTAGGCAGTGACGGCAACATCGGGCACCGAGAGCGCACACAGGGCACCGTCGACGCCGGTCCGTCACCTGTTCAGCTTGACCAGGCACAGCGATCGCGACTGCTGAAAAGTGGATCGTCATTCTGTGGGGTCGGACCGAAGCGCGGTGTCAGCCTTGCGGCTGGTCCGTTTCTCCGGCCCGCCCTCCGAACCCGGCGTGCGACTTTCACCGCACCGG
>NZ_JBITHD010000023.1:0-145685 GCF_044457685.1 Nonomuraea sp. NPDC050536
TCTCGATGATTGCATTGTCGAAGCACGTCCCGGTTCTGCCCGTCGAGGGACGGACGCCGGCCTGCTCGCAGCGCCGGCCGAAGGCGATCGAGGTGAACTGCTTGGGTTCAAGGAGTCGGTGCTCGGCGATCACCTCCTGCGCCGTTGCTCCCGCGGAGCCCGCCACACGGATCTGGAGACCATGCTCCGGCACGGCGAGAGCGAACTGCTGGATGCCACCGCCGAAGACATCGACGACATCGCCGCGGCGATGGTCACGCTCGCTGCAGCCCTGCAGGACGCCCTCACCGCACTCCCGGAAAACGAGAGCCTGCCACCGACTATTCGCGGCGCTGCTCGCATGGCCACCGACACCGCAGGCATCCTGCACTCCCACTACGGCGGTGACTTCGGCGGCTGGTGAACGCTGAGCACACCGGTCATCATCCCCACGATGCCGGCCACGATGGGGAAGAGGGCACGATGAGCACCAGCACATCGCCTGGGCATCCGTCCAGGCAGACCCGCGACGATCTGCTGTATGCCATGGGCGCGGCCATTCACCTGCGTTTCGACGAGGATACCCCCGTCGAGCGCGAAGCCGTGCGCCAGGCTCTGCGGCAGCAGCCAGACCGGGTCCGCCTGCACGTCGACCGCCTGCTGCATCACGTCCGCGCCGATCCGGAACGGCTGGCCGCCATCCCCAGTGCTGCCGCTCAGCGCATCGGCGAACTCCGGGCCAAGCAGGCCGACCCTGGCAGGATGCGCCGCTGCCTGGTCGCGGCCGAAATGGCCGAACAGTCCCTGGCCCGCGTACGCCAGGCGGGAGCAGAACGCGACGTCCACGCTCGGCGCACCCCTCGCCGACAACGCCAGGAACGACTGGCCGGGCAACTTTGACGCCGAGCCGTCCCCGCTCGGACCGCTCGGTCGCCACCGGCTGCCGCGCCGGCTGGTCCGCCGCCTCAACCTGCGCTGGTGGTACCGACGCTGGCAACTACGCACCGCCCAACTCGACCATCGCCCGGCGGACGACCTGCCGACGCCGCCGAGTTCACGCTGACCTGGCGCGATGAGCAGATCGCAAGCATCACTTACCAGGTCTGCCACGCCTGCCGGCAGAACCTGGTGGCAAGGCCTCGGTCGGTGAGGAGCACCAAAATCTCGGCCTGGGCCGGCGGCTGGTACTCACCGCGTATGCCACCGCCCCCGACTACGAGCGGACCACCACCCCGCAAGACCCCTCCGCTGAAGGCTTCTGGCAGCGCATGGCCCGCACCACCAGCGCCCCCTACCGTGACGACCTGCACACCCCCGCGACGCGCTGCCCGCACATGAATCGCAACCCGCCAACCCTGAAGCGCTCGCTCCACGCCGCGGCAGAGAACAATCTGCAATCGCCTGCGGCGCAGCCGTGGAGATCTAAGCTTCAGCCAGAAGATAGAGCAGAGCGGCCATGCTGGTGCCGCTCACGATGTCGCGCTTGTCGATGAGCCTGCGAATCTCGGCGATCGGGATCCATTCGATGCGCTCGGCCTCCCAGGCTTCGGTGGGCGGGCCGATCTGGGTCGCGCTGTCGGCGCGGAAGATATGGTGCGCGGAATCGGAGATGCCGTTGGTCGGCTGGACGTAGAGCAGTGGGCGCAGTGGACCAGGCCGCCACCCGGTCTCCTCCTCGACCTCGCGAGCGGCTGCGGCGATCGGCTCCTCACCGTCGTCGATCTTGCCGATGGGGATCTCCCACCCCCACGAGTCGGTGATGAAGCGGTGCCTCCAGATCAGCAGGACGCGGCCCTGGTCGTCGGTGACCACGGCTCCGGCTCCGGGCGCCGTCCGGATGAGTCGGTGATCCAGGTGCCTGCCGTCCGGGAGCTCCACATCCGCTACCCGGACGTCGAGCCAGCGGTCGGTGTAGAGAGGTTCCTCGGAGTGGACCTGCCAGCGCATACGGCGTGCTCCCGGTGTGGATGCCTGATCTCGGCTCCACGCTACAAGGGCATACGCGCCTGCTGCCCAGCCCGCGCCAGAAACTCGCGCACCGGTCTCGCATCAAAGGCTCGCAAGGCAGCGGCCACCGTACCTATGCGCTCGGCGATGCGCCCGGACTCCATGCCCTCGGCCCGCTCAAGCATGATCTCGGCGGTCGCGGCGGCCTGGTCCAACTCGCCGCGCTCGGCCAGGACCAGGGCGAGGGTCGCGAGACGGTGGGTCTGACCTCTCAGATGGCAGCCATCGGACGAGCGCAGAGCTTCCTCGGCGTACTCCTGAGCGGCCATGAGGTCGCCGAGTCGGCGCAGAGCCTCGGCGTGCTGGCATTCCAGCAAGCCCGGCTGTACGTACCCCGTCTCGGGTGGCTCCTCGTCGTGGCGGATCCGGGAGGCCGTGACTTCTGATCGGCGCAAGTGTGCATGGCAACTGGCCCGATCTCCGACACGCGCGTACGCCTTCGCTTGGAGGGTGTGAAGGTCGGTGACAAGCGCTGGGCTGAGGTGTCCACGTGCGCCTCGGAGGGCGGTCTCGCAGTACTGGATCACGTATCGGTATCGCGCCCGTGACATCGCCTGGTTGGCCAGCAGGGCAACCACGTACCCGCCGAACGCGAGATTGCCGGAGGCCTTGGCCATGCGCAGAGCGTGGAACAAGTAGCGCTGGGACAGGGCTTGCCGGTCGGAGTCGTAGGCGCAGAAACCCGCGAGCGCGACCAGACCGCCTGCCGCGCGAAACAGCTCCCTGCCGACCCGGTCGTCGTGGCCGCCCTTCAGTAGCGGGGTCACGCTGGTGTTGAGGAATGCCACGATGCGTGGCCGTACCGGAACGCCGCCGACCCTGCGGTACATCTGCTCGTATCGCTTACGCGCGTCCTTGAGGATCTGGACGTCGTCCATCTGGACGGGGCGCGTGCCACGGCGCGATACGTCGATCTCGTGCGGCGGATTCTCCCACTCGAAGACGGGCGCAATGGCTGCTGGACCATCGATCATGGATGCGCCCGCGAGGAACACCTTGTTGCTGAGGTCTCCCCGCCAGAGCGCGACAGCCTGGTCAACCGCCTGCGGCAGCTCGATGTCGTGTGCGCCTGATCATGCCGAAGTCTGAAAGTGACAGTGACCGCCCGACCTTCGCCCCGACGATCTCGCAGATGATCTCCGGCACATCTCCGCGGGGGATGGCGTTGTCTCTGATCCAGCGCACCACGGCCGTGTGGTCGTACCGGGTTGGGCGGCGGGCCGTCGAGGTGGCGGCGTTGATCCGCGCCGCGAGCCCGGCATGGGAGATGCCCGCCTCGGAGAGCAGCGAGTCCAACAGGATGTTCGGCTCACCCACTGATCGGCCCTTCCCGTCGGCTGCCAACCTCCGTTGGGAGTGTAAGCGGGCCATCACCGCCCGAACAGGCGTGCGTCCCTGCTTGGGATCACAGGTGCATCGCATTCACATGGGGTGTGAACCGCTTCCCACCGACGCCGCTGATCACGCGCTTATGCCGGGTACTTCGGGATCGATGAACTGAACTCATGACCAGGCGGGAAACCCAGATCACGGCTCCCCCACTGGCGTTGAACACGGCAGTGGAGCTACACCGATCGCTTCAGGTGCTCGGCATCTCCACGGATGTCCACGAGGGATTCGGGCTGGCACTCGTCTCCGTCTGGGTCGGCCTGGTGGTCTGGTGCGACGGCGAGCGGTACTGGTGGCGCACAGCGTGGGATGCACGGCGCAAACGCCCTGTTACGCCTGGCATCCGGCCGTGGACGCGGCGCGGGCAGCTCAGCGCGTAGCCATGCGCTATGCCGATCTACGGGGGAACCACCCTCTGTCAGAGCTGATTAGCGACCTCGCGTCCGAGCCGTCTCATGAGTTCAAAGGTCGGCGCCCATGCGAAGATCATCGATGTGTTGCACAGTCCCGCCCGAACCCGCAGCTGGGGCGCCTCGTTGATCGGCCAGCGTGGCACGGTGGTCATGGTTCTCCGCAACAACACCCTGGCCTTGCTCCAGCTCGATGCCGACGCCTACGAGCTACCCGGCGGGGTGCGGCGCTGGCCAGTTTACTGGGACGACCTGCTGGTGTACGCCATGGAGTCGGAGACGCCTGCCGACGGTTATCGCCTCGGGCTCTCAGGCGAGGACAGGCAAGCGGTCCAACACGCCGTGCCCCACGACGCGATGATCAGTCTGTGCGGAGAGCCGGTGCGCTGGCTGCCGATCTGCGGGCGGTCGATCCGGTTCTCTCCGAGGGCGCTTCATGCCTGTCCTGAGTGCGTGCACCTGGCGACGCTTCCTTAAGCGAGGTGTCGGCTCCCTGCTCGTGGTCGTTTCATCCCACGGACACATTTCCCCCGCCCCCGACAGCTGCCAGATTGTGTGTCCCGACCGAGGTGTCAACTCCGTCTTCGGATACTGCTGCCCTGCGGCTTCCACGCGGCCCACACCCACGCCGCACAGACGGAGTTGACGCCGACCGAGGGACACGAACAATGCAGTGTCGGGTACGGACCTCAGCCCGCGTCCCGTACACAGCCGAGAAAGCCCTTTGGCGATAAAATGAGTGGGATTTCCTTCCTGGTGCCGCCAAACTGATCATCAACCAGTAAGGAGATTCACGAAATGCCGAACCAGCCCGCACCGAACCTGCTGTCGTGGGCCAGCGAGATCGACGAAGGCGCGATCATGCAGGCCGCACGCGCTGCCCGCCTGCCGTTCGTCTCCGGCCACGTCGCTCTCATGCCAGACGCACATGTCGGCATCGGTGCGACGGTGGGCTCGGTCATCCCGACCGAAAACGCGATCATCCCTGCTGCCGTCGGCGTGGACATCGGCTGCGGAATGGTGGCCACGGAGACGACGCTCACGGCTGCGGACCTGCCTGAGACTCTGGCCGCCCTGATGCCGATGGTGGAGCACCGCATCCCCGCCGGCGTCGGCAAGGGCCACGACGACCCGTCGGTGGACCGCGCCCTCAGTGACCTCGGGCTCCCCCACACCGACCTCAACCCGAAGCAGACCAAGAAGGTCTCCGACCAGTTCGGCACCCTCGGCTCCGGCAACCACTTCGTCGAGGTCTGCCTCGACGAACGTGACCATGTCTGGACGGTCCTGCACTCGGGCTCCCGCGGCATCGGCAACCAGCTCGCCCAGATGCACATCACGGGCGCCAAGAAGCTGATGAAGAAGCAGGCGATCGGCCTGGAGGACCCGGACCTGGCGTACCTCGTCCAGAGCACCCCGGAGTTCACCGCGTACATCGAGGACATGCTGTGGGCCCAGCACTACGCCATGGCCTCCCGCGCCCGCATGGACAAGGTCCTGATCAACGCCCTGTTCCGGGTCGTCGGCAAGGGCCAGCGGCTCCGCACGATCAACTGCCACCACAACTTCACCCAGCAGGAGACCCACTACGGCAAGTCGTTGTGGATCACCCGTAAGGGAGCCATCAAGGCAGACACGGGCGACGAGGGCGTCATCCCCGGTTCGATGGGCACCCAGTCGTACATCGTGCGCGGGCGGGGAAATCCGGAGTCCTACAACTCCTGCTCTCACGGTGCGGGGCGCCGGATGTCGCGCACCAAGGCGAAGAGGGAGCTCTCGGCGGCTTCGCTCACTCAGGCGATGAGCGGGCGCACCTGGAACGCCGACCGGGCTGCCGCCCTGGTGGATGAGCACCCTGAGGCGTACAAGTCGATCGACCAGGTGATGGCGGACCAGAAGGACCTGGTGGAGGTCCAGCACACGCTTCGCCAGATCTTCAACTACAAGGGATGATCCCGCATCACAGAATCAAGACGCCAGAACGCCCGGCCGGGTCGGCCGGGCGTTCTGGTGAGTCGCCTGTTCAGTGGTGGTGGCCGATGACCTTCACCCAGTCGGTGGCCTCGGCCGAGCGCAGGTAGTGCGAGCCCTCGAAGATGGCGCGCCACGTACCGGAGGTGTAGGCGGGCACCCTGTCATGGAAGGAGCCGCTGCCGTCGGTCCTGACCGTTTCCACGTACTCCCACCGGCCGGAGCCGTCGGGACGGAACAGCAGGACGATGCGCTTGCCGCCGAGACGGTGCCAGCTCTCGTCCTTCTTGCACCAGTCGGAATGCAGCACCTGGGTGAAGCCGTCGATGTAGTCGTCCTCGCACTTCACCGACAGCCTGCCGTCGATGTCCAGAGGCCTGCCGCGCCAGGCCGGCTCCGGGTTCACGTCGAGCGAGAGGCTGGTTGAGCCGCCGTCGTAGTCGGGATCGGGATCGGCCATCGCGGGTGCGGCCGCCGTCGCGAGCGCGGTCACCCCGAGCGCGGTCGCCGCCAGGCCGGCGGCGAGACGTCGCATCATTGCAAACTTCCTTCCCCGTGTGACATGTCAAGGTCATTGACGGCACGGAGTGAAGAAAAGTTGCGAAACCCGCGATCACAATCTCACAACGCCGGTTAATCACCGATTTTTCTGATTGAGGATATCTTTGATGCGTAATGGGCGGTTCCGGGGAAGCGGAGGCGCCAGTATCCGCCGGGCCGTCCCTGGATCGTGCGCCCGAAGGCCCCGGTCGACTTGGTCACGGTCGTGCCCGCCAGGTCCCAGCTGTCCGTGGTCTCCTTGCGGTAGAGGATCTCCACCGTCTGCCCGCCGAAGGGCACGTAGTCGCTGTATCCGCTGGGGTCGACCTTGTTGAGCGACCCGCGCAGCCGCACCCCCTGCGCCGTGCGCGCCTTCCCCACGCGCACCGACGTCAGCCGGGTCTCACGCCTGAGCTGGAACGAGGTGTACTTCGTGACGGTCTGCCCGTCGGCCCCCTTGGCGGTGGCGGTGATCGTCCACGCGCCGGCCGGGTAGAACCGGTTGAGCCCCTTCTCCGGCAGGAAGCGCCAGGTCTCCCACTCGTCCGCCTGCATTTCGGCGCCGGGTACGGCACGCGCCATCCGGAGAGCCGGCGGCGCGGCCACCCGCAGACCGGAACCGGGCGAGGCGGAAGGCGCCGGAGCAGGCGTCGCGGAAGGCACAGAGGAGGGCGGCGCCCCGGGCTCGACCTTGATGGTCACCCCGTCCTTCCCCGCCACCCCCTGCGCGATGACGTCGATGACGAGCCGTACGGACCCGCTGGGTCGGACGACCGGATCGGCCGGCCGTACGGTGATCTCGCGGATGGCGAGATCGGTCGCGGCGGAGGATGCCGGCAGGGGCACCGCGAGCGCTCCCGCCGCGAGCGAGACGAGAAGAAGTCCTCTGGTCATGATCGAGACGGTAGGAACCGTCCGGTAATGCCCAGGGTTACGACACAGGCCCCGATTGGCAAAACCCGGAGTTCATCCGGAGTAGAGCCCTTCGATGATGTCGGCGTATTTCGCGTGGATGATCCGCCTCTTCAGTTTGAGGCTGGGGGTGAGCTCCTGAGTCTCGGCCGTCCACTCCACGCCGAGCAGCGCCCACTTCTTGACCTGCTGCACGCGGGCCAACTTGGCGTTGGCCGCCTCGATCGCGGCCTCCACCTCCTTGAGCACCTCCGGATGCTCGGCCAGCTCGGCCAGGGAGCCGAAGGTGATGCCGCGCGCCTGGGCCCAGCCGGGCGCCACCTCGCCGTCCAGCGTGAGCACGGCGACCGGGTAGGGCCGGTTGTCGCCGAAGGCCAGCGCCTGCCCGACGAGCAGGTGCTCCTTGAGGTGGTTCTCGATCGCGGCCGGGGAGATGTTCTCGCCGCCCGAGGTGATGATCAGTTCCTTCTTGCGGTCGACGACCCGGTAGAAGCCGTCCTCGTCGACCGAGCCGATGTCGCCGGTGTGCAGCCAGCCGTCGTCGTCGAGCAGGTCCGCGGTGGCCTCGGGCCTGTTGAGGTAGCCGCTGGTGTTGAGCGGGCTGCGGGTGAGGATCTCGCCGTCCTCGGCGATGCGGACCTCGACGCCCGGCTCGGCCCTGCCGACGGTGCCCAGGCGGTAGCAGGAGGGGCTGTTGCCGGTGAAGGCGCCGGTCGTCTCGGTCATGCCGTAAACGTCGATGACCTTGAGCCCGAGCCCGGCGTAGAAGCTCTGCACCTCGGTCGGCAGGGGCGCGGCGCCGGTGGCGGTCCACTGGGCGCGGTCGAAGCCGATCAGGCCGCGCACGGCCGCCAGGACCGCCTTGTCGGCCTCCTGGTAGGCGGCCTCGATCTCCGGCGTGATCGTCCGGCCGTACTGTCCCGCCTCGATGTAGGCCCTGCCGGCCGCCATGGCCTGCCGTACGGCCTGCTGGCGCTCTTCCGGCTGGGTGGCCAGGACGGCCTGCAGGCGGGCCGCCATCTTCTCCCACACGCGCGGGACGCCGAAGAACATCATCGGCCTGACCTGGCCGAGCGTGGCGCCGAGGTTGGCCAGGTCGGTGCAGAAGTACACGTGGGAGACCTTGACCAGCGGGATGTAGAGGCTGAGCACGCGCTCGGCAATGTGGGCGTAGGTGAGGTAGGAGATCTGGGTGCCGAGAACCGGCAGTGACGTGATCCTGTCGGTGGCCGCGGCCTCGTAGAAGACGTTGGTGTGGCTGAGCGGGACGCCCTTGGGCATGCCGGTGGTGCCGGAGGTGTAGAGCACGGTGAGCGTGTCGTCCGCGGTGACGGCCCGCCAGCGCGCGTCGACGGCGGCCGGGTCGACCTCCAGCCGCTCGCGCCCGAGCTCCAGGAAGTCGTCCCAGGCCATGAACCGCTCGTCGCCGGAAGGCGCGCCCTCGAGCATGATGATCCTGCGCAGGCCGGTCAGCTCGCCGAGCACCGGCTCCCAGCGGGCCAGCTCGGCGGGTCCGCCGATGACGGCGTAGCGGGCGCCTGCGTCGTTGACGACGAAGGCGATCTGGTCGGGGGCGAAGGTCGAGTAGATCGTGCAGCCGACACCGCCGGCGTGCACGGCGCCGAGGTCGGCGAGCACGTGCTCGCTCCGGTTGACCATCATGAGCGCCACGGCCTCACCCGGCTCCAGCCCGAGCGCGGCGAACCCGGCGGCGATCTCCAGGATCCGGCGGCGCGCCTGGCCGTAGCTGAGCGTGGCCCAGCCGTCCTCGGCGGGATCGGAGTAGGCGGGCGCGTCGGGGTGTCGCTCGGCGACCTGCCGGAGTTGCTCGCACGCGGTACGGCCGGCGATGAGATCGGCGATCTCCGCCTGTACGTCGAGGACGTCGGCCATGGCATCCGCCTCCAGAAAGCATCCACTTGCACGAGTGGCATGTATCGCACCACGCGGACGGGGTAGCGGCAAGGAGCTGGGACAACTGTCACGTAGAGTGACGTGTTAGGTACGCGATGTGTTGTCGGGGGGCACGCATGAACAAGCGCGAAAGGACGTTCTTCGGGCATCCCTGGGGCCTGGCGACCCTGTTCGGCACCGAGATGTGGGAGCGCTTCTCCTGGTATGGCCTGCGCGCCATCCTGGCGCTGTTCCTGGCGGCCTCGCCGGCGATGGGCGGCCTGGGGATGAGCCAGCAGACCGCACAGGCCGTGGTGGGCGTGTACGGGGCGCTGATCTATCTGGTGGCGCTGCCGGGCGGCTGGGTGGCCGACCGGATCCTTGGGCCTCGCCGTTCGGTGTTCTGGGGCGGGTTCATCATCATGTGCGGCCACATCAGCATGGCGATCCCGGTCAGCGGGTCGTTCTTCATCTGGCTCGGCCTCTCCACCATCATCGTGGGCACCGGCCTGCTCAAGCCGAACATCTCGGTCATGGTCGGCAAGCTCTACTCCGAGGAGGACGACGCCCGCCGCGACTCCGGCTTCTCGCTGTTCTACCTGGGTATCAACCTGGGCGCGTTCTTCGCCCCGCTGGTGGTGGGCACGCTGGCCGCGGGCAACCGCTGGCACCTGGGCTTCGGCGCGGCGGCGGTCGGCATGGCGCTCGGCCTGCTGCAGTACGTGCTAGGCCGCAAGAACCTGCGCGGCGTCGGCGACAAGCCCGGCGAGCCGCTGACGCCCGAGGAGCGCAGGCGCGTCAGCCGGCTGGTGTCGATCATCGTGCTGGCCGTGGTGATCGCGATGGCGGCCTGGGTGGCCACCGGCACGTTCACGCTGGACGCGTTCACGGTGGTGGTGACGGTCGTCATCCTGGCGGTGCCGGTCGCCTACTTCGGCTACATCATGATCGGCGAGCACGGGCTGACGGAGGACGAGCGGACGCACATGAAGGCCTACATCTGGCTGTTCATCGCCGCCGCGATCTTCTGGATGATCTACGACCTGGCGCCGAGCAAGCTGCTGTTCTTCGCCGAGAACAACACCACACTGGAGCTGTTCGGCATCCCCATCCAGGCCTCGGCCACGCAGTCGTTCAACCCGCTCTTCATCATGATCTTCGTGCCGTTCTTCGCCGCGCTCTGGCTGAAGCTGGGCAACCGGGTGAGCACGTCGCAGAAGTTCGGGTTCGCACTGCTGATGGTGGGCCTGAGCTTCATCGTGATGGCTGTGGCCGCCCTGCTGGCGGAAAGCGGCAAGGTGAGCGTGTGGTGGCTGGTGCTGGTCTACCTGATCCAGGTGTTCGGCGAGCTGTCGCTGAGCCCGGTGGGCCTGTCGGTGACGACGAAGCTGGCGCCGCACGCGTTCAAGGGCCAGATGCTGGGCGTCTGGTTCATCGCGGTGTCGGTGGGCGACGCGGTCGGCGGGCAGACGGGCCGGCTCAACGAGATCATGTCCGACCCCGCGTACTTCCTCGTCCTGGCGGCGATCGCGATCGTGGCCGGGATCGCGCTGTTCATCTTCACCCGCAAGCTGCGGGCGATGATGCGGGAGCACCCCACACCGGCGGGTCCGCCCATCCGATAGACATTGCCACGTGTCGGAACTTCTCGATCTCGCGGGCATCTTCGTCTTCGCCCTGACCGGCGCCCTCATGGGCGTGCGCAAACGCCTGGACGTGGTGGGGATGGTGGTGCTGGCCGGGATGACCGCGCTCGGCGGCGGCGTCGTGCGCGACCTCATCCTCAACGTCCGCCCCGCCGCCTTCCAGAGCCTGGGGTACGTGCTGGCCCCGATCGTGGCCACGGTCATCGTGGTGTTCTGGCATCCGCACGTGGCCAGGCTGATGCCGGCCATCCTGGTGCTCGACGCGGCCGGTCTCGGCCTGTTCTGCGCGGTCGGCACCGAGAAGGCGCTGATCTACGAGCTGAGCCCGCTGCACGCCGCGCTGCTCGGCGTCACCACGGCCGTCGGCGGCGGCATCCTGCGCGACGTGCTGGCCGGCGAGATCCCGACGCTGCTGTACGACCGCCAGCTCTACGCGGTGCCCGCCATGGCCGGTTCCGCGGCCATGGCGGGGCTGTACACGGCCGGGCTGCACGGCTGGCCCGCCGTCCTGGCCTCGGCGGTGCTGGCGTTCCTGCTGCGCATCGCCGCCATGCGATACGGCTGGCGCGCCCCGCTGGCCCGCGGCGTCAAACCAACGGAATGAGCGTGTCGGGAGTCCTGACCCCGGCGACGGGCCCGCGGGCGCGGGCCGCCGCGATCCTGGTGACCGCCTCGGTGAGGATCTGCGGAGACTGGGTGTACGGCAGGCGCAGATACCCCTCCAGCGTGCCCTCCACCCCGAACCAGGGCCCAGGTGCCAGCCGTACGCCGTGGGAGACGGCGGCCTCGGCCAGCGAGGTGGCGCCGCCCTCGTCCAGCCGGACCCACAGGGTGCCACCGCCGCGTGGCACGGTGTAGGTCCACTCGGGCAGGTGCTCGCGCAACGCGAGCACGAGCGCGTCGCGCGAGGCGCGCAGCGCGCGGCGGCGTTCGGCCCGGGTCTCCTCCAGCCGGTCGAACAGCCTCATCACTACCAGCTGCTCCAGCACGGGGCTGGAGATGTCCACGGCCGCGCGCTGCTGGGCCAGGCGGCGGGCGAGCGCGGTGGTGGCGCGGATCCAGCCGATGCGCAGGCCGCCCCACCACAGTTTGGAGACCGAGCCGATGGTGATGACGCGGCTGTCGGTGTCGAAGGCGGCCATCGGCGCGGTGGCGGGCACCTCGTCCAGGGCCAGCTCGGCCCAGGTCTCGTCGACGAGCAGGGTGGTGTCGTTACGCCGGGCGGCTCCGGCGATCGCGGCGCGGGTGGCGTCGTCCATGAGCGCGCCGGTGGGGTTCTGGAAGTCGGGCATGAGGTAGGCCATGCGGGCGGCCGACTGCCGCATCGCCCCGGCCACCAGGTCCACCTGCCATCCGGCGTGGGAGACGCCGACGGGCACGATACGGGCTCCGCGCGCGCGGACGGCGTCGATGGCGTGCGGATAGGTGGGCGACTCCACCATCACCGGGTCGCCGGGGCCGACCAGCAGGCCCATGGCGCAGTGGATGGCGTGCTGGGCGCCGGTGGTGACGAGGATCTGCTCGGGGAGGGTGGCCAGGCCGCGGGCGGTGTAGTGGGCGGCGATCCGCTCCCGCAGGACGGGCAGGCCCATCGGGTGGTAGCCGTTGCCCATGCCGTACCTGGCCGCGTCCTCGACGGCCTCCAGCATCGCCTCCCTGAGGGCGGTCGGGCCTGGCGGGGCGGCGGGGTGGAGCTGGAGCAAGCCCTCGTCGTCGGTGGCCAGCCACGGGTTGTCCCCGGTGGTGGCCGGGTCGGGCAGTGCGGTCCAGCTGCCGGAGCCCTGCCTGCTCTCCAGGTAGCCTCGCTCGCGCAGCAGGTCGTAGGCGGCGGTCACGGTGGTACGGCTGACGCGCAGCGTCTCGGCCAGGTGCCGCTCGGCGGGCATGCGGGTGTGCACGGGGATCTGGCCGTCCAGAATGTGCGCCCGCACGGCGTCGGCCAGGGCCCGGTAGTACGGCCTGGCCCCGGGCGGCACGTCGACGAGCCGCGCGACCTGCCCGGCAGACAAGTGCACCATAAGGCCACTTTTCATTATTGGCCCTGTTTTGGCAAGGTGGTGGCCTGCCATTCTGGGGCCACTATGTTTGCACGACTTGTCCGCCTGTATGGCGGTTTGGCACTGTATGGGCTCGGCATCGGCTTCCAGGTGGAGTCCGGGGTGGGCAACGACCCGTGGAACGCCTTCCACCAGGGGCTGGCCCTGCGTACCGGGCTGTCGATCGGCACGATCATCATCCTGGTCGGGGCGCTGGTGATGCTGCTGTGGATCCCCCTGCGGCAGAAACCGGGGATCGGGACCCTCAGCAATGTGGTCTTCCTCGGCCTGTTCGCCGACGCGGCCCTGTGGGCGCTGCCCTCCCCAGGGCACTGGGCGGTGAGCGGGCTGTATCTGGCGCTCGGCGTGCTGTCGATCGGGCTGGCGACCGTCCTGTACATCGGCGCCGGTATGGGCGCCGGCCCGCGGGACGGGGTCATGACCGGTCTGGTGCGGCTGGGGCTGTCAGTGCGGATGGCCAACTGGGTCATCCAGCTCACCGTGCTGGTCGCGGGATGGCTGCTGGGCGGCACCATCGGCATCGGGACCCTGGTCTTCGCGCTGGCGATCGGGCCCGTCACGCAACTTTTCACCAGATGGTTCCCACTTGATCGGAATTCTCCGGATCGGCGAGTACCGTCTGAGGCATGCAGATCGAGGACTACGCCCTGATTGGGGACATGCAGTCGGCGGGTCTGGTGGCCAGGGATGGTTCGATCGACTGGCTCTGCCTGCCCAGGTTCGACTCCCCCGCGTGCTTCGCCGCACTCCTCGGCAGCGAGCGCAACGGCCACTGGTGGATCGGCCCCACCGGCCGCCAGCCCGCCACCCGGCGCCGCTACCGTCCCGACACGCTGATCCTCGAAAGCGAGTGGGACACCCCGACCGGCACGGTCCGCGTGATCGACTTCATGCCGCCGCGCGACGTCAGCCCCGACCTGGTCCGCATCGTCGAGGGCGTCTCAGGCACGGTGGAGGTCTCCACCCAGCTGCGGGTCCGCTTCGACTACGGCCGCATCGTGCCATGGGTGCGGCGCACCGACGGCCACCTGCAGGCCATCGGCGGGCCCGACTCGGTCTGGCTGCACTCCCCCGTCCCGCTGAAGGGCGGCGACTACGCCCACCGGGCCACCTTCCAGGTCAAGGAGGGCGACCGGCTGCCTTTCGTGTTCACCTGGCACCCCTCGCACCAGCCGATGCCGCCCCGGATCGACTGCGAGGACCAGCTGGCCGAGACCGAGGCCCTGTGGGCCGAGTGGGTGGCCAAATGCACCTACAAGGGCCCCTACCGCGACGCGGTGGTCAGGTCGCTGATCACGCTCAAGGCGCTGACGTACGGCCCCACCGGCGGCATCGTGGCCGCGCCCACCACCTCGCTGCCGGAGGACCTGGGCGGCGTGCGCAACTGGGACTACCGCTTCTGCTGGCTGCGGGACGCCACGATGACGCTGGACGCGCTGATCGGCTCCGGCTACCTGGACGAGGCCGCCGCCTGGCGGGCCTGGCTGCTGCGCGCCATCGCCGGCCGCCCCCAGGACCTGCAGATCATGTACAGCGTGGCAGGCGAGCGCCGCCTGCCCGAGCTGGAACTGGAGTGGCTGGACGGCTACGAGGACTCCCGGCCGGTCCGCATCGGCAACAACGCCGTCAAGCAGCTCCAGCTCGACGTCTACGGCGAGGTGATGGCCTGCCTGTACTCCTCACGTACCTCGGGGCTCGGCGCCGACGAACGGGCCTGGTCGATCCAGCGCGAGCTGCTCGACTACGTGGAGGAGCACTGGGACGAACCCGACGAGGGCCTGTGGGAGGTGCGCGGCCCGCGCAGGCACTTCACCCACTCCAAGGTCATGTGCTGGGCGGCGATGGACCGCGCGGTCCGCTACGTGGAGAACTTCGGCCGGCAGGGGCCGGTCGAGCGCTGGCGGGCGCTGCGCGAGACCATCCACGCCGAGATCTGCGCCAAGGCCTACGACCCGGCCCGCAACACCTTCACCCAGTCCTACGGCTCGACCGAACTGGACGCCTCGCTGCTGATGATGCCGATCGTCGGCTTCCTGCCGCCGGACGACCCGCGCATCGTCGGCACGGTGTCGGCCATCGAGAAGGAGCTGCTGTCGGACGGGTTCGTGCTGCGCTACCCGGTGGCGGAGGACAACGACGTGGACGGCCTGCCGGGCGGTGAGGGCGCCTTCCTGGCGTGCAGCTTCTGGCTGGTCGAGGTGATGGCCATGCAGGGGCGCAAGGAGGAGGCGGCGCAGCTGTTCGACCGGCTGCTCGAACTGCGCAACGACGTCGGGCTGCTGGCGGAGGAGTACGACCCCCGCTACGGCCGCCTGGTCGGCAACTTCCCCCAGGCCTTCAGCCACGTCCCCCTCGTCCTGGCCGCCCGCGCCCTGTCCTGACGGTCAGGTCTCGGGTACGGGCTAGACGGCCAGGCGCGCCAGGACGCGGGCGAACTCCGGGGGCGGGGCGACCACGAGGCGGGTCTGGCCGTCCTGGAAGACGATGTCCGCCCTGATGCGCGTGAGCTGCGACCCGTGCCACCAGTAGACCTGGTCGCTGAGCCCGTTGACCCTGGCCGCGTGGACCCGCAGGCGCTCGAGCGCGCGGACCACGCCGATGCCGTCCACCGGGTGGATCAGCAGCGTGTAGGGATCGGGCAGCACCACCAGCACACCGTCATCGGGCACGGGAACGTAGTCGGCCAGCCAGCGCAGGTGGGTGGCCGTGGCCGGGGTGCGGCCCGTCAGGCGGATGACGGGCGTGCCCGACAGCTCGATCGTCTCGGTGGTGAGCTTCTCGTCGGCGTGCACGTTGGACACCGCCAGCTCCAGCGCCTGCCCGGAGGGCACAGGCCAGCAACCGGCCTGCTCGGGGCGCACCGGGCGGGTGCCGACGGTGAGCAGCTCCACCAGGTCGGCGTTGAGGTGGCGGCCCACCACCCGGGTCAGGTCCGCGATCTCGTCCACCTGGTCGATCCGGGTGCGCAGCAGCGGACGGACCTGGTCCAGGTCGCAGACGTCCACGTGCTCGCCGGCCGCGGCCACGGCGTGCGACACGTGCTCGGAGACGAGCATGGGCCAGTCCTCGCGGGCCCTGCGCCCCGCCTCGCGGCGCAACCCCGTGAGCCTGACGAGGATCTCCGCCGGGCGCTGGGAAAGACCGGTCGCGGGGCGGGCGAGCACGGTGTCCCATGCCGGAGTACCGCCGCGCAGCGTCATCGTCGCGCCGTCCTGGGCGAATTCACAGGTGTAACCGAGCGAGTCGGCCACGAGCGCGAGCAGCGAGTCCAGGTCGACGTCCTCGATGGGGCGCCGCGAGGGCTCTCGGTCACGCTCGAAGAATTTCACGCGCCGTGTCCCCCTTGTCCGATTTGTCCCGAGGCGTGTCTCTACCTTGCCTGGTCCTCGTCGCGGAACCGACCAGCCAGCGAGCACGATTCGGTATCGATAACCCCAAGAGTCCCAAGCCACACACTCAACTGCGGCGATCCATGGCCTACTGCCAGTCCTGCGACGATCGGAACCCCCAGTGGAGCGAGCCTGTCGAGTAGCACAGGGTAAGGGTCTCCGCAGTCCACCCACGAACCCAGCGCGATCCCGCGGACCCCGCGGAAGGCCCCGGCGTGCAGCAGCTGGGTCAGCATCCGGTCGATGCGGTAGGGGTCTTCACCGATGTCCTCCAGGAGCACGATCTTGCCCTCGAAGGTCGGGTGGTACCGGGTCCCGCACATCGAGGCGAGCAGCGCCAGGTTGCCGCCCGCCAGGACGCCCTGGGCCCGCCCGGGCGCCAGCACCCTGTCGCCCACGATCGGGTGCGGCTTGCCGTACAGGGCGGCCTGGAGGTTGTCCCAGGTGCGCGGCTCGGGGCGGCGCTCGCCGGCGAGGGTCTCGCAGGCGGGCATCGGGCCGTGCAGGGTGGGCCAGCCGAGCTCGAAGGAGAAGGCGTGGTGCAGCGCGGTGATGTCGCTCGAGCCGATCAGCGTCTTGGGTCCCGCGGCCCGCATCGCGGCCCAGTCGAGCAGGTCGAGCAGCCTGGCCGCGCCGTATCCGCCGCGCGAGCAGAAGACCGCGGTGACGGCCGGGTCGCACCAGGCGGACTGCAGGTCGCCGGCGCGGACCGCGTCGGGGCCCGCCAGGTAGGCCAGGCCCTGGCGGTCGAGCACGTGCGCGCCGACCACCACCTTCAGCCCCAGGCTCTCCAAGCGCTCCACGCCGCGCTTGAGCCGGATGGCGTCGGGCGTTCCCGACGGCGACACCACGGCCACGGTGTCACCAGGGCGGATGGGCAGTGGCTCGCTCACGAGGCAAACGGTGTCACACTTGCATGCTGTATGCGACTTCCGCCCCACATCCTCGTGGTCAACGGCATCAAGGTCCGCCGGCCGGTCTTCCTGCTGGGAGCCCCGCATTCCGGCGCGGACCTGCTTGCCCGTGCCCTGAAACGATCACCCGGCTTCCACCTGACGATGGGCCGCGCGTCGGTGGCGCACGTGGTGTACGCCTTCGCCCGCAAGCCGTCCATCGGTCAGAGCTCGGGCGCCGCCCGCGTGCTGCGCGACGCGCTGGCCGAGGCCTGGCAGGTGCTGCCCGGCTCGTGCGGGCTGTGCGCGGCGCCGTGCAGGGAGGCCGGCGGCGTGACCGGGCTCGGCCCGTGCGTGTCCACCAACACCGTCGTCCGCTTCGGCGACGCCAGCCCCGACCTGCTCTACAGCGCCGAGGTGCTGTACCGCGCCTTCCCCGACGCGCGCTTCGTGCAGCTCATCCGCGACGGCAGGGACGTGGCCGTGGACATGCTGAACGACCCGGCCTGCCTGGCCTGGTTCAAGCCGGTCATGCTGAGCGACCACACCGAGTTCCCCAACCCGTTCCTGGGCGTCAACCGCGACGAGCACCGCGAGCGCTGGAAGGGCATGCCGCCGGCCGGCAAGAGCGCCCTGCGCTGGCGCAGCGCGGTCCGCCTGAGCGCCTCCCTGCGCCGCGAGCTGCCCGCCGAGCAGCTGCTGACCCTGCGCTACGAGGACCTCGTCCTGCAGCCCGCCAAGACCATCGCCTCCGTCTCGGAGTTCCTGGAGTCGCGCATCTCCAAGGTCGCCCTGTACGGCAGGCGGATCCCCAAGGTGGGCTCGTGGCGCAGCCGGCTCCGCACCGACGAACTGGAGCTGGTGCAGAAGGTGGCCAGGCAGGAGCTCACCCGGCTGGGCTACCTGACGAGCTGAACTGGGTGCGGTACAGCTCGGCGTACAGCCCGTCGCGCTGCAGCAGCTCCTCGTGCCCGCCCCGCTCGGCGATCCGCCCGTCCTGCACCACCAGGATCTCGTCGGCCTCCCTGATCGTCGACAGCCGGTGCGCGATCACCAGCGACGTACGGCCTGCCAGGGCGGTCTTGAGCGCCTGCTGCACGGCGGCCTCGGACTCGGAGTCCAGGTGCGCGGTGGCCTCGTCGAGCACCACCACGCGCGGCGCCTTCAGCAGCAGCCTGGCCAGCGCCAGTCGCTGCTTCTCGCCGCCGGACAGCCGGTAGCCGCGCTCGCCCACCACGGTGTCGAGCTGCTCGGGCAGCGACTCGATCAGCTCGCCGATCTGCGCGGCCCTGAGCGCGTCCCAGATCTCCTCCTCGGTGGCCTCCGGCCTGGCGTAACGCAGGTTGGCTCCGATCGTGTCGTGGTAGAGATGGGCGTCCTGCATGACCACTCCCACGGTCTCGCGCAGCGAGTCGAGCGTGGCGTCGCGCACGTCGAGCCCGTTGATCCGCACGGCGCCCTCGTCGACGTCGTAGAGCCGCGACACCAGCGAGGTGATCGTGGTCTTGCCCGCCCCCGAATGACCGACCAGCGCGATGAGCTGACCGGGCTTGGCGGTGAACGACACGCCCTTCAGCACCGGGTTCGAGGGCCCCGTGTCCTGCCTGGCGACGGACTCCAGCGAGGCCAGCGACACGTCCTCGGCGGCCGGGTAGCGGAAGCGGACGTCGTCGAACTCGATCGAGACGGGCCCGTCGGGGATCGGGCGGGCGTCCGGCTTCTGCGACACCATCGGCTTCAGGTCCAGGATCTCGAAGACCCGGTCGAAGCTGACCAGCGCGGTCATCACGTCCACGTGCACGTTCGACAGCGACGTCAGTGGCCCGTACAGGCGGGCAAGCAGCGCGGTCAGCGCCACCAGGGTGCCCAGCTCGAAGGCGCCGTCCACGGCCAGCACGCCGCCGATGCCGTAGACCAGGGCCGTGGCCAGCGAGGCGACCAGGCCGAGCGCCACGCCGAAGATCGTGCCGTACATGCCCACGGTCACGCCGACGTCGCGGACCCGGGCGGCGCGGCTGCCGAACATCTCGCCGTCCTCGCGCGGCCTGCCGTACAGCTTGGCGACCATCGCGCCGGCGACGTTGAAACGCTCGGTCATGACCGAGCTCATCTCGGCGTCGAGCTGCATCTGCTCGCGGGTGAGTGCGGACATGCGGCGGCCGACGTACTTGGCGGGCACGATGAAGATCGGCAGCAGTACCAGCGCGCCCAGCGTCACCTGCCACGACAGCGCGATCATGGCGCCGAGCACCAGGACGAGGCTGATGACGTTGGAGACCACCGACGACAGCGTGGAGGTCAGCGCCCGCTGCGCGCCGATGACGTCGGAGTTGAGCCGGGAGACCAGCGCGCCGGTCTGCGCGCGCATGAAGAAGGCCACCGGCATGCGCTGGACGTGGTCGAACACCTCGGTGCGCAGGTCGTAGATCAGCCCCTCGCCGATGCGCACGGAGAACCTCCGCTGCGCCAGCGTCAGCCCGGCGCTCACCAGCGCCAGCACGCCGATCGCGACCGCCAGCCCGATCACGACGCGGCCGTTCTTCGGCAGGATGCCGTCGTCGATGATCGCCTTCATCAGCAGCGGGTTGACGACCACGATGACCGCGCCCACGACCACCAGCAGCAGGAAGGCCGTGATCTGCCACAGGTACGGCCTGGCGTACCTGGCGATGCGCCGAACCGTGCCGGGTTTGAGGCGCTCCTTGACCACCGAGTTGTCGCGGCGCAACGACATCATCGCGTGGGGGCCGAAGCCCCCGCCCATCATCGCCATCGAGGGGATCCCTTCTCCACCCCGCACAGCGTGCCAGAGGGCCTCGCGATTCCCCGATCAGCTCACCGCGTAATCAAACCCGCGTGATCAACCGAAGAGCGCTCTGAGGCGCTTGGCCTGTTCCAGGCCTTCCGCCCTGCTCTGCTCCTCCAGGGAACGCGATCGCGCTCCCTGGAGGAGTCGCTTGGTCGCCACCGCCGCGTCCCTGTTGACCGACAGCAGCTCCGCGATCTTGTCTTCTACGGCTTTCGCCAGGTCGCCCCCTGCGACCACTTTCTCCGCGAGGCCTATCCGCAGCGCCTCGTCGGCTTCCACGATCCTGGCCGTCAGGCAGATGTCGATGGCCTTGGCCAGGCCGACCAGCTCCACCAGCGGCTTGGTCCCGGTCAGATCGGGCACCAGCCCCAGAGCCGGCTCTTTCATGCAGAACTTGACGTCGTCCGCGACGATCCGCAGATCGCAGGCGAGCGCCAGTTGGAACCCCGCGCCGATCGCGTGCCCCTGCACGGCCGCGATGGAGACGATCTCCGGTCGGCGCAGCCATAGGAAACCCTGCTGGGCCTGCCCGAGCCGCTGCTCGAACGTCTCGTTCGGGAGCTTGGCGGTCGAACCGAACGACCCCTCTCCCGGCACCCCCTCAGGTGTGAACATCCGCAGGTCGATTCCTGCCGAGAAGGACGGTCCCTCACCTTTCACGACGACGACGCGCACCTGCTCCGGCATGTTCTCGCCGATGCGGGCCAGGGCCGACCAGGTCGCGAACGTCTGTGCGTTCCGCTTCTCTGCCCGGTCCAGCGTGATCGTCGCTATCTCACCGTCCACCTCGTAACGCAGGCCACCATCGGCCTCCGCGAACCCCCCGCGCTGTTGCGCCTGTGCTTCCGCCATCGCCTGCTCCTGTCCGCACTGAGCCGTCGCGCCCGAGCTTACAGAATATGATTCTGGCCCGGGCGCGACGGTGGCTGACTAGGGACGAGCGGCTGCGGTCGCACGTTCCGAGGCGGCCGTCAGCGCTTGGACTTGCCTCGAGTCGCCCCGCCGCGTCCCCGCAGAGTCACGCCGGACTCGCTCAGGATGCGGTGGATGAACCCGTAGGACCGGCCGGTCGAAGCGGCCAGGGCGCGGATGCTCTCACCCGCGGCGTAGCGCTTCTTGAGATCGCCGGCCAGTTTTTCCCGGTCGGCCCCGGTGACCCGGGTGCCCTTCTTCAGTGTCTCGGCCACGAGTACCTCCTGTAGTGCCGGACTTCCGCAGCGTTACTCCGCCATGATCAGTCATTTCAGCGGGATCGGCTACCTACTCCACGGGAAAAGATCCGTACCCACTCAAATTAAGATCAGGCAAGTGCCACAAGATCGGAAAATTCGTCGCTCCATGCGTCTTCAGTTCCGTCAGGTAGCAAGATCACCCTATCCGGTGAAAGGGCATCAACGGCACCCTCGTCGTGCGTGACCAGGACGATTGCTCCTGAATAGGTCCTCAGAGCGTTCAGAACCTGCTCGCGGCTGATCGGATCGAGGTTGTTCGTGGGCTCATCGAGCAGGAGTACGTTCGCACTTGACAGCACCAGGATCGCCAGTGCGAGCCGGGTCTTCTCGCCGCCCGACAGGACCCCCGCGGGCTTGTCCACGTCGTCGCCGGTGAACAGGAACGAGCCGAGCACCTTGCGCAGTTCGGTGTCGGTGAACTCGCCTCCGGCCGAACGCATGTTCTCCAGCAGCGTGCGGTCGGCGTCCAGGGTCTCGTGCTCCTGCGCGTAGTAGCCGACCTTGAGGCCGTGACCTGGCCTGACCTCTCCCGTGTCGGGTGTCTCGACCCCTCCGAGCACGCGCAGCAGCGTGGTCTTGCCCGCGCCGTTGAGCCCGAGGATGACCACCCGGTGGCCGCGGTCGATGGCCACGTCGACGTCGGTGAAGACCTCCAGCGAGCCGTAGGACTTGGACAGGCCCTGCGCCATCAGCGGAGTGCGGCCGCACGGCAGCGGGTCAGGGAAGCGCAGCTTGGCCACCTTGTCGGACTTGCGCTCCTCCTCGGTGCCGGACAGCAGCCGGTTGGCGCGGCGCATCATGTCCTGCGCGGCCTTGGCCTTGGTGGCCTTGGCGCGCATCTTGTCGGCCTGCGCCAGCAGCGCGCCGGCCTGCTTCTCGGCATTGGCGCGCTCGCGCTTTCTGCGCTTCTCGTCGGTCTCGCGCTGGGCGAGATAGGCCTTCCAGCCGACGTTGTAGTGATCGATCACGCAGCGGTTGGCGTCCAGGTGCAGGACCTTGTTGACCGTCGCTTCAAGAAGGCCAACATCGTGACTGATGATCACCAAGCCGCCCTGATGAGATCGCAAAAAATCACGAAGCCACCCGATTGAGTCCGCATCAAGGTGGTTTGTCGGCTCGTCAAGTAGGAGAGTTTCCGCACCGCTGAAAAGAATGCGGGCCAATTCCACGCGCCTGCGCTGCCCGCCGGACAGGGTTTCCAGCGGCTGCCCGAGCACCCGGTCGGGCAGCCCGAGGCTGGAGGCGATGGAGGCCGCCTCGGCCTCGGCGGAGTAGCCGCCCAGGACGTGCATCTGGTCGTCGAGCCTGCCGTACTGCCTGACGGCCTTCTCGCGGGTGCGCTCGTCGGCGGAGGTCATGCCGAGCTCGGCGGCGCGCAGCTTGCGCAGCACCTCGTCAAGCCCGCGGGCCGACAGGATGCGGTCGCGGGCCAGCACCTGCAGGTCGCCGGTGCGCGGGTCCTGCGGCAGGTAGCCGACGCTGCCACTGGTGGTGACGGCGCCGCCGGCCGGCAGGCCCTCGCCGGCCAGGACCTTGGTGAGGGTGGTCTTGCCCGCGCCGTTGCGGCCGACCAGGCCGACCTTGTCGCCGGGGTTGACGCGGAAGGTGGCCTTCTCGATCAGCAGCCGCGAGCCCGCGCGCAGCTCGATGTCACTGGCAATGATCATGGGGATGGAGCACTCCTGGCTACAGTGATTGGGGGCTCGACGGCTTGCCGGCGCCGATCAGTCTAAGGATTAACGGCCGACTCGGCCGCTAATAATCCCGCGCGCCCATTCTGTCAAGCATCAGCGACGGCTGAGCGGAGACCTCGGCGGGCAGTTCGGCCGGACGGCAGGCGAAGACGTTCATCGGCGGACTTCAGTCCAGTATCCGGATCCTGACGGCCCTGAACAGCCGGGGCGTGTCCTTGAGGACGGCCAGCCGGGGGTCGGGCACCACCAGGAAGGGCTCGGACTCCAGGGCGAACAGCGGGGCCATCGACCGGTCGGCACGCAGGGCGTCGACGGCCCTGTGATCTCCGCCGAACACCACCGCCGTCAGGCTGTCCAGGTGCGGGGAGAGCACCCGGACGGCGGTCTGGGCGGCGCTCTCGAAGGCCTGCGCGGCCTGGTTGCGGCGCCGCCTGGCGAAGCGCTGCTGCGACCAGCCGCCGGCCGCCGTCCTGCTCTGGACCAGGCGGGAGCCCACCTTGGAGGCGACCAGCTCGGCCCCGTGGAACACGCCCGCGGCATAGCCTCCCTGACGGACCAGGACGACGCCTATGTCCCTGTCCGCCCGGGCATGGGCGACAAATCGGGAAATGTACGGCGGGCCGCTCTCCATCGGCGGGAACGGCACGCTCATCTCGGCCACGGCCCCGTCGGCCGCCACGAGCCGGACCTGTAGCGGGTCTCCGGTGGCCTCGAAGGGCCCGTGCCGCTCGGCGAACCCGTCGATCCATCGGTGCAGCCGCTCGGGCGCGACCTCCACCCACCGCCCGCCGCCCTTGGCCTCCCGCGCCACCTGTCCTCCCTGTCGTGTTCCCGACTCCCTGTCAGGTCCTTGACGAATGTACGGCAAGCCGCCCCACCCGCTCCCCGCCGCCGCCCGTGCCCGCCTGTCACATCCACGCCATTCGGGCACACGGGTCCCCGCCGTTACGGCGCGTCCAAACCCACCCCTGTCCGGCCCGGGTCCCGCCCCCACCCCGGCGGGTTCCGTGCGCCGTGGCGGCGGGAAGCGGCGCCGACTCGCCGGAATCGCCGGACGCGGGCCCCCGGCCGAAGTGCGGCGGGCGGCCGGTGGGGTGGCCTGCCGTACCTGCAAAGGCCGGCACCCCAGCCGAAGTGCGGCCGGCAAAGGTCGGGACGCCAGCCGAAGTGAGGCCTGTCGGACCATCCAAGGTCGGGGCCCAGCCGAAGTAAGGCCTGCCGTAACAGGACTTGACAGGACGCGGATGAACCGAACGGGATTCCCCCCAACTTCGTGGGAAATATGTGTGAACTTCGGCTCTCAGGGGTTTCGCCGAAATAGCGGAAACTCCATCATCGCCTCGTGTCTTCCCTGCTCACCGGCCCCGTGATAGATCTCGACACCGGGGCGGTCATCGCACTGCACGTGGCCGTGGATGCCGAGGGAAACCTCCCCTCGGTACGCCTCCCGCTGATGCTGGAGCTGCCCGTCGGAGTCGTGCTCTCGGGGGCCGGGTCGCTGGCGCCGCTGCACGAGACGGTGCGGCGCGCCGGACGGCATCCGCGCGACGTCACCCTGCTGATCACCGGCTCCTGCGGGCCCGGCGAGCGGCAGCTGCTCAAGGTGGGCCTGGACGGCCTGCGGACGATCGGCTACCTGCTGGCCTTCGGCGGCGTGGGGGCGGGCAGCGTCCCGCTCGACCAGGTCGCCGACGCCGCGCCGTACCTGCTGGCGCTGTCGCCCGAGCTGGTCGACCGGCTCCCCGGCGACCACCGTGCCGGCGCGGTGACCAGGTCCGTCGTGGCGCTGGCGCGCGGGCTGGGCGCGCACGCGCTGGCCAACGGCGTCGAGCGTGAGGCCCAGCTGTCCGTGCTGCGCGGCTGGGGCGTGCGGATGGCGAGCGGGCCGCTGCTGACGCCGGGCCCCGACGGCCGGGTGCGGGTGCCGCTGCCCACGCCCGACGAGTCGCCTGCCGCGATCATGCTGGGCCCGCGGGTGCAGGAGCTGCTGCTGCCCGCGGTGACGCTGCCGGAGCAGGCCAACGCCGAGGAGGCGATGGCCGCCTTCGGGAACGAGCCCACCATCACCAGCGTGATCCTGGTGGATGAGTACCAGCGGCCCAAGGGCAGCCTGGATCGCTCCCGCTTCCTGCTGTCGTTCGCCGCCCGCTACGGGCACGCGCTGCACGGCACCAAGCCCGCCAGGCGCCTGGCCGATCCGCCGCGGACCGTTCCACGCACGACCCCGGCGGTGGCGGCCATGCAGGCGGCCGGCCGCGACACCGGCCGCGTCTACGACGATCTGGTGGTGACCGACGAGCTCAACCGGTGCCTGGGCATCGTCCGCGTATCCGATCTGATCAGACAGGTGTCGGCGATGCGCGGCTGAGTTATGAACAGATCATGCAGCTGAACAGAAGGGCGCTGCTCGGCGCGGGGGTGCTGGCAGGAGTGGCCGCGTGCACCTCCGCCACCCCCGCGCCCGCGCCGTCTCCGTCGTTCGATCCGCGCGCGTGGGACTCGGTGCGGGCGCAGTTCGCGCTCGATCCGAAGCTCGCCCAGTTCGCGGCGTTCGTGCTGGCCCCTGCCCCCGCGCCAGTCAGGACGGCCATCGCGCGGCACAGGGCGGCGCTGGACGCCGACCCCGAATACCTCCCGCCCGGCCAGGACAACCCCGATGCGACGGTACGGCAGGCCGCCGCGCGGCACCTGGGCGCGCGCGAGCAGGACGTGGCGCTCACCGACAGCACCACGATGGGCCTGGGCCTGCTCTACTCCGGGATGAGGCTGCTGCCGGGCCAGGACGTGCTGACCACCGAGCACGACTTCCTGGCCACCCACGAGGGGCTGCGGCTGCTGGCCGAGCGCACGGGGGCGCGCGTGCGCCGGGTCAGGCTCTACGACGACCCGGCGCGGTCCTCGGCCGACCGGATCGTGTCCAGCCTGAAGGCCGGGCTGCGGCCGCGCACCCGGGTGGTGGCGGTGACCTGGGTGCACTCGAGCACCGGGGTCCGGCTGCCGATCAGGGCCATCGCCGACATGCTCGCCGAGGCCAACAAGGGCCGCGACGAGCGCGACAGGGCGCTGCTGTGCGTGGACGGCGTGCACGGGTTCGGCGCCATGGCCGACCAGGTGGACGAGCTCGGCTGCGACTTCCTGGCCAGCGGCGCGCACAAGTGGCTGTTCGGGCCGCGTGGCACCGGCATCCTGTGGGGCAGGGCCTGGGAGGCGCTGTCCCCGGTGATCACCAGCTTCGGTCAGGCGTCGTTCGAGTCCTGGCAGCTGGGCACGCCGCCCAAGGCCACGACCGCGGAGCTGGTCACGCCGGGCGGGTTCAAGGCGTTCGAGCACCGCTGGGCGATGCCGGAGGCCTTCGCCTTCCACGCGGCCATCGGCGCCGGCCGCGTCCAGCAGCGCACCCAGGAGCTGGCCACCCGGCTCAAACAGGGGCTGTCGGGGCTGGCGAACGTCCAACTCGCTACCCCCCTCGCCCCCGAGCTGTCGGCGGGCGTGGTGTGCTGCGCGGTCGACGGGCTGAACCCCTTCGAAGCCGTCGACCGCCTGCGCCAGGCCGGGATCGTGGCCAGCTCGACGCCCTACAGCCAGTCGCTCCTGCGCTTCGGTACCAGCATCGTCACCACGCCCGAGCAGGTCGACCAGGCGGTCAAGGCCGTGGCCGCGCTCACCTGAGCCGCTAGAGCCAGCCCTGGGACTGGGCGCGCTGCACGGCGGCGATCCTGTTGCGGGCGTGCGTCTTCTGGATGGCCGACGACAGGTAGTTGCGCACCGTGCCCTCCGACAGGTGCAGTTTCCTGGCGATGTCGCCGATGGTCGAGCCGTCGGCGGCGGCGGCCAGCACGTCGCGCTCGCGGACCGACAGCGGGTTGGGCCCGGCGCTCAGCGCCGCCGCGGCCAGGGCTGGGTCGATGACCCGCTCCCCCGCGTGCACCCGCCGGATGGCCGCGGCCAGGTCCCGTGCCGGGCTGTCCTTGACCAGGAAGGCCACCGCGCCGGCCTCCATCGCGTTGCGCAGGTAGCCGGGCCTGCCGAACGTGGTCAGGATCATCACCCGGCACCCGGGCGCCTCCGCCGCGATCCTGGCCGCCGCGCCGATGCCGTCCAGCACCGGCATCTCGATGTCGAGCAGCGCGATGTCCGGCCCCTGCCTGAGGACGACGGCGACCGCCTCCTCGCCGTTGGCGGCCTCCCCGACGACCTCGATGTCGGGCTCCAGGCCGAGCAGCGAGGCGAGAGCGCCGCGGACCATTCCCTGGTCCTCGGCCAGCACGACTCTGATCACGCGGGCGCCTCCACGCACGCCGGCACCCGCACCTTCAGCGCGAAGCCGCCCTTCGGGGCGCGGCCCGCCGTCACCGAGCCGCCCGCGCCCAGTACCCGTTCGCTGAGGCCGGACAGCCCGCTGCCCGGCTGCCGCGGCTCTGCGCCGCGTCCGTCGTCCATGATCTCCAGGGTGGCGGCTTTTCCGTCGTACGTCACCTCGATCTCGCACCGTTTCGCCCCGGCGTGCCGTACGACGTTGGTGACGCCCTCGCGCACGGCCCAGCCCAGCAGACCGTCGAGCAGGTCGGGCAGCGGCGTGCCCGAGACCTTGACGTGGGGTTCGACGCCCGCGGCGCGCAGCACCGCGCGGGCGTTGTCCAGCTCCTCCGGCAGGCTGCGCTGGCGGTAGCCGGTGACGGCCTCGCGGACCTCGACCAGCGCCTGCCTGGCCACCGACTCGATGTCGCGTACCTCGCGCAGCACCGTGGGCGAGTCTTCCGCCAGGCGGCCCGCCAGCTCGCTCTTCAGCACGATCAGCGACAGACTGTGGCCGAGCAGGTCGTGCAGGTCGCGGGCGATGCGCAGCCGCTCGTCGGCGGCGGCCAGCCTGGCCACCTCGCCCTGCGCGTCGCGCAGTTGCTGGGCCAGCACCCGGGTGTTGCGCACGCCAATGAACAGCAGGCCGAGCGTGACCACCTGGACGCCGAAGATGACGATCTCGCCGGGTTCGGACGCTGACAGCAGTCCGGCGGCGATCACCGCGGCCAGCATCCCGACCATGCCCACCAGCGCCCCGCGCGGCTGGAGGGTGAAGCTGTAGAGCACCACGGTGAAGACGGGCAGCGTCAGCCACGTGTCGCCGAAGACCAGCGCGGAGACCACCGCGATGGCCGTGGTGACGCCCAGCAGCTGGTAGGTCCACCTGCCGCGCTCGTAGAAGGTTCGCGGGCTGAGCGTGGTGGCGATGTAGCTGACCAGGAACGCCACGATCGACAGCGCCCCCCACACCGCCTTGACGCCCGTGACCTGGCCCGACAGCAGCGAGCTGATCGGGAACAGCACGTAGACCAGCCCGATCGAGACGCCGAACAGCCGCCTGCGGCGGTTGGGAACGCCGTCCGCACCGCCGAAGGTCAGCTTGTCTGCGAAGCTCATGCCCGAACAGTAGCCCGCCGGTAGGCGTAGGTCGCCACGCCGCCGAGCACGACGGCCCACCCGAGCACGATGAGCAGGTCGGTCATGGGGACGCCGCCGCCGGCGATGATGGTCCAGCCCAGGTTGGCGTAGTGGTAGGACGGCATCAGGTGGGCGATGGACTTCATCGTGCCGCCGATCACGTCCACCGGGAACCACAGCCCGCCGAGCAGCGCCAGGGCGAACATGCAGATCATCGAGGCGGGCTGGGCGGCGTCGGGGCCGAACAGCGAGCCGATGGTCAGCCCCACCGCGATGAACGGGATGGCGCCGATCCACAGCGCGAGCAGCAGCGGCACCCAGCGGCTCACCGGCATGGACACGCCCTGCTGCAGCACCGCGGCCAGGCTGACCAGCAGCAGCGACGGCAGCACGAGCAGCAGCGCGGTGCCCAGCTTGGTCACGATGATGGCCCAGCTGGGCAGCGGCGTGATCTGCAGCTGGCGCAGCCAGCCCGACTGGCGCTCCTGCGCCCACGGCACCGCCGAGCTCATCATCGACGAGGCAAGCGCGCCGTACGCGGCCATCGACACCAGCAGGTAGGTGGCCACGGTCACGCCGCCGTCGGTCTTCTGCTGGCCGTAGATGTTGGCGTTGATCAGGTAGAACACGACGGGGAAGGCGATGACGAAGATGATGTAGCGGCGGTTGCGCAGCATGCGCAGCGCCTCGGTCTTGGCGTAGTAGAGCATCAGGACTCCCGGGTGAGGGCGAGGAAGGCGTCCTCGAGGTCGGCGCCGCCGAGCTGCAGGCCGCGAACGTCGAGGGTGGTGCCGCGGTAGAGGGCGGCGACGGTGGCGTCGGTGTCGGAGGTGCGCAGCGTGGCGACCCCGCCGGTGAGCTCCACGGCGGTGACGCCGGGCAGCAGGTCGAGCCCGGCCGCCGCCTGATCGCCGAGGGTGAAGCGGACCGTGTTCCCGCCGACTCCGGCCTTGATCTCGGTGGCGGTGCCGTCGGCGACCACGACGCCCCTGGCGATGACGATGACCCGGTCGGAGTACTCGTCGGCCTCCTCCAGGTAGTGCGTGGCGAACAGCACGGTCCTGCCCTCGGCGGCGTAGGCGCGCATGCTCTCCCAGAAGCGCAGCCGCGACTCCACGTCCATGGCGGCGGTCGGCTCGTCGAGCACCAGGACCCGCGGCGCACCCGCGATGGCCAACGCGAACCTGACGCGCTGGGTCTGCCCGCCCGACAGCTTGTTGGCGCGGCGCTTGACCAGGTCGGTGAGGTCGGCCAGCTTGAGGATGTCCTCCAGCGGCAGGGGGTTGGGATAGAGCCGGCGGACCAGCTCGATCAGCTCCTGGACCGACAGCTCGGGGATGAGCTGACCGCTCTGCAGCATGGCGCCCATCTCGCCGGCGGCCACGGCCTGGTCGGGGGTGTGCCCGAACACGCTGATGGCGCCCTTGGCGGGGCGCAGCAGCCCGAGCAGCATGTTGATGGAGGTGGACTTCCCTGCGCCGTTGGGGCCGAGCAGGGCCACGGTCTTGCCGGGCTCGATGGAGAGGGAGAGACCGTCGACGGCAAGCACGTCCCCGTAGTTCTTGCTGACGCGGTCGAACACGATGGCGTTCATGGAATAGACGCTAGGGGCGATGATCGCGATCGCTTAGTGCCGTCCATCCGGGGTTCACTGTGACATTTGTCAGGCCACCCGGGTCACCAGGCCGCTGTCGAGGCTGTAGTAGGCGCCGATCACCGCGGTCCTGCCGCGCAGCAGCGGGTCCGAGCGCAGCCGGGCGACCGTGTGCACGGTGCTCGCCTTGATCATCTCCTCGACGTCGTCGGTGTAGACGGGGCGCAGCGCCTCCACGATCCGCTGCAGCTCCCCCGGCAGCGTGGTGCCCTCCCGCAGCGCGGTGGCGGCCGCGGTGACCGCGCCGCAGCGCTGGTGGCCGAGCACGACGACCAGCGGTGCCCGCAGATCCTGGGGGCCGTACTGCACGGCGGCGGTCACCAGCGGGTCGGTGGTGTGGCCCGCCGTACGGACCACGAGCAGGTCGCCCAGGCCCGCGTCGAAGACGGCCTCGGGCGGCACCCGGGAGTCGATGCACGACAGCACGACGGCGTACGGCGACTGGCCGGTGGCCACCTGGCGGCGCCGGTCGGGGTCCAGGCGGGGGCGGCGGGCGCCGCCGCCCGCCCAGCGCCGGTTGCCGTCGCGCAGCGCGGCCCAGGCCTGGGCGGCCGAGACGGGGCGGGAGTCGGACAGGACGGCGGCTCCGGTGAGCGCGGAGCCGGTGATCAGTGCGGCACTGAAGAGGAGACCACGGCGGGCAAGCAGCTCGTCACGCACGGCTACGTTATGCCCGCCGCATTCGTGACCTAGCGGACAGTACTCACACGCGGCAGGCGTAGATATCGGTGACCAGAATGGCCCTTGCGCCGATCTCCCAGAGCTGGTCCATCACCTGCTGGTGGCCCTTGCGCGGCACCATGACGCGCACGGCGACCCAGCCCTCGCGGTGCAGCGGGGAGACCGTCGGCCCCTCCATGCCGGGGGCCAGCGCGGTGGCCTCCTCGATGCGCTCGGCGCGGATGTCGTAGTCCATCATCACGTAGTCGCGGGCGTGGATGACGCCCTGCAGGCGGCGCACCAGCTGGTCCAGCCCCGACGGCTCGTTGCGCCTGATCAGCACGGCCTCGGAGTACATGATCGGCTCGCCGAACACCTCCAGGCCGACGTTGCGCAGCGTGGTGCCGGTCTCGACGACGTCGGCCACCGCGTCGGCCACACCCAGCCGGATCGCGGTCTCCACGGCGCCGTCGAGCTTGATGACGCGCGCGTCCACCCCGCTGTCGGCCAGGTACTTGCCGAGCAGCCCGGCGTACGAGGTGGCGACGCGCAGGCCTTCCAGGTCCTTGACCGAGGCCATGGCGGTCTCGCGGGGGGCGGCCAGGCGGAAGGTGGAGCCGCCGAAGCCGAGCGGCATGATCTCCTCGACCGGCGCGCCTGAGTCGACCAGCATGTCGCGGCCGGTGATGCCGGCGTCGAGCGTGCCCTCGCCGACGTAGACGGCGATGTCGCGGGGGCGCAGGAAGAACAGCTCACAGCCGTTCTCCTCGTCGACGACGACGAGTTCCTTGCTGTCCTTGCGGGACCGGTAGCCGGCCTCCTTGAGCATGGTCTGGGCGGCATCGCTCAGGGCGCCCTTGTTGGGTACTGCCAGACGGAGCATCTCTTTCATCCCTGTCTCGTCGGAAATGTCGTGACTTCGTGGGGTGGGCGCTGGGCGCCCTAGAGATGCTTGTAGACCTCGTCCAGCCCGATGCCCTTGGCGACCATGAGGACCTGCACGTGGTAGAGCAGCTGCGAGATCTCCTCGGCGGCCCTGTCGTTGGTCTCGTGCTCGGCGGCCATCCAGCTCTCGGCGGCCTCCTCGACGACCTTCTTGCCGATGGCATGGACGCCTGCATCCAGCGCGGCCACGGTGCCCGACCCCGCGGGCCGCGTGCGCGCCTTCTCGGACAGCTCGGCGTACAGCTCTTCGAAGGTCTTCATGGTCTCTCTCGTCGTTCGGCCGGCATGCGTGACAAGCCTAGTCGCCCCCCGGCTCCCGCGCCGCCAGCCGGGTACCCCCCGGTGCGCCACTGCCCGCCGTACCTCTTGTCGGGTACGGCGGGCAGTCGTGGCATGGCAGGCCCCGGTGGGGCCGTGGGTCAGCGGCCGAAGCGGCGGCCGCTGTCGTCCGAGCGGTAGCCACCACGGGAACCGCGGTCGTCCGAGCGGTAGCCGCCCCTGGAGCCACGGTCGTCCGAACGGAAGCCGTTGGAACGGGGACGGTCGTCCGAACGGACGCCGTTCGTACGCGGACGGTCGTCCGAACGGAAGCCGTTCGTGCGAGGACGGTCGTCCGAACGGAAGCCGTTCGAACGGGGGCGCTCGTCCGAACGGACGCCGTCACGGCGCTCGCCCGAGAACGGCCGTCCACGGTCACCCCGGTCGGCGGTGAAGGGACGCCGGTCACCGCGATCGTCCCCGCGGAACCCGCCGCGCGGGCCGCGGTCGTCGCCGAAGCCACCGCGGGGCCGCTCGTCGGCACGGAAGCCGTCGCGCGGGCCACGGTCGTTCGCGCCGGACGGCGCTCCGTCGTGGCGGCGGGGCCGCCGGTCACCGTCGAAGTCGCGGCGCGGGCGGCGGTCGGCGTCGAAGTCGCGGGGCGGGCGGTTCTCACCGTCGTGTTCCCGCCGGGGACGGTGCTCCCCGTCGAAGTCACGGTAGGGACGACGCTCACCGTCGAAGTCACGGCGCGGGCGGCGGCCGCGACGCTCGGACGGGCCGTGACCGCCCTCGCGGCGCGGGCGCAGCGGCTTGCGCACGTCCGGCTCCCAGACCGGGATCGACTCGCCAGAAGGCGTGCGGGCGCCGGTCACCTCGGCCAGGCGGGGGTGGTCCGACGTGGCCTTGAGGCGGAACGGGTGGATGCCCGCCCGCCGCGTGAGCTGGTCGGTGGAGCGCCGCTCGTTGGGCAGCACGAGCGTGACCACGGTGCCCTTCTCGCCGGCGCGCGCCGTACGGCCACCGCGGTGCAGGTAGCTCTTGTGGTCCTGCGGCGGGTCGACGTGCAGGACCAGCGAGATGTTGTCGACGTGGATGCCGCGCGCGGCCACGTCGGTGCACACGAGCACGTTGACGGAGCCCTCGCGGAACTCCGCCAGGATGCGGGTGCGCTGGTTCTGCCGCTTGCCGCCATGCAGGCCGCCGGACTTGACGCCGACCCTGGCCAGCTGCTTGCACAGGCGGTCGACGCCGTGCTGGGTGCGGACGAAGATGATCGTGCGCCCCTCGCGGTTGGCGATGGCGGCGGCGACGTCGAACTTGTCGTCGCGCGTCACCTGCAGCACGTGGTGCTCCATCGTGTCGACCGGGGAGGTCGCGGGCGCCACGGAGTGCGTGATCGGGTTCTTGAGGAAGCGCTGGACCAGCTTGTCGACGTCGCCGTCGAGCGTGGCCGAGAACAGCAGCCGCTGCCCGTCGGGCGAGGTCTGCGCGAGCAGGTCGGTCACGACGGGGAAGAAGCCGAGGTCGCACATGTGGTCGGCCTCGTCGAGGACGCTGACCTCGACGTCCGCCAGCGAGCACTCGCCCTGCCTGATCAGGTCGCCCAGCCGGCCGGGGGTGGCGATGACCAGGTCGACGCCGCGGCGCAGCGCCTCGATCTGCTTGCCCATGGACATGCCGCCGACGACGACCTTCATGCGCAGGCCCAGGCCGCGCCCGAGGGGCTCGAGGGCGTCGTGCACCTGCAGGGCCAGCTCACGGGTGGGAACGAGGATCATGGCGCGGGGCCGGCCCGGGGCGGGCCGGGCACCGGCGAGGCGGGCCATGGTGGGCAGCCCGAAGGCGAGCGTCTTGCCGGACCCGGTCTGGCCGCGGCCGAGCACGTCGTTGCCGGCCAGCACGTCGGGGATGGTGGCGGTCTGGATGGGGAAGGGGCTGTCGATGCCCTGCCTGGCCAGTCCGCTGACGAGCGGCTTGGGCAGGCCGAGCAGCTCGAATTCGGACGGACCCGGCTCCTGGATGGTTTCGGGCAGGGCAGCGTCAAGCATGGTCACGAACTTCGTGCCTTTCAGTCGAAGTGGCACGTCACTTCTGCGAAAGGACGAGCCGCGATGTACGGCGGGGGCCGTACCGGAAAAATCGGTGCACACGCCTGCGCAGGAGGCGTCCGGTGCACGTGGTATCAACACAGGGGAAGACACCATGTATTCCCCCCGAGGCCTGACACGCTGAAAAGGCTGACGTGAGCGCCAGCCGTACCAGCGGAAAAGATCAGACGTTGAACCCTAGCATACGGAGCTGCTCGCGCCCATCGTCGGTGATCTTGTCGGGGCCCCACGGCGGGAGCCACACCCAGTTGATCTTCACGTCGGAGACCATGCCGTCGAGCGCGGAGTGTGCCTGGTCCTCGATCACGTCGGTGAGCGGGCAGGCGGCGCTGGTCAGCGTCATGTCGATGGTGGCGACGGGCTGGCCGCCATCGGCCGGGTCGAGGTTGAGGCCGTAGACCAGGCCCAGGTCGACGACGTTGATGCCGAGCTCGGGGTCGACGACGTCCTTCAACGCCTCCATGACCTCCTCGAGGGAGATGTCACCGTCGTAGGTCCCAGTGGGCGTCTCCACAGGCTTGCTCATTGCGCCTCCTTCGTCGGCCCAATGAGGCTCATGCAGTGTCTGATTGTTCTCTCGCTGCGCTCGCTCACGGAGCACTCCTCACCACAGCGTCTTTGTAGGCCATCCAGGACAGCAGCGCACATTTCACCCTAGCCGGGAACTTCGCCACTCCGGCAAAGGCCACCGCGTCGCCCAGGATCTCCTCGTCGGCCGCGACCTTCCCCCTGCCCTGCATCAGGCGGGTGAACTCGTCGACCACCGACAGCGTCTGCTCCACGGTCGAGCCCTCGGCCAGTTCGTAGAGCACCGACGCGGCCGCCTGGCTGATCGAGCAGCCCTGGCCGTCGTAGGACACGTCCTCGATCTTGCCGCCCTCGCCGACCTTCACGCGCATGGTGATCTCGTCACCGCATGTGGGGTTCACGTGGTGAACCTCGGCGTCGTACGGCTCGCGCAGCCCCCGCCCCTGCGGGTGCTTGTAGTGCTCCAGGATCAGCTCCTGGTACATCGACTCGCCGATCATGTCTATCCGAAGACCTTCTGGACGTGGTGGAGCCCGCGAACCAGGGCGTCGATCTCGCCCGTGGTGTTGTACAGGTAGAACGACGCCCGCGTGGTCGCGGGTATTCCGAAGCGCAGGTGCAGCGGCCTGGCGCAGTGGTGACCGACGCGTACGGCGACGCCGAACTCGTCGTCCAGGATCTGGCCCACGTCGTGCGGGTGGATCCCCTCCAGCGTGAACGACACGGTGCTGCCGCGGTCGTCGAGCGTCTCGGGCCCGATGACGCGCAGCGTGGGCACGGCCTTGAGCGCCTCGAGCGCGTAGGCCGTCAGCTCCCGCTCGTGCGCCTCGATCGCCTCCATGCCCACACTGGTGAGGTAGTCGACGGCCGCGCCGAGCCCGATGGCCTCGACGATCGGCGGCGTACCCGCCTCGAACTTGTGCGGGACCGGCGCGTAGGTCGAGTGGTCCATCCAGACCGCCTCGATCATCTCGCCGCCGCCCAGGAACGGAGGCATGGCGTCGAGCAGCTCGCGGCGTCCCCACAGCACGCCGATGCCGGACGGGCCGACCATCTTGTGGCCGGTGAAGGCCACGAAGTCGACGTCGAGCCCGGCCACGTTCACCGGGTGGTGCGGGACCGCCTGGGAGGCGTCCAGCATGACCAGCGCGCCGACCTCGCGGGCCCTGCGCACGACCTCGGCGACCGGGTTGACGGTGCCCAGGACGTTGGACTGGTGCGCGACCGACACGATCTTGGTGCGCTCGGTGATGACGCCGCCCGTGAGGTCCAGGCGGCCCTCGTCGGTGACGCCGAACCACTTCAGCGTCGCGCCGGTGCGCTGCACGAGCAGCTGCCACGGCACGATGTTGGAGTGGTGCTCCATCTCGGAGATGACGATCTCGTCACCCGGGCCGAGCCGGAAGCGGGGGTCCTCGTTGACGGGGTTGCCGAAGGCGTAGGCGACCAGGTTGAGCGCCTCGGAGGCGTTCTTGGTGAAGATCACCTCGTCGCGCGAGGGTGCCCCCACGAACGCCGCGATCTTGTCGCGGGCGCTCTCGTAGGCCTCGGTGGACTCGCTGCCCAGCACGTGCATGGCCCGGCCGACGTTGCTGTAGTGCATGGCCAGGTGCTCGCGCATGGTCTCGATGACCTGCGTGGGCTTCTGCGAGGAGTTACCGGAGTCCAGGTAGACCAGCGGGCGCCCGCCGGGCAGCTCGCGAGAGAGGACAGGAAAGTCCTTCCTGATCCTCTCAACGTCGAGTGCGCCGCTCATTACGCCAACGCCTTCGTGTAAGCCTCGTATCCCTCGGCCTCGAGCTTGTCGGCCAGCTCGGGGCCGCCCTCCTCGACGATGCGGCCGCCGGCGAAGACGTGCACGAAGTCCGGCTTCACGTAGCGCAGGATGCGGGTGTAGTGCGTGATCAGCAGCACGCCGGTGTCGCCCTGGGCGCGGAAGCGGTTGACGCCCTCGGAGACCACGCGCAGCGCGTCCACGTCGAGGCCGGAGTCGGTCTCGTCGAGCACCGCGATCTTCGGCTTGAGCAGCTCGAGCTGGAGGATCTCGTGGCGCTTCTTCTCACCGCCGGAGAAGCCCTCGTTGAGGTTGCGCTGGGCGAAGGCGGTGTCGATGGACAGGGCGTCCATGCCGTTCTTCAGGTCCTTGCTGAACTCGCGCAGCTTGGGGGCCTCGCCGCGGACCGCGGTGACGGCCGAGCGCAGGAAGTTGGCGACGCTGACGCCGGGCACCTCGACCGGGTACTGCATGGCCAGGAACAGGCCCGCGCGGGCGCGCTCGTCGACGGACATCTCCAGGATGTTCTCGCCGTCGAGGAGCACCTCGCCACCGGTGATCGTGTACTTGGGGTGACCGGCGATGGCGTAGGCGAGCGTCGACTTGCCCGAGCCGTTCGGGCCCATGATGGCGTGCGTCTGCCCCGCCTTCACGGTCAGGTTGACGCCGCGCAGGATCTCCTTGTCCTCGACGGCGACCTTGAGGTCACGGATTTCGAGCGTGCTCACTATGACTCCTTCGAGAGCGAGACGAGGACGTCGTCGCCGTCGATCTTCACTGAGTAGACGGGTACGGGCTTGGTGGCGGGCGGGCCGGTCGGCTTGCCGGAGCGGATGTCGAAGCAGGAGCCGTGCAGCCAGCATTCGAGGGTGTCGTCGTAGACCTCGCCCTCGCTGAGGCGAACCTCGGCGTGCGAGCACACGTCATGCAGGGCGAACACCTCATCGCCCCTGCGCACGAGCGCGACCGGGGTCTCCCCCACCTCGACGGCGATGACGCCGAGCTCGGGGATGTCGGCGACCGTGCACACCTTCTCGTAGGTCATCGGGCCAGCTCCGCTTCCAGCGCGGTCAGCACGCGCTCGCGGATCTCCTCGATCTGGATCTTCTCGATGAGCTGGCCGAGGAAGCCCCTGATGACCAGGCGGCGGGCCTCGTCGTAGGGGATGCCGCGGGCCTGCAGGTAGAAGATGTGCTCGTCGTCGAGGCGGCCGGAGGCGGAGGCGTGGCCCGCCCCGGCGACCTCGCCGGTGAGGATCTCCAGGTTCGGCACCGAGTCGGCGCGGGCACCGTCGGTCAGGATCAGGTTGCGGTTGAGCTCGTAGGTGTCGGTGCCCTCCGCCTCGACGCGGATGATCACGTCGCCGATCCAGACCGCGTGGGCGTCCTGGCCCTGCAGGGCGCCGCGGTAGTCCACGTTGCTCTTGCAGTTGGGCGTGCTGTGGTCGACCAGCAGGCGGTGCTCCAGGTGCTGGCCCGCGTCCGCGAAGTAGACGCCGAGCAGGTCGGCGTCGCCGCCGGGGGCGGTGTAGGACACGCTGGGCGACAGCCGCACCAGGTCGCCGCCGAGGGTCACCACGAAGCCGCGGAACGTTGCGTCCTTGGCCAGCTGGGCGTGGTGGTGGGAGACGTGCACGGCGTCGTCGTCCCAGTCTTGCAGGCTGACGACCTTGAGGGTGGCGCCCTCGCCGACGACGAACTCGATGTTGTCGGCGTAGACCGCGCTGCCCTTGTGGTCGAGCACGATCACGGCCTCCGCCATGGGCTCGACGCGCACCACGATGTGGCCGTAGGCCGCGCCGTCTCCGGAACCGGTGAGCGTGACGATCGTGGGCTTGGAGGTGACGGCCTCGCGGGGCACGGTGAGGACCGTGGCCTTCTCGAAGCTGTTGTAGGCCTGGGCGCTGACCCGGTCGGCGGGCACGTAGGCCTTGCCGACGCGCGGGTCGTCGCGGCCCACGGTCTCCACCGTGACCTCGGCGGCGGCGTCGACGTCGACGACCACGTGGCCGGAGGCGGCAGCCGTACCGTTGTGCAGGCCCTTGAGGCGGGACAGCGGCGTGAAGCGCCAGGCCTCCTCGCGACCGGCGGGCACCTCGAAGTCGTCCAGGTTGTAGGACTGCTTCTCGTGCAGGGTCGACAGGGGCTTCTCGTTCAGGCCCATCAGCCGACGGCTCCTTCCATCTGCAGCTCGATCAGGCGGTTCAGCTCGAGGGCGTACTCCATGGGAAGCTCGCGGGCGATCGGCTCGACGAAGCCGCGCACGATCATCGCCATCGCCTCGTCCTCGTTGAGCCCGCGGCTCATGAGGTAGAACAGCTGGTCCTCGCTGACCTTGGAGACCGTGGCCTCGTGGCCCATCTTGACGTCGTCCTCGCGGACGTCGACGTAGGGGTAGGTGTCGGAGCGGCTGATCTGGTCGACCAGGAGCGCGTCGCACTTCACGGTCGAGGCGGAGCCGTGGGCGCCCTCCTCGATCTGGACCAGGCCGCGGTAGGAGGTACGGCCGCCGCCGCGCGCGACGGACTTGGAGATCACGCTGGAGCTGGTGTGCGGCGCCAGGTGCACCATCTTGGAACCGGCGTCCTGGTGCTGGCCCTCGCCGGCGAACGCGACGCTCAGCGTCTCGCCCTTGGCGTGCTCGCCCATCAGGTAGACGGCCGGGTACTTCATCGTGACCTTGGAACCGATGTTGCCGTCGATCCACTCCATGGTGGCGCCCTCGTAGGCGACGGCGCGCTTGGTGACCAGGTTGTAGACGTTGTTCGACCAGTTCTGGATGGTCGTGTAACGGCAGCGGGCGTTCTTCTTCACGATGATCTCGACGACGGCGCTGTGCAGCGAGTCGCTGGAGTAGATCGGCGCGGTGCAGCCCTCGACGTAGTGGACGTAGGAGTTCTCGTCCACGATGATCAGGGTCCGCTCGAACTGGCCCATGTTCTCGGTGTTGATCCGGAAGTAGGCCTGCAGCGGGATCTCGACCTCGATGTTCGGCGGCACGTAGATGAACGAGCCACCCGACCACACGGCGGAGTTGAGCGAGGCGAACTTGTTGTCGCCGACCGGGATCACCGACCCGAAGTACTCCTTGAAGAGCTCCGGGTGCTCCTTGAGGCCGGTGTCGGTGTCGAGGAAGATGACACCCTTCTCCTCGAGGTCCTCACGGATCTTGTGGTAGACGACCTCGGACTCGTACTGGGCGGCCACGCCGGCGATCAGGCGCTGCTTCTCCGCCTCGGGGATGCCGAGCTTGTCGTAGGTGTTCTTGATGTCGTCGGGCAGCTCGTCCCAGGAAGCGGCCTGCTTCTCGGTGGAGCGCACGAAGTACTTGATGTTGTCGAAGTCGATGCCGGTCAGATCGGAGCCCCACGTCGGCAGCGGCTTCTTGGAGAAGAGGCGCAGACCCTTCAGGCGCAGGTCAAGCATCCACTCCGGCTCGTTCTTGAGCGCGGAGATGTTGCGGACGACCTCTTCGGACAGGCCACGCTTGGCCGCGGCGCCCGCGGCGTCAGAGTCGGACCAGCCGAACTTGTAATTCCCGAGGCCTTCCAGCTCCGGGCGGTCGGTGACAGTCACCTTCCGGTCTCCTTGCTCTCTCTTATCCGAACGGGGCTGACGTGAGTCGTGCACACCCCGTCACCGTGTGCGATGGTCGCCAGCCGCTGCACGGGGGTGCCGAGCAGCTGGGCGAACGCCTCGGTCTCGGCCTCACACAGCTGCGGGAACTCCGCGGCCGCGTGCGCCACCGGGCAGTGGTGCTGGCAGAGCTGGTCGCCGCCGGACGTCGCCTTGCTGGCGCTGGCCGCGTAGCCCTCTGCCGACAGTGCCTCGGCCAGCACCTGAGTGCGCTGGTCTTCCGGCACATCGCGCATGATCGGCTCGAGCCGCCGGACCAGGTCTGCCACCTGGGCACGGGCGAACTCGGCCACCGCGTCCTCGCCCATGCGCTCGGCCAGGAAGCGCAGCGCGCTGCCTGCCAGGCCGTCATAGGCGTGCACGAAGGCACTGCGCCCCGCGTCGGTGATGGCGAACAGCTTGGCCGGTCGCCCCCGCCCGCGCTGACCGCGCGGCCGGACCGTGCGAGGCTCGATCATCCCGTCGGCCAGCAACGCGTCAAGATGACGGCGCACGGCCGCGGGCGTCAGCCCGAGCCGCTCACCGAGCGAGGCCGCCGTGACGGGACCGTGCTCCAGGATCAGCCGGGCGACGCGGGCGCGCGTGCTGCGCTCGCTGCCTGGCTCGATCGATGGGGTCACGTTTTTCACAACATCAGTGTGCCGTAATTCCTTCCCTCTTCACAAACGGATCCGGAGAAAGGGGGAATGCAATTTCTCACGCAGGCAAGCCTTACCTAATAGCCCGGTGACCGAGCAGGACGAACGCCAGTCCAGCGGCCACCACGAGCCCGAGCATCACCGCGGCCATCGGCATCGCGGTCCCGGCCCCGGCCAGGCCCACCAGCGGGGCGGCGACGGCGCCCAGCGCGAACTGCAGCACGCCCAGCAGGGCGGAGGCGCTGCCGGCCACCTGCTGCGGCTGGGAGGCCAGCGCCAGCGCGCCCGTGCCGGGCAGGACCAATCCCTGGCCACACATGATCACGAAGAGCCCGGCCACGATGCCGAGCAGCCCGAGCCCGGCAGCGGCGGCCAGCACGAGCAGGGCGGCCCCGGTCAGCGCGACGGCCAGCCCGGCGAACACCAGCCGCCGGGGGTTCACCCGCCCGGCCAGGCGGCCGCCGACCTGCGCCATGACGGTCAGGCCCAGGGCGTTCAGCCCGAAGATCAGGGAGTACTGCTGCGGCGAGGCGCCGTACACCCCCTGCAGCACGAACGGCGAGCCGGAGATGTAGGCGAACATGGCCGCGAAGGCCAGCCCTGCGGTCAGCGCGCACGCCATGAACGCCCGGTCGCGCAGCAGGCGCCAGAACGTCAGCACGGTGTGCCTGAGCCCGCCGCTCTCGCGCTGGCCGGCGGGCAGCGTCTCGCGGACCCCGGTGACGACCAACAGCAGCAGCGCCAGGCCGGCCAGGCTGAGCGCCACGAAAACGCCGCGCCAGGAGGTGACGGCGAGCAGCTGGGCGCCCGCGATGGGGGCCAGGATCGGGGCCAGGCCACTGACCAGCATCAGCGTGGCGAAGATGCGGGCGATGGCGGCGCCGTCGTACAGGTCGCGGACGATGGCGCGCACGAGCACCAGCGCTGCGCCGCCGAGCAGGCCCTGCAGCAGCCGGAACACGATCAGCATCGGGACGTTCGCGGCGAAGGCGCACAGCAGGGAGGCCAGGGCATATCCGGCCACGCCGACGATGAGCGGGATGCGCCGCCCGCGTACGTCGCTGACGGGACCGGCGATCACCTGCCCGGCCGAGACGCCGATGAGGCAGGCGGTGAGCGTGAGCTGGACCTGGGCGGGGGCGCTGAGCATCTCGCCGGTGATGGCGGGCAGCGCGGGCAGGTACATGTCGATCGACAGCGGGCCGATCGCGCTGAGCGCGCCCAGGATCACCAGCAACAGTCCGCGGCGGCCCACCTTGGGTACGGCTTCGACCACGGACATGCGTGAACCCTCTTCCCTCGCAGGCGGCTGACCCACGAGGGCCGAGGGTTCTTAACCAGGATTAGGTCAACCTAATTCCCGATTTGTCATGTGATTTCATGCGGGTTCGTTGAGCTGGATGACGGAGAGGGCGGCGCCCTGGGGGTCGAGGAGCACACCGAACCGTCCGGGAGGCGCGTCCATGGAGTCGACCAGGATGGTCGCGCCGAGACGCCGGGCCTTGGCGATGGTGTCGTCGAGGTCGGCGACCGCGAAGTAGACCATCCAGAACGACGGGACGTTCTGGGGGTAGTTCGGCGACATCGGCATCATGCCCGCGACGCTCTTGCCGTTGTTGTGCCATTCGGTGTAGGTCATGCCGCCGCCCATGTCCTGGGATGCGGGCGTCCAGCCGAAGACGTCGGAGTAGAAGCGCGTGGCGGCGCTCATGTCCCGCGTGGCCAGCTCGTTCCAGCAGAAGGAGCCCGGCTCGTTGACGAGCTCGGCGCCGTGGTGGTTGCCGGCCTGCCAGACGGAGCAGAAGGATCCGTCGGGGCCCTGGAAGACGGCCATGCTGCCCTCCTGGAAGATGGCCATGGGCTCCATCACGACGGTGCCGCCGGAGTTCTTGACGCGGTCGGCAACGGCGGCGGCGTCGGCGGTGGCGATGTAGGAGTTCCAGGCCGAGGACATGCCCTCACCCATCGTGGGCCCGACTCCTGCGACCTTCTTGCCGTTGTAGATGAACTGGCCGTATCCGCCCGCCGCGGGGTCGTCGACCATCTCGGCCTGCCAGCCGAAGATCTCGCCGTAGAACCTGCGGGACGCGTCGACGTCGGTGCTGGACAGATCAACCCAGCAAGGTACGCCGGGTTCGTATCCACTGCGTTGCGACATTGCAACCCCTCCTCTGACGTGGACCTACCCCTCAGACTTTCACTCCCTGTGCCCAGATTCCGGGAAACGACGCGGTCAATTGCTGTCCATATCCGGCCAGGTCGGAGACCGCTCCAGGGGGTCTCTAGACTCGTGGCCATGGAATCCCCTGCCGTCCAGATCGTCGATCTGGTCAAGCGCTACGGCGGCACCACCGCCGTGGACGGCCTGACCCTGTCGGCCGGACGCGGCGCGGTCACCGCCATCCTGGGCCCGAACGGCGCGGGCAAGACCTCCACGGTCGAGATCTGCGAGGGGTTCCGCAAGGCCGACGGCGGCACGGTGCGGGTGCTCGGGCAGCCGCCCGACCTGCCCGCGCTGCGCCCCAGGGTCGGCGTGATGCTGCAGGCGGGCGGGGTGCCGCCGGCGATGCGCTGCGCCGAGTGGCTGCGCCTGGTCTCCCGCTTCTACGCCCACCCGCTCGACTCCCGGGCTCTGCTGGTACGGCTGGGCCTGGCCGATCACGCCCGCACCCCCTACCGGCGCCTGTCCGGAGGCCAGCAGCAGCGCCTGTCGCTGGCGGCGGCCGTGATCGGGCGGCCCGAGCTGGTCTTCCTCGACGAGCCGACCGCCGGGCTCGACCCGCAGGCCAGACACGCCTGCTGGGAGCTGGTGGGCGAGCTGCGGACGGCCGGGGTGTCGGTGGTGCTGACCACCCACCACATGGAGGAGGCCGAGCGCCTGGCCGACCAGGTGGTGATCATCGACAGGGGCCAGGTGGTGGCCGAGGGCAGCCCCGCTTCGCTGACCGGCGCCGAGCGGCAACTGCGCTTCCGCGCCCGTCCCGCGCTGGCCCTGGAGGAGCTGCTCAACGCGCTCCCCGACGGCAGCGCGGCCAAGGAGTCGCCCGCCGGCCACTACATCATCGAGGGGCAGGTCGGCCCCGAGTTGCTGGCGACGGTCACCGCCTGGTGCGCGGCCGAGGGCGTGACCGCCGACGACCTGCGCATCGAACGGCGCACCCTCGAGGACGTCTTCCTGGAGCTGACGGGCAGGGAGCTGCGATGACCACGCTGGACCTCACTCCCTCGCCCGGGGCGGCGCCCTTCCCGCGCATGGTGCTCGCGCAGGCCGGCGCCGAGGTACGCGCGATCCTGCGCAACGGCGAGCAGCTGCTGCTGACCCTCATCATCCCGGTGATGCTGCTGATCGGCTTCTCGCTGGCCCCGCTGGTGGACGTGGGCGGCGGCAGCCGGGTCGACTTCCTGGCGCCCGGGGTGCTGGCGCTGGCCATCATGTCGACGGCCTTCACCGGCCAGGCCATCGCGACCGGGTTCGAGCGGCGCTACGGCGTGCTCAAGCGGCTCGGCGCCACGCCTCTGTCGCGGCCGGGCCTGATGCTGGCCAAGACCGCCGCCGTGGTGGCGGTCGAGCTGCTGCAGGTGGTCGTGATCGTGGCCGTGGCGCTGGCGCTCGGCTGGCATCCGCACGGCTCGGCGCTGGGCGCGCTGCTGCTCGTGCTGCTCGCCACGGCGGCCTTCAGCGGGCTCGGGCTGCTGATGGCGGGCACGCTGCGGGCCGAGGCCACGCTGGCGGGCGCCAACCTGGTCTACCTGGTGCTGCTGGGGCTGGGCGGGGTGGTGTTCCCGCTGTCGAAGTTCCCTCCGGGGATGCGGTCGGTGCTGGAGCTGCTGCCGATCTCGGCGCTCACCGGCGGCCTGCGGGCCGTTCTGGGCGCGGGCGTGTTCCTGCCACTCGCGCCCGTCGCGGTCCTCGCCGCCTGGGCGGCGCTCAGCTTGGGACTCGCGTCCCGATTCTTCCGCTGGGATTGACGTCCTCTCCGGCCCGGGTAGCCAAAGATTCCAGCACCACCCGAAGGTGGCCTGTCGGTTCGCGGTGCACCGGCCCAGCAACCCGAGCCCTTCCCGCGCAGCAACCGCCCGCCCGGCGGCCGTACAGCATGCCCCGCTTGGCTATCGCGAGACGTGGCCACTCTAGCCGTCCCAGCCGACAAAATCAGGAGATCACACTGCCGTACCGCTTTCTGGCGAGGGCGGCGACGGCGGTGAGGGGGATGGCGACGGCGGCGGACAGGCCGAAGAGCAGGGCGTAGCGGGCCGTGGTCGGCGACGGGGCCGGCCGCCCAGGACGAGGCGGCGCTGCCGACGAACAGGGCGGCGGCGAAGAAGGCCACGGCCGTGCCCCTGGCCCGGGGCGCGACCGAGGTGGCCCAGGTCTGCAGCGAGGAGTGCATGAACGACCAGCCGCCGCCCAGCAGCAGCGCCGTGACGGCGACCGTGGCCAGGCTGACCTCGAGCGTGACCAGGGCGTAGCCGAGCACCATCTGCGCGCCGCCGACCGCGATGAGCAGCCACCCCGGCCAGGTCCGCGACAGCCGCTTGACCAGGCGGGAGAAGAGCCAGACGCCCACGCCGTAGGCGGCGGTGGCGGGGCCGGCGACCGCGATGGCCACGCCGTGGTGCTCGAGCGCGGCGGCCAGGAAGGCCATCGTGCCCAGCAGGACCGCGCCCTCGACGAAGGCCAGCCCGAACACCAGCAGCGCCCACCGGTTGCCCAGCACCGCGCGCACGTGCCCGGCCAGGCCCTCGACCTCGGCGCGCGGCGGCTCGGGCAGCCCGCGCAGACCGTAGGAGCAGGCCAGCGCGGCGACGGCGGGCACGGCGAAGACGATCCGCCAGTTCAGTGCGCCGGCCAGCACGCCGCCGAGCGCGGTCGCGGAGGCGGTGCCCAGGGCCATGAAGCCCATGAGGTCGCTCAGGGCGCGCTGACGCAGCGAGGCCTCGACGGTGTCGCCGAGGTAGGTCAGGGACGTCGGGATGATCGCGCCGAAGCAGGCGCCCGCGACGATCCTCGCGGCGACGAGCGTGCCGAGGCCGGGCATCAGCGCCGAGGCGATCCCGGCGGCGGCCGCGCCGGTCAGGGCCAGGCGCATCAGGCGTACCCTGCCGAAACGGTCGGACAGGATGCCCCACAGCGGCTGGGAGAGCCCGTAGGCCAGGAAGTATCCGCTGGCCGCCGCCACCGCGGCCCCGAGCGGGGCGTGCATCGTGGCCGCGATGAGGACCAGCATCGAGGTGACGGCGAACCGGTCGAAGCTGCTGGCGAACGATGCGGCGGCCAGGGCGTACGGCGGGCGGACCCGGATGGCGGGAGGCTGGTCGAGCGCGGTCACCCCCCTATGATCCGGGCGCTCCGTCCCGGTATCCAGGGTGTATCGCTACCCCCTTTAGCCGGTTATGTCGGTCGGGGTCTGTACTCTCGGAGCTCTGTGCACTCTGAGGAGCCTGGATGACCGCCTTCGCGTTGAACGAACCTTTCGACCGCCGGCCGAGCGTGCCCGAGGGGGTGCGTGCCGCCGCCAACTCGATCCCGCCCTCCACGCTGGTGTTCCTGGGGATCCTGTCGGTGCAGCTGGGTGCCGGGTTCGCCAAGGAGTTGTTCGGCACGCTGCCGCCGAGCGCCGTGGTGTTCGTGCGGATCGCGGCGGGCGCCGCGATCATGGCGGCGGTGGCCAGGCCCAGGCTGCGCGGGCTCGGCTGGCGCGACTGGATGGTGGGGCTGGCGTTCGGCGCGGTGCTGGCGCTGATGAACCTGACGTTCTACGAGGCGCTGTCGCGGCAGCCGCTGGGCATCACGGTGGCGATCGAGTTCCTCGGCCCGCTCGGTGTGGCGGTCGCCGCCTCACGGCGGCGGCTCGACCTGCTGTGGGTGGGGCTAGCGGCGCTCGGCGTGGTGCTGCTGGCACCGTGGGGGCAGTCGGCCGGGATGAGCTGGGTCGGCATCGGGTTCGCGCTGGTGGCGGGGGCCTGCTGGGCGGCCTACATCCTGCTGTCGTCGGCCGCGGGCAAGCGGTTCCCCGGCACGCAGGGCCTGTCGTTCGCGATGGTCGTGTCGGCGCTGCTGATCGCCCCCGTCGGCATCGCCACCGGCGGGTCCGACCTCCTGCAGCCGCACCTGCTGCTGATCGGGGTCGGGGTCGGCCTGCTGTCGTCGGTGATCCCGTACTCCCTGGAGCTGCAGGCGCTGCGGCGCATGCCCAAGCACGTGTTCGGCATCCTGATGAGCCTGGAGCCGGCCGTGGCCGCGCTCATCGGCGTGCTGGTGCTCGGCGAGATCCTCGGCGTGCAGCAGTGGGCCGCGGTGTGCTGCATCGTGGCCGCCAGCCTGGGCTCCACCCGCCGGCGCTCCTGACGCCGGAAATACGGCCGCCGCGCGCCCGGAGGATGGGGCCTCGGGCGCGCGGCGACTCCGGCTCGGCCTGTGGAGTGGGCGGGCGGCCGAGCCGCGGAAGGGCCCCGGCGGAGGGTGGGTTCCGCTTGGCCCAAAGCTCGTGAACACTTTCACAAAGCATCGTACCAGGGAATCGGACATTTCACCCAATGTGCAAGGCTTCCCTTTGCCGCTCTGACCTCGCATGATGTCTCTATGAGATGCATCGGCTACTCCTCGTGACCACGCCCGTCCGACGGACGAGCGACTGGATGGCGGTCGTCCGAGCTGAGGAGAGCGCCCAGCCCGACGCCTACCACGCCGATCCCTGCGCCGAGGTGTTCGTCACCGAGGAGGCCAGGCAGGTGGTGGCCGCCTTCAAGCCGTTCCATCCGCCGTCGGAGGTCGTGCCCGTGCGGGCCAGGCTGGGCGACAAAACGCTGCTGTCCTCCGGCGTACGGCAGGCCGTGTCGCTGGGCGCGGGCAGCGACTGCCGCCCCTACCGGCTGCCGCTCGAGCCGTCGTTCGCCTACTACGAGGTGGACCTGCCGGGGCAGCTCTCAGGCAAGGCGGAGGCGCTGGCCCAGGCGGGCTACCATCCCCGGTGCCGGGTCGTCTGCGTGGAGACGGACCTGCGTTCGCCGCCGCCCTCGGTGGCTCCCGGCTTCGACGCCAGCATGGCGACGCACTGGATCGTCGAGGGCGTCTTCTATTACCTGACCTCCGCCGAGGCCGAGTCGGTGATCGGCTGGATCACTCGCCAGTCGGGTCCCGGCTCCTGGCTGACTTTCGACATCCCGCATCCCCGCTTCTTCACGGACCCGGATCACCAGCCCTTCCTCCGCGAGATGGCCGCCCACGGAGTCCCCTTCGCCGGCGCCGTGGAGGACCCGGTGGCCTGGCTCGCCCCGCACGGCTGGACCGCCGAGGCGGCCACCCACCGTGACATCGCCGAAGGCCGTTGCCCGTGGCTCGCGCCCCTGCCGCCTCGCCTGCGCGGGCGTAAGCAGGACATCTGGCTGACCCGCGCCCATCGCTGACCGGGCGGGCTATTCGGGGCGGTCGGCCCAGATGCCGCGGACGTGCTGGATGTGCTCGGACATGATGTGCTCGACCGTGGCGGTGTCACCGGCCTGGAGGGCGTCCAGGAGGGCGAGGTGCTCCCGGCCCGAGTCGGTCAGCGTCCCCCTGGCGTACAGCTGCGAGAGTCCGTAGAGGCGGGCCCTGTTACGGAGATCGCGGACCACCTCGACCAGGTGGGCGTTGCCTGACAGCGCCAGTAGTTCCACGTGAAACCGCAGGTCAGCGTCCACGTATGCGAGCAGATCCCCACGTTCCGCCGCAGAGACGATCTCCTCCGCGACGGGCCGCAACCGCGCGAACTCGGCCGCCCGCCCCGCATCCGCCAGCCTGGCGACGGTCGGCACCTCGATCAGCTGCCGGATCTCCGTCAGCTCGTCCAGGTCGCGGTCGGACAGCTCGGTCACCCGGAACCCCTTGTTCCTGACCGCCTCGACCAGACCCTCCTTGGCCAGGTCGAGCATGGCCTCGCGCACGGGCGTCGCCGAGACGCCGAACTGCGCGGCCAGCACGGGCGCCGAGTACACGACTCCCGGCCGCATCTCGCCCGTGATCAACGCGGCCCTGAGGGCGTGCGCCACCTGCTCGCGCAGGCTCTGCCGCTCCCCCACCACCGGCAATTCGAGCCGATCCTCCGCACTCATCAGGCCACCTCGTCCTTCCTCGCACCCACCGCACCCGCGCCCACATCCTCCCAGCCCACGCCACTCCCCGTGCCCGAGCAGCGTCGGCGGGACCCTAGGTCCACGCTTCGTAGGCGGCGGCCGCGACCACCAGGTCTTCCCATGCCATGCCCGTGCTCTTGAAGACGCGTGGCCCCCTGGCGGGCGGCACCCTGCCGGCGACCAGGTCGGCGAGGTTTCCCGCCAGGTGACCAGAGGTGATCGTACCGTGGCGCAACGGGATGATCACATCACCCGCTTCCGTGAGGGCCGCGGTTCTGGCCTCGACGACCACGGTGGCCCGGGCGATCAGGTCGGAGTCGAGCTCGCGGACGTCGGGCTCGTGGGATCCGACGGCGACCACGGCGGTGCCGTCCCGCACGGCCTTGCCGGGGAAGAGCGGCTCGCGCGCCGTGGTGCAGCAGGCCACGATGTCCGCCTCCGCCACGGCCGCCTCGATCTCCCCGTCCGACGTCCCGGCGGTCAGGGAGGTCGCGGGCAGGCCCAGGGAGTGCGTACGGCCGGCGAGGGCCCGGGCGCGCTCGGGGTCGCGGGCGACGAGCGTGACGTGGTCGAGCGGGCGGATCGCGCGCATCGCCAGGATGTGTCCCCACGCCTGCGGTCCCGTGCCGAACACGACGAGCCGGCGGGCGTCGGGGCCGGCCAGGTGCTTGACGGCGAGCGCCGACACGGCCGGGGTGCGCAGGGAGGTGATGGCGATGCCGTCCATGGCGGCCACGGGTGTCAGGGTGTCGCCGTCGAACAGCAGATACGTCCCCTGGATCCTGGGCAGTCCCCGGGCGGGGTTCCCCGGGGCGATCGTGACGGCCTTCAGTCCCGCGTACCGGCCCACGGAGGCGGGCATCATGAGCAGCTGCCCACCCGGCAGGTCGACGTGCGGGCGCTGGGGGGTGTCCTCGGGGTCGAGGCCGGCGCGCAACGCCTCCTCGAGGAGCTGTACGGCGAGCGTCACGGGCACCAGCCGCTCGATCTCCGCGGCGTCGAGATACGGAAGCGCGTTCATGACCCCAGCATCCTGCCTCGAACCCCGCCATCTCGCGACGAACTCACCATCCGGCTCCACCAATCCTCCTCACCGCACCGGCGACCAGCACCAGCGCGCCGACCACCGCCGAACCCCTGCCCGCCACCCCGGCACCAGCCTGCTTCACCCCAGCACGTGGAGCGGGGACTCACCGTGCCAGGGCGCCGGGCGACGCCGTACACCTCCCCGCCGACGCGGCGCCGAGGCCCGGAGCCGTGGGGTTCGTGCGGGCCCGCCGTACCAGGGCGCCGGGCGACGCCGTACGCCGTCTCGCCGACGCGGCGCCGGGAAGGCGGCGCATCCGTCCCGCCGCCGCGCCCGTGGGGCGAGCTGTGGGGCTCGCCGGGCCGAGGGGCCGGAGGGCGCCGGGTCGCGCGATTTGGGGTTGGGCGTGGAACGGCCCCGCCGGCGCGGCGCCTGGAGGGGGACGCCTCGGCGCCGCGCCGGCGGGGTTCGGAGGGGGTCATCGGAGGGTGAAGCCGGGGCCGAGAGGGTCGGCCGGGTCGAGGTCGAAGGTGTGGCGGCCCGTCCGGTAGGCCATCCCGTCGATTTCGGGGATGATCCCGTCCGGCGTCACCGAGGCCACGCGGGCCTGGAAGGTAGTGCCGATGATGCTGAAGTGCTCGAGCGATTCCAGCGCCGGGTGGTCGGCGGCCAGCAGGGCCAGCCGGGCCGCCGTCCCGGAGCCGCAGGGTGAGCGGTCCACCTCGCCGTCGGCGAAGACCGTGACGTTGCGCTGCCTGATGACCGTGTCCGTGCCGGGGAGCTCGTCGTAGAAGATCACGCCGTAGACGCCCGAGAGGCGGTCGTCCGTGGGGTGCCGGGAGACCGGATGGTCCGCCAGGGCGGCCTTGATGCGGCGGGCGTGCGCGATCAGGTCCGTCAGGTGTTCGGGCGCGACCGTCAGGCCGACGGCCGAGGCGGGCAGCGAGGCGTAGATGGCCCCGCCGTACGACACGTCCAGCGTGACCCCGGCCACGGACACGTTCCTGGCCAGGACCGTGGAGGGGACGTTGCGGAAGGTCACGGACTCGACGCGGCCCGCCGTACAGGAGACCAGGGCCGTGACACGCCCGGAGGGGACGTCCACGACCACGGGCGTGACGCCGTCGGGGTCGGCTTTGACCAGGCCCTCATGTACGGCGTGCACCGCCAGGGCGATGGTGCCGTGGCCGCAGGCGGTGGAGTAGCCGTCCTTGTGCCAGAAGAGCACGCCCAGGTCGGCGCCGGGATCGTCCGGCGGGACGAGGAAACAGCCGTACATGTCGGCGTGGCCGCGCGGCTCCTGGCACAGCAGCTGCCGCACGAAGTCGTGGCCGGGAGCGTTGACCCGCCGCTCGAGCACCGTCTCGCCGGGGATGTCCGGAGCGCCGGAGGTGACGATCCGGAAGGGCTCCCCGGCGGTGTGGTAGTCGATCGTGGTGATCTGTGCTGTTCGGTTCACTCGCTACGCTCGCTCACAGGATGAATCCCTCGGGGAACGGGTCGCGGGGATCGAGGAAGTACTGGGCGGTGCCGGTCACCCAGGCCCGGCCGGTGATCGTGGGCAGGACAGCGGGCCGGTCGCCGACGGTCGTCTCGCCGATCAGCCGCCCGATGAAGCGGGTGCCGATGAACGACTCGTTGACGAAGTCGGTCTCCAGCGCCAGCTCGCCCCTGGCGTGCAGCTGGGCCATCCGGGCGCTGGTCCCGGTGCCGCACGGGGAGCGGTCGAACCAGCCGGGGTAGATGGCCATGGCGTGCCGCGAGTGCGCGGCGGTGGAGCCGGGCGCGGTGAAGTAGACGTGGTGGCAGCCGCGAATGCGCGAGTCGAGCGGGTGCACGGGCTCGTCGGCGGCGTTGATCGCCTCCATCGTGGCCAGCCCGGCGGCGATGATCTCGTTCTTGGCAGCCCGGTCGAAGGGCAGCTTGTAGGCGTCGAGGTCGACGACGGCGTAGAAGTTGCCGCCGTAGGCCAGGTCGTAGCCGATGGCCCCGAACCCGGGCACCTCCACGACGGCGTCCAGCCTGTCGGCGTAGGCGGGCACGTTGCGGATCGTGGCCGACATGGCCATGCCGTCCTCGACGGCGACGTCCACCTCCACCAGCCCGGCGGGCACCTCCAGCCGGATCGTGGTGACGGGCTCGACGACCTCCACCATGCCGGTCTCGACCAGCACGGTCGCCACGCCGATCGTGCCGTGCCCGCACATGGGCAGGTACCCGGACACCTCGATGAACAGCACGCCCCAGTCGGCGTCGGGCCGGGTGGGCGGCTGGAGGATGGCGCCGCTCATGGCCGAGTGGCCGCGCGGCTCGTTCATCAGCAGCTGCCTGATCGGGTCCAGGTGCTCGCGGAAGTAGATCCGCCGCTCGGCCATCGTGGCGCCGGGGATGACGCCGATCCCGCCGGTGATGACGCGGGTGGGCATGCCCTCGGTGTGGGAGTCGACCGCGTGGAAGACTCTCTTGCTCCTCATCGCAGGCCCTCGGCCAGGGCCTTCTCGGTGGCGGCGCGCACCACGGCCTCCAGCTCCGGCTCGAGCGGCAGGCGCGGGGCGCGGCACGGCCCGCCACGCCGGCCCGCGATGTCCATGGACAGCTTGATGGCCTGCACGAACTGCGTCTTGGAGTCCCAGCGCAGCAGCGGGTGGAGCTTGCGGTAGAGCGGCATGGCCGTTTCCAGGTCCCCGGCGACGGCGGCCTGGTAGAGCGCCACGGTCGAGGCGGGCAGCGCGTTGGGGTATCCGGCGATCCAGCCCACGGCGCCCGCCAGCGCCAGCTCGACCAGCACGTCGTCGGTGCCGATCAGCAGGTCCAGCCCGGGCGCCAGTTCGGCCAGCTCGTAGGCGCGCCTGGGGTCGCCGGTGAACTCCTTGACCGCCACGATCAGGCCTTCGTCGTACAGCCGGGCCAGCAGGGCAGGGCTGAGGTCGACCTTGGTGTCGTAGGGGTTGTTGTAGGCCACGATCGGGATCCCGGCCTTGGCCACCTCGCGGTAGTGCTCGACCACGATCTGCTCGTCGGCCCGGTAGGTGTTGGGCGGCAGCAGCAGCACGCTCCCGCAGCCGGCGTCACGGGCCTGCTCGGCCCAGCGCCGCGACTCCGCCGAGCCGTAGGCGCCCGCGCCCGGCATCACGTTGCGCCCGCCCACGGCCGCCACGGCGGTCTCCACCACCTTCGCCCGCTCCTCAGGGCTGAGGGTCTGGTACTCGCCGAGCGAGCCGTTCGGCACCACGCCGTCGCAGCCCTGCTCCACGAGCCACCGGCAGTGCTCGGCGAAGCCCTCGAAATCGACCGACAGGTCGTCACGGAGGGGCAGCGCCGTCGCCACCATCACACCATGCCAGGGCTTAACGCGATTGGTCATCATCGATCCTCTCCAGTGCGCCGAGCGTGATCGGCTGAACAACGGGTCGCCGGGGAGCCTGGGGCGCCTCCCCGGTCAGGCAGGACACGGCGTAGCCGCACATCCTGCCCTGGCACCAGCCCATTCCCGGGCGGGCCAGCAGCTTGACGGAGCGCGCGTCGGTGGCTCCCAGCGCCTGCGCTTCGCGCACGGCCGACAGCGGCACCTCCTCGCACCTGCACACGAGCGTGTCCCCGGCCAGCCAGTCCTGCCAGCCGGGCCGCACGGGGTAGGCCTCGAGCAGCGCCCGCGCGAACGCCCGCAACCTCGCTCGCCTCCGCACCAGAACATCGGGTACGGCAGGCCGCCCGCCCGGCGCAGCGCCCTCGTGACGGCCGTCGTGATGCGGGACGGCGGCGTGGTGGGACGCGGCGGACACGGCGGCGGCGATGGCCAGGCCCGCGATGCGGCCTTCGAGCTCGGCCAGCGGAGCCCCGCCGACACCCGTGGGCTCGCCGGCGGCCCACACCCCGGGCACGGAGGTGCGCTGGCGCGCGTCGACGGCCACGACCGGAGTCCCGTCGAGGTCCGCGCGGGTCGCGCAGCCAAGCTGGACGGCCAGGTCTGTCTGCGGCACGAACCCGTACGAGACGGCCAGCGTGTCGCACGCGATCGTCCGGGTGTCCCGCACCCGCCAGTCACGGTCGAGCCGCCCGACGGTCACGTGGGTGAGCTCGTCGCGCCCGTGCGCGGCGACGACGGCCTGCCTGCCGTGGTACGGCACGCGGTGCCGGGCCAGCGTGAGCGCGTACCCGGCGGCCTCGCCCGCCTTGCCCATGGCCAGCAGCGGATGCCGTCCGAGCCCCACCCGGGATCCGGCCTCCAGTACGGCCGCCACCTCGGCACCCGCCTCGGCCAGCCCCGCGGCGACCGGCAGCAGGAACGGTCCCGTGCCCCCCACCACGATGCGGCGGCCGGCGATCACGTGCTGCCCTTTCAGCAGGGCCTGGGCGCCGCCCGCGGTGAGCACGCCGGGCAGGTCCCACCCGGGGAAGGGCAGCGGCCTGTCGTGCGCCCCGGTGGCGACGAGCAGGTGGTGGGCGTGCAGGATGACGGGCTCGTCGTCGTGGGTGGCGTGCACGGCGAAGGTCTCGCCCTTGGTCACCGACCACACCTGGTGGCCGAGGAGCACGTCGGCCCGCTCGCTCACGGCCGCGGCCTGCCGCAGGAAGCGCGGCAGCCCGGCCTGGCCGGCTCCGCGGACACCGCCGTCGGCGTCGGGGAAGTGGCGGAAGTACTGGCCGCCCAGGCGGGCGCCGAGATCCAGCAGGGCCACCCGGAGACCGGCCTGCGCGGCGGCGAGCGCGCCCGCCACCCCGGCAGGGCCGCCGCCGACCACGATCAGGTCATAGGTCATGACGTGCTCACCTCGTCCCCGGGCTGGGCCTCCAGCAGGCACGCCCGCTGTTCCCGCGCGCCGTTGACGGTGACCAGGCAGTCGAAGCACACCCCGATCCCGCAGAACAGCCCGCGCGGCCGCGCGCCGAACCGGGTCGTCCGCCATGACCGGATCCCGGCGGCGTGCATGGCCGCTCCCACGCTCTGCCCCGGCTCGACGCTCACGGTCCGCCCGTCCACGCTGATCTCGAAGCTCATCGGTCCCCCTCGAAGCGGTCGGGCCTGAAGGGCCCCAGGTCCAGCGAGGGACGCTCCCCCGACAGCAGCTGCGCAAGCAGCCGCCCGGTCGCGGGCGCCAGCCCGATGCCCGCGCCCTCGTGCCCGCAGGCGTGGTAGAGCCCGGGCATCCGGGGATCGGCGCCGATGACGGGCAGGTGGTCGGGGCAGTACGGCCTGAAACCGCAGTAGGTCCTGATCACCCGCACATCGCGCAGCACCGGGAACAGCGCCGTCGCCTGCGCGGCCAGCCGCCGCAGCACCGTCGTGGACGGCGTGCGGTCGAAGCCCACCCGTTCCCTGCTGGCCCCGATGAGCACGCTGCCCGCGGCGGTGCCCTCGACGACGGCGGAGGTCTCCAGCTCGGCCGAGTCGCTGGCCACGTTCGTCACGTAGGCGGCGGTGTAGACCTTGTGCCGGATGAGCGGCTCCCGCAGCGGCTCGGTCACCAGGATGAACCCGCGCCTGGGCAGGATCGGCAGGTGCACGCCGGCCAGCTCCGCGACCGACCCGCCCCAGGTGCCCGCGGCGTTGACCACGGCTCCGCCCAGGATGTCCCCGGCGGAGGTCCGCACGCCCGTGACGGCCCCGTCTCTGGTGAGGAACCCGGTCACGGTCACGCCGGTGCGCAGCCGTACCCCGCCGAAGCGCTCGCGCGCGGCGCTGAGCAGGCGTGCGGCGGCCAGCATGGGCTGGACCTGGGCGTCCTGCGGGTAGAAGACCCCTCCCACGAGGTCCGGCGTGAGATGCGGCTCATAGCCGGACACGTCGCGCGTGACCTCGTGCTCGACACCCTGCTTGGCGGCCAGCTCGACGAGCTGCTCCAGAATCGCGGGGGTCTCGGCGACGACCAGGCCGCCCTTGGCCTCGAACTCGAAGTCGATCCTGCCGGCGAGCGAGCGCCACAGCTCGTTGGACAGCAGGGCGAGGTCCAGCTCGGGTCCCGGCTCCTTGTCCGAGACCAGCACGTTGCCCTCGCCCGCGCCCGTGGTGCCGCCCGCGACAGGGCCACGGTCGACGACGGTGACGTCCAGGCCGGCCTCGGCCGCGTAGTACGCGGTCGCGGCGCCCACTACTCCGGCACCGACGACGATCACGTCGGGCATTTCCACCTCCCGCTCAGTAATATGTCACATATTTCGCGCGATGGGAAGGCGTTCGACCTCTACCGATGCCTCCCCCGTCACGCTGATGCGGACACCCGCCGCCTCATCGGTGAAGACCTGCCCAGGAGCGTAGGCGGCGTCGTCGAGCTGGTGGCACCCGGCGGCGGGAGCCTGGTCGGGACGGGCGTCCATGACCTTGATCGGCCCTTCGCCGGTGGCGACGGAGGAGTCGACCCGGTAGATGAGTACCCCGTTGGAGCAGGCCTTGTCGTCCAGGCCCGTCCGGGTGCGGGCCTCGACGGCGTAGGCGCTGGTCTCACCGGTCTTGACCACGACGAGCCTGGTCGGGCCGCCGAGCCGGTAGTGGCCGCTGACGGCGCAGGCGACCTGGTCGTCGTCGAGCCAGCCGAGCTTCCACTGGTGCCAGCCGAAGTAGCGCGGCGCGGGGCCGCTGATGAGCCCCATCAGGTCCCAGCCTCCGACGAAGCGGTGGTAGTCGGTGCCGGTGAAGGCGTACAGGTCGGGCAGGCCGAAGACGTGCCCGGTCTCGTGGTCGATGACCTTGTAGCCCCAGCGCCACATGTCCTGGCCGAGCGTGACGGACCAGCGCACCGGCCGCCCGTCGGCGATCACACCGGGCGCGGCCGGGTCGTAGAGGTAGGTGGGCGAGAAGGTGACGGCGGCCGCGTTCTTCGGCGGGACGATGTAGACGATGTCGTAGGCGGAGAAATCCACCTCCGGATCGGCTGCGGCGACCGCGTCCCGGACGTACTGCTGGTGCTGCTCGTAGGAGATGCCCCGCTCGAACCCGTAGGTGGTGCTGGCTGACGGCATCCGGTACCAGGTCCGCACCGGCGTGATGGCCAGACGGGCCCGCCCGTTGGAGGCGGTCCGCAGCCACCCGGCCGCGGGGGTGAGCGCGTCCTCGTACTCCTGCGTGCTCCCGGAGGCGGGCGCATCTGGGAAGTCGACGAACAGCATCACCGCCCTGATGACGCCGGTGGCCTTCCTGAACTGCCGGTGGTCGGTGTCGTGTCCCTCGTCGGTCCATCCCGTACGGCCCGGCAGAGCGCACTGCGAGAGAGGGGCCTGCCTGTGCGGGACCGGGGTCAGCGTCAGGGCGACGGCGAGAGCCAAGTGGGTGATCATGGGGGGTGTCTCCTTTCAGAGAGCCAGCTGGATGAGCCGGTCGAGCACCTGCTCGCCGGAGGCGGTGACGCCGTCGTGCTCCCACTCGTTGGTCACCCACGCCCGCACGTTGCCGACGGCGGCGGCGGTTTCCAGGGAGAGCCCGGCATCGACGTACATGTCGTCGTGGTAGACCGCGGCGGCGACCGGCACCTGGTTGGACGCCAGCCGTTCGAGGTCGTAGAGGTCAGGCCAGTCGTCGACGTGGGCCAGCAGGTGGGCGGCCCCGGCGTAGGGGCGCAGGGAGGCGATCTCCTCGAACATCCAGGGATAGATCATCTCCCCGGTGAACGGCAGGTCCTGGAAGGCCCGGTCGGCGGCCCAGGCGGTGGCTTCGCCCGGCCGGCCGTAGATGCTCTCCTGGAGCACCGCGAAGAGCGGATTGCCGGTGAAGCCGGTCTGCTGCATCACCTGGTAGCGGAAGTCGGGCGAGAGCTCGTCGCCGTCCCAGGCGTCCTCCAGCAGCCAGTGCACCCGCTCGAACCCGGCGCCCATGCCGAACCCCAGGCCCAGCGTCCGCAGCCGCCGCACGGTGAGGCGGTCGCCGTCGGGCAGCCGCACGTCGCGGGAGTCCAGCAGCTTCTCGATGGCGCGCATCCGCTCGGCGTCCTCGGGGTAGCGCCGGTGGAACCGCCTGACCTTCTCCGCCACCCTCGGATAGGTGCGCTCGTACACCTCGTCGGCCGTGGCGGTGAGCCCCGGCAGGCCACCGGTGACGTAGCAGGCCTTGAGCGCCTTCGGGGCCCGCGACAGGTACGTCATCGTGACGAAGCCGCCGTAGCTCTGCCCCAGCGTCTCCCACCGCTCGACCTCCAGGGCCTGCCTGATGCGCTCGCAGTCGGCCACGATCGAGTCGGCCCTGAAGTGGCGCAGGTACCGCGCCAGGGCCTCCTGCGAGCCCAGCCGTCCGGGGGTACACGGCGTGACCGGGGTGCTGCGGCCGGTGCCGCGCTGGTCCAGCAGCAGCACCCGGTGCGTCCGGAGGGCGCGGGCCAGCCACCCGTCAGGGCCCAGCGGCCGTGGCGACCTGCCGCCGGGGCCGCCCTGCAGGTAGACCAGCCACGGCAGGTCGTCCCCGCTGCGTGCGGGGTCGACGGCGGCCCGGGCGAACACCTCGATGGCCGGGCTGTCCGGGTCGGCGTGGTCGAGCGGCACGCGGAAGGTGTGGTCGGTCAGGTGGAGCCCGTTCACAACGGTCCTTTCAGTCCAGTGGGTGATGGCAGGCGACCTCGTGACCGCCTTCGCGCCGCACCAGCGCGGGCCGTTGCACGGCGCACACGTCGGTGGCGCGGTCGCAGCGGGTGCGGAAGGGGCAGCCCGACGGCGGGTTGGCCGGGCTGGGCAGATCACCGGAGAGCACGACCCTGGGCCGGGTGCGCTCGATCTTCGGGTCGGGAATGGGCACGGCCGACAGCAGCGCCGCCGTGTAGGGATGGGCGGGGTTGGCGAACAGCTCGTCCCTGGAGGCGACCTCGACCACCGTGCCCAGGTACATGACCGCGATCCGGGTGCACACCTGTCGTACGGCGCCCAGGTCGTGCGCGATGAACACGTAGCCGAGCCGCTCCTCCTCCCGCAGATCGAGCAGCAGGTTGAGGATCTGCGCCTGTACCGACACGTCCAGGGCCGACACCGGTTCGTCGCAGACGATCAGCTTCGGCCGCAGCGCCAGCGCCCGGGCGATGCCGATGCGCTGCGCCTGCCCGCCGGAGAACGTGCGGGGCAGCCGTTCGGCGTGCTCGGGCAGCAGCCCGACCCGGCGCAGCAACTCCTCGACCTCGCCGGGCTCGGGACGCAGCCCCTGGTAGCGGTAGGGGGCGGTGAGGATCTCGCGCACGGTCTTGGACGGATTGAGCGACGAGTACGGATCCTGGAAGATCATCTGCAGGTCCCGGCGCACCGGCCGCAGGGCCCGCTCGCCGAGCCCGGTCAGCTCGCGCCCGGCGAAGCTGACCGTGCCCTGTGTCGGGTCGATCAGCCGGGTGATCAGCCGGGCGGTGGTGGACTTGCCGCAGCCCGACTCGCCCACCAGCCCGAGTGACTCCCCCGCCGCCACGGCGAGCGTGACGCCGTTGACGGCGGTGATCGGGCCGAAGCGTTTGACCAGGCCGGTGGCCTCCAGCAGGGCGGTCATGTCACCTCCAGGCGGTGCGGCACGGGGCGGTCGATGCGCGGTACCGCGGCCAGCAGCCGCCGTGTGTAGGGGTCCCGGGGACTGTCGAACACGCTGACCGCGGGTCCCCGTTCGACGGCCCGGCCGTCGTTCATGACCAGCACCTCGTCGGCCATCCCCGCCACCACGCCCAGATCATGGGTGATGAGCAGGACGGCTGTGCCGTACTCGCGCCTGAGCTCGGCGAGCAGGGCGAGAATCTGCGCCTGCACGGTCACGTCCAGGGCGGTCGTGGGTTCGTCGGCGACGATCAGCTCGGGTTCCAGGCAGAGCGCCATCGCGATCATCACGCGCTGACGCATCCCGCCGGAGAACTGGTGCGGGTAGTCGCGGGCGCGCCTGCCCGGCTCGGGGATGCCGACGCGCTCCAGCATCCGCACCGCGACCTCGCGGGCGCCCCTGGAGCCGGTACGGCGGTGCGCGCGATACGCCTCGGCGATCTGGAAGCCGACCGGGTAGTACGGGTTGAGCGACGACAGCGGATCCTGGAAGATCATCGCCATCCGGTCGCCGCGCAGCCGCCGCACGGTACGGGCCGGCGCCGACAGCAGTTCCTGCCCGTCGAAGCGGATCCGGCCGGAGACCGTGGCCTCGCCCAGCAGCCCCATCACGGCCAGGCTGGTGACCGATTTGCCGCAGCCGGACTCGCCCACCAGGCCGAGCACCTCGCCCGCGGCCAGCTCCAGCGACAGCCCGTCGACCGCACGCACCGGGCCGAAGGAGACACCCAGGTCCTCCACGCTCAGCAGGCTCATGCCGCCCCCAGCCTGATGCGCGGGTCGAGCACCGCGTAGAGCAGGTCCACGACCAGATTGGCCAGCACGATGAAGCCCGCGGCGAACAGCGTGACGCCCAGGATGACCGGCTGGTCGGAGCTGTTGATCGCGTCGGCGGCCAGCTTGCCCACGCCGGGCAGCCCGAACACCGACTCGGTGATGAGCGCGCCCCCGAGCAGCGCGCCCAGGTCCATGCCGAACACGGTCACGATCGGGGTGAGCGCGGGCCGCAGCGCGTGGCGGCGGATCACGGTGGACTCCGGCAGGCCCTTGGCGCGTGCCGTACGGACGAAGTTCTGCCGCAGCGCGCCGATCAGCTCGGCGCGCGACAGCCGCGCGTACATGCCCGCGTACAGCGTGGCCAGCGCGATCCACGGCATCAGCATCGAGGCGAACCATCCGCCCGGGTCCTCGGCGAAACCGACCGCGCGCGGGTAGGGCAGCAGCCGCAGCACGACGACCAGCACGTACTGCAACACCAGCGCGGTCAGGTAGACGGGCAGCGACACCCCGCCGAGCGCCGCGGCCATCGCCGTCCGATCCCACCACGACCCCTTGCGCAGCGCGGCCAGCACGCCCGCTCCCACGCCCACCACCAGCCACAGCACGGCGGCGCCGAGCGCGATCGAGGCGCTCACCGGCAATCTGCCGACCAGCAGCTCCCGCACCGGCACGTGCGTCTGGAAGCTGAACCCCAGGCACGGCACCGGGCACTGGACGGCGGTCGCGCCGCTGCCGTAGGAGCGCCCGGCCACCAGCCCCTTCAGGAACGCCGCGAACTGCTCGGGCACCGGCCGGTCCAGGCCCAGCTGGCCGCGGATCTCGGCGATCCGCTCAGGTGTGCAGGCCTTGCCACAGGCCTTCTGCGCGGGGTCGTCGGGCGCCACATAGAAGATCGCGAAGGTGAGCGCGCAGATGACGAGCAGGATCCCGGCCGCCGCGGCCAGCCGCCGGGCGAGAAAGGCGATCATCGTTCCCCCTGCAGCGCATCGCCGACCAGGTGGAAGGAGAGCACCGTGACCAGCAGCAGCACCCCGGGGATCAGGAAGTAGACCGGGTCGGCGGCGTACCACTGCACGGCGGAGGCGATCATCTGCCCCCACGACGGGGTCGGCGGCCGCACCCCCACGCCCAGGAACGACAGCCCCGCCTCTGTCGCGATGTAGCCGGGGATCGACAGCGTGGCCACGACGAGCACCGGGCCGGTCAGGTTGGGCAGGATCTCGCGGAACAGGATCGCGCCCCGCGGCGCTCCCAGCACCCTGGCCGCCTCCACGAACTCGCGGCCGGCCATCGCCATCGCCTGCCCCCTGACGATCCTGCCGATGTACGGCCAGCCGAACAGGCCCAGCACGCCGACCAGGATCAGCTCCCTGTCGCCGTCCGGGGCCACCGACATGATGGCGATCATGAAGATCAGGCTGGGGAACGACATGAGCAGATCCATCAGCCGCCCCACCGCCATGTCGGCCCATCCGCCCAGGTACCCGGCCACCAGCCCGAGCGCGGTGCCGACGGCCGTGGACACGATGGTGGCCGCCAGTGAGATCAGCAGTGAGACCTGGGCGCCCCAGACGACCCGGGCCAGCACGTCCCGCCCGCTGCCCGGCTCCACGCCCAGCAGGTGCCCGGCCCCGATCCCGCCCCAGCCGCCCCTGGGGAGCCCGCCCAGGGCAGGGTCAATCGCCTCGGGATGGAACGCGGTGGGTGACTGGCCGGTGACCGCCGTGATGACCGGAGCGCCGGCGGCCATGAGGACCAGCAGGCCGATGACGACCGCTCCCGCCAGCGCGGCGCCTCTCAGCCTCATGCGGCGCCCTTGAGCCCGACCGTGGCGAGATCCACCCGCCCGACGAAGGCGACGTGACCGTAGGCGCCGGTCACGTTGGGGCCGACGAGGAAGGCGGACTTGTCCCACAGGAACGGCACGATCGGGGCGTCCTTCATGATGCGGGAGGCCAGTTCGCCGTAGGCCGTGGCTGCCCTGGCGGGGTCGGTCATCGCGGCGATCTCGTCGAAGCGCTCGTCGACCTCCTTGACCGAGTACTGGGAGCGGTTCTGGTTGCCCTGCTTGACGATGGCCCGGCCGTCCAGGATGTTCGGCAGGAACGTCGACGGGCCGGTCCAGTCCGGCGTCCAGCCGTCGATGACCAGGTCGTGTTCCTGGGAGACGGTGCCGACCGTGCTCCAGAAGGCCGACGAGCTGATCTCGTTGACCTTGACGCGGATCCCGGCTCTGGCCAGGGCGGCCTGGACGGCCTCGGCTTGCGCCTTGCCACCGGGCGTGGCGGGTGCGTCCAGGGTGAGGTCGATCCCGGCCGCGTGGCCGGACTCGGCCAGCAGCGCCTTGGCCCGGTTCACGTCCTGGGGGTAGGGGTCCTCCTGGGTGTGCCCGGGGATCGACGGCGGCAGGATGGTGGTGGCCAGGTCTCCGGCGATCGGACCGCCGCGGACGGTTCGCAGGGCCTCCTTGTCGAGGGCGTAGGCGACGGCCTGCCGTACGCGGACGTCGTCGAGAGGCTTGCGGGCCGTATTGAGCGCGAGGAAGCGGGTGTTGGTCGACTCGCCCAGGACCAGGCGCTGCTTCAGCCGCGGGTCGGTCTGGACCTGGGCCACCGAGGCGGCGGTGACGGGCTCGAACTGGACGGCGTCGGCGTCCTCCCCCTGAGCGGCGATCATCCGCTGGTCCAGGACGGCAGGGTCGAGGTTGAGGTCGATGACCACCCGATCCGGCCGCGCGGTGCGCACCGGGTCGGTGGACCTGTCCCAATGGGGGTTGCGGACCAGCTCGATCCGCTTCTTGGGCTCGAACGAGGCGATCTTGTACGGGCCGGAGGAGAAGGGCCGGTTGTCGTAGGCGACGCCGGCTTCCTTGTCCTTGGGCACCGGCGAGAACAGCGGCAGCGACACCGCCGAGCCGAAGTCGGCCACCGGCCGGTTGAGGTGGAAGACGATCGTCGCGTCGTCGGGCGTCTCGATCGAGGCCAGCTCGCCGCCCTGGAGCGGGCCCTTGTAGCCGGCGCCGCCCTTCAACCAGTTCCTCGCGTACGGCGGGCCCTCGGGCAGCTCGGGCGCGAAGGAACGCTCGACGCCGTACTTGACGTCCTTGCTGGTGATCGGGCGTCCGTCCTCGTATTGGATGCCGGGTTTGAGGTGGAAGGTCCAGGTCCTGGCACCGTCGGACGGGGTGCCGAGGTCGGTGGCCAGGTCGGGCACGATCTTGCCGCCCGCGGCGCCGGGCGCGGCGGCGTTGGTGGTGAGCGTGCGGTAGATCAGGCGGGCCACGTCGATCGTCGAGGTGACGTAGTTGCGCGCCGGATCGAGGTGCTCCAGGTCCAGCGGCGACAGCACGTGCAGCGTGCCACCGCCCTTCTGCTCGGCCCCGGAGGTGCTCTGCCCGCAGGCGCTCGTGACCGTGGTCATGACGGCGAGCGCGAGAATGACACGTCTTCTCATCACCCCTCCAATGTGAAATGGCACATGTTGTTATGGCGGAATCCTGAACTCTCGGTAAACAGCCGGGCAGCTCTCGAAAACCCATAACATTGGGTTATGGACCTGGAGGTTCGGCATCTGCGCGTGATCTGCGCCGTGGCCGAGAGCGGCAGCCTCACCAAGGCCGCCAAATCGCTGCGGCTTTCCCAGCCGGCGCTCACCGCCCAGCTGCGCAGGATCGAGTCGATGCTCGGCGGCGTGCTCTTCGACCGGACCGTGCACGGGGTTCGGCCCACCGCCTTCGGCGAGCTCGTGCTGGCCAGGGCCCGGTCGGTGTTGCCCGCCATCGACGACCTGGCACTGGGCCTGCGGGCGCTGGACCGGCCGCAGCGGCTGCGGATCGGCTCGGTCAACGCGCCGCTGCTGCCCGGGCTGGTGGCGGCGCTGCGCGGCGAGCGTTCCGGCACGACCGTCAGTACGGTCACCCGCGGGGCCTCCACCCGGCTGGTCGAGCTGGTCGAGGCCGCCCATCTGGACCTGGCCGTGGTCGGCGACTGCCCGGGGTTCGAGCTCGCCACCCGGCCCGGCGTGGTGCTGCATCCCGTGGTGACCGAGCCGACGTTCGCGATGATGGCCGCCGACCATCCGCTGGCCGCCAAGCCGGAGGTCACGTTGCGCGAGCTGGCCGCCGAGAGCTGGGTCGCGCCGCCGCCCGACGACGACCGCGTGCGCGAGTACTGGTCGACCGTCTTCCACGCCGCCGGGCTCAGGTTCCACGTGCTGCACGAGGTGGAGGGGCAGGTACAGACCGACCTGGTGCTGGCGGGGCAGGGCATCAGCCTGTGCCAGGCCACCTTCCGCCAGTTGCCCGGGCTGGCGATCCGGCCGATCGCCGGCAACCCGCTGTGGTACCGCCACCTGCTGGCCTGGCACCGCGACGGGCAGCTGGCCGCCCGGTCCGAGGAGGTCGCCGAGGCGGCCCGGCATGCCTACCAGGCCGTGACGGCCCGCAACGAGGTGTATCCCGCCTGGCTCGCGGGCTGATGGCGAGACCGCCCATACCGGCCCCTACCATCGATGACGTGAAGCTTTCCAAGGACCACCTCCTGTCGTTCTGGACCCCGACGGCGGAGTCCATGCGGGGATGGGCGCTGGCGTCCGTGGTGGTCAACGCGGGCATCGCGGTGACGGGCGCGGCCGTGCGGGTCACCGGCTCCGGCCTGGGGTGCCCGACCTGGCCCAGGTGCACGCCTGACAGCTTCATCCCCATCGCGCATCCCGAGACGGCGATGTCCACGATGCTCGTCGAGTTCGGCAACCGGCTGCTGACGTTCCTGGTGCTGGCCGTCGGCTTCGCCTGCGTCGTCGCGGCGGTACGGCTGGCGCCGCGCAGAAAGGCGCTGGTGTGGCTGGCGCTGGCGCAGCCGGCGGGCATCGTGGCGCAGGCGCTGTGGGGCGGGCTCGTGGTGCGCAGCCTGCTCCACCCGATCACGGTGGGCGTCCACTTCCTGATCTCGATCGGGCTCATCGCCACCTGCTGGATGCTCTACGCCCGCGCGAGCGAGGGTGACGGGCCCGCCAGGCGGACCGTGCACCGCGACATCCGCCGCCTCGGCTACGTCCTGCTGCTGGCCGTGATGGCGCTGCTCGTGGTCGGCGTCGTGGTGTCCGGCACCGGCCCGCACTCGGGCGACGCGCTGGCCTCGCGCTTCCCCTTCGACATCGAGTCCGTGGCACGCCTGCACGCCGACGTCGTCTACGTGGTGGTCGGGATGACCTTCGCGGTGCTGTTCTCGCTGCACGTCAGCGACTCGACCAGGACCGCGCGGCGGGCCGCGCTCACGCTGCTCGTGGTGGAGCTCGCCCAGGGCGCGGTGGGCTACACCCAGTACTTCCTGGCCGTGCCCGCCTTCCTGGTGGGGGTGCACGTGCTGGGCTCGACGCTGGTGTGGATCGCGGCGCTGCGGCTGGTCACGTCGCTGCGGACGCGGGGCCCGGTGGAGGCGGCTCCCATCCCCTCCCCCAGCGCGGCTGGCGCCGCCGTCTAAGCCTTTGTGCCAGGGTATGTGGCGATAGGTCCGCCACTCCCCCACCGGTGCGAGGTGCCGTTTGCCAGGATTTATCGGCCGATTGCCGAAGCTGCTGGGGAATGTCCACCACTCTCGTAGCGCGCAGCGGCGCGTCTACCAGGCGCTCGTGCTCGGCAGCGTGCTCGCGCTGGCGCCGATGACCTGGGCCTGGCTCTACAGCTCCGGCCATCGGGAGGTGGCCGACACCGGCGGGTGGCTGGGGCGGGTGCCCGACCTGGGGACGGCGCTGGTGCTGGGCGCCCGGGTGAACGGCGAGCAGCCGACAGGGATGCTGGCGCGCAGGCTCGACATCGCCGCCGAGCTGTACCGGGCGGGCAAGGTCAAGGCACTGCTGCTGTCCGGCGACAACAGCCGGGTCGGCTACGACGAGCCGACCGCGATGCGCGACTACCTGGCGGCCAGGGGCATCCCGGTGAGCGCGATGGTGCTCGACTACGCCGGCTTCGACACCTGGGACTCGTGCGTGCGGGCGCGCAAGGTGTTCGGCGCGCAGCGGCTGACCGTGGTGACGCAGCTGTTCCACCTGCCGCGGGCGGTGGCGCTGTGCAGGGCGGCCGGCCTGGAGACGTACGGGGTGGGCGACGACTCGGTCAAGCTGTGGCCCGCGCCGACCTACAGCTACGCGGTGCGGGAGCTGTTCGCCACGGGCAAGGCTTTCGCCGACGCACTGGTGTTCAGGTCGGACCCGGTCTTCCCCGGCCCTCCGGAGACGTCGCTGCGCCGCGTGCTCGCAGGCTGAAACACCAAAAGGTGCCGATCTTCGGCGGCGTTTCTGGCAATTTCGCGATCTATGACGATCTTTGATGGCTGGTTACATTCCAGGTCGGCCCGCACAGCTCGTCATCTCCGGGGAGGGTCTGGGGGTTCTCCGCCGAACCTGTGCGGGGCGATGTCGACATGAAGCCTCCGGCGTGTGGCGAGCGATGCCTCGACGAGGAGGTTTTTTCGTGTTATCCAGTTCCGGCTTAACGCGCGCGTTAAGGCTGGCATCGGCCACGGTCGGCCTGGGCGTCGTCGTCGCCATGGTCCCGGCCTCGGCGCACGCCACTCCCACCCCGTCACCTTCGAAGTGGACGGCCACCCCCATCACCGGCGCGCAGCTCGCCGAGGGGGCCAAGTCCGAGACGGGCAAGCTCGCCAAGAGCGACCAGTCGCTGCTGAAATCCACCTCGGCCGCGCCGATCACGGTCATGGTCAAGCTCGACTACGACTCGCTCGCCGCCTACCGCGGCGGCCTTCCCGGCCTGCCGGGCACCAGCCCCGCCGTCACCGGCAAGTCCCTGGACGTCAAGAGCGCCGACGCCAAGAACTACGGCAAGCACATCGAGGACGTGGAGAACGCCTTCCTCGGCGAGCTGGCCAAGAAGGTGCCGGGAGCCGTCGTCGGCCAGCGCGTCAGGACCGTCTACGGCGGCATCGCGCTCAAGATCCCCGCCGACAAGGCGGCCGACGTGCTCAAGCTGCCCGGCGCGGTGGCCATCCAGGAGGACAAGCCGCAGCAGCTGCTCACCGACTCCAGCCCCAGCTTCATCGGCGCCGACACCATCTACAACCAGCTCGGCGGAAGCAGCTCCTCGGGCAAGGGCGTGATCGTCGGTGACCTGGACTCCGGCGCCTGGCCCGAGCACCCCTCCTTCGCCGCCAACCCCTCGCTGCCCGCGCCGGCGCCCACCAAGGACGGCACACCGCGCGTCTGCAACTTCGGCGACAACCCGCTGACCCCGGCCAACGACCCGTTCGAGTGCAACAACAAGCTGATCGGCGGACGGCCGTTCCTGGACACCTACAACGCGGTCATCGGCGGCGAGGTCTACCCGGACAGCGGCCGCGACTCCAACGGGCACGGCACGCACACCGCCACCACCGCGGCCGGCGGTCCGGTGGCCGACGCGAACCCGCTGGGCATCAGCCGCGGCCCCATCCACGGCATCGCCCCGGCCGCCGAGGTCTCGGTCTACAAGGTCTGCGGCGCGCAGGGCTGCTTCCCCTCCGACTCGGCGCAGGCCGTCGGGCGGGCCATCCTGGACGGCGTCCGCGTCATCAACTTCTCCATCTCCGGCGGCAGCGACCCGTACAGCGACCCGGTCGAGCTGGCCTTCCTCGACGCCTACGCCGCGGGCGTGCTGGTGTCCGCGTCGGCCGGCAACTCCGGCCCCGGCCCGAACACCACCGACCACCGCAGCCCGTGGGTGACCACGGTGGCCGCCTCCACGCAGTCCAGGACCTTCCAGTCGACCATCACGCTGCACGGTTCCGGCGGTGCCACGGCCACGGTCAAGGGTGCGTCGATCACCGCGGGGATCAGCTCTCCCGCGCCGGTGGTGCTCGCCTCGGCTCCGCCGTACAGCAACGCGCTGTGTGACGCTCCGGTTCCTCCTGGGGTCTTCTCCGGCAAGATCGTCGTCTGCCAGCGCGGGCCCAACCGAACGCTGAAGAGCTTCAACGTCAGGCAGGGCGGCGCCGTGGGGATGATCCTCTACAACAGCTTCCCGTTCGACGTGTTCACCGACGCCCACTGGGTTCCCTCGGTGCACATCGACAAGCCGGAGGCCGACACCCTGCTCGGCTTCCTGTCGGCGAATCCCGGCGCGACCGCGTCGTTCACCCAGGGGACCAAGGCCACCTGGCAGGGCGACGTGATGACGTACTTCTCCTCGCGCGGCCCCGGCGGCGACTTCCTCAAGCCGGACGTGACCGCACCCGGCCTGCACATCCTGGCCGGCCAGACTCCCACGCCCGAGTCCCCGGCCGAGGGCCCGCCCGGCAACCTCTACCAGGTGATCGCCGGCACCTCGATGTCGGCGCCGCACGTGACGGGTTCGGCGGCTCTGGTGTTCGCGCTGCACCCGGACTGGACTCCCGGCCAGGTCAAGTCGGCCCTGGAGACCACCGCCACGACCGCGGTGACCAAGCCGGACCGGACCACGCCGTCGGACCCGTTCGACCGCGGCGGCGGCCGGATCGACCTGACCAAGGCCGGTGACCCGGGACTGACCCTGGACGAGACGGCGGCCAACTTCGCCGCCTCGGCCGCCGACCCGCTCAACAGGATCGACCTCAACCTGCCGTCGGTGAACGCGCCGATCATGCCGGGCGTCATCACCGCCAAGCGCACGGTCACGAACGTGACGAACAAGACGCTCACGTTCTCCGCGACCGGCAAGACCGTCAGCGGCGCCAACATCACGGTGCTGCCGCCGGCGTTCAGCCTCAAGCCCGGCAAGAGCGCCAAGCTGACCGTGGTCATCACCGCGCCGGACCTGCCCAACGGGCAGTACTTCGGCCAGGTGGACCTCAAGCAGATCGGCGGCTCCAGGGCGCTCCACCTGCCGGTGGCCTTCTTCCGCCAGCAGGGCGCGGTGCCGGTGGACCAGACCTGCGCCCCCGCCACGATCCCGCGGAACACGGGCGAGTCGACCTGTACGGTCACCGTGCGCAACGACACCTTCAAGGACACCGAGGTGACCGCGCTCAGCACGCTCGACTCGCGGCTGCGGCTCAACAGCGTGACCGGAGCGACCCAGGTCGGCAGCCAGATCGCCACCGCCAAGGCGACGCTGACGGCCCGGAAGCCGGACAAGCCGGTCGTCTCCCCCGGCGCCGGCCCCGCGGGCTACCTGCCGCTGGACCTGTTCGGGATCACCCCGCAACCGATCGGTGACGAGCAGGCGCTGAACTTCACGGTGCCCGCCTACACCTTCGCCGGGAAGTCTTACACCCGGCTCGGCGTGGTGTCCGACGGCTACACCGTCGCCGGCGGCACCAACGGCGCGGACGACATCGCCGCCGTCCCGCAGACGCTGCCCGACCCGGCCAAGCCCAACGCGGTGCTCGCGCCGTACTGGACCGACCTGGACGGCACCGCCGCCCCCGGCGTCTACATCGCGAACCTGACCGACGGCGTCAGCAGCTGGATCGTCGTCGAGTGGCGGTTGAACATCTTCGGCACCACCTCGCAGAAGGTGTTCCAGCAGTGGATCGGGATCAACGGAACGGAGGACATCAGCTACGCCTACGACCCGGCCAACCTGCCCGGCGACCCGCCCGCGGGCTTCGGCCTGACCGTCGGCGCGGAGAACGACGAGGGCACCGGCGGCAGCCAGATCACCGGCCCGCCCACGCAGGACCTGGTCGTCAAGAGCACGCCGGGCGCCCCCGGCGGCACCCTGACCTACACGATGAAGGTCAAGGGCGTCAGCACCGGGGTCGGCAGCGTGACCACGGCCACCTCGACCGATCAGGTCAAGGGGATCACCGTGGACGTCGACAAGATCACCGTCCAGTGAGTCGCTGACTGAGCCGCGGGCGGCCCGTCCGCCCGCGGCTCAGCCGTGTCCGGGGACAGGTGCGGGGAAGTCGGCGCGGGCCGCGCTCATGCATTCCAGCAGCGCCCGCTGCTCGGCGTGGAAGGTCTGCTCGTCGACGATGCGGCGGGCGGCCCGCTCGTGCAGCAGGCCCAGCTCGGTGGCCGCCAGCTGGTAGTCCTTCATCGCCTGCAGACTGCGCTTGCCGCCGCGGGTGCCGGCCCACTGGCGGGCCCGGCGCCGCCGCGACAGCGCCGACAGCATGTAGACGTCGTCCTGGGTGACCAGCCTGGTCGGCTCGTAGGACGGCAGGTAGCGCTGCAGGAGCCCGACGATGCGGCGCCGGTCGCGGAACACCACGGCGATCAGCACCAGCAGCACGACCAGCAGGATCAGGTAGGCCACGACCAGGCCGGGGAAGCCGCCGTAGGAGGCCAGGCCGTTCCACAGGCCGTGCAGCGTCATCGCGCCGATCCAGCCGACGAGGATGATGAAGACCCGCTCGGGGCCGCTGCGCTGCGCTGCGTAGGCCACCGCGACGCCGATCATCGAGGTGAACAGCGGGTGCGCGAACGGCGACAGGATGCCGCGCAGCACCACGGTCACCGCGAGCCCGGCCGCCCCGGCCTCGGAGTTGAGCGCCTGAAGGTAGTAGCTGACGTTCTCGCTCATCGCGAAGCCGAGCCCGACCATGCTGGCGTAGATGATGCCGTCGGTCGGCCCGTCGAGCTCGGCCCGGCGGAACTTCAGGATCCCGAGCAGCACCAGGCCCTTCATGGTCTCCTCGACCGGCGGAGCGCCGAACGTGGCGGCGATGTTGCGGGCACCGGCCTGGGAGATCTTGGCGGTGTCGATGATGTAGTGCAGGTTCAGCGAGTTGATGATGCCCGCGGCCAGCACGGCGATGCCCATGCCCCAGGCGAAGGCGAAGATCAGGTTGCTGCGCGGCTCGGGCTCCAGCCGGTCGAGCGCCAGCACGGCGGCCAGGAGCACCGGCACCGGCGCGATCGCGAGCACCAGCGCGATGACGAACTGCACGGGCGCGCCGTTGATGACGTCAAAGGAAAGCGAGACGATCGCGCAGATGCCCGTCAGGACCAGGCCGATGATCAACGCGAACGACGGGCGGTCCTTGAACACCCAGCGTGGATCACGGGACGCCATAGAGTGACTGTAACTGATCAGGCCATCAGGCGAGGAGCGGGTCGATCGCAACCGCGAGGAAAAGCAGCGCCAGATAGGCGTTCGACCAGTGGAAGAAGCGCATCGGCCGCAGCTCGACGCCGGTCTTGCCGGAGTTGAGGCGGCTCAGCAGGCGGTGCACCTCCCACAGGCACATCGCGCCCAGGACCGCCGCCACGATCGGGTAGAACAGCGTGGTGTGCGCCACCGGCCACAGCAGCAGCGAGCAGATCACGGTCGCCCAGGTGTAGACGATCGACTCGGTGATCACGCGCCGCTCGGTGGCGACCACGGGCAGCATGGGCACCTCGGCGGCCGCGTAGTCCTCCTTGTAGCGCATGGCCAGCGTCCAGGTGTGCGGCGGCGTCCAGAAGAACACCACACCGAACAGCACCAGCGGCGCCCAGTCGAGCCGCTCGGTGATGCCCGCCCAGCCGATCATCACCGGCATGCAGCCGGCGATGCCGCCCCAGACGATGTTCTGCGCGGTGCGCCGCTTGAGGATCATGGAGTAGACCAGGACATAGAACAGGATCGCGGCCGTCGACAGCACCGCGGCGAGCCAGTTCGTGGTCAGCCAGAGTCCAATTGTGGACAAAATTCCCAACACGATGCCGAAGACGAGCGCCCCGCGCGGCGAGACCTGGTGGCGCGCCAGCGGGCGACGCCTGGTGCGGCGCATCTTGACGTCGATGTCACGGTCGACGTAGCAGTTGAGCGCGTTGGCGCTGCCCGCCGACAGCGTGCCGAACACCATGACCGACACGGACGTCCACAGCGGCGGCAAGCCGTGCGCTGCCAGGAACATCACGGGCAGGGTCGTGATCAGCAGCAGCTCGATGATCCGCGGCTTGGTCAGCGCGATGTAGGCCTTGACGAGCATGGCGAAGCTGCGCGGCGCCTCTGGCGCGCTGGCCGGGGCCGTCGTCTGCCTATTGGTGAGCACCGTCAAGGCGCTTCCAGCACAAGCGGAGTCAACGCGTAACCTCTGAAATAGAGCGGATCCATGGTGGGACAACCAAACTGTAGTGGCAGGGAGAGCCGGTCCAGCCAAAGGGGGGGTCTTGACCGCTCTGTGACACGCACTGCGTGGAGTGGGGGAATCGATCAACGACCCGACTCGGTTAGGGTCCGATGTGGGCGGGAAATGCCGACCGGCGACCACCGATGACAACTAGATTCCGGAGATCGAGCAGTTGAGCACCGAACTCGTGCCAGCCCTTGAATGGACCGACCTCGACAAGAAGGCCGTCGACGTCGTTCGAGCCCTGGCGATGGATGCAGTGGAGAAGGCGGGCTCGGGACATCCCGGCACCGCCATGAGCCTGGCCCCCGCCGCATACCTGCTGTTCCAGCGTACGATGCGCCACGACCCGACGGACGCGACATGGCTGGGCCGCGACCGCTTCGTCCTGTCGTGCGGCCACTCAAGCCTGACGCTTTACATCCAGCTGTACCTGTCGGGCTACGGTCTGACGATTGAGGACCTGGAGCGGCTGCGTCAGTGGGACAGCCTCACCCCCGGCCACCCGGAGCACGGGCACACGGTCGGCGTGGAGACCACCACGGGGCCGCTGGGCCAGGGCCTGGGCAACGCGGTCGGCATGGCGATGGCCGCCCGCCGCGAGCGCGGACTGTTCGACCCCGACGCCGCGCCCGGCACCTCGCCCTTCGACCACCACATCTGGTGCTTCGTCAGCGACGGCGACATCGAGGAGGGCATCAGCCACGAGGCCAGCTCGCTCGCCGGCCACCAGAAGCTGGGCAACCTCATCGTCATGTACGACGACAACCACATCTCCATCGAGGACGACACGCTGATCGCCAAGTCCGAGGACGTGGTCAAGCGCTACGAGGCCTACGGCTGGCACACGCTCAGCGTCGACTGGACCGAGACCGGCGACTACGTCGAGAACGTCGAGGCGCTGCACCAGGCGCTCGAGGCGGCCAAGGCGGAGACCGACAGGCCCAGCTTCATCCGGCTGCGCACGATCATCGGCTGGCCGGCGCCCAACAAGCAGAACACCGGCAAGATCCACGGCTCCGCGCTGGGCGACGAGGAGGTGGCCGCCACCAAGCGCGTCCTCGGCCTGGACCCGGGCAAGACCTTCGACGTGCCCGCCGACGTGCTCGAGCACGCCCGCCAGGTGGCCGACCGCGGCCGCGAGACGCACGCCGAGTGGGAGAAGGCCTACGCCAACTGGCGTGTGGCCAACCCCGAGCGGGCCGCCGAGTACGACCGCATCTCCCGTCGCCTGCTGCCGAACGGCTGGGCCAAGGCGCTGCCCGAGTTCGACACGGGCGGCTCGATGGCCACCCGCAAGGCCTCGGGCGAGGTGCTCAACGCGCTGTCCAGGGTGCTGCCCGAGCTGTGGGGCGGCTCTGCCGACCTGGCCGAGTCGAACAACACCACGATGAAGGGCGAGCCGTCCTTCATCCCCGAGGAGTACCAGACCAAGGAGTTCCCGGGTAACCGCTACGGCCGCACGCTGCACTTCGGCATCCGCGAGCACGCCATGGGCGCGATTCTCAACGGCATCGCGCTGCACGGCGGCACCCGCCCCTACGGCGGCACGTTCCTGGTCTTCTCCGACTACATGCGGCCGTCCGTACGGCTGGCGGCGCTGATGAAGCTGCCCGTCACCTACGTGTGGACGCACGACTCCATCGGCCTGGGCGAGGACGGCCCGACCCACCAGCCGATCGAGCACCTGTGGGCGCTGCGCGCGATCCCCGGCCTGGACGTGGTGCGCCCGGCCGACGCCAACGAGACGGCCGCGGCGTGGAAGACGATCCTCGAGCACACCGACAGGCCCGCCGCCCTGGCCCTGACCCGGCAGAACCTGCCGGTCTACGAGGGCACCAGCGCCGAGGGCGTGTCCCGCGGCGGCTACATCCTGCGCGAGGCCTCCACCGGCCAGCCGCGTGTGATCCTCATCGCCACGGGCAGTGAGGTGGAGGTGGCCGTGGGCGGCCGCGACCTGCTGGAGGCGCAGGGCATCCCGACGCGGGTGGTGTCCATGCCGTGTGTCGAGTGGTTCCACGCGCAGGACCACGCCTACCGGAACGCGGTGCTGCCGCCGTCGGTCAGGGCGCGTGTATCGGTCGAGGCCGGCATCGCGCTGGGCTGGCGGGAGTTCGTCGGCGAGCACGGCGACTCGGTCAGCCTCGAGCACTTCGGTGCCTCGGCGCCGTACCGGACGCTGTACGAGCAGTTCGGCCTGACGGCGGACCGGGTGGCCGCGGCCGCCAGGTCCAGCCTTGCCAAGCTGGGCCACGACAAGGGCGAGACGACGGGAAACTGAGATGACTAGCGAGATCCTCAACAAGCTCTCGAGCCAGGGCGTATCCATCTGGCTCGACGACATCAGCCGCGACCGGCTGCGCACCGGCAACCTGGAGCAGCTGATCCGGGAGAAGAACGTGGTGGGGGTCACCTCCAACCCGACGATCTTCGCCGGCGCCCTGAGCAAGGGCGACGCCTACAACAGCCAGATGCACGACCTGGCCGTGCGCGGCGTGGACCTGGGCGAGGCCGTGCGCGCCATCACCACCTACGACATCCGGTGGGCCGCCGACGTGCTGCGCCCGGTGTTCGACGCCACGCAGGGCATGGACGGCCGGGTGTCCCTCGAGGTCGACCCGCGCCTGGCCCGCGAGACCGAGAAGACCGTGGCCGAGGCCCGCGCCCTGTGGTGGATGGTCGACAGGCCGAACCTGTTCATCAAGATCCCGGCCACGGTCGAGGGCCTGCCCGCCATCACGCAGGCGCTGGCCGAGGGCATCAGCGTGAACGTGACGCTGATCTTCTCGCTCGAGCGCTACCGCCAGGTCATGGACGCCTGGCTGGCCGGCCTCGAGGCCGCGCAGGCCAAGGGGCTGAACCTGGCCACGATCGAGTCGGTCGCCTCGTTCTTCGTCAGCCGCGTCGACACCGAGATCGACAAGCGGCTGGACAAGCTGGGCAACGCGGAGCTGAAGGGCAAGGCCGGCATCGCCAACGCGCGCCTGGCCTACGCCGCCTTCGAGGAGGTCATGAACTCCGAGCGCTGGCAGCGGCTGCGCGCCGCGGGCGCCCGGCCGCAGCGGCCGCTGTGGGCCTCGACCGGCGTCAAGAACCCGGACTACCCCGACACCATGTACGTCGACGAGCTCGTCGCCCCCGGCACGGTCAACACCATGCCCGAGAAGACGCTCGACGCCACCGCCGACCACGGCCGCGTCCAGGGTGACGCCATCCGCCCCTTCTACGAGCAGGCCTGGAACACCATGGCCGCGCTCAAGGAAGCCGGCGTCGACTACGACGACGTGGTGAAGGTGCTCGAGGACGAGGGCGTGGAGAAGTTCGAGGCCTCCTGGAACGAGCTCCTGGAAAGCGTCAAGAAGAACCTGGTCGTCTGAGCCCGTGACCGAGCAGCGCGAGGGAACCATCGAACACGGTCTCGCTTGCGGGATCACGACGAAGGAGTGACAGTGCAAGTCACCTACCGCGACGAAGGGGTGGCCTCCGCCGCCGCCCCCGTCGCGGCGCGGCTCGTCGACGGGGGCGTGCCCGAGCGGCTCGCCGCCGGCGACGCGTCGCTGTGGGGGGATGGCCCGGGTGACGGCACCGGGGCTGCCGATCGCCTCGGCTGGCTCACCCTGCCGCGGGGCTCCCGCGAGCTGCTGCCGGAGCTGGAGAAGCTGACCGAGCGGATCCGCGCCCAGGGCCTGACGCACGTGGTGCTGTCGGGCATGGGCGGCTCCTCCCTCGCGGCCGAGGTCATCTGCAACACCGCCGACGTCCCGCTGACCGTCCTGGACAGCTCCGACCCTGCCCAGGTACGGCGGGCGCTGACGGACCGGCCGGAGGCCACCACCCTCGTGGTGTCCAGCAAGAGCGGCACGACGGTGGAGACCCTGGCCCATCTGAGCGTCTACGAGGCGCTGTTCCGTGAGGCGGGCGTCGACCCCGCCGACCGGATCGTGATCGTCACCGACCCCGGCACTCCCCTGGAGCAGTACGCGATCGATTCGGGCTACCAGCTCGTGCTCGCCAGGCCGGACGTGGGCGGGCGCTATTCGGCGCTGTCGGCGTTCGGGCTGGTGCCGAGCGCGCTGGCGGGCGCCGACGTGGCACGCCTGCTGGACGAGGCCGAGGAGGTGCTGCCGCTGCTGGCCAAGCGCGACGGCAACCCCGGCTTCGACCTGGGCGTGGCGCTGGGCGCCACGGCGCTGGCCGGGCGCGACAAGCTGCTCCTGGAGGACCAGCTGTCGCAGATCAACGGCCTGCCCGACTGGATCGAGCAGCTGGTCGCCGAGTCCACCGGCAAGCAGGGCCGCGGCATCCTGCCGGTCGTGGGCGCCGAGTGGCACGGCGCCGACGACGAGCTGGTGGTGGCGATCGAGTCCGACGACGGCGACCTACGTGTGGACGGCCCGCTCGGCGCGCAGTTCCTGGTCTGGGAGTACGCCGTGGCGCTGGCCGGCCTCGTGCTGGACGTCGACCCGTTCGACCAGCCCGACGTGGCCGAGGCCAAGCGGAACACGGCGGCGCTGCTGGCCATGCCCGCGCTGCCGGTCGGCGAGCCCGTCCTGGTCGACGGCCCCGTCGAGGTCTACGGCGCCACCGGGGCCAAGGACCTGCCCGGCGTGCTGTCGGCGATGCTGAAGGCCATCCCTGACGACGGCTATATGTCCGTGATGGGCTATCTTGATCGGCTGGCGGCCTTCGACGCTCCCGTGCCGGAGAACGCCGACTTCGAGCAGATGACCGACGCGTGGCTGGCGGCCGACGCGGCCACGCTGCGGGCGCTGCTCGCCCTGCGTACCGAGCGGCCCGTCACGTTCGGCTGGGGTCCGCGCTACCTGCACTCCACCGGGCAGTTCCACAAGGGCGGACCACGCAACGGGGTGTTCATCCTGATCACCGGGGCGGTTTCGGAGGATGTGCCGGTGCCGGGGGAGAAATACTCATTGGGGACTCTTCAGCTCTCCCAGGCGCTCGGGGATCTGGGCGCTCTGCTGGAGCGCGGGCGGCCGGCCGTACGCCTGCACTTGACCGATCGCGCGGCAGGTGTCGCGCACCTGCTCGCAGCCGCACAGGAGGCCTGAGATGAATGACCCGGCAGCGCCCGCGGAGGAGGCGGCGACCGTCGCGACCGCCGTCGCGGGTCCCGCCACGACCCTCGACGTGGAGCTCAACCCGCTGCGCGACCCGCGCGACAAGCGGCTGCCCAGGGTGGCGGGCCCGTGTGTGATGGTGTTGTTCGGCGTGACCGGTGACCTGGCCAAGCGTAAGCTCCTGCCGGCGATCTACGACCTGGGCAACCGCGGGCTGCTGCCGCCGGGGTTCTCGCTGGTCGGCTTCGCCCGGCGGGATTGGAAGGACCAGGATTTCGCACAGCTGACGCATGACGCGGTGAAGGAGCACGCCAGGACGCCCTTCCGCGAGGAGGTCTGGAAGCAGCTGCGCGAGGGCATCCACTTCGTGCCCGGCGAGTTCACCGACGACGGCGCCTTCGACGCGCTGGCGATGGCGCTGAAGGAGATTGACGAGACCCGGGGCACCGGTGGCAACTACGCGTTCTACCTGTCGGTGCCGCCGAAGTTCTTCCCGACCGTGGTCAAGCAGCTGAAGCGGACCGGGCTGGCCGACGCGCCGCCCGGGTCGTGGCGGCGGGTGGTGATCGAGAAGCCGTTCGGGCACGACCTGAAGAGCGCGCACGAGCTGAACGAGATCACCAACGAGGCCTTCCCCGAGTCGTCGATCTTCCGGATCGACCACTACCTGGGCAAGGAGACCGTCCAGAACATCCTGGCGCTGCGCTTCGCCAACAACCTCTACGAGCCGATCTGGAACCGCGGCTACGTCGACCACGTGCAGATCACGATGGCCGAGGACATCGGTATCGGCGGCCGGGCGGGCTACTACGACGGCATCGGCGCGGCCCGCGACGTGATCCAGAACCACCTGCTGCAGTTGCTGGCGCTGGTGGCGATGGAGGACCCCACCTCCTTCGACGCCTCCGCGCTGCGCAGGGAGAAGGAGAAGGTACTCAAGGCCGTCCGGCTGCCCGAGGACCTGGCGCTGGAGACCGCCCGCGGCCAGTACGACGCGGGCTGGCAGGGCGGCGAGAAGGTCGTCGGCTACCTGCAGGAGGAGGGCATCCCGCCCACCTCGACCACCGAGACGTACGCGGCCATCAAGCTGGAGATCGCCAACCGGCGCTGGGCCGGCGTGCCGTTCTACCTGCGCACGGGCAAGCGGCTCGGGAGCCGCGTGACCGAGGTGGCGGTGGTGTTCCAGCGGGCGCCGCACCTGCCCTTCGCCAAGACCGACACCGAGATCCTCGGCCAGAACGCGCTGGTGATCAGGGTGCAGCCGGACGAGGGCATCACGGTGCGGTTCGGCTCGAAGGTGCCGGGCACCGCGATGGAGGTGCGGGACGTGTCCATGGACTTCGCCTACGGCGAGTCGTTCATGGAGTCCTCGCCGGAGGCCTACGAGCGGCTGCTGCTCGACGTGATGATCGGCGACCCGCCGCTGTTCCCGCATCAGCGCGAGGTCGAGCTGTCGTGGAAGATCCTCGACCCGATCGAGCAGTTCTGGGCCAAGCAGAACCAGCCCGAGGGTTACCCGGCCGGATCCTGGGGACCGCCGTCGGCCGACGCGATGATGGCCCGCGACGGGCGTGTCTGGAGGAGGCTCTGATGAGCACTTTTATGCTTACGGACACGACCGCGGGGAAGATCGCCGCGCAGCTGACGCACCTGCGGCACGCGATGGGCGCGCCGACCATGGGCATGGTGCTGACGCTGGTCGTGGTCTGCGACGAACGTGACCAGTACGACTCCACCCGCGCCGCCACCGAGGCCGCCCGCGAGCACCCCTCGCGCATCCTCGTGGTCGTCAACCGGGAGCCCGACGAGGCCAACCAGCTGGACGCCGAGATCCGCATCGGCGAGTCGACGCCGGGCGAGGTGGTGGTGCTGCGCCTGTACGGCGAGCTGACCGAGCACGCCGACTCGGTGGTCAGCCCGCTGCTGCTGCCCGACACCCCGGTGGTGGCGTGGTGGCCCGGCGACGCTCCCCCGGTCCCCGCCAAGGACCCGATCGGGATGCTGGCCCAGCGGCGCATCACCGACGCCCGCGCCGCGCACGACGGGATCAAGGAACTGGTGGCGCGCGCCAAGGGGTACACGCCCGGCGACACCGACCTGGCCTGGGCCCGGATCACGCCGTGGCGCAGCCTGATGGCCGCGGCCTTCGACCAGCCGGTGGGCAAGGTGAAGAAGGGCACGGTCGCGGGCCCGCCCGGGCACCCGAGCGCCCCGCTTCTGGCGGCCTGGCTCTCCGAGCGCCTCGGCGCGCCGGTCAAGGTGACGGAATCGGGCGGACCCGGGCTGACGTCGGTGCGGATGGGGCTGTCCGACGGGGACCTGGCGGTCTCGCGCCATGACGCCCGCCTGGCCACGCTCTCGCGCCCCGGCCAGCCGGACCGCAACGTCGCTCTGGCCCGCCGCCAGACCTCCGAGCTGCTGTCCGAGGAACTGCGCCGCCTGGACCCCGACGAGATCTACGAGTCCGCGGTCAAGCGCGTGGCCCGCACCTACAAGTCGTAGCCGGCTTCTTCCGGGGCGGTTCTCGTACGGCGAGGCCGCCCCGGCCGCGGTGCCCGGGTCACGCGACGTCGTGGCGGCGGGCAAGCGTCCTCGACTCGCCGGAAGCGCCGGGCGCGGGCCCTCAGCCGACGTGCGGAGGGCGGCCGGTGGCGGGGGCTCGCCGTAAAAGATCATTAAGAAATTCGTGATTTGGACCTCGGGGGTGGAAGAGTGGAGCACGTGAGCGTGCCTAGTGTGGTTGTGCATCGTGATGCCGACGTGCTGGCCAAGGCCGTCGCGGCGCGGATCATCACGCGGCTGGTGGACGTGCAGGCGGCCAGGGGCAGCGCGTCGCTCGTGCTGACCGGCGGGACGGTCGGCACCGCCACGCTGGCCGCGATCGCCGAGACGCCCGCGCGCGACGCCGTCGACTGGCAGCGGCTGGACATCTGGTGGGGCGACGAGCGTTTCGTGCCCACCGGCGATCCCGAGCGCAACGAGACCGGCGCGCGGGCGGCGCTGCTCGACCACGTGGACCTCGACCCCGAGCGGGTGCACGTGATGCTGGGCCCCGACTCGGGGCTGACGGCCGAGGAGTCGGCCGACGCGTACGCGGTCGAGCTGAACAAGGCGGCGCGGCCCGAGGACCACGGGCCGGTGCCGCGCTTCGACGTCATGCTGCTCGGCATGGGTCCCGACGCGCACGTGGCCTCGCTGTTCCCGGGGATGCCGGCGCTGTACGACACGCGCTCGGTGGTGGCCGTGCACGGCTCGCCCAAGCCGCCGCCCACCCGGATCTCGCTCACGCTGCCGTCCATCCAGGCCTCGCGCGAGGTGTGGGTGGTGGCCGCCGGTGAGGAGAAGTCGGGTGCGGTACGGCTGGCCCTGTCGGACTCGGGGCCGGTCCAGGTGCCCGCGGCCGGGGCCCGGGGGCGCAGCGGCACCCTGTTCCTGCTGGACAGGGCGGCCGCCAGTAAGATCCCGCCGGGCCTCGGCCGCATCGCCTCTCCCTGAGGCTCAGCCGGTGGGGTGGATGTACCAGGCCCCGTAGCTGCCGGCGCACTCGTAGTCGGACCATTCGCCGTTCTCGATGCCCGTGTTGCCGGCGCTCAGGCACTGCGACTCGTACTCGTACGGTCCCAGCGGCGTGCCGTACGCGGCGGCGGGGGCGATCGGCGCGGGCGGAGCGGCGGAGGCCGAGGCGGCCGTCGTTCCGGCCGCCAGGAAAGCGCCGATCATCAGGGCGCCCAGTGCGATGCGACTCATGTGAATTCCCTCCCGTTCGTGCTGTCACGATCGAGTGTTCTTTCACGCCGTCTCACCGGCATCTCACCCGCGTGTCAGGGCGTCGATCTCGGCCAGCAGTGCTTCCTTGCGGTCCTTGGGCAGGTAGGACGCGGTGACGCCGTTGCGCGCCAGCTGCGCGAGCTCGGACTTGCCAAGGCCGAAGACCTCGGCCGCCACCCGGTACTCCTGCGCCAGCGTGGTGCCGAACATGGGCGGGTCGTCGCTGTTGAGCGTGACGAACAGGCCTTCCTCCAGCAGGCGCGGCAACGGGTGGTCGGCGATGTGGGCCACCTGGCCGGTGCAGACGTTGGAGGTCGGGCAGACGTCCAGCGGGATCTGAGTCTCGCGCAGGTGCGCCACCAGCCGCGGGTCGGACAGGCAGTTGATGCCGTGGCCGATGCGCTCGGCGGCGTAGCCGTCGATGACCTCCCAGATCGTCTCGGGTCCTGACATCTCGCCGCCGTGCGGGAGGCTGTGCAGTCCTGCCGCGCGGGCGGCGGAGAACGCGTCGCGGTAGGCGTCCCGGTACTTGGGCCGCTCCTGCTCGATCCCGCCGATCCCGAAACCTACCAAGGCGGCGGGAGGTTCCTGCAGCGCGTGCTCGACGGTGATGCGGGCCGACTCCTCGCCGTACTCGCCGGGGATGTCGAAGATGTAGGCAACCTCGACCCCGTACTGCTCCTGCGCCTGCGCGGCGGCCAGGTCGAGCGCATCGGTGACGGCGCGCATCGGCAGACCGACCATGTGGTGGGCGTAGGGCGTGACCTGGATCTCGAAGTAGCGCCCGCCCTGGGCGGCCAGGTCGCGGGCCAGCCCGGTGACCAGCGTGGCCACGTCCTCCGGCTCGCGGACCAGGGAGTTGACGGCCCGGTAGACGCGGGCGAAGTGGGGGAAGTCGACGAAGGTGTAGAAGTCGCGCAACTCCTCCTCGGTGGTGGGAACGCCGTTTCCCGGGTGGCGGCGGGCGAGTTCCAGGACGGTCGGCAGCGAGGCCGAGCCGACCAGGTGCACGTGGAGTTCGACCTTGGGCAGGGCGTCGATGAAGGCGTCGATGGTCATGCCGCCGACTTTAGGTCGCCGGATCCCGGCGAACCTAGGCTTTGGCCTCGAATCTCACAGGAAGATGTCAGCTTCTCGCCGCTATGGTGATCGGGTGAGGGATGCCGAGGCCTACGAGCGCGGGTTCGCCCGCCTCACCGCGCACACCGTCGACCCGCTGCTGAACCTGGTGCGCAGAAGCCGTGCGATCCGCCTGCTCGACGTCGGCTGCGGCACCGGCGTCGTCACCGGCGCGGCCATCGCCCTGGGCGCCGAGGTGACGGCCGTCGACAGCGACCTCGACATGCTGGAGCTGACCGCCCGCCGCCACCCCTACGCGACGGTACGGCTGGCCACCCTGCCCGAGCTGCCCTTCCCCGACGAGACGTTCGACGCCGTGACGGGAAACTTCGTGATCAACCACATCGAGGACGTGCCACGGGCCGTCGACGAGCTCCACCGGGTCCTGCGCCCCGGCGGCACGCTCGCGCTGAGCTGGTGGAAGCGGGAGGAGATGACGGCCACCTCGGTCATCGCCGAGGCGGCCGGGATCGCTGTCCCGCCGCCACTCCACGACGTGGCCGCGGCGATGCGGGAGGCGGGTTTCAGCGGCGTGGCCGTGGACACGATGCGCTGGTGCCACCGCGTCGACCTCGACGCGTGGTGGACCGACGTGCTGGCGGCGGGCGGCCCCCGGTTCGGGGTGATCAGCGAGCGGCCACCCGAGGAGATCGAGCGGATCAGGCAGGAGTACCTCAGGCGGGCCGAGCCCTACGCGGCCGCCGGGTTCCCCGTGTGCGCCCTGCTAGCCCACGGCACCCGCTGACCAGGCGCGCACCAGCGGCAGCAGGTAGGCGTCGATCGACTCGCCGACGAACGCGTCGTCGTAGACCGGTCCCGTGAAGATCGTCTGATGCCACACCAGCGCCTCGGCGAGCCTGAACACCCGCCCGGGATCGACCGGCCCGTCCAGTTCGCCGCGCTTCCTGGCGCGCTCCAGTGTCTCCCGCACACCGCTCAGGTCCCTGGTGAGCATGTGCTCGCGCAGCGTGCGGGCCAGCTCCTGGTGCGAGACCAGCGTGGAGGACAGGCCGATGATCAGCGTGTGCTTGCGCTCGACCGCGCCGCACAGCCCGAGGAAGAGCGCGACCAGGTCGCCCCTGAGCGACCCGGTGTCGGCGCCGGTGGGCACCTCCATGTCGAAGCGGCCGCAGATGACGTCCACGACCAGCTCGGGTTTACCCGCCCAGCGCCGGTAGATGGTCGCCTTGCTGGCCTTGGCCCGCCTGGCGATCTGGTCGACCGACATCCGGTCATAACCCACCTCCGACAGCAGCTCCAGCGTGGCGTCGAGGATGGCCTTCTCCCGGTCGGGGTCGAGTGGAGCCACGTGCACGTCCTTCAGCTGTAGGCGATCTCCTCGAATCGTACGCCGGTCAGCCGGCTGGACACCTCCCATAGCCGCGCGGCGAGCTCGCCCGACCTGGCCGTCCCCGACGAAGTCAGGAGCTTGGTCTTGGGCCCCACGAACTCCCCGCCGCGGATCTCCGGCGACGTGGCGGCGTACAGCGAGGGCACCGCCCCGGCCGCGGCCGACTGCATGAACAGGGCCATCAGCGGCTTCAGCGGGCCCACCTTGACGATGTTGGTGGCGGTCACGCCCGGGTGGGTGGCCACGCTGAGCAGGCCGGCGCCCGCCTTCACGGCCCGGCGCTGCAGCTCCAGCGTGAAGAGCAGGTTGGCCAGCTTGGAGCGGCCGTAGGCGCTCATCCGCCCGTAGCCACGCTCCAGCGCCAGGTCGTCGAAGTCGATCCTGCCGCGGGTGTGGGCGTCGCTGGAGACCGTCACCACCCGGGCCTTCTCCGCGCGCAGCAGCAGCGGGAGCAGCAGCCCTGTGAGGGCGAAATGCCCCAGGTGGTTGGTGCCGAACTGCAGCTCGAAGCCGTCCTTGGTGAGCCGTCGCGGGATCAGCCCGATTCCCGCGTTGTTCACCAGCAGGTCGAGCCGGTCGATCGTGCTCGCGAACTCCCTGACCGAGGCCAGGTCCGCCAGGTCGAGCCGCCTGTAGGAGACCTTCGCGCCGGGCACCTCCCGCCTGATCGCGGCCAGGGTCGCCTCCCCCTTGGCCGCGTCGCGGGCGGTGACCACGACCTCGGCGCCGTGCCTGGCCAGCTCGAGCGCCGTGGGGAGGCCGATGCCGCTGTTGGCGCCGGTGACGACGGCCTTCCTGCCGGTGAGGTCGGGCATGTCCGAGGGGGTCCACGTGCTCATCGCCACTCCTCTTAGGTGTACGAAACGGTGTCGTACACCATATCTGTACGAAACCGTTTCGTACAGCCGATGGGGTTCACAATGGAGCTATGGGAGCAGCCGTACCCTTTGCGTTCACTCCAGGTGCCGCCCGTGCACGCTAGCGCGCTCGCTCCAGGCGCTGGCGGGCGTGGCGCTCCTCGCGGCGGGTGACATCCAGGCGCTGGTCGGCCTCGGCCAGCTTCTTGCGCGCCTTGGCCATCTTGCGCTCCAGTTTCGCGACCTTCTCCGCCCGCGCCTCGTGCTCCTGTACGGCCAGCGCCAGCGCGTCCCGCCACTCCTGGTAGGCGGATTCCGCCTCTTCCCGCTCGCGTGCCCGCCTGGCGGCCTCCTCCGCCTTGGCCGCCTCGTCCTCCTCCTTGGTCGGCGCCTTGCGCTTGGGTCGCTGCTTGGGGATGGGCGCGGGGGCGAAGCCGCTGTAGCTCAGCGGCCTAGCCAGGCGGCCCTGCCGTACCTGGTCGGCGGCGTCGGCGTCGACCACGGCCGCCTCCAGCGTCTGCTCCACCTCGGCCGCGGCGGCGGCCGACAGGCCGGACCTGAGCAGCCTGGCGAGCCTGCCGCTGACCTCGCCGCGCCGCCTGGTCAGATCGGCCAGCGCGTCGGCGTCCTGCGCCTGCCAGGCCGAGCGCAGCTCCTCCCCCAGCGCGAGCAGCTCCGCGAGCTCGTCCGCATGCCGCCTGGCGGCCTGGTTGACGGCCCACGCCGAGACGGTGGGCTTGCGCAGCGCCGCGATGTCGCGCGCCAGCCGTACCTCTCCCGCGTCCTTGGCCGCGCGGGCCTCGGCCTCGCGTGCGGCGGTGAACTCGCCCGGCGTCAGCGCGTAGAGGCGGTCGGCCACCTCGTCAAGATCCACACTGGTCAAATACCCCGCGGCGGCAGGTTTGTAGCGCATAGTGGAGACAGTCCCCTCGAACGGAGGCCCCCGTTGTTCGAGCGCTTCACCGACCGTGCCCGCAGGGTCGTCGTCCTCGCTCAGGAGGAGGCGCGGATGCTGGAGCACAACTACATCGGCACCGAGCACATCCTGCTCGGCCTGATCAGCGAGCGCGAGGGCGTGGCCGGGCTCGTGCTCGAGGAGAGCGGCGTCGAGAAGGACGCCGTACGTGCCTTCATCGAGCGGGAGGTGGGCCGGGGCTCCAACCAGCCCCGCGGGCACATCCCGTTCACGCCGCGCGCCAAGAAGATCCTGGAGCTGTCGCTGCGCGAGGCCCTGCAGCTGCGCCACAACTACATCGGCACCGAGCACATCCTGCTGGGGCTGCTGCGCGAGGGCAAGGGGCTGGCCTGCCAGTCCCTGGTGCACCTGAACCTGTCGCTGGAGGAGGTGCGGCAACTGGTCATCGACCGAGTGGGCGCGCTGCCGCGCGAGCGGCCCAGCCCCGAGATGTTCTTCACCGGCACCTCCGCGCTCGCCGAGCGGCTGACCAGGATCGAGGAGAGCCTGGCCCGCATCGAACGCCACCTCGGCATCGACGGCCAGGACGACGAGGCCGCCTCAGGCTGACACCAGGGCGCCCACCGGCAGCCGGGCCTCCACCACGCCCGGGTCCTCGGTGTAGCCGAGGGTGGCGCCCAGCGAGATGAGCAGCCGGCGCATCCGCGCATTGTCGGACAGCATGGTGGCCCGGACCTCGGCGTACCCGAGGTCGCGCGCCTCCATCACCAGCATCCTGGCCAGCGCCTTGCCCAGACCGCGCCCCTGCCAGCGGTCCTCGATCAGGAAGGCCATCTCGGCGATGCCGGGATCCGGGGTGAACATCAGGTTGGCCATCGCCACCGCCTGGCCATCGTGCCCGGCCACCAGCGAGTGGCCGCGGTCGCGGTCGCACAGCCGGTCGAACATCCGCGGCGGCAGCGCGGGCATCGAGGTGAAGTAGCGGAAGCGGCGCGACTCGGGCGAGCAGCGCTCGTGCAGGTCGCGCACGGCCTCCCGGTAGATCGAGGTGAGCGGCCTGACCGTCATCTCGGCGCCGTCGGCGAGCCTGACCGTCCGCTCGCCGCCCGGCTGCTGCGCCGGCGGCTGGGCCAGCCGGACGAACGAGGCCGCGCGGGCCGCCTCGGTCAGCGTGAACGGCAGGCCCGCACGGCGCAGCCGCACCGCGCGGCGCGCGGCGACGGGCACGACGAGCTGGGTGGGATCAGGCAGTTCGCTCACTTGTTCACCATAGAGCCAGCGGGCATCGTCCGCGCGCAGCAGCTCCGCCAGCAACTCGGGCAGCCGCCACGGCATCGCCCGCAGCCGGCAGGCCAGCAGCAGAGCGCGGGTGGGCTCGTCGGTCAGCTCGTGCGCGCTGGCCGGGACCACCTGCACCCGGCGCCCGCCCGCCCCTTCCAGCGCCTCGCGCACGCTGTCGGCGGAGGCCGGGATGTCGGCGACGAACTCGTCGACGGTGCCGTCGGCGTCCGGATGGACGCTCAGCCCGAGAATGTTGCCGCCCTTCTCGGCCAGTGCCGCGGCCAGCGACGCCAGGCGCCCGGGCCGCTCGTCCACCGTGGTGCGGATGCGCAAGAATCCCATGCGATCCAGCATGCGGGGCCTCTGTTACGCCTCCGCTAACCTCGTGTTTCATCGCGAAAAGGAGTTTCATGGACATTGTTCTCCGAGGTGGGCGGGTCTTCGCCGCCTCCGGGTTCGCCGAGGCCGTGCTGGTGCGCGACGGCGTGATCGCCGCCGTCGGACCGGAGAGCGAGGTCGTACGGCAGGCCGCCGCGCACGACGTGGTGGACCTCGACGGCGGGTTGCTGGTGCCCGGGTTCACCGACGCGCACATCCATCCCGTGCAGGCCGGTTTGGAGCGCGCCAAGTGCGATTTGTCGGATATCTATGGACTTGATGCCTATCTGGCGAAGATCGGCGACTATGCCGCTCAGCATGGTGACAGGGAGTGGATCGATGGCGGCGGCTGGGACATGTCGGCGTTCCCCGGGGGGCTGCCGCACCGCTCCCAGCTGGACTTCTTGGACAGGCCGGTCTACCTGATCCAGCGCGACCACCACGCCGCCTGGGTGAACACCCGCGCGCTGGAACTGGCCGGCATCACCGCGGAAACCCCCGACCCGGCGGACGGCCGGATCGAGCGGGACTCCGGCGGGAGGCCGAGCGGGGTGCTGCACGAGGGCGCGATGGACCTGGTCGGCCTGCTCACCCCGCGCCCGACCGCGAGCGACCTGGACGAGGCGCTGGTCGAGGCCCAGCAGCACCTGTTCTCGCTGGGCATCACCGGCTGGCAGGACGCCATCGTGGGCTCCTACGCCGGCTCGGACGACCAGCTGCCCACCTACCTGTCGGCGGCCGAGTCGGGCAGGCTGCGGGCTCGGGTGGTGGGCGCCCTGTGGTGGGACAGGACCCGCGGTCTCGACCAGCTCGACGAGCTGCTGGAGCGGCGTTCGCGGGCCGAGGGCCTGGAGCGTTTCCGCGCCACCTCGATCAAGATCATGCAGGACGGCATCACGGAGAACTTCACCGCCGCCATGCTCGAGCCGTACTGCCGGTGCGGCGGCACGGGTCTGTCGTACATCGACCCGGGCAAGCTGAAGGAGTACGTGGCCGAGCTGGATCGGTTCGGCTTCCAGGTGCACTTCCACGCGATCGGCGAGCGCGCGGTCCGCGAGGCGCTGGACAGCTTCGCGGGGACCAACCCCGGCAACCGCCACCACATCGCCCACCTGCAGATCATCGAGCCGTCGGACGTGCCGCGCTTCGCCGAGCTGGGCGTCACGGCGAACCTGCAGCCGCTGTGGGCCACCCACCACGCGCAGATGGACGAGCTGACGCTGCCCTTCCTCGGCGAGCCGCGCTCGTCGTGGCAGTACCCCTTCGCCGACCTGCAGCGCGCCGGGACCCGCTTCTGCGCGGGCAGCGACTGGCCCGTCTCGGACGCCGACCCGCTGCAGGGCATGCACGTCGCCGTCAACCGGACCGAGCCCGGCGGCTCCGTGCACGCCTCCTACCCCACGGCCCAGCAGCCGTTCCTGCCGGAGCAGCGCATCGACCTGGCCACCGCGCTGACCGCCTACACGGCGGGCTCGGCCTGGATCAACCGCTCCCCCGCCGGGATCATCGAGCCGGGCCGTCCCGCCGACCTGGTGGTCCTGGATCGCGACCCGTTCGCGCTGCCACCGGGCGACATCTGGACCACGAAGGTGCGGATGACGTTCGTGGACGGGAAGATCGTCCACGAGGTGTGATTAACCCGTGCCGTTAACACGGGGGAAAAGGGTCGTGGTCGTCGACGACATCAGCCGCACCGGAATCGTCCACATCCTCACCGAGACGCCCGGCCTGCGGGTGCTGGCCGGGCTCGACCACCGCACCGCCGCCGCCTGGCCCGGCTGGGCCGAGGTGGACGTGGCCGTCGTCGACGCCGCCGACGAGCGCCGCGGCGACGACCAGTTCCCCGGCGTGGCCGTCGTCCAGGCGATCCGCCAGGTCAACGGCCGCGCCACCATCATCGTGCTGACCGGCCACTTCCTGGACGGCGCCGTCCGGCGGCGCATGCGCGAGGCGAAGGCCGACTACTTCTACCACCGCAGCCAGCTCAGCGACGCGGCCAGGCTGCGGGCCACCGTCCTCGACCCCGCCGGCAGCGTCCCCCAGCCCCTCGACCCCGAGGAGGAGATCAGGCACGGCGTCTCCGCGCACAGCAGGGTCAACGCCGCCGTCGCCTACGCTCTGGCGGAAGACCTGCCCGAGCGGCTGCGCGAGCGCGCCAACCCGCGCTCGCGGGCCTGGGAGCGGCTGCGCAGGGAGTTCAACCAGCACGCCAGGCTCGCCGCCATGACCTCCGACGGCCGCGTGCCCGACCGGCCGCAGGACCTGCCGTCGCTGCCGCAGATCTCCCGCTTCCTGGCCTGGGCGACCCGCGTGAAGACGCGCGGGCCGGACTCCGACGGGTCCAGCGGCCTCGATGACTGATCCGCGCCCTTCGCTGCGGGTATCACGCGCGGCGGAGCGTGCCCTGAGGTTCGCCGCCACCCGCTTCTTCCTCAACCTGCGCCTGGCCTCGCGGGTGACGGTCGGCATGTCGGCGGCCACCACCGGCCGCCCATGGCTCGCCGTCGCCGCCTTCGCCTGCGTCCTGTACGACGTGCTCTACTACCTGGCGCTCCGCCGCGGCCTGCGCATCCCCCTGCCGGTACGGCTGGCGCTGGACGCCGCCGACGTGAGCGTCTGGTCGATGCTGTACGGCGCACCGCTCGACGCGCCCTCCCTGGTGGCCGCGCCCCTGGCCTTCGAGACGGCCCTGCTGCGCGGTGCGACCGGCCTGCTGGCGCCGCTGGTGGTGTGCGTGGCCGCCAGCACCGTGCTGCTCGCCACCGGCGGACAGCTGAGCCCCGCTCCACTGCTGTGGCCCGGCTTCGGGGCGGTCGGTGGCCTGCTGTTCAGCCGCTATCTCGAGGCCAGACTCCGCCAGCGGCTGCGCACCGCCGAAGCGGAACGGCAGGCCGCCAGGAGCCAGGCCGAGCTGGCCGGGCGGCACAGCGTCGCCGTCGGCGCCGACACCGTCGTCGACCTGCTCACCCGCACCTGGCCGCTGCTGGCCGTGCCCGGCAAGCCCGCCGCCTCCCCGCTGTCGGCCTGGCGGCAGCGGCTGTCGGAAGAGACCGCCGACCACGCCGAGTACCTCGCGGTGGCGCTGTTGCGCTGGGAACAGCGCCACAACCTGGCCAGCCCCGACCTGTCGCGCGACGTCGAGTTCCGCCCCACGGGCGGCTGCTCGTCGCTGCTGCTCACCCCGCACCAGGTCAGCGTCCTGGAAGAGCTCCTGGTACGGCTGGCGCCCACCGGGACCGTGACGGTGACCGTACCCCGCCCCAGGCCGCTCGGATTACGCCAGGACCTGCACCTCGGCGACCGGGCCGTGAGCCTGCCCGCCGACGAGCGCCCGCACACCCCGCCGTTCGACCCCGGGCCTGCCATGATCGGCCTGGGCGCGCTCGGCTCGCTCGGCCACGCCTACCCCGACATGGACGGGGTGCCGCTGCCGCCGGCGCTCGGCCTGACCGCGAGCGGGCTGGCGGTCGCCTGGTGGGCGCACCGGCGGGTGATGGCCAGGGGCACCTCCGCCCACGGCGTCGTGCTGGCGGCCGCGCTGGGCTTCGGCGCCGTGGACGCACTGGTGTCCACGGCGTTCATGCAGACCCTGGAGTCTGGGGGGTTGACGCGCCTGCCGTACCTGCACTTCCTGCTCTTCGCCGGACCGTTGGCGGTCATGTACCTGCGGGACCTGAGCGCGGCGCGGCGCTGGGGCACGCTGGCGGCCACGGGCGCGATCCTGGCGGCCTGCACGGCGCTGCTGCCGGTGCCCCTGCACCTGGCGGACGTGACCGCCCTGTCGTGGCCGCTGGCCTTCACCGCCGGGACCTCGAGCCTGCGCGACCTGCTGGACGAGGAGAACTCGGGCTTCGACGAGGAACTGGCCAGGGCGCGGGCCGCCGCGGTCAGCGAGGGCTATCGCGGCGGGCGCGCCGACGTCCTCCTGCTGGTGCGGGAGGCGGCAGAAGAGGCCAGACGGCGGCTGACGCAGGATCGGACGGCGCTCGACCCGGTGTTCCTGCCAGAGATCGAGCGCCGCCTCACCGAGGTCGACCACCGCCTTGCCACGCTTCAGCAGGTCACACCCGGCAGACCTGCTTGATGCCGTGCACGGAGTCCATGCCCCAGCCGATCTGGCCGCTGTCCTGGCCGTTGGCGTCGGTGAACCACACGTCGGTCACGTTCCGCGCCGTTCTGACGTACTCCCAGCCGTCCGTCGGATTCTCGTTGATGAGCGTGCCGTCGCCGATGCCGCGATCCGTGGCGAACCTCAGCCGCACGTTGGCCGTGGCGTGGCCCTTCGGGACGTAGAAGTAGAAGTCGCAGTCGCGATCCAGGGTGCGTGGCTTGAAGGCGACCGTGACGCAGGTGATCTTGTTGTTGGAGTAGGTGTAGGCGATGTCCACGCCGTTGGCGTCCTTGGCGGTGAAGAACTGCCGCTTGCCGCCCGGGCAGGCAGGGGTGTCCCACCGCGTGGTGTCCACCGTGACCGTGGCACTGGCGTAGTAGTACTGGGTGCGCGGCTCGGCGGATGCCGGGTTCGCCGCGAGCACACTCGCCAGCAGACCGGCTCCGGCCCCCGCGGCCACGAATGCTGTACGCATCGGATGTCTCTCCTGAGTCAGTCGCAGTGGCTGGTCTGGTTGGCGATGTCGCCGCCCGTGTAGACCCACGCGTCGGGGACCGCGCGCATCGGCGTGAGCGACGGCCAGTAGACGTCCCACCTGTTGGACGTCCCATAAGGACCGGTCCTGGCCGGTCCCTCGATCCAGCACGAGATCCAGATCGTCTCGCCGTACTCCAGGTAGGGCGTGACCTTCTGGTCGTCGTGAACGGTGTAGACGGGGACGTGGCCCTCCTGGTCGCTCCGCCAGACCGTCACCTGGCGCGGCGCGAGCCCCGTGTCCGAAACGACCTCGCCTTTGATCCCCCAGCGCGCCGTCCTGGTCTGCTCCGCCGATGCCGCGGTGGGCGCCAGGCAGGCGAGCAGGACCGGGATCGCGGCCAGCCACATTCGCTTGTTCACGCGACGCTCCTTTCGCCGGAGCGGCTCACGCCCGGCAGACCTGCTTGATCCCGTTCTCCTGCTCCATGCGGCCCCCGTCAGTGCCGTTATGCGCACGTGGTTTCCCCTTTCTTGCTGCGGTGTGATCACCGTAGAGAAAGGGGGTGCGCGTTCCGGGTCACCAGATCGCGCACACGAAAAAGGCCCTCCCGGCTGGGAGGGCCTTACGTGACTCGCCTGGTGGTTACCAGGGTGACTTGTTGTTGCGCAGGCGCTCGAGCGCCTCCTCCAGGATGGCCTTGCCGTCCTTGTCGCTCCTGCGCTCCTTCACGTACGCCAGGTGCGTCTTGTACGGCTCGTTCTTGGGCGGCGCAGGCGGGGCCTGCTCGTCCTGGCCGGCGGGAAGGCCGCAGCGTGGGCAGTCCCACGTCTCGGGGACCGCCGCGTCGCTGGCGAAGCTGGGGCGCGTCTCGTGCATGTTCGCGCACCAGAACGAGACCCGCACTCTCGGAGCTGCCTCGCCGCGCTCGGCCTCCCCCATCGGGCCGGCGCCGACACGGCTGCCACGGATCGCGTTGCCACTACCCACGGATGAACTCCTCGCTCGATCGCCCCGCGAGACACGGGGGGAGAATCACTGTCACGCTTCTGCTCAGGGCTTGAGCAGCAGGCCCAGAGCGATGATGCAGACGAACCATACGGTGCCCGTGATGACGGTCAGCCGGTCGAGGTTGCGCTCCACCACCGAGGAACCGCCGAAGTTCGACGAGAAGCCGCCGCCGAACATGTCCGAGAGGCCGCCGCCCTTGCCCTTGTGGAGCAGGACGAGCAGAACCATCAGACAGCTCGCCAGGATGAGGGCGATGGAGATTCCGATTTCCACGGTATGCCTGTTCCTTCAATGCTCTGTTACGCGTGACGATTCAAACTTGCTTCTTGAGGGTACGGCTTGCTGTCAAGTCGCGCCTCCGGAACAACCCAGTTAGGCAGACAAATCGGGAAAACGGCAGATCTTGACGAACTCCCCTGCGTCGATGCTGGCACCGCCCACGAGCGCGCCGTCGACATCGGGTTGAGCCATGATCCCCGCGATGTTGCCTGCCTTGACCGAGCCTCCGTAAAGGATACGGACACCTGAGGCCACTTCGGAGTCGTACAGCTCGGCGAGTCTGGCTCGCAACGCGCCGCACACCTCCTGGGCGTCCTCGGGAGTGGCCACCTCGCCCGTGCCGATCGCCCAGACGGGCTCGTAGGCCACTACTATCGATTTTGCCTGCTCCGCCGTGATTTTGCGCAGCGCACCGTCAAGCTGTGACACGCTGTGCGCCACCTGGCCGCCCGCCTGGCGTACCTCCAGGCCCTCGCCGACGCACAGGATGGGCGTGATCGAGTGCCGGTAGGCGGCCTGCACCTTGGTGTTGACCAGGTCGTCGTCCTCGTGGTGGTACTGGCGGCGCTCGGAGTGGCCGATGACCACGAACGTGCAGCCGAGCTTGGCCAGCATCGCACCCGAGATCTCGCCGGTGTAGGCGCCGGCGTCGTACTGGGACAGGTCCTGCGCGCCGTACTCGATGCGCAGCTTGTCGCCGTCGACGAGCGTCTGCACGCTGCGCAGGTCGGTGTAGGGCGGCAGCACCGCGACCTCGACCCGGTCGAGGTCCTTGTCGGTGAGCGCGAACGCCAGCTTCTGGACCAGGGCGATGGCCTCGAGGTGGTTGAGGTTCATCTTCCAGTTGCCGGCGATGAGCGGCTTTCTCACTGCAGCGCCTCCAGCCCCGGCAGGGATTTGCCTTCGAGATACTCCAGGCTCGCCCCGCCACCGGTGGAGATGTGCGAGAAGCCCTCTTCGGGCAGGCCCAGCTTGCGTACGGCTGCCGCCGAGTCGCCGCCGCCCACCACGGTGAAGCCCTCAGAGGCGATCAGGGCCTCGGCCACCGCCCTGGTGCCGCCGGCGAAGGCGTCGAACTCGAACACGCCCATCGGGCCGTTCCAGAAGATCGTCCCGGCGTCGGCCAGCTTGGCCGCGAACAGTTCCCTGCTCCCGGGACCGATGTCGAGACCCTCGCGGTCCTTGGGGATCGCGGTGGCGTCGACCACCTCGTGCTCGGCGTCCTTGTCGAAGTGCGTGGCCGCCAGCACGTCCACCGGCAGCACCAGGTCGACGCCGCGCTTGACCGCCTCGTTGAGGAAGCCGCGCACCTGGTCGAGCTGGTCCTCCTGGAGCAGCGAGTTGCCGACCTCGTGGCCCTGGGCCTTGAGGAAGGTGTAGGCCATGCCGCCGCCGATGACCAGCCGGTCGACCTTGCCGAGGAGGTTGGCGATGACGCCGAGCTTGTCGGAGACCTTGGCGCCGCCGAGCACGACCACGTAGGGGCGCTCGGTGTCCTCGGTCAGCTTCCTCAGCACCTCGACCTCGGCCACGACCAGGCCGCCCGCGGCGTGCGGGAGCAGCTTGGGCACGTCGTAGACGCTGGCGTGCTTGCGGTGCACGGCTCCGAAGCCGTCCCCGACGTACAGCTCGGCCAGGGCGGCCAGCTTGGCCGCGAACGCCTGCCGTACCGCGTCGTCCTTGGACTCCTCGCCCGGCTCGAAGCGGAGGTTCTCCAGGAGCGCGACCTCGCCCTCACCGAGCGAGGCCACCGTGTCGACCGCGTTGGGGCCGACCACGTCCTGGGCGAAGAGCACCCCATCCCCGAGCAGCTCACCCAGGCGCTTGGCGACCGGCGCGAGCGAGTACTTCGGGTTGACGGAGCCCTTAGGGCGGCCGAGGTGAGCGCAGACGATGACCTTCGCGCCCCTGTCGACCAGCGTCTTGATGGTCGGGACCGACGCGCGGATGCGCCCGTCGTCGGTGATCGTCTCACCGTCAAGTGGGACGTTGAGGTCGGCGCGCACGAGCACGCGCCGTCCCTTCACGTCGAGATCGTCGAGCGTGCGCATCAGAGGTCAGCGCCCACCAGCTGGATGAGGTCGACGAGGCGGTTGGAGTAGCCCCACTCGTTGTCGTACCAGCCGATGACCTTGACCTGGTTGCCGATGACCTTGGTGAGGCCGGCGTCGAAGATGCAGGAGGCCGGGTCGGTGACGATGTCGCTGGAGACGATCTCGTCCTCGGTGTAGGTCAGGTAGCCCTTGAGCTCGCCCTCGGCGGCGGCCTTGTAGGCGGCCTTGACCTCGTCCAGGGTGACGTCGCGCTTGACCTCGACGGTGAGGTCGGTGGCCGAGCCGGTGGGGATCGGCACGCGCATCGCGAAGCCGTCCAGCTTGCCCTTCAGCTCGGGCAGCACCAGGCCGATGGCCTTGGCGGCGCCGGTGGAGGTGGGCACCACGTTGACGGCGGCGGCGCGGGCGCGGCGCAGGTCCTTGTGCGGGCCGTCCTGCAGGTTCTGGTCCTGCGTGTAGGCGTGGATGGTGGTCATCAGACCCTTCTCGATGCCGAAGGAGTCGTTGAGCACCTTCGCCAGCGGGGCCAGGCAGTTGGTGGTGCAGGACGCGTTGGAGATGATCGTGTGCTGGGCGGGGTCGTACTTGTCGTCGTTGACGCCCATCACGATGGTGATGTCCTCACCCTTGGCGGGCGCGGAGATGATGACCTTCTTGGCGCCGTTGTCGGCGTGCACCTTGGCCTTGGCGGCGTCGGTGAACAGGCCGGTCGACTCCAGCACCACGTCGACCCCGAGGTCGCCCCACGGCAGCTTGGCCGGGTCGCGCTCCTCGAAGACCTTGATGGACTTGCCGTCGACGGTGATCTCGTCGCTGGTCGCCTTCACCTCGTACGGCAGGCGGCCCAGGATGCTGTCGTACTTCAGCAGGTGGGCGAGCGTCGCGTTGTCCGTCAGGTCGTTGACGGCCACGATCTCGATGTCCTTGCCGCTGGCGGCGACCGCGCGCCAGAAGTTGCGACCGATACGGCCGAAGCCGTTGACGCCTACGCGGATGCTCACGGGAACCGATCTCCTCGTACATGATGGCGGGCTGAAACCTCAATCACGAACCCTATCGGACCGAAATTGGTTTAGACCACTCCAACCCCCGCCCTGCGTAGAGGCAATCCGGAAGCGCATTTTGCGGGCTTCGAGTAAAGTGCCCGACTCGTTGGAGTAAATCTCTGGGGGCTGAGATGTCGCAACGCAGGTCCGGGCTGCTGTCCGGGCTCATCGTCGGTTTGATCGCATCGCTGGTGTGCGCCTCGGGGGTCGCCGCCGTCGTCTACGTCGAGGACCGCCTGCCCGCGGTGTTCAAGGCCTGGAACGGCTGGCCGCTCGGCGCCGGGCTGGCCGTGGTGACGGGCCTGATCGTGGGCGGCCTGATCTGCCTGGTCCGCCCGCGCGGCCTCGTCCTGCCGCCGCTCGCGGCCCTCTACGCGGCCGCCGCCGAGGCGGCCGGGCTGCTCGTCGGCATCGCGCCGCACATGGTCGTGTACGCGTTGGACACATCGGGGACGGCGGGCGCCCCTCTTCGCGCTCCCGGCCTGGACGAGTTCATGAGCGGGATGCGTTCGGCGCTGAGCCTCTTCATCAGTCCGATCGACAGATCCTGGCCCGTCTGGCTGCTGGTGGCCATATCCGCGCTCGTCGCCTTCGTCCTGGTGGCCCTGCGCGTGCGCCGCCTGCGCCGCCGCGACCGCGCCCAGGAGCCCGTCGAGGCCCCGGAATCCGAGGAGCCCGAGTACCGGGCCCCGTTCGAGCCCGCCCAGGCTCCCACCCAGCAGCCGACGGCGGACCTGTTCACCCCGCGCAATCCCACCCAGAAACAGTAGGGTGCCCCTTTCATCCCTCTACCCGCCTCCCAAGGACCCCCCACCATGAATCAGCAGAAGAGTGGCTTAGTCCCCGGCATCCTCGTCGGCATCCTGGCCATGCTCGTCGGCGCCGGCCTTTTCGGCGCTTTCATCGGCATCACCGAGCGCGAGCGCGGCATCGTCAGCATCGGCGTCGGCGTGCTGGTCGGCCTCGGCATCATGGCCGTCAAGCCGACCAGCCCGGTCCTGCCGCCGCTGGCGGCCGTCATGGGCCTGGTAGGAGCGGCTCTCGGCCAGATGCTCGGCCTGGCGATCCTGCTGACCAAGCTGGGCATCGACGGCACCCCTGTCGGCTTCGGCGACGCTCTCTCCGCGGTCGCCGGCAGCTTCTCGGACGTCATCGGCGAGAACCCCCTGATGCTCGTCTTCTGGGCGATCAGCGCCGCCGCCGCATTCTCCTTCGTCAACAAGCGGGTGAAGGAGGCCACCCCCGGCGAGGTCCCCTCCGACGCCCCGCCCCAGGCCGCGAACCTCCAGGGCTGGACCCCCACGGCGCCTACCCCTGACGCCCCCGCGGGCACCCAGACGGACACCCCGCGGCAGGACCCGGCTCCCAAGGCGTGACCTACCCGAGGGCGTCGTCCCCGACGACGCCCTCGGCATCAGGCCCGGGCGAGATGGACGGCGCTCGGCCGGGGACCACGAAGCCACGACAACAGCGCGGCCGTAACGGCGAGCGACCCCGTCGGCCCTCACGACCGGCCAGGACTGAGGCCGGCCAGACTACGGCGCGTGCGCGTTACCTCGGCCTGCCGTACAAGATCAAGTCGCGAGAAGATCAAGACCGTCGCCTGCCGGACGAGATGATCACGGGGCGAGCATGTCCACGGTGAGGTTGGCCTCGGTGTTGGGGATGCCGAGGTCGCAGGCGCGCTTGTCGGCCATCGCGAGCAGGCGCCGGATGCGTCCGGCGATGGCGTCCTTGGTGAGCGGCGGGTCGGCGATCTGGCCCAGCTCCTCCAGGGAGGCCTGCTTGTGTTCCACGCGCAGGCGGCCGGCGACCACGAGGTGATCGGGGGCCTCCTCCCCGAGGATCTCCAGGGCGCGCTGCACGCGGGCTCCGGCGGCGACGGCCGCGCGGGCCGAGCGGCGCAGGTTGGCGTCGTCGAAGTTGGCCAGCCGGTTGGCGGTGGCCCGCACCTCGCGGCGCATGCGGCGCTCCTCCCAGGCCAGCACGCTGTCGTGCGCGCCGAGCCGGGTGAGCAGCGCGCTGATGGCGTCGCCGTCGCGGACGACCACCCGGTCGACGCCGCGCACCTCGCGGGCCTTGGCGTGGATCTTCAGCCGCCGCGCGGAGCCCACCAGGGCGAGCGCCGCCTCCGGGCCCGGGCAGGTGACCTCGAGCGACATCGACCGCCCCGGCTCGGTGAGCGAGCCGTGCGCGAGGAACGCGCCGCGCCAGGCGGCCTCGGCGTCGCAGGCGGCACCGGCCACGACCTGGCGGGGCAGGCCCCGGACCGGGCGGCCGTGGTTGTCGATGAGGCCCGTCTGCCGGGCGAGCGCCTCACCGTCGCGGTAGACGCGGACCACGTACCGCGAGCCCTTGCGCAACCCGGCGGGCGCGAGCACGAGCACCTCGGCCTTGTGGCCGAAGACCTCGCCGATGTCCTTGATGAGCCGCCGCGCGGTGGCGTTGGTGTCGAGCTCGGCCTCGATCACGATGCGCCCGCCCACCAGGTGCAGGCCGCTGGCGAACCGCAGCAGCGTCGACACCTCCGCCTTGCGGCAGCAAGGCTTCAACACCGGCAGGCGGCTCAGTTCGTCCTTCACCACACCCGTCATCGCCATAAGCGTTAGTCCTCCCCCATTCAGACCGGCTCTCGTCAGTCTCTCGCACCTTGGCAGCGCGCCGACCAGGATCAACGCTTCTGGAGGAAAATCTCGTCCAGGACGGAGGCAAGACGTCGTGGGTCGTGCTTCGGGGAGCCGTCGCCGGTGGCCACGTCGGAGGTGACGAGCCGTCCGCCCAGGGCGGCGGCGGCTTTGTCCAGCGCGTCGCGGTCGTCGACCACGGCCGTGTCGGCGAGCACGACATCTATCGACAAGTCGGGCGCGTGCTGGCGGAGGACCTCCAGGTGCTGCTGCGGCGAGAAGTCGTCGGTCTCCCCCGGCTGAGGCGCCAGGTTGAGGGTGACGAGCCGTTTCGCCTTGGTGTGGTGCAGCGCCCTGGCCAGCTCCGGCACCTTCAGGTGCGGCAGCACGCTGGTGAACCAGGACCCGGGCCCGAACACCACCCAGTCGGCGTCCAGCACCGCCTCGACGGCCTCGGGCCGCGCCGGTGGGTCCTCGGGAACCAGCGAGATGGCGTGGACGCGCCCTGGCGTCAGCGCGCAGGCGACCTGCCCGCGCACGGTGGAGATGACGCCGTCGAACTCGACCTCGGCCACGATGTCGAGCGGCACGGAGGCCATCGGCAGCACCCTGCCCTGGGCGCCGAGCAGCCGCCCGACCCAGTCGAGGCCCTGCACGGGGTCGCCGAGCAACTCCCACAGCGCCACGATCAGCAGGTTGCCGACCGCGTGGCCGTGCAGGTCGCCCTCGCTGCGGAATCTGTGCTGGACGACGTGGCTCCAGGTGCTGCCCCACTCGTCGTCGCCGCACAGCGCGGCCAGCGCCATCCGCAGGTCGCCCGGGGGCAGGACGCCCAGCTCGCGGCGGAGCCTGCCGCTGGATCCACCGTCGTCGGCCACGGTGACGACGGCCGTCAGCCGCTCGGTGACGGCACGCAAGGCGGACAGGGACGCGTAGAGTCCGTGTCCGCCGCCTAGTGCCACTACCTTCGGGCCGCCCGCATCCTCGCGCTCATCCGTCACTCCCGCCCCACATCCCGGTGACTCACCTGGACCTCCATCCCGCGGTCGCGCAGCCGGGCGGCGACCTGCTCGGCCATGGCCACGCTGCGGTGCTTACCGCCCGTGCATCCCACTGCCAGAGTCGCATAGCTCTTGCCCTCGCGCGCGTATCCGGCGGCGACGACCTTGAGAACCTCCTCGTAGGCGTCCAGGAACTCCTTGGCGCCCGGCTGACCGAGGACGTACTCGCGCACGGGCGCGTCGAGGCCGTTCATCGGCCGCAGCTCGGGCACCCAGTGCGGGTTGGGCAGGAACCGGCAGTCGACCACGAGGTCGGCGTCGACCGGCAGGCCGTACTTGAAGCCGAAGGAGACCACGTTGAGCCGGAGCCCGGGGCGGTCCTCCCCGCCGAAGTAGGCGACGATCTTGTTGCGCAGCTCGTGGACGTTGTGCGCGGAGGTGTCGATGACCAGGTCGGCGTTGGCGCGCACCTCGCGCAGGATGCCGCGCTCGCGGGCGATGCCGTCGACCAGGCGGCCCTCGCCCTGCAGCGGGTGGGGCCTGCGGACGTTCTCGAACCTGCGCACCAGCTCCTCGTCGCTGGCCTCGAGGAAGACCACGCGGACGCGGACCCCGCGCCCCTCCAGCTCCTCGATGGCGGCGTTGAGGTCGGTGGTGAAGGCCAGGCTGCGCACGTCGACGACGGCGGCGACCTTGTCGGCGGCCAGCTTGACCTTCCCCGCCTCCTCGGCCATGGCGAACAGCAGGCCGGGCGGCAGGTTGTCGATGACGAACCAGCCGAGGTCCTCCAGGGCCTTGGCGGCGGTGCTGCGGCCCGCTCCCGACATGCCGGTGACGATGACGAACGCCGGCTCGGTGGTGTTCACGGTCACTCCCCCTTCAGCGTCGACACGATCACCTCGGCTGTGGACTGTCCGATGCCGGGGACCTGGCAGATATCGGCGACGGTGGCCTCTTTGAGCTTCTTCAGCGAGCCGAAGTGCTTGAGCAGCGCCTGCTTGCGTGCCGGGCCGAGCCCTGGCACCCCGTCGAGCGCGCTCTCCTTCACCGTCTTGGACCTCTTGGAACGATGGTAGGTGATGGCGAACCTGTGCGCCTCGTCACGCACGCGTTGCAGCAGGTAGAGGCCCTCGCTGGAGCGCGGCATGATGACCGGCTGGTCGTCGCCGGGCAGCCACACCTCCTCCAGTCGCTTGGCCAGGCCGCACACGGCCACGTCGTCGATGCCGAGCTCGTCGAGCGCGCGCTGGGCGGCGGCGGCCTGCGGGCCTGCGCCGTCGACGACGACCAGGTTGGGCGGGTAGGCGAACTTGCGCGGCTTGCCGGTCTCGGGGTCGATCGGCCCGTTGCCGGCGTCTTCGGCGGCCAGCTCGCCGGTGTTGGCGCGCTCTTCGAGGTAGCGCTTGAAGCGGCGCTGGATGACCTCGTAGATGGAAGCGACGTCGCCTTCCTTGGTCTTGACGGCGAAGCGGCGGTATTCGCTCTTCCTGACCAGGCCGTCCTCGAAGACCACCATGGAGGCGACCACGGTCTCGCCCTGCAGGTGGGACACGTCGTAGCACTCGACGCGCAGCGGCGCCTGGTCGAGGTCGAGCGCGTCGGCGATCTCCTGCAGCGCCTTGCTGCGGGTGGTCAGGTCGCTGGCGCGGCGGATCTTGTGTTGCGCGAGGGACTCCTTGGCGTTGCGCTCGACGGTCTCCATGAGCGCCTTCTTGTCGCCGCGCTGCGGCACGCGCAGCTCCACCTTGGCGTTGCGCTGCTCCGACAGCAGCTCGGTGACGGCGGCGGGCTCGGGCGGCAGGGTGGGCACCAGGACCTCGCGCGGGATCTCACCCTCGGCGTAGATCTGCAGGAGGAAGTGCTCGACGAGGGCGCCGGGCGTGGTCTCCTCGACCTTGTCGACGACCCAGCCGCGCTGGCCCCTGATGCGGCCGCCGCGCACGTAGAAGACCTGGACGGCCGCCTCGAGCTGGTCCTCGGCCAGTGCGATCACGTCGGCGTCGGTGGCGTCGCCGAGCACGACGGCCTGCTTCTCCAGCGCCCGCTGCAGCGCCTGGATGTCGTCGCGCAGCCGGGCGGCCCGCTCGAACTCCTCCACGGCGGCCGCGTCGCGCATGTCCTTCTCCAGTCGCCTGATGAAGCGGCTGGTGTTGCCGGCCATGAAGTCGCAGAAGTCCTCGGCCAGCTCGCGGTGCTCCTCGGGGGTGACCCGGCCGACGCAGGGCGCCGAGCACTTGTCGATGTAGCCGAGCAGGCACGGCCGGCCGATCTGCCCGGCCCGCTTGAACACCCCTGCGCTGCAGGTGCGGACGGGGAAGACGCGCAGCAGCAGGTCGACGGTCTCGCGGATGGCCCAGGCGTGGGAGTAGGGGCCGAAGTAGCGGGTGCCCTTGCGCCTGGCGCCGCGCATCACCTGCACGCGCGGGAAGTCCTCGCCCATGGTGACGGCGAGGTAGGGGTAGGACTTGTCGTCGCGGTACTTGACGTTGAAGCGCGGGTCGAACTCCTTGATCCAGGAGTATTCGAGCTGCAGCGCCTCGACCTCGGTGCCGACGACGGTCCAGTCGACGTCGGCGGCCGTGGTCAGCATGGTCTGGGTGCGCGGGTGCAGCGCGGAGAAGTCCGCGAAGTAGGAGTTAAGCCGCTGGCGCAGGCTCTTCGCCTTGCCCACGTAGATCACGCGGCCGTGCTGGTCCCTGAACCGGTAGACCCCGGGTGACTCGGGGATCGATCCGGGTTTCGGCCGAAAACTCAAGGGGCTCGCCACGCGTCCAAGCCTATCGACCCGCACCGACAAGCCCACCTTCGATCTTTCTGATGTACGGCGGGGGACCTTTCTGATGTACGGCGGGCCACCCCACCGGCCGCCCGCCGCACTCCGGCTGAGGACCCGCGACCGGCGCTTCCGGCGAGTCGGTGACAGTGCCCCACCGTCACGGCGAGACCTGGACCGGGCACCCGGGCCGTCCGGCGGGCCTTTGCGACACCACCAGCGCCACGATCACCAGCGGCGTCCCCCACGGTGTCACCGCGGCCGTCAAGACGTCTCGTCTCGCTATATGGACCAATCGGATCCTTCAGCGAGGAGCCGCTCCCGTACGGCCGCCGCGGCCGGGTGTGGTGCGCCGGCGCGGGTCACCAGGAAGAGTGTGTTGAGCGGGGCGACCTCCGGCTCGAGCAGGGCTCGCAGCCGCCCGTCCGCCAGCTCGCCGGCGCACAGGTAGCGCGGCAGCACGCTCACTCCGGCGCCGGCCACCACGGCGGCGAGCACGCCGCGCAGGTCAGGCACGACCAGCGCGGGCGAGCGGGTGAGCCGCACGCCGAACACGGCCCGCCAGTAGCGGCGCAGGATCGGCAGGTTCTCGGCGTAGGCCACCAGCGGCGCCCTGTCCAGCTCGCCGGCCCAGCCGGGCGCCGCCACCAGCACGAACTCCTCGTCGCACAGCGCCTCCACCCGCAGCCCGCCCCTGCGCGGCCTGACGCTGGCGATCACCACGTCCAGGCTGCCGCCGGCCAGCGCGGCGAGCAGGTCGTCGGGCAGCCCCAGCGTGGCCCGCACCTGCAGGCCCGAGGCGACCATGGGCGCCAGCGCCGGGAGCACCCTGGCGCACATGATCTCGGCGGGCCCGCCCAGGTGCACCGCGCGCCCGAACGCCTCGGCGGGCCCGCTGAGGTCACCCAGGACCAGTTCCTCCAGCGAGTCGAGCGGGCCGGAGACGCGGCGGGCCAGCTGGTCGGCGGCCGGGGTCGGCGCCATCCCGCGCGGCAGCCGTTCGAACAGCGGCCGTTCCAGCACCTCCTCCAGGGTCCTGATCTGGGCGGTCACGGCCGGCTGCGACAGGCCGAGCAGCTCGGCGGCGCGCGTGACCGAGCCGGAGCGGTGCACGGCCAGGAACGTGCGCAGCAGGTCGAAGGAGAGTGCCATATCAGAATTCTGATGGATGCACCCATGTGTGGCTATTGGCGGCCGATGGCGGACCGGGGCGAGCATGGGGGTATGACGAAGCGCATTCTGATCGTTCTGACCAGTCACGCGAAGCTGGGCGACACAGGCCGCCGGACCGGGTTCTACGTGTCCGAGGCGGCGCACCCGTGGGAGGTCTTCACGCGGGCGGGGTTCGAGGTGGAGTTCGCCAGCGTGGCGGGCGGCGCGCCGCCGCAGGACGGGGCGGACCCCGACGACCCGCTCCAGCGGCGTTTCCTCGAACTGCCCGAGCTCGCCGCGACGCCGCGCGCGGCCGAGGCCGATCCGGCGCGGTACGACGCGATCCTGTTCGCCGGCGGGCACGGCACGATGTGGGACTTCCCGGACAACCCCCGCCTGGCCGCCTTGACCCGGGCGATCTACCAGGACGGTGGCGTGGTGTCCGCGGTGTGCCACGGTCCTGCGGCGCTGGTGGGTGTCACGCTGCCGGACGGCACGCCACTGGTGGCGGGGCGCCGAGTGGCCGCGTTCACCGACAAGGAGGAGGCGGCCGTCGGGCTCACCGACGTGGTGCCGTTCCTGCTGGCCTCGCGGCTGCGCGAGCTGGGCGCCGAGCACGTGCCCGCACCCGACTTCCAGGCCCAGGTCGTCCGCGACGGGCGGCTGGTGACCGGTCAGAACCCGGCCTCCGCGGCCGGTGTGGCCGAGGCGGTCGTGGAGGTTCTGCGCCATGGGTGAGACCGTCTCGATCCAGACCCCCGACGGACCGATGGGCGCCTATCTCGCGCGGCCCGCCGCGCCGGGCGCCTACCCCGGCGTCATCGTGGCGCACCAGCTGTTCGGCGTGACCGAGGACGTGCGCGCGGTGGCCGACCGGATCGCCCGCGGCGGCTACGTGGTGCTCGCGCCGGACTTCTACCACCGGGCCGAGCCCGGCGTCGAACTGCCGGTCACCGACGAGGGGCGGGCCCGCGGGTTCGAGCTGATGGCGACGCTGAGCCGTACCGGCGTGCTGGAAGACGTCCAGGCGGCGGCCGCGCATCTGGCCGCGCGCGAGGACACGACCGGCGCGGTCGGCATGGTCGGCCTCAGCCTGGGCGGGCACCTGGCCTACCTCGCGGCCACCCGGCTCGACCTGACGGTGACCGTGGTGCTGTACGCGGGCTGGCTGACCGGCACCGAGATCCCGATCAGCCGCCCTGAGCCCACGCTCGACCTGACGGCCGGCATCAAGGGCAGGCTCGTGTACATCGTGGGCGACCGCGATCACGTGGTGACCGCCGAGCACCGCGCGGCCATCGCCGACCGGCTGCGCGCCGAGGGCGTCGCCCACGAGATGGTGGTGGTCGAGGGCGCCCCGCACGCCTTCCTGTCCGACCCCGACTCCCCCTACCAGGAGGAGACGTGGCGGCACATCGAGCAGGCGCTGCGGGACGGCCTCGCCTGACGGTCAGGCCAGCGCGATCTCGTCGCCGCTCACCTTGATCTGCTTCTCGGCCAGCGGCTTGTTCGCCGGTCCCTTGGCGACCGAGCCGTCGGCGATGTTGTACTTGCTGCCGTGGCATGGGCAGTTGATCGTGCCGTCGGCGACCGTGGCGACCGTGCACCCCTGGTGGGTGCACACCGCGGTGAACGCCTTGAACTCGCCTGACTTCGGCTGCGTCACCACGACCTTCTGGCCGGCGAACACCTTGCCGCCGCCGACGGGGATCTCCGAGGCCTTGCCCAGGCCCCCGCCGGGCGCCTCGGCGACCGTGGCACTGGTACCGCTATCCGTGTTGTTGCCACCGCAGGCGGCCAGGGCAAGCGTGAGTCCGCCCGCACCGACGCCCGCGATCACTGCCCTACGGCTCTTGAGCTCATCTCCCATGCGAACAGCCAATCGCACGCACGTGAGAAAATCATGAAAGCGCGTCAGGCGAGCGAGATCTCACCGCCCTTGACGTTGATCTGCTTCTCGGCCAGCGGCTGGGACGCCGGCCCCTTGGCGACCGATCCGTCGGCGATGTTGTACTTGCTGCCGTGGCACGGGCAGTTGATCGTCCCGTTCGAGACGCTCGCGACGGTGCAGCCCTGATGGGTGCAGATCGCGGTGAACGCCTTGAACTCTCCCGCCTTGGGCTGCGTGACGACGATCTTCTGGTCGGTGAAGACCTTGCCGCCGCCCTCCGGGATCTCGCTGCTTCTGGCCAGCCCCTCGGCGACCTTCTGCTTTTTCTTCTTCGACGCGGTGGCCGAAGGCTCGCTCTGTGCGGGTGCCTCGGTCGGCTGGGCTCCACTGGCGGTGCCGTACCCCGAACAGGCGGTGAGCACCGCCGCGAGTCCTGCGCCCCCGGCCCCCAAGACCACCGCGCGGCGTGTCGTATCGGTCATGATGCGTCCTCCCAGGTTGGGTCTCTCCTCAGGTACGGCTGGCGACTGCGCGCCGGTTCAGCGTGCCGTACCTGGGAGCCTGGGAACCACGCAGAATTACCGGTTCACACGACCACGATTCCGTCGCCCTGCACCTGCACCTTGTAGACCGTGAGCGGCGCCTTGGCCGGGCCCTTGACCGGCTGGCCGGTGTCGCAGGAGAACTCGCTGCCGTGGCACGGGCACGTCATGACGTCGTCCTCGGGCGAGCCGACGGTGCAGCCCGCGTGCGTGCAGACCGCGCTGAACGCCTTGTAGACGCCCTGCTTGGGCTGCGTGACCATGATCTTCCACTCGTCGACGAGGTGGCCGCCGCCCACCGGCACGTCGGCGGTCTTGGCGATGACCTTTCCCTTGATCCCGGCAGCCGAGGTGGGCTTGCTTCCGCCGCCGCACGCCGTCAGCGCCAGCCCGCACACGGCGACTCCGGCCGCCCCGATGACCTCGCGCCGCCCGATTCCGGGCACACGAGAACCACTCGCCTTGCCTGCCATGGATACTCCCCGTTAGGTCTCTTTACCTGCACACAAGCCTATTGAGACCATCCCCCGGCCCCCCAGCCGGGTCCGGCGTGGCCCGGCTCCTGGGTGGGGTCAGGCGCAGAAGTCGGCGATGGTGGCGGTGAAGATGCGGGCGAGGCGTTCGACCGAGGCGGCGTCCGCCCATTCCGTGGCCGCGTGGGCGCCCTCGCCGCCCGCGCCGTACAGCACGCAGGGGATCCCGGCCGCGTCGTAGAGCGCGCAGTCGGTCCAGAACGGCTCGCCCCGGATCACCGGCGGATGCCCGAGCTCCTTGTCCGCCTGCGCGGCCAGGCACGCCACGATCGGCGACTCCCTGTCTGCCTGGAAGGGCGGCCGCCCGAGCCCCTGCACCACCCGGTACCGGAAGTCCGGCACCGTGGCCACGAGCCCGTCGAGCAGCGCCTCGAGCTCCGCCCGCGCCGACTCGGTGGTCTCACCGGGGATCGTCCGCCGCTCCAGCGTGACCCGGCACCGCGCCGGATACGTCGAGGCCTCCTGCCCGCCGTCGATCGTCGAGGCGTGCACGCTCCCGGTCCCCAGCAGCGGATGCCCGTCCCCGGCGCCGAGCCGCCGCTGCCACTCCTCCAGGGCGACCAGGAAGTGCCCGGCCTTGACGATCGCATCGATCCCCAGGTCGGGCCGCGACCCGTGCGCCGCCCGCCCCTCGATCTCGACCTCGAACCAGGCGAACCCCTTGTGCGCGACCGTCAGCTCCAGGTGGCTGGGCTCGGCCACGATGGCGGCGTCGGCGGTGAAGTGCCGCAGCACCTCCTCGGTGCCGTGGCTGCCGAACTCCTCGTCGGCCACGCACGCCACCAGCACGTCCCCGCGCAGCCCGAGCCGCGTGGCCTCGTGCGCGGCCACCATCATGGCGGCCAGCCCGCCCTTCATGTCGAAGGCGCCCCGCCCGTGGATCTGCCCGTCGCGGACCTCGGCCGCCAGCGGATCACCGTCGTAGCCGGCGAGCCCCACGGTGTCGAGATGCCCGTTGAACATCAGCGACCGCCCGCCACCGCTCCCGCGCGCGATCGCCACGATCGACGGCCGCCCCGCCCGCTCCTCGAGCCGGTGCACCTCGAACCCACGCTCGCCGAACCACCGCGCGCAGTGGTCCGCGATCGCCCCCTCCCCCGCCCCGCCGGGCACGAGCCCGGGATTCACGGAGTCGATGCCGACCAGCTCCCGCAACAAGTCCAAGATCACAAACGGAGTCTCCCTCCGCCCCACCCCCAAGGTCAACCCCACCCTCCCGTACCGGAACGACGAGACCCCGCGCGGCGGTCTGCCGTGCGGGGTCCGGTGAAGGGGTCAGAGGGAGAGGATCTTGCGGAGGAAGCGGCCGGTGTGGCTGTCGTCCACCAGGGCGACCTCTTCCGGCGTGCCCGAGGCGACGAGGGTGCCGCCGCGGGAGCCGCCCTCGGGGCCCATGTCGATCACCCAGTCGGCCGTCTTGATCACGTCGAGGTTGTGCTCGATGACGATCACGGTGTTGCCCCCGTCGACCAGCCGCCCGAGCACGCCGAGCAGCCGCCGGATGTCCTCGAAGTGCAGACCGGTGGTCGGCTCGTCGAGGACGTAGATCGTCCGGCCGGTCTGGCGGCGCTGCAGCTCGGAGGCGAGCTTGACGCGCTGCGCCTCGCCGCCCGACAGCGTGGTGGCCGGCTGTCCGAGCCGGACGTAGCCGAGGCCGACGTCGTTGAGCGTCTGCAGGTGCCGCTTGATCGCCGGGATCGCCTCGAAGAAGCCGAGCGCCTCCTCGATCGGCATGTCCAGCACCTCGGAGATGGTCTTGCCCTTGTAGTGGACCTCCAGGGTCTCCCGGTTGTAGCGGGCGCCGTGGCAGACCTCGCAGGGGACGTAGACGTCCGGCAGGAAGTTCATCTCGATCTTGATGGTGCCGTCGCCGGCGCACGACTCGCAGCGGCCACCCTTGACGTTGAAGCTGAAGCGCCCCGGCTGGTAGCCGCGCACCTTTGCCTCGGTGGTGGCCGCGAACAGCTTGCGCACATGGTCGAAGACGCCGGTGTAGGTCGCCGGGTTGGAGCGCGGCGTGCGCCCGATCGGGGCCTGGTCGACGTGGACCACCTTGTCGACCTGGTCCATGCCGTTGATGCGGGAGTGGCGGCCGGGCACCGTGCGCGCGCCGTGCAGCTCCTTGGCCAGCGCGGTGTAGAGGATGTCGTTGACCAGCGTCGACTTGCCGGACCCCGACACCCCGGTGACCGCGGTGAACACACCCAACGGGAAGTCGATGTCGATGCCCTTGAGGTTGTGCTCCCGTGCACCCTTGACGGTGATCTGGCGCTTCCTGTCGCGCTTGCGGCGCTTGCCGGGGATCGTGATGGACTTGCGGCCCGACAGGTACGCCCCGGTCAGCGACGCCTCGCTGGTCAGCAGGTCCTGTACGGTGCCCGACACGACGACCTGGCCGCCGTGCTCGCCCGCGCCGGGACCGATGTCGACGACCCAGTCGGCGGCGGCGATGGTGTCCTCGTCGTGCTCGACCACGATCAGCGTGTTGCCCATGTCGCGCAGCCGGATCAGCGTCTCCAGCAGCCGCATGTTGTCGCGCTGGTGCAGGCCGATGGACGGCTCGTCGAGCACGTAGAGCACGCCGACCAGCCCCGAGCCGATCTGGGTGGCCAGCCGGATGCGCTGCGCCTCACCACCGGCCAGGGTGGCCGCGGCGCGGTCCATCGTCAGGTAGTCGAGGCCGACGTCCAGCAGGAAGCCCATGCGGGCGTTGATCTCCTTGACCACCCGCTCGGCGATCTGCATGTCGCGGTCGGACAGCCGCAGCGCGGCCAGGAACTTGGCGCACTCGCCGATCGACATGGACGCCACGTCGGCGATCGACTTGTCCGCCACGGTCACGGCCAGCGTGACCGGCTTGAGCCGCTTGCCGTCGCAGGTCGGGCACGGGATCTCCCGCATGTAGCCCTCGAAGCGCTCGCGGGTGGCGTCGCTCTCGGCCTCGGCGTGCCTGCGCTGCACCCACGAGATCACGCCCTCGTAGGTGGTGTAGTAGGAGCGCTGGCGGCCGTAGCGGTTGCTGTAGCGGACGTGGACCTGCTCGTCGTGGCCGTAGAGCAGCGCCTTCTGCGCCTTCTTGGGCAGCTTCTCCCACGGGGTGTCGAGGGTGAAGCCCATCGTGTGGCCGAGCGCCTCGATCAGCCGGACGAAGTACTCGCTGGTGTGGCCGCCGGACCACGGGTGCAGCGCGCCCTCGCGGAGGGCCAGCTCCGGGTCGGGCACGACCAGCTCCGGGTCGACCTCCATCTTCGTGCCCAGGCCGGTGCACTCCGGGCAGGCGCCGAACGGGGAGTTGAAGGAGAACGAGCGCGGCTCCAGCTCCTCGAACGAGAGGTCGTCGTAGGGGCAGTAGAGGTGCTCGGAGTAGAAGCGCTCGCGGCCGGGGTCGTCCTCGGGCAGGTCGACGAACTCCAGCGTGATCGTGCCGCCGGACAGCTGCAGCGCGGTCTCCACCGAGTCGGTCAGCCGCCGCACGGCCGTGTCCTTGACCGACAGACGGTCGACGATGACCTCGATGTCGTGCTTCTCGTACTTCTTCAGCACCGGCGGCTCTTCCAGCCTGATCACGGTGCCGTCGACGCGGGCGCGGGCGAAGCCCTTGGTCTGCAGCTCGCGGAACAGCTCGCCGTACTCGCCCTTGCGGCCTCTGACGACCGGGGCGAGCACTTGGAAGCGGGTGCCCTCCTCCAGGTCCATCACGCGGTCGACGATCTGCTGCGGCGACTGTCGGGCGATCGGGCGCTCGCATACCGGGCAGTGCGGCTTGCCGATGCGCGCCCACAGCAGTCGCAGGTAGTCGTAGACCTCGGTGATCGTGCCGACGGTCGAGCGGGGGTTCTTGCTGGTGGCCTTCTGGTCGATCGAGACCGCGGGCGACAGGCCCTCGATGAAGTCGACGTCCGGCTTGTCCATCTGGCCGAGGAACTGGCGGGCGTAGGCCGACAGGGACTCCACGTAGCGCCGCTGGCCCTCGGCGAAGATGGTGTCGAAGGCCAGGCTGGACTTGCCCGAGCCGGACAGGCCGGTGAAAACGATCAGAGAGTCTCGCGGTAGGTCTAGCGAGACGTCCTTGAGGTTGTGTTCACGTGCACCACGCACGATCAGGCGGTCTGCCACGGCGATCCCGGATGTCGTAAAGGCGGATAGGTCCAACGGGGGATGGTAGACGGTGGCCCCGACAGTTTTCGGTGCCCGCGCATCGACCCCCGAAAATCCGTCCCTCTCAGGTTACGGCCTTCCCTGGCCACGGCAGAGGGCTTTCACAGTCAACCGCATGACCTGCCCCCTTATGCCCGGGGCATCTGATGAAATATCGGTATATGACCGTTCTACCGGCGATCCAGGCCGAACTGGCCGAGGCCACGAACCGCCTTCTGACCACCGCCGCCGCTCTCTCGCCCGGCGACGTGGCCGCGCCCTCGCGGCTGCCCGGCTGGACCCGCGGCCACGTCCTGGCCCACGTCGCGGGCAACGCCGACTCGCATCTCCGGCTGCTCACCTGGGCCAGGACGGGCGTGCGGACGCCGCAGTACGCCGGTCCCGAGGCCCGCGCCGCCGAGATCGAGCGCAACGCCACCCGTTCCCCCGCCGAACACCTGGCAGCCGTCGAGGACGGCGCCGCCCGGCTGGCCCAGGCCGTCAGGGACATGCCCGAGGAGGGCTGGCGGACCATGGTCACCCCGATGCGCCCGCCGTCCCACCCTGCCTGGTACTGCCTGGTCAGGCGGCTGCGCGAGGTCGGCATGCACCGCGTCGACCTGGACGCCGGGTTCACCCCTGCCGACTGGTCCGCCTCGTTCGTCCGCCGCGAGCTGCACGCCTGCCGCATCTGCTGGCCGTACGGCCAGGCCACCGTCAGCGAGATCCGCATCGACGGCGGCGAGACGTGGACAGACCTGGGCGAAGGCCCCGTCGTGGCGGGCGGAGCGGCCGAGGTGCTCGCCTGGCTGACCGGACGCTCGGATGGAGACGGGGTTAGTGTGGTGCCCGAGGGGCGATTGCCGTCCGCGCCGCCTTGGCTGACGATGCCCGCCCCCGATGCCCTGACCGCGACGCCTCCGAAGGACTACCCATGACCTACACCGGTGACGTTCAGGTCGGCGGGCCGGCCGACGTGCGCGAACTGCCCGGGCTGACGATCGCCAAGCTGGCCGTCGGCCCGTTCGACAACAACGCCTACCTGCTGCGCTGCACCGAGACGGGCGAGGAACTGCTCATCGACGCCGCCGCCGAGGCCGACCGGCTGCTCGCCCTGACCGCCGACGGGCCGCTGAAGTGGATCGTCACGACCCACCAGCACGGCGACCACTGGCAGGCGCTCGAACAGGTGGCCAAGGTCACCGGCGCCGCCACGATCGCCCACCCGCTCGACGCGGCCCCGCTGCCCATCACGCCCGACAGGACCGTCTCGCACGGCGACACGATCACCTTCGGAAACGTCAGCCTCGAGGTCATCCACCTGCGCGGGCACACGCCGGGCTCGATCGCGCTGCTGTACGGCACGCACCTGTTCACCGGGGACTCGCTCTTCCCCGGCGGGGTGGGCAACACCCAGAAGGACCCGGCACGCTTCGACCAGCTCTACACCGACGTGGTGGAGCGTCTCTTCGACCGGCTCCCTGACGAGACCTGGGTCTATCCCGGGCACGGCAAGGACACCAGCCTGGGCGCCGAGCGCCCCTCCCTCCCGGAGTGGAAGGCCCGCGGCTGGTGATCTGACCTTCTTCCTGTACGGCGAAGCCGCCCCTGCCCGCCGCACCAGGCCAGGGGCGCGCGACCGGCGTCGCCCTCGGGGCAGGCGTCCGCACGCCGAAAGAGAAGGGGGCGTCAGTCGGTGGTGGGGCGGCAGGCGAGGACGTGGGCGATGCGCTGGGCGGCGAGGGCGGGGTCGTCCGCGAGGCCGACGATCTCTCCCCAGGACCACCGGTAGAACCATCCGTCAGAAAGCGGCACGCAGTCGACGGTCTCGACCAGCATGGCCGTGTCAGGATCGCTGACCCGCAGCGCCGGAGGGTGGTCGCGCAGCTGGGCGGTCAGCCCGCGGAGCTCCAGCTCGGCGGCCAGCTTGCCGAGGTAGTACGTGCGGGTGTGCTCGCGCGGCATGTCACCATCATCGCGCGTCGGCCGCCCGCACGCCTCCTCTGTCGGCGCGTGGCGCTAGCCGCCGACGCGCTCGCGTTCCTTGCGCTGCTCGCGCTTGTAGAACAGCATCCGCAGCGGGATCGCGGCGACGAGCGCGATCTGCATGGACGCGCCCACCTTGATGGGCATGTCGCCGCCCTGCGGCCAGGCCACCCACACGGTGAGGAACGCCGCGTTCACCATGATCCAGGCCAGGACGCCGGCCAGCAGCTGCCCCTTGGGCTTGGGGTACTCGATGCGGCTGACCATGAGCCAGGCCACGCCGAGCACCGCGACCAGCGCGGGCCAGCTCGGCTGGAACAGCAGCACGATGGAGATCACGGTCATCGCGCCCATCGGGATGGGCAGCCCCATGAAGTCGCCGCTCTTGGTCTTGACGCAGGCGAAACGCGCCAGCCGTACGACGCCGGCGATCAGCACGGACGCGGCGACCACCAGCACGGCGGTGAACGGCACTCTGCCGCTGAAGCCGCCCCAGACGACGACCATGAACGCCGGGGCGAAGCCGAAGCTGATGACGTCGGCCAGGTTGTCCAGCTCGGCACCCATCGCCGAGGCGCGGAAGCGGCGGGCGACGAGCCCGTCGAACAGGTCGCAGGTCGCGCCGATCAGCAGCAGCACCACCGCGGTGGCGAAGAAGCCGGGCGCGATCTCCAGCTTGGAGTGTGCCTGCAGCGACTGGATGGCCGAGCCCGCCAGCACGCACACCGCGAGGAACCCGCAGAGCGCGTTGCCCAGGGACAGCGAGTCGGCGGCCGACAGCCTGAACGCCTTGCCGACCGGACCGCGTGGCTCGTCTTCTTCGGCCTGCCAGCTACCGGCGTCAGCCGCGGTCAATTCTGGTCACCCCCGCAACCGTCTTCTCCCCCACGGACACCGCGGGGGCGATCCCTTCGGGAAGATAGATGTCGACCCGCGAACCGAACCTGATCAGGCCGATCCGCTCGGTCTGCGAGACCTTGGCGCCTTCGCTTACGTACGGCACGATCCTGCGCGCCACCGCACCCGCGATCTGCACCATCTCGATGTCACCGAGCCCACTGTCGTCGGCCGGCGCGAAATGCCACACCACGCGCTCGTTCTGGTCACTGTCCTTGTTGAAAGCCGGCAGGAACCCACCCGCCACATGCTGCACCGAGGTGACGGTCCCCGCAAGGGGGGCCCTGTTGACGTGCACGTTCGCCGGGCTCATGAAGATGGCGACCCGGGTACGGCCGTCGGGCCAGGCGTCGATGCTCTGCACCACCCCGTCGGCGGGCGACAGGATCCGGCCCTGACCAGGCTCACGGTCGGGGTCGCGGAAGAACCAGAGCATCGCGCCGGTGAGCGCGGACAGCGGCACGGCCGCGAGCGCCCAGCGCCGGTCGCGGCGCACCAGGAGGGTGGCGGCGGCAGCCGCGGTGGCCGTCGGGAGGAGCCATGGGGAGGTGCCCCTGGCCAGCCGCAGGCGGCCTGGCTTTGCAGAATCGTCTGACACGAACAACCTTTGTTGGTGACTGGACTGGGCGCTTTGTGATGTTACAGAACCTGCAACTATCACAACGCCTCGAACGCCATTTAGCTAGCCCTGGTTTCCTCGCCCTTGCGCGCGTCGATCCGGACCTTGATCAGGCTCGCCGCAGTGGTGATGACCATGGTGGCGCCGATGACCGTGAGCGACGCCCAGATGGGAATCTCGGGCGCCCAGGAGACCCCGCTGGCGTGCAGCGCCTCCAGAATCAGCTTAACCCCGATGAACCCGAGGATGAACGCGAGACCATAGCTGATGTAGACCAGGCGCTGTAGCAGCCCGCCCAGCAGGAAGTACAGCTGGCGCAGCCCCATCAGCGCGAAGGCGTTGGCGGTGAAGACCACGAACGGGTCCTGGGTGAGCCCGAAGATCGCCGGGATGGAGTCGAGCGCGAACAGCAGGTCGGTGGTGCCGATGGCGACCATGACGATCAGCATCGGGGTGACGAACCGCTTGCCGTCGATCTTGACGCTGACCTTCGAGCCGACGTACCCGTCGGTGGTGGGGAAGGCCTTGCGCACCCAGCGCAGCAGGATGTTCTCGTTGAACTCGTCTTCGTTGCCCTTGAGGTGCTGCCGGATGAGGTTGATCGCGGTGTAGACGAGGAAGGCGCCGAAGACGTAGAACAGCCAGCTGAAGCGCTGGAGCGCGGCGGCGCCGAGCGCGATGAACAGGCCGCGCATCACCAGTGCCAGCACGATGCCGACGAGCAGCACCTTGTGCTGGTAGACGCGGGGCACGGCGAACCTGCTCATGATGATGAAGAAGATGAACAGGTTGTCGACACTGAGGCTGTATTCGGTGATGTATCCGGCGAAGAACTCCCCCGCCTTGTCAGGCCCTGACCCGGCCCACAGCACCCCCCCGAAGATCACGGCAAGGGCGACGTAGAAGGTGACCCAGTATCCCGCCTGTTTCATCGAGAATTCGCGGGCCTCCCCGCGGTCGACGATCCACAGGTCGACGGCGAGAACAAGCAGCAGCCCGCCGATGACGGCGATCCAGGCCCACATGGGTACGGTCACGATTCACAACCTCCGGCATGCATGACTCATTGCCGGAGGTCTCTCCCGCCCGCTCGACGCGGACCGACAGCCCCGGGGGCCCCATGGATCGGGGCGGCACCGTGATGACGAAGCTGTCGCGAAGGGATACTCCCCTCCTCTAACTAACGCAGTATATGAGAACACGTTAGCCTCGCCTAATCTTTCTCGCGATCTTGGCCGTATGCGGCCAGAACGCTGTCGATCGCATCAGCTTCGCGGGGCAGCTCCGCTCCTCGGCGCGCCGCCGCCCGTGCCAGCCGCTCGGCCTCGGCCGCGTCGTCGATGACCGTCCGTACGGCAGAGCGGAGCGCCTCCGCGTCCCCGTAGGGCACCAGGATCCCGGCGTCGCCCATCAGGTCGGGGATGCCGCCCGTGGCGGTGGCCACGACCGGCGTGCCGGTCATCAGCGCCTCGCTGAGGCTGAGCGGCTGGCCTTCCCAGCGGCTTGCCCACACCGCGACGGTGGCGGCGTTGAGCAGGTCGGGCACGTCGTCGCGGTTGCCGAGCAGGGCCACGGGAAGCCCTTCCGCGTCGATCCTGGCCTGCAGTTCGCTCCGCAGCGGTCCTTCGCCCGCCACGGCGAACACGGCGCCCTCGACGCCTCCGGCGGCGTCCAGGAGGGTGTCCAGGCCCTTCTGCTGGGCGAGCCTGCCCACGCTGAGGACCAGGGCGCGCTCACCCAGGCCGAGCTCGGCGCGTACATCCTGCGGGTCACGCCCGGCCGGGCGCGGGGGCGGGGCGGGCACGACGGCGGGGCGCACGTCGCGCGCTCCCAGGCGCCGCATGCGCTCGCCCAGGTCGGGCGAGACCACGAGGATGCGGTCGGCGCGTGCCACGATGCGCTCGAGCACGCCGTACACGATGCCGATGAGGCCGCCGGCGGTGAGGGCATTGTGCAGGGTGACGACGAGCGTGGCGCGGGGGCGGGCGAGGGCCGCCAGGGCGCCGGCGCGCAGGCCGTGGGCGTGCACGATGTCGGCGTCACGGGTCAGGCGCCGGATCGCGGCGACGGCGCGCACGTCGTTGACGGGATGCGGGCGGTCGGAGACGGGGACGGGCACGAAGCGGGCGCCGCGCCCGCTGAATCCGAACTGCCGCTCCACCGACGGGGGCCCGGCGACGAGCGCCTGGTGGCCGCGCCTGGTCAGGCCCTCGACCAGCATCGCCACGTGCCGCCCCGTCCCGCCCGTGGTGGTCCCGAGCACGAACGCCACCCGCACGACCGCTCCCTTCCTCAACGCCCGCGCATGACGAGCCCGGTGACGCCGCGGGCGTCCTGACGATCCAGCAGGGCCGCCACCAGGCCGCCCGCGGCCAGCGCCACGAGCGCGGCCAGGACGACCGACAGCACGTTGGGCCAGATGCCGCTCGCGCCCAGCCACCCGACGACGCCGGTGCCGGCCAGGTAGCCGGCGGCGCCGCCCGCCACGGCCGCGAGCAGGGCCCGCCACAGCCCTGTAAGCGCTTCGGGGCCGCGGGCCCGCAGCACGGACAGCAGCAGCGTGGCGCCGCCGACGGTCATACCCACGGTCATGCCGAGTGCCATGCCCGCGATCTTCCAGTCAGACGGGAACAGCGAAACGAAGACCGTCTGGGCGATCATCACCACGATCCACCCGGCGACGGTGCCCGCGGCGGCGGCCCTGCCCTTGCCCGAGGCGTACAGGACGCGGCTGAGGTGCGCGATCAGCCCGTAGCCGACGAGTCCGGGCGCGAACAGCGCGATGGCCCGCGCGAACTCCGGCGCGGGCACGTCCGACTTGAACCCGAGGAACACGATCGAACCCGGCACGGACACGGCGGCCAGGATCCCGGCGGCCAGCCCCGACACCAGCACCACGGCCCGCGTCGTGCGGGCGGCCAGCTGCTCGAACTCCCCGGAGGCCGCCGCGGACAGCCGGGGGAAGGCGCTGGTGGCGATGGGGACGGCCAGCACGGCGTAGGGCACGAGGTAGATCGCCCAGGCGTAGTTGTAGATCGCGATGGCGCCCGTGCCGATCTCGTTGGACAGCAGCAGCACGACCACCATGGCGGCCTGCTGGGCCAGCAGCCCGGCGACGCCGGCCAGGGCCAGCTTGGCGACCCGGGTGGCCACGCCGTCCGGAAAGCGCAGCGTGGGCCGCCAGCGCAGCCCGAGCCGGGCGGTGGGCGGCAGCACGGTGAGCACCAGGGCCAGCACGCCCAGGCTGGTGCCGATCGACAGCGCGAGCTCGGCGGGCCGCGCAACCGTGGCCGGATCGGTCTCGCCCTGGCTGAGCGGCACGAACAGCAGGTACGCGCAGATCACCACGATGCTGGACACCAGCGGCGCCAGCGCGGGCCCGGCGAAGCGCCGGCGCGACTGGAGCACGCCGTAGAGCACGACGGCCACGCCGTACAGGGGGATCTGCGGGGCGAAGACGACCAGCATCCGCGCGGCGGTCGCGGTCACCGCGGACGCGTCGCAGCCCGCGACGACGTCGCCGAAGAACAGCCCGGCGATCGGCCCGGCCAGCAGTGCGGTGAGCAGGCCGAGCGGCACCAGGACGACCAGCACCCAGGTCATCAGCGCCGAGCCGATCCTGCCCGCCTCCCGCCCCGGCACGCCCGCCAAGACCGGGACCACCATCCCCGCCAGGGCTCCGCCGACGACGACCTCGAAGAGGATGTTCGGGATCTGGTTGGCGGTGAAGTAGGCGGTGGCCAGGCAGTTGGTGCCGACGGTCTGGGCGAAGGCGAGCTGCTTGGCGAAGCCCGCGACCCTGGCCAGGATCGTGATGGCGCCGATGAGGATCGCGCCACCGGCGACGCCTCTGCCGAGACGGGCGGTCACGCGGGACGGCGCCCCAGCATGTCGAGCTTGTTCAGCATCGGGTTGCCGGCGATCACCTTGGTGAAGCTGACCTTCTCCGAGGCGGCCGTCAGCACGGTCACGCTGCCCAGTACGGCAAGCCGCCCCGGCCGCCCGAGCTTGGTGACGGCGGCGAGCCCGAGCAGCGCGCCGAGCGCGTTGGCGCCCGCGTCGCCCAGCATGGCCCGCTCGCCCAGGTCGTCGGGCAGCACGGCGGCCGCGGCGCCGAGCGGGACGGCGGCGAGCGCGGCGGCGACCGGCTGGTCACGGAACAGGGAGGCCAGCAGCAGCGGCCCGCCGGTGAGCAGGCCGACCTTGATGGCCCGGCCGGGCCGCAGGTCGAACAGGTTGGCCAGGTTGGCGCTGCCGGCGATGGTGGCGCCGTTGATCAGGGTGTCGACAGGCCCGCTGGAGACCACGGCGGCGGCGGCCAGCCCCGTCGCGCCGATGCCGAGGATCTTGACGGCGCCGCTGGTGACCTCTCCCCTGGTCAGGGCGCTCAGGTGGCCCTTGAAACCTTTGGAGGAGGTGGTGCCGTACAGGTCGTCGTAGGCGCCGAGTGCGCCGCTGCCGGTGCCCGCGAGCAGGGCGGCCAGCCGTACCCGGGCGGGCAGGCCGGGTGCCAGTGCGGCGGCCGCGCCCGCGCCGGCGACGAAGGCCGGGCCTTCGAGCAGGGTGATGGGTTCGCCGCGGTGGTTCTTCCTGGTCCAGCGGTCGTCGCCGGTCCTGGACCGGGTCAGCGCGGTGTAGGCGACGCGCGCGGCGGCGGCGCCGATCGCGGCGCCCGCCAGGGCATAGAGCAGGCCACGGGCCATTTCAGCCTCCTGAGGAGGTGGGGGATGTGGACGCGCTCGGCACGACAGGCTGGAAGAGAGAGGCGCCGGTGCCGATGCCGTACTGGCCGCTCTTGCCGGCCAGTTGCTCCCGCAGCGCGTAGATCACGACCACGCGGCCGGCGGGCATGTCGAGGGTGTCGACGGACGAGACGCGCTTGGCCGCGTCGCTGTCGTCGCGCAGCGCGCTGATCGTGCCGCCCGCCACGGCCGCGGTGGCGGCGGTGCCGGCCAGGGCCGAGCCCTTGGCGCCCTGGTCGAGCCCGCCGATCAGGGAGACCAGCGCGTCGTTCTGGGCGGGGGCGTTGTCTCCGTCGAAGGCCTTCTCCGGGGCGAACATCACCACCATCGTGGCCCGTTTGTTCGGGTCGCCGTCGGTGGTGCTGAGCAGCGAGTCGGTCTCGAAGCTCTTGAGCACCGCCGAGGTGTCGGGGTTGACGGTGTTGGCCTGCGAGGGGTCGGCGGTCAGCGTCGTGGCGGCCAGCAGCGCGGCCGCCTTGTCGTAGACGGAGGCGGAGGTCGAGAACGACATGCTGGCCGGCTTGAGCGTGTTGACGAGCCCGTCGATGACGCCGGCCGACTTGGGGTCGAAGAACTTCTCGCTCAGCGACACCCGCCCGGAGACGACGGCACCGGACTGTTCGATGACCTGCTGCTGGGCCTCGCGGTAGGTGGCGCTGTCGCCTGGCGCGTCCATGAGCAGGACACGCTGGCCCTGTAGGTTGCCTGCGACCAGCTGGGGAGTCTGGTTGAGCACGAACTGGTCGTTGCCCGCTTCCCTGCCGCGCAGCGCGTCGAGCTCGGTGCGCAGGTCGCCGTTGGTCTTGGTCAGCTCGTCGCTGGTCTTCTTGGCCAGCTCGACCGCGGGCTCCTGCAGCAGCGTGGTGCCCATGATGATGCCCACCGCCAGCGCCAGGAAGATCGCGACGATGGAGACGAGGTGATAACGGAAATCGATCACGAGAAGAGTCCGACCACCCAGAAGATGAATGCGTTCCAGACGTCCTGCAGGCCGTTCAGCCACGTCTTGCCGACGGGCGAGGCGTAGATGGCCACCGCGATGGTGACCGCGGCCGTCACCACGAGCAGCAGCAGCTGCCCGGTGGAGATACGGCTGCGGTAGAGCCTGCTGACGCCCTTGGCGTCGATGAGTTTGCTGCCGATGCGCAGCCGGGTGAGGAAGGTGCTGGCCATGCCCGAGCGGCCCTTGTCGAGGAACTCCTCCAGGGTCCAGTGCGTCCCGACGGCCACGATGAGCTCGGCGCCCTTGGCGTCGGCCAGCAGCATCGCGATGTCCTCGCTGGTGCCGGTGGACGGGAAGATCACCGCTTCGCGGCCCAGCTGGTGCACCCGCTCGAGCCCGGGCGCGCGGCCGTCGCGGTAGGCGTGCACGATGAGCTCGGCGCCGCAGGTCAGTGCCTTGGTGGAGACCGAGTCGAAGTCGCCGACGATGATGTCGGGTAGGTAGCCGGCCTCGATCAGCGCGTCCGCGCCCCCGTCGACCCCGATGAGCACGGGGCGGTATTCGCGGATGTAGGGGCGCAGGGTGGCGATGTCCTCCTTGTAGTGGTAGCCGCGCACCACGATGAGGACATGCCTGCCCTCCATGGGGGTGCGGATCTCCGGCACGCCGACTCCGTCGATGAGAAGCCTGCCCTCACCGCGAACGTACTCCATGGTGTTGACGGCGAAAGCCTCGATCTGCACGGAAAGTCCGGCGCGCGCCTCGGCCATGGCGGCCTCGAGCGCCTCGGGGCTCTGCTCGTCGCCCTTGCCGACGACTTCTTCGTCGATATAGAGCACGCCGTCCTGCAGGCGGACGACGTCACCGTCGCGCACCCGCTCGAACAGCTCGGGGCTGGCGTTGTCGACGAAGGGGACGCCCGCCTCGACGAGGATCTGCGGGCCCAGGTTGGGGTAGCGGCCACTGATGCCGGCGGCCACGTTGACCACCGCGCCCACCCCGCACGCGACCAGTGCCTCCGCGCTGACCCGGTCGACGTCGACGTGATCGATGATGGCGATTTCACCAGGCCGGAGCCGTTTGGTCAGCCTCTTGGTTCGCCTATCGATTCTCGCCACGGCCGTGACACCGGGAAGGACTCCGTCCTTCCTACCGCGGAGGCCCGGCAGTCTGCTTCCCGGAACCTTCATCAAGACCATCCTGCCAGAGGGAAACGACTGGCAGGCCCGACACTACGCGGCGTGTCTGTTATGTCACGCAGGATCACCCATCGGCGGCCGCCAAACTGAGCAGTTCTTCCGCGTGGGCTCTGCCCAGCTCGGAATCTTCCAGTCCGGCCAGCATGCGCGACAGTTCGCGGACCCTGCCCTCGTGGTTGAGCGCGACCACGCCGCTGCGCACGACGCTGCCGTCGCTCGCCTTCTCGACCACGAGGTGCTGGTCGGCGAAGGCGGCCACCTGCGGCAGGTGGGTGACGACGATGACCTGGGCGGTGCGGGCCAGCCGGGCCAGCCTGCGGCCGATCTCGACGGCCGCCTTGCCGCCCACGCCGGCGTCGACCTCGTCGAAGACGAACGTCGGCACCGGGTCGGCACCGGCGAAGACGACCTCGATGGCCAGCATGACGCGGCTGAGCTCGCCGCCGGAGGCGCCCTTGTTGAGCGGCAGCGGCGGCGCGGCCGGGTGCGCGGCCATGCGCAGCTCGACCTCGTCGACGCCCTCGGGCCCGAAATCGTCGGCGCGGGTGAGCTGGACCACGACCCTGGCGTGCGGCATGGCCAGCGCGGTCAGCTCCTCGGTGACGGCCTGGCCGAACCGCTCGGCGGCGGTCTCTCGGACCCCGGTGAGCTCGGCGGCCAGCTCGGTCAGGCGCGCGGTCAGCTCCTCGAGCTCGCGCGTCAGCTCATCGATGCGTTCGTCGTCGCCCTCGAGCTCGGCGAGCCGGGCGGCGGACTCTTGAGCCCACGCCAGGACACCGGCGCTGTCTTCCGCATATTTGCGGATCAGTCCGGTAAGCAGGGCGCGTCGCTCCTGCACGGACGCCAGGCGGGCCGGGTCGGCCTCGATCGACTCGGCATAGGCGGCCAGGTCGGTGGCCACGTCTGAGATGAGATAACCCGCCTCGGCCAGGCGGTCGGCCACGCCGGCCAGCTGGGGGTCGAAGTCACGCACCCCCTCCATGGCCGAGCGTGCCTCGCCCAGCAGCGAGATCACGTCGTGGTTGCCGCCCGAGGAGTCCATGGGGTCGCCGAGCAGCGCGGTGTGCGCGGTGGTCGCGGCGGTGCGCAGCGAGTCGGCGTGCGAGAGCCGCTCCTCCTCGGCGCGCAACTCGACGTCCTCGCCTGGTTTGGGATCGACCTTCTCGACCTCGTCGAGCCCGAAACGCAGCAGGTCGGCCTCCTGGGCGCGCTCCCTGGCGCGGGTGGTCAGCTCCTCGAGCAGGGCGGCCACCTGCTTGTGGCGCTTGTAGGTCTGGGTGTAGGCGCGCAGTGGCTTGACCAGGTCCTCGCCCGCGTAGCGGTCGAGGGCGGCGCGCTGCCTGGCGGCCTGCAGCAGCCGCTGCTGGTCCATCTGCCCGTGCACGGCCACCAGGTCGTCGGCCAGGTAGGTCAGCGTGCCGACGGGGACGGTGCGCCCGCCGAGCCAGGCGCGCGAGCGGCCCTCGGCCGAGACGGTGCGGGAGATGATGAGCTCGCCGTCCTCGACCTCGCCGCCGATGTCCTCGACCTGCTGGGAGACGCGGCCGCCGGTCTCGATGACGAGCGTGCCCTCGACGGTGGCCCGCTCGGCGCCCGGGCGGATGCGCGAGGGGTCGGCGCGGCCCCCGAACAGCAGCCCGAGGCCGGTGACGACCATCGTCTTGCCTGCCCCGGTCTCGCCGGTGACCACGTTGAAGCCCGGTGAAAGCTCGAGCACGGCCTCATCGATGACGCCGAGCCCCTGGATGCGGACCTCCTCGACCCTTGGTCGCACTGCCCACTCCCGCCTTCCGAACATGTGTGCGCATCAGATCTTACGCGCTCCTGAGTCAATTAGCTCAGGGACGCACTCTCCCACGCCACCCCTGAACGGGAAGTTCGAACTTGGCCACCAGCCGGTCGGTGAAGGGCGCGCCGGTGTTCTCGATGCCGTGCAGCCGCGCCAGCCGCACCGGGATCTGCCCGCGTCTCACCTCCACGCGCGCGCCTGGCGGCAGCTCGAAACGGCGCCTGCCGTCGCACCACAGCACGCCGCCGGGCGTGTCGGGCAGGATCTCCACGGCCACCGTGGAGCGGGGCGAGACGACCAGCGGCTTGGCGAACAGGGCGTGCGCGCTGATCGGCACCATGAGCAGGGCCTCCACCTCGGGCCAGACGATCGGACCACCCGCGGAGAAAGCGTAGGCGGTCGAGCCGGTCGGCGTCGCGCAGATCACGCCGTCGCATCCCCAGCGCGACAGCGGGCGCCCGTCGATCTCGGCGACGAGCTCGAGCATGCGGTCGGTCTTCTCCACGGTGGCCTCGTTCAGTGCCCAGGTGTCGGCCAGGACCTGGCCGTTCAGCCGGGCGAGAACGTCGACCGTCATGCGCTCCTCGACGTCGTAGCGGCCCGCCACGACGCTGTCGACGGCTGTGAACAGGTCGTCGACCTCGGCCTCCGCCAGGAAGCCGACGTGGCCGAGGTTGACGCCGAACAGCGGCGTGCGGGCGGGCCTGGCCAGCTCGGCGGCGCGCAGCAGCGACCCGTCGCCGCCGAGCACGATCATGATCTCGGCGTCCTTGGCCGCCGTCGGGTCGCACGGCACGACGTCGACGCCCATGCAGCCGATCTCCTCGGACTCCATGTCGAGCACGCGCACGGTCATTCCCGCCTCGACGAGCCGGTTGACCACCAGGCGGGCGCTCTCCACGGCGGGCCCCCGCCCGGTGTGTACGGTGACCAGGACACTCCGGTTCATTGCGGCCCTTCCGCGACGGCACGCTGGATCTCGGCTTCGAGGTCGGCGACCGGCGGCTCGCCCTCCCCCTTGCCCAGCCAGAGCAGATATTCGACATTTCCCGACGGGCCCGGCAGCGGGCTCGCCGTCACCCCGCGCACGTCCAAGCCCAGCGCACCGGCCTTGTCGGCGGCCTGCCGTACGGCTTGCGCGCGCAAGGCGGGGTCGCGCACGACGCCGCCCGCCCCCACGAGTTCCTTACCCACCTCGAACTGGGGCTTGACCAGCAGCACGAAGTCGGCCTTGCCGGCGGCCACCGCCGCCAGGGCGGGCAGCACCAGCCGCAGCGAGATGAACGACAGGTCGCCCACGACCAGCGTGGGCGGCTCGCCGACCTGCTCGGGCGTCAGGTCGCGGACGTTGACCCGCTCCATGACCGTCACCCGGTCGTCGGTGCGCAGCGACCAGGCCAGCTGGCCGTAGCCGACGTCGACCGCGAGGACGTGCCCGGCGCCGCGGCGCAGCAGCACGTCGGTGAAACCGCCGGTGGAGGCGCCGGCGTCCAGGCACCTGCGGCCCTCGACCGCGACGGGGAAGGTGTCGAGCGCGCCGAGCAGCTTGTGCGCTCCGCGCGAGACGTAGTCGGGGCCCTGCGGCGACTCGGCCACCACGATGGCGGCGGCGGTGTCGACCTGGGTGGCGGGCTTGCCTGCGGCCTGGCCGCCGACCGTCACGCGTCCAGCCTCGATCAGCTGCTGTGCCTGCTCGCGCGACCTTGCCAGCCCCCGCCGCACGAGCTCGTTGTCCAGCCTGATCCTGCGGCTCACTGAGCGTCCAGGGTGGCCTCGAGCCCGGAGAATGCCTCCTCGAACACCTCGACGTGCTCGCCGGCGGGCAGCTCGGACAGGCGGGCGAGGCCCGCGACGATCGCGTCCACCCGCTCGTGGCCGGTCTCCTCCGGCAGCTCACTCATGACACGACCGTAACGCCTCCGGGGAGTGCCCGTGGCACCTGCCCGGCACTGGGCACGCGTGTCACGCGTTGGAGGGTCATACGGTTGTGGAACGCTACGGTCTAGCGGCGGACGGAAGGGAACGCACCATGGCAAGCGTCGAGGAGTGCCGGGCCGCGCTGGCGAAGCTCGTCGCGCAGTTCGACGAGATCGGCGATGAGGATCGGGCCAAGCACGTCGTCGAGCGCACGGTCAGCTGCCGTGTTCCCGACCTCGACGTGACGTTCTACGGCCGGCTGCACCACGACGGCCTCGACCCGTTCACCGAGGAGCCGCCCGCCGATCCGGCCGACGTCAAGCTGACGATCGGCAGCGGCGACCTGGTGGCGCTGGTCGACGGGGAGCTGGATCTGGCCAGGGCGCTGCTCGGCGGCCGGGTGAAGATCGACGCCAGCTTCGGCGACCTGCTGCGCCTGCGCCGCCTGATCTGAACCACGCAAGCCCGCTCATCGAGACCAAGCGGCTGCACATGCTGTTCAGGCTGAATCCGCTCACGTACGCGATCGAGGCGCCGCCTGGTCTGGCGACTCTGGCTACGTGAGGCGGTCGAGGACGGGCTTGACGGCGTCCTCGTCGGCGGCGGCCGACCAGGCGGCGTCGCAGGCGGCCCTGAGCGCGTCCAGACGGACTCCCGAGCCCTCGAGGTGGAGGCGGCCGTCGGCGAAACTCGCCCGCCAGCCGGCGCACTGGCCCCGCCGTACCTCGGGATAGGGCTCGTGCAGCGCGGACAGGTCCTGGGCGATGTAGGTGGGGCGGCGGTGCGGCGGGGCCGTGAGCAGGTCAAGCGGCTGGGTGACGCCGGTGAGCACCACCAGGCTGTCGACGCCGGCGTTCGTGGCGCCCTCGATGTCGGTGTCGAGGCGGTCGCCCACGACCAGCGGGCGGCGCGCACCGGTGCGGATCATCGACTCGCGGTGCAGCGGCGGCTCGGGCTTGCCCGCGTAGATCGGCTCGACGCCCGTCGCGGTGGCGATCACCCGGGTCATCGCGCCGTTGCCGGGCAGTTCGCCGCGGCGGGTGGGCATGGTGCTGTCGCCGTTCGAGGCCACGAACAGGGCGCCCCGCCGTACCGCCAGCGCGCCTTCCGACAGCAGCCCGTACGACAGGCCGGGCGCGATGCCCTGCACGACCGCCACCGGCGCGTCGTCGGCCGTCGTGACGGGCCTCAGCCCCTGGTCACGTACAGCGAGCCGGAGGCCTGACCCGCCCACCACCAGCACCGGGGAGCCGGGCGGCACGCGCTCGGCGATGAGGCGGGCGGCGGCCTGGGCGGAGGTGACCACGTCCTCGCTGGTGGCTGGGACGCCGAGTTCGCGCAGGTGGGCGGCGATGGCGGCCGGGGTGCGCGAGGCGTTGTTGGTGACGTAGGCCAGCCTCGCGCCCGCGGCCTGAGCCCGCTCGAGCGACTCGGCCGCGTGCGGGACGGCGTGCGCGCCCAGGTAGACGACCCCGTCGAGGTCGAGGAGCAGGGTGTCGTAACCGTCGATCAACAAGCTGCCTCATCTCGGTTGACTCTCACGCCGCGTGAGACTCTAGCGTCGGGCTCATGGAACTCAATCTGACCCCCGCCGAGCGGGCGGAGGTGTTCGGCGACTTCGACCCGGCCTCCCACGCGGAGGAGGCCCAGCAGCGCTGGGGAGATTCTGTGGCTTTCGCGCAGTCTGCCCGGCGTACCGCGGGTTACACCAAGCAGGACTGGCAGCGGCTCAAGGCGGAGGCCGCCGACATCTCCTCGCGGTTCGCGGCCGCGATGGATGCCGGGGTGGCGGCCTCCTCCGAGCAGGCGATGGATCTGGCGGAGGAACATCGGCAGCACATCACCCGGTGGTTCTACGACTGCTCTCTGGAGATTCATCGGGGTCTGGGAGAGATGTACGTGTCGGATGCGCAGTTCGCCGCCAACTTCGCGCCCGGGGTCGCGGCGTATATCCGGGACGCGATCACGGCCAACTGCGTTCGCTGACCGCTGCTGCCCGTGCCTCGTCGCGGCGGTCAGCCGTCATCGCCGGAGTGGCGTCTCCCTGGACGGGGGGATGCGGCTACGGCGGGTGGCGGTGGTGTGGCCTGCCGTACAGGCGGTGTGGTCACATCTCGCGGCGCGCGCGGATCGTGGCGCGGACGCTCTTGAGGGCGTTGTTGTAGTTGCGCTCGTCGGGGCGCATGGCGACGGCGATCGCGAGGGGCTCCTGGGCGCCCTCGACGTCGCCCGTGCGCCAGAGCGACAGGCCGAGTCCGAAATAGGCGTAGTCCTCTGCTGGGTTGGCGTCGACGATCCAGCGGAAGCTCTCGGCCGCCTCGGCGTAGCGCCGCGAGTTGAACTGGGCCCTGGCCAGGGCCTCCCTGATGCTGCGTGAGTCGGGTTCCGCGGTGGCGGCGCGCTCCAGGATTGCGGCGGCGGCGGCTGGACTGCCCTCTTTGAGGAGCTTCACCCCGCGCTGGTACCAGTCGTAGACATCGCCTTCCGGTGCGCCGCCTGTTTTCTCATGGTCCATGCGTGCGGGCCTCCTTCTGCTCGGGGGGCTGCTCAGGGAAGACTCGGCCTTTTATGGGAGCATGCCCGGTATGGGGACTCCTGAACTGCCAGTGCCCGATGGGCTGGTGCTGCGGCCATTCCGCGGTGTCCGTTATGCCGTGGACGATCCCGCTGGTGTGACGTCCCCTCCGTACGACCTCATCTCGGACAGCGACGTCGACGACCTGCTCGCTTCTCATCCCAACAACGTGGTCCGGCTGATCCTTCCCTGCGCCCGCTCCCCCCGTCCCTCAACCGCGCCCTCAGTGCCCGCCTCGGTCGTCGATGCCGTGGTGTCACCGGACCCCGCGGCTTCCGAGCGGTATGGCGCGGCGCGCGACACGTTGCGGGAGTGGCTGTCGTCGGGGGTGCTGGCCGCCGATTCCGAGCCGGCGCTGTACGTCTACGAGCAGCAGGGTGCCGGCGTCCTCCAGCGTGGCCTCATCGGCGACGTGGGCCTGACCGACCCGGAGTCCCGCGTGATCCTCCCGCACGAGGACGTCATGCCGGGCCCTGTCGCCGACCGCCTGGCGCTGATGAGCACCACCCAGGCCAACCTGGAGCCGATCTTCCTGCTGTACGACGGCTCGCGCGGCCCGGCGAGCACGCTGGTCGACACGGTCGCCACCACCCGCGCCCCGCTGATCGACGCGAGCACCTCGGACGGTGTGCGTCACCGCCTGTGGGCCATCACCGACCCCGCCGAGATCTCCGCGATCAACGGCGACCTCCACCACCGCCAGGCCCTGATCGCCGACGGCCACCACCGCTACGCCACCTACCGCGTCCTGCAGCGCCAGGAGCACGCCGGCCAGGGGCGGAACGGTCCCTGGGACTTCGGCCTGGCGCTCCTGGTCGACTCCTCCACCTACCCGCCGGACCTCAAGCCCATCCACCGCGTCATTCCCGGCCTGCCGCTGGCGGAAGCGACGTCCCGCGCCGAGAACGCCTGGCGGGTCAGCTCCTTCGACTCCCTGCAGGCCGGCCTCGAGGCCCTCGCGCAGGCCGCCGACCCCGCCTTCCTGCTGGCCGGCGAAACCGGCACCCACCTCCTGACGGACCCCGACCAGGCCCAGCTCGAGCGTGCCATGCCCGCCGACCACTCCCCCCAGTGGCGGGCGCTGAACACCTCGATCCTGACGCGGTTCATCCTCCCCCACGTGTGGGGCCTGGAGGATGACGAGCGAACGGTCCGCATCGTCCACCACGACGCCCACGCGGCGGTACGGCAGGCCACCCGCACCGGCGGCACGGCGGTCATCCTCAAGTCCCTGCACGTGGACTCGGTCCTGGCGGTGGCGGCCAGGGGCGAACGCGTCCCCCGCAAGTCCACCTCCTTCGGCCCCAAGCCCCGAACCGGCCTCCTCCTCCGCACCTTCGCCATCGACTGACCCACCGCCCACCCCACCGGCCCCTGCGTCAAGGCCCGCCCTGGCACACCTAGCGAAGACCCTCGCTCGCCTTCGCACGCCTGGTGAAAGCCCTCAGCCGCCCTTCCGCACCGCGAGAGCGCTGAGGACACTCCGCCACCCTTCTGCGCCGCGCCAACGCGAGGCGTTGCACCACCCTCCCTCTGTTGAGCGCGGCGAGAATGTCCGTGGCTGCGCAGATCTAATGTCAGCGGCCGGTGTCGTCCGCGTCGTGGTGCCAGAAGCCATCGTCGGCCCCGCCGAACAACCGTTCCTGGAGGCCGGCCTCGTCGGCATCGGGTGACCGCCGCCACCAAGGGGGCTCGGCGAAGGGACTGTCGGGCTCGGCGAGGTGGTCGCCTCGGGTGAGGCGCAGGCTGTACTGGACGTCGGCGGATGCTTTGGTGGGGACGCTTGTGTCGCGGATGAGCCCTCCTGCGGAGCGTCGTCGCCTCGCCCAGCCGCAGCGCCCGGAGCAGAGGCGGGTGCCGTACGGGCGATGGTGCTGGCCCGCCGCCGCAGCTGATCGTCGCGAGTCCGGGCCGAGGCCGTCGCCGCGGCGGCGGGCGGCAGGATTCTCGACTCTGCCGGAGGGGTGCCCGCGCTGGTCTCGGTGAGCGGGACGAGTTCGGCGCAGGCCCGGGCGGTGGCCCGGCGCCGCTTGACGCCCAGGCGGCGTGCCTCAGCACGGGTGTGGGCGCGGAAGGCCTCGGTCTGCTCAGGGGTCAGGCGTTCGGCCGGGTGCGCGGTGCCCAGATGCGCGCCGCCCAGGTAGACCTCGACGAAGCGGTCGTCGTGCGGCATGTAGCGGATCTCCACGCGCTGGCCGCCGCGCCCCTGGAGCTCGGGGGCGAGGTAAGCGAGGTTGTTGAAGTGGATGCCGTCCTTGCCGATGGTGCGCGTCGTGGCGGCCAGCATCAGATGCCGCAGTTTGTCGGCGCCGATCCGGTGCAGCGGGCCGGTGTCGGACTCCCATGCCTGCAGCGGGGTCTGCCCGTCCAGCATCCGGTGGGGACGCTCGGTGTTGTACCAGCGCGCCCAGTCGGCGAACCTCATGGCGAGGCGTTCGATGCGCATCGGCTGGGCCTGGCGCGGATCGCTGTCGTCCTGCGCGGCGGCGCGGGCGGCGAAGCGGTCGTCGATCGGCCTGTACAGCTTGCCGGCCGCGTCACGCGGGCCGCCGGTGAAGCCGGGCAGGCCGCGCAGCAGCGTCTCGTCGATGGTGCGGTGGATGCGCTCCACCTTGCCCTTGCGGCAGGCCTTGCGGGAGGGCAGCCGGTGGCGGTCGACGCAGAGCGCGGCGAGCACGTCGTAGACGGCGCCGGCGGCGAACTCCAGCCCGCGGTCGATGCGCACCAGCGCCGGGACGGCGCCGAACGGGCCGCGCTCGACGTCGTAGACCAACGCCATGTGGAAAGCGGTCAGCACGGTGCCGGCGTGCGGGGTGACGGCGATCGCCCAGCCGAGCAGCGCGCGGGTGCCGTCGTCGACCACCGTGGTCAGCCACGGCTTGAGCGCCGGTCCGCGCGGCGGCAGCACCACGATGGGCAACTGCTTGTGATCGGCCTCCCAGGTGTGGTTGCGCGGCGAGCGAGGCCGCGTCAGGTACACCGAGGCCTGGCGGCGGCCTTCCTCACCGGTGCGCCAGGCGGCGCGTTCGGCCGGGGTGAGCTCGCGGGGCGTACGCCTCCTGCAGGGTGCGCAGCGCGAGCGGCCGGGCTCCGGCCCAGCCGTGGCGCAGGAAGTCGGGCACGACCACGCCCCCGGCCACCTCGGTGAGCCGGTCCTGTGCCGGGCCGTTCTGCTCGGTGTCGTCCTGATGGGCGCTCTCTGCTGGCGGGGGCGACGGGGAGGTGACAGCACTGCGGGCGCGATGCACGGCGGCGATGTTGCCACGGAAGTAGGCGAAGGCCTCGCGGTCGGCGCGTGAAAGCTCCTACGGCGCGCGGCCCGGGCGCCGCGGAGCGTCCTGGGCAGGCTCGTCGAGCCAGCGCCAGATGGTGCGCTCGGTGACGTCCAGGCCGCGCGCGGCCAGCCGGACGTGCTCGGTGGACAGATGGCCCGCTTCGCGCAGGGCGGTCAGCCGCGCGAGCGTGGCCGCGCGACGTTCACGATCGACGGCCACGGCGTGCCTCCCGGCTACGGCGCTCCGGACGATGAGGGCTACGAGCACAGGGCGTGGTGTCCAGTGTTCGTGCGCCGTATTGCCCGGCTCGCGAACGCCGACCCCGAACGGGCCGTAGCAAGCAGGCTTCGAGCCGTCCCGGGATCGGAGTAATCGCCCGATCCCTTTGGCGGCCGGACGCATCCTGTAGCGACCTCACGACCTCTGCGGGGTGGACCCCTTCAAGAAACACTCGTTTATTGAAGGGATCAGGGCCAGAGCCTGGACCGGCAAATCGACGCGCTCACCGCCGCTGGCTGCCACAAGATCTTCGCCGACAAGAAGTCCGGCAAGAACGCGATGCGCCCGGAGCTCAAGGCCTGCCACGCCTTCCTGTCGGCCGGCGACACCCTGGTCGTGCCCGGACTGGCCCGCTACGGCCGCTCCCTGGCCGACCTCATCACCTTGGTCGGCGACCTGCGCCGCCGCGAGATCGGCTTCACCAGCCTGCACGAGAAGCTCGACACCACCACGCCCGGCGGACGGCTGGTCTTCCACGTCTTCGCCGCCCTGGCGGAGTTCTAAGGCGATCGATGCCCAGGCCCCGTAAGTCGTCCTGGCCTCAGCGCATAAGCCCCGTCAGGCCTGATCGGCGTATCCCTTGACTGCCGCCACGACTACCAAGATCAATCTCACCGATAACGGCCGTACCGCTGTTCCTCAGCCCCGAAGCTGGAGCCGCTGCCGGCGAAGCTGAACCGGCTGGCCGACCATTTCCATAAACTGTGAATATAAAAATGCTATGCTTCGAGCATGAGTCGTCAAGACGCCGCTCCTGGCGCGTCCGCCGCCATCGGGGCAGCCCTCTACGGCCTGGCCACCGGGGCCACGAGACGCCTGCCCCGGGACATGAGCCTGACGTCCGCCGCCACCCTGGCCACCCTGGACCGGACCGGCCCGCGGCGCATCACCGATCTGGCCGCGGTCGAGGGCGTCACCCAGCCCGCGATGACCGCCCTGGTCCGGGTGATGGAGGAGTCCGGCCTGGTCGAGCGGCGGGGCGACGCGTCCGACAAGCGGGTCACGCTGGTGTGCCTGACCGAGGCCGGCGCCTCCTATGTCCGGACGCGGCGCCAGGCGGGCGTCCACGCGTTCGAGCGGTTGATCGGCGAGCTCACCGGCGACGAGGTCGAGGCGCTGGTGGCGGCCCTTCCGGCGCTGAAGCATCTGGCAGAGCTCGAAAGCCAGGACCGCGAAGGGCCGAAGCAGTGACCGGGCAGCCGGTCGGCGGGGGCGCGGTGAGGGCGTTCCCGGTGGCGCGTTCCGAGGCGCGGCTGCTGGTCGCCGCCCTGATGTTCATCGCTCTGGTCGTGGCGGCGGTCGCCAGCCTCGGGACGCCGCTCATCACCAGCGTGGCGACCTCGTTCCACGTCTCGCTCGGCAGCGCGCAGTGGACGCTGACCGTCGCGCTGCTCAGCGGCGCCGTCGCCACGCCGGTCCTGGGCCGGCTCGGAGCCGGCCCGCATCGGCGGGCCACGATCCTCGCCACGCTGGCGGTCGTCGTCGCCGGCAGCGCGCTCACCGTGCTGCCGCTGCCGTTCGCGTGGCTGCTGGCCGGCAGGGCGGCCCAGGGCGTCGGGCTCGGGCTGACGGCGCTGATGATGGGCGTGGCCCGGGACCACCTCCCCGAGGAGCGCAGCGCGGCCGTGATCGCCCTGATCTCGGTGGTCTCGATCATCGGGGCCGGCGTCGGCTACCCGCTGGCCGCACTGCTCGCCGAGCTCGGCGGGGTACGGGCCGCCTACGGCCTCGGCCTGGTCGTCACCGCCGCCGCCCTCCTGACCGCGTGGCGCTCCATGCCCGAAGCCCCCGAAGGCCGCTCCGCCCACATGAACGTGACTGGCGCGGTCGTCCTGGCCGCTGCGCTGCTCCTGGTGCTGTTCCTCGCCGGCGAACGGAATCTATGGAGCCAGCACCTCGCCGTGGCGGCAGGCCTCGCCGTCGTCGCGGTGGTGCTGCTCTGCGTCTGGGCCGTCATCGAGCTGCGCAGCACGACGCCCCTGGTCGATGTGCAGGCGGTGCGGCACCCGGCGGTCGCCGGGGCGAACCTCGCCATGTTCGTCGGCGGGATCGGCATGTACCTCCTGCTCACGCTCATCACCCGGTACGCGCAGACGCCGCACGGCGCCGGCTACGGCTTCGGGCTGACGACCTTCGTCGCCGGGCTGGTCCTCATCCCGTTCTCGGTGCTGGGGTTCGTCGCCGGCAAGCTCACGCCGCGGGTCCGGACGCGGATCGCCGACCCCCTGCTCCTGGCCGGCAGCGCCGTCGTGGTCGGCGGCGGGTTCGCCCTGTTCGCGGCGGCCCGGTCGGACCTGGCCGAACTGTTCGTGGCGATGGGCGTGCTCGGCTTCGGCGTCGGCGGCTTCTCGGCCGCGATGCCCGGCGTCATCCTGGCCGTAACCCCCAAGAGCGAGACGTCGAGCGCCATGAGCTTCAACTACGTCGTCCGCAGCGTCGGGTACTCCCTGGGCAGCGCCATCGGCGGCCTGATCCTCGCCGCGGGCACCGGCCCCGGCCACCTCTTCCCCGACGACAGCGCCTACACCACCGCGGCGCTGGTCGGCATCGGCGCCATGGCGATCACGACGCTGACAAGCCTCGCTCTCGCCCGCCGACGCTCGTCCAAGACCAACCCGTAAGTCAGATGCACTCATCTCAATACTGGAGGTTCCATGCCCAAGGGCTACTGGGTCAGCGTCTACCGCACCATTTCAGACCCTGAGAAGCTGGCTGCTTACAACAAGCTGGCCGGTCCGGCCGTCAAGGCCGGGGGCGGTCGGACCTTCGTCCGTGGCGGTCGGGTCGTGGCGCGTGACGCTGGAATTGCCGAACGCACCGTCCTGATCGAGTTCGACAGCTTCGAGCAGGCCGTCGCGGCGTACGAGAGTGCGGCCTACCAGGAGGCGTTGGTCGTCCTCTCCGACGGCGTCGAGCGCGACTTCCGCATCGTCGAAGGCATCGACTGACCGAGGCCAAGATGGTGGATCTTCACTGAAGATCCACCATCTTGGTTTTCGCTGGTGCGGCTGCTGGTGTGGCGGGGTTCGTGGGTGCTCGTGCTGGTCGTGGGCGGCTGTCTTCGGTCTTGATCGTCTGTCAGCGATCGAGTTCGAGGTTCGTCAGGACGAGCAGGGCGCGGAGCAGGTTGGTGGCGCGGGCGGGGCTCGTGCGGAGTTTGGTGAGGATGCGCCAGGTCTTCAGGTGCGCGAAGCCGTGCTCGACGGGGAGCGGCCGGCGGCTTTCAGGTGCTCGACGATGTGGTCGTGGCAGGCGGCGGTGATGTCGTGGGTGCGCCCGGGCCTCGCGGCGGAGATCCAGATCAGGCGTCCGCGTTCGTCGGTGAGCGCGAGGAAGTGCAGGCCGTGGCGCTTGTGCTTCCCCGAATAGTTCTTGCGGTTGTCCTTGCCGGTGCGGCGGCGGGTGGGGATGAGGGTGCCGTCGATCAGCACGGCCTCCCCGCCGCGTCTGGCGACCTTGGCCAGGGCGCGGTCCAGGCGCGGTGCCCCGGCCGCCAGCAGGGCGACGACCTCGTCGGTCCAGCGGCGGATCGTCGTGGCCGCGATGCCGTTACCGCCGGCCAGGTCGGCGGCGCGCTGGTCGTGGCGCAGCACGGCCAGGACGATCACGACGATCCGGCCCGCCGGCAGGGACCGCCACCGCGATCTGATCGCCTTCAGGTGCTTGCGCAGCAGGTCGGTGACGTATTGGACAGTTCTCGTGGACAGCGGCAGGGCGCACTGATAGACCAGGGAGACGGCGTCCCCGGCCTGCTGGTTCTTGTTCTTCACACAACTTCAACGAGCACCGGGGACGCCCCTTACGGCCGGCTCTGCCGCCCGCCCGGTTCGCCCCTATGTCAGGGTCCGCATAATCGCCGGTATGTGGGACGGACGCACGGCGGTCCGGATGCTCGCCGCCGATCCGGGCACCACCTTCGGGTGGACAGCCTCCGCTCTCGCCGCCCAGGCCAGCGGCCAATTCACGGGCCCACCGCAGGCGCGATCCGGTAAGGGTCGCCGTCACGGCGGCTCAGAAGGCGATCGTTAACCGGCCGTCGGCGAGTTTCCGCAGCCAGGCCCGGTCGGCCAGCCGGTTCAGCTTCGCCCGCAGCGGCTCCAGCTTGCCCCGCACCTCGACCGGCAGGCCGAGCACCTCGCCGACGGCCCGGACCGTGACCGGCCCGGCCGCCTCCCGCACGATGGCCACCAGCCGCTGATAGTCCTGCGGCAGCACGTCGGGGTCGATACCGGCGGCGCGGGCCGGGATCAGCAGCACCGACCGGCCGCCCACCTGGACCTCCGGCGCCGGCGGCGCGAGCGACAGGTACTCCCCGAAGCCCTGCTCGCTGATCCGCTGCACGACCCGCCCGGCCACCACCAGCTCATCACGCTCGACCCGCACATCGGCCAGCTGCTTGACCAGCTCCTCTTCCAGCAGGTCCAGCTCGGCACGTCGCGTGGCGATCCGCTCCAGCATCCCCTCATCCGTCATGACACTCCAGCGTAGGAACCGCACCGGCCACCACGAGCCGGAACAGCCCACGAACCACCCTGACGAACGATCTACACCCAAGACACCCGCACACGACCAGCACGAGCGCCTACGAACCCTGCCACTCCAGCACCCTCACCAGCGGAATCAAGATGGTAGATCTTCATTTGGCACCCAAGCAAGGCCGAACGAGAACCTGCCCGGCGCATCACGCCCGACCAGACCCGCACGGTCCTGATGCATTCTCACCCACAAACCCCCGGTCAGACATCTGACACGCCTGACCCAACAACCACTCCGGCCCCACAACAAGGGGGGCGGATGGCGAGATCGTGATGTGCATCGGTGAGTAGGGCGTGGCGCTGACATTAAGTCGGCGCTGTCACTGACATCTTCTCCGCGCCCAACACCCTCGCCTCACGAGCACGAGGCACCCCACCACCCTCACGCGCCGCGAGCACGAGGCACCTAACACCGTCCCGCGCCGCACCAGCGCGAGGCACCCCACCACCCTTCCGGGCCGGCGAGCACGAGGCATCCCACCACCCCTCCACGCCCGCGAGCACGAGGCACCCCCCAACCCCTCCACTCCCGCGAATGCGAGGGCACTCCGTCGCCCGTTTCATGTCTGTCGAGCGTGTCGGAAATTGCGCGTATGTTGGCATTGCTGCCACTCGTAGACCCGGCGCCATCTCACAACCATGGGCTAAATGAACAAGAACCCATGGTGGGCCGCAGGACTGGCGGTGGCCGCGGTCGGCTGGGGCGCCCAGCAGTTCGCCCCTCTCCTGATCATGTACCAGACCCGCCTGGACCTTTCGGCGACCACCATCCAAGCGACCTTCGGCATGTACGTCCTGGGCCTCATCCCCGGACTCCTCCTCGGCGGCCCCATCTCAGACCGCTACGGCCGGCGCCGCGTCATGATCCCCACCCTGTTGGGGTCCCTCCTGGCGACGACCCTCCTCATCCTCGGCGGCACAGCGGCCCCCTGGCTCTTCGCCGGCCGCCTGGTCGCGGGCATGGCGAGCGGCGCCGCCTTCAGCTCCGGAGCCGCCTGGATCAAGGAACTCTCCCCCAACCCCGCCGACGGCCCCCGCCGCATCACCATCGCCATGACCATCGGCTTCGGCCTCGGCCCTCTGGCCGCAGGCACGCTGGCCCAGTGGGCCCCCTGGCCCACCGCCCTCCCATACCTCCCACACCTGGCAATAACCCTGACCGCCCTCCCCCTAACCCTCCCCACACGCAACAGGCGTGCTCACACCACCTCTCACAATCCCGCCGACGGCCCCACCAGCACCCCCGACCACGACGTTGCCGACAGCCCCGCCAGCCCCCGCAACCGCGACTCCGTCGACGCGTCCGCCCACACCCTGGACCGCAATGTTGCCGACAGCCACACCCACACCCAGCACCACGACCACGCCGACAAGCCCGCCAGCACTCTCGGCAATCCGGCGGCCGCCTTGGCACCCGACGAGCAACCAGGCTGGATCGTCGGGCGTCGGCCCGCCAGCGAGGCGGTGCGGACAAGTGAGCGGTCGGTACGGTCACACTCCCGGGTGCTCGCGATGCGCCACGACGGTGCCGAGGGGGCTGCGTCGAAGCCATGGCGTCTCCCGGAGGTACGCTCGCGACGCTTCCTGACCGTGGTCGCGCCTCTGGCTCCGTGGGTGTTCGGCTCGGCGTCGATCGCGCTGGCGTACCTTCCCGGCCTGGTCAAGGACCAGCTTCCCGGCTACGTCCTGATCTTCAGCGCCGCCGTCACCGTACTCACGGCAGGCGCGGGCATTGCCGTACAACCCTTGGCCCGCCGACTCACCCACTCCCGTCTCCTGACGACGGTCATGGCCACCATCACCACCGGCCTCCTCATCGGCGCCGCCGCAGCCGCCACCCTGAACCCCCTCCTCGTGGTGCTCGCCGCCCTGACCCTCGGCGCCGGCTACGGCACCTGCCAGCTCTACGGCCTCATCGAGGTCCAACGCCTGGCCCACCCCACCCGCCTGGCCGCCCTCACAGCCGTCTACCAGGCACTCTCGTACATCGGCTTCGTAGCCCCCTACCCCCTCGCGGCCCTCACCCGGTCGTTCCCCGCCCCGTGGCTCCTGCTAGCCACCGCCGCCATCGCCACCCTCACCTGGACCTGGCTTACCCACCACACCCGCACCACCGCTACCGGGCCCACAAAACCCCTCTCCAAACCAACCACCACCACAGTCCCCCCGACCCAACCCAGGCGCTAACCTCACCGCAGCCCCTCGCGGTACGGCACCGAACACCCTCGGCTCAGGCCGTCCTTCCGGTACGGTGTGCTCTCACCACCGCCCATCAACGCGGCACATCACGGTCCTCGCCGCCGAGCACCCCCGCGATACCGCGCACCCTTCACCACCACCCACACCGCAGACACACCGCACCACCGACCCACACCACGGCACGACACACCCCTCGCCGCGACCGTGCCCGAGCCCGAGCGTGCTAGCGGTGCGCAGGCTGATGTACCGCGGGATGGTTGGCCGGTGGGGGTCCCCTCACCGCTGAACCAGCGCCACTGCGCGGCGACGCTTGGTACGCAGCACTGGCCCACTGGTACTGGTCGCCCCCGTTGCCCAGAACGCCGCTGCTTCCACATGGAAGTGATGGGTCACGTGGGAGTGTTCCGAAAACGGTGGATCCAGCCTCCCCCTCCGGCAAGCTGCGTGGCCTGCGGGAACCTCATGGGCGGCCCTTCCGCTCGACCAGAGATCGGACACGCGGTCGGGACCCTGTCCGCGCTGCCGGAGGCGCTGGGGCTGTCCGGCTCCGACCGGGAGATCCGCCCAGGAGAGTCCCGGAGGTCATGCGGTTTCTGCCCGGGGCGCACAGGAGGTCCTAGATCCAACGTTTCGGGACACGCCTGCGGCGCTTGGGATCATGTGGGGGAGGTGGTGCGGAAGGTGCGGCGGTAGGTGTCGGGGGCAACTCCCAGCGTGCGGTTGAAGTGGCGGCGGAGCGTGGCGGCCGTGCCCATGCCTGTGCGGGCCGCAACGAGTTCGACGCTGTCGTCCGTCGTCTCGAGGAGCTCCCTGGCACGGTGCAGGCGCTGGGTCAGCAGCCACTGCAGTGGCGTCGTGCCCGTGACGGCATGGAAGTGGCGAACGAGGGTGCGTGAGCTCATGTTCGCTCTCCCGGCCAGGTCCTCGACCGTCAGCGGTCGGTCCAGTTGCTCGAGTGCCCAGGCCAGCACGTCGCCCAAGGGCTGCTCGCGCCCGCTGGAGACAGGCGCGGCGATGAACTGGGCCTGCCCGCCCTCCCGATGCGGAGGCACGACCAGCCGCCTGGCCAGCGCGTTGGCCACCGCCGCCCCGTGATCGAGCCGGACCACGTGCAGGCACAGATCCATCCCTGCCGCCTTTCCGGCCGAGGTGAGGATCGACCCGTCGTCGATGTACAGCACCTCCGGATCGACCCGCACTCGCGGATACCGTTCAGCGAGCACGTCAGCGTGCATCCAGTGCGTGGTCGCCCGCCGCCCGTCCAGCAGCCCCGCCGCGGCCAGCACGAACGCTCCGGTGCAAATGGACATCACCCGCGCCCCGGCCTCGTGCGCCGCCCGCACGGCATCGACCAGATCGCCTGGCGGCTCGTTCGAGATGTCACGGCACGCGGGAACCACCACCGTGCCGACCTCAACCAGCCGCTCCAGCCCGCCGGACGTCTCCACCTGGAGCCACTCGCCCACCCGGACGGACGACCCACCGCACACCATGAAGTCGTACCAAGGATCCGCCAGATCCGACCGATCCACGCCGAACACCTCGTACGGCGCGGCCATCTCGTACAGGCTGATCCCCTCGTACACGGCCAACGCAACACTCCTCATGTCCGAAATCGTACGCTGCTCCGCATTTCTGCCACCCCACACCTGCCGACATCCGCTCTGCCAAGACCCCGCTGGAAGCCGTGCATCCTCACACCCGGACCCGCCAGCACTCCGCGGTCACGATGCCTCACGCTCGACAACCGCGATGAGGCAGCCCGTATGACTCGAGGTGCCCATGTCACGAAGGTCCCCACCCCGGCCGGCGCGGCCCGGGAATCCACGCAATGACGGACGGCGCAGTCAAAGAGCTCACGCGACCGCATTGCGCATCCCGATATGCGCACACCGACCCAGCGAAACCAACCAGAGGTGCTGCGTCATGACCACAGAAGGCGACCGGAGGAGTGCTACGCCATCGAGCCAACGAGCCAACCAAAAGATTGCTACGCCACTGAGCCAACCAACCAACCGAGCCGAGCCAACCCGAGGAGTCCACGCCTGGAGCTAGATAAACCGACCAGGGCACAGACAGCAAGCGGTGAGCCGGTGTGCCCGCATCTCTCGCTAATGCAAGGCAAGCCAGCGACAGACCTGGCCGTCCAAGCGTCAGCCAGGACCGCTAGCGGCAGACAAGATGAACGGACACCAGACCTGCTTGGCGGCCAGCAACATAGGCATGCCCGTTCCCCGGGTGGTGGGCGTCACCACCCGGAGGGGACAAGAGCTGGATCACCCCGTGGGAGCCAGGTACTCCACCTGCATCACCGCCACTTCTGAGACCGGCGACGTGACCTCCACCTCCTCGGAGACCGGCGACATGGCCTCCTCCTCGGTGACCGATGAGGCGGCCTCCACCTCCACCTCGTAGTTGAAGACCTTCGCCGTCGTCGGCCCGTAGACCCGTAGCCGCAGTGACCCTGACACCTGCAGCGGATCCCGGGGTCTCAGCCCGTGCACCACCGCCGCCACCACCGGGTCGAAGGTCACGCACGGCAGGCTGTCGTACACCGTGCTCCCGCGTCTGTGGCGGCGCCGCCGTACGATCAAGCGCCATTTCGTCAGGACGTCGCCACCCGGCAGAGTCTTGTCCTCCGCCGCCGCAGAAAGCCGTCCCACCAGCAAGACCTCGTTGCGGTCCACTGTCGCCCTCCCGTCGATACTCGCGTGGAGATCACTCTTTACGATGAGGGAAAGGCCGGATCGGCTCGAACGCCGTTCTGGGGACAACGGCAGCAGCGCGGGAGTGCCTGTGGACAACATCACCGCCCTTGGCGGCGACGTCTATGAGATCGATACGAAGATGGCGGGATATGCCGGGATCACCGCTGGATATCTGATCCTCGGCGACCGCCCCTGCCTGGTCGAGACCGGCACCTCCACCTCGGCCCCGGTCGTGCGTGACGCGCTCGCCGCACTCGGCGTCGGCCCGGACGACCTGGCCACGGTCGTGGTGACGCACATCCACCTGGACCATGCGGGCGGCGTGGGGGACATCGCGGGCTTCTTCCCGTCCGCCCAGATCGTGGTGCACGAGAAGGGGGCGCGCCACCTGGCCGATCCGTCGCGATTGATGGCCAGCGCGCGCATGGTCTGGGGCGACCAGCTCGACACGCTCTTCGGCGAAATGTCCCCCACCGAGTCCGAGCGCATCGTCGCCCTCGGGGACACCGGCGCCATCGACCTGGGCAACGGCCGCACGCTGAGCAGCCACTACTCTCCCGGCCACGCCAAGCACCATGTGGGCCTGATCGATTCGGCCACCGGTGACCTCTATGTCGGGGACGCGGCCGGCGTGTATCTCCCGCAGACGGGGGACGTCCGTCCGGCCACGCCGCCGCCGGACTTCGACCTGGACACGGCACTCAACTCGATTGCCCTGTTCAAGGCCCTTGGTCCGCAACGCCTGCTGTTCAGCCACTACGGCCCCGTCGGCGCGGTCGAGGACACCCTCGACCGCTCGGCGGAGGAACTACGTATCTGGGTTGATCTCACCCGCCAGGCGCACGCCGAGGGCATGGACCTCGACCACGCAGTCGCCATGGTCTACGAGCGCACCAAGGACCGCTACGCGGTGCTCAAGGAGGACGAGCGCGCCGAGCAGTTCGAGATGCTCAGCGGCGCCCCGTCCAACGTCGCCGGCATCCTCCACTGGCTCGGCCGCGCCAAGCCCTGACGACCTTTCCGCGCACGGAGGTACGGCCTGCCGTACAAGATCACCATCTGGTACGGCAGGCGGCACGCTAGTCCTGGCGCTTCGGGGACTCCTCGTCAGGCTGGTCGAGAATGTCGCCGAAGTCCGGCTCGATGAAGGCCGGCGTGATCGCGACCTCCTCGGCGAGCTTGATCTCGGCAGGCTTGGCCTCGATGGGCTCATCCTCGCCGGGCTTGGCCTCGTCGTCCGCTTCGGCAATCTCGGCCTCGGCGGATTCGGCCTCGGCAGCGAATTCGGCTGACCCGGATTCAGCGTCCACCTCGAAAGATTCCGCCTCGGCGTCCACCTCGGAAGATTCCGGCTCGGCTTCCGCTTCGGAAGACTCGGCCTCGGCGTCCGCCTCGTCGTCCTCGACGTCGGATGCCGCGGCTTCGTCCGTCGAGGCGGAATCGGCAGCCTGGGTAGGCGCGATCGCCGCGGATCCGACCAGGATGTCGTCGTCGAAGTCGTCCGCGTCGAAGGCCTCGAACTCCTCCTCCACGTCCTCGATCACGGCGCCCGTCAGCTCGGCGTACCGCTCGGCGGCCTCCGTCTCGCCTTCCTCGTCGAAGGCCATCGCCCGGGAGAACCAGTCGGTGGCCGCGTCCTGGTGACCCGCGTCGGCGAGCGCGTCGGCGTACGCGAACGCCAGCCGCGCCGACCAGGGCCGGGGCTGCGGGTCGCGCAGCTCGGGCAGGCGCTGCAGCGTGATGACGGCGGCGTCGTGCTGCCCCAGGTCACGGCGGGCGCCGGACTCGACGATGGTGAGCTCGATCCGGCCGGGACGGTCGAGGCGCTCCGCCTCGGGCGAACGGACCAGGTCAAGGGCGCGTTCCGGACGCCCGAGACCCCGCTCGCAGTCGGCCATGATCGGCAGGTACGCGTCCGAGCCCGTCATCCGCCGCGCCGCGCGCAAGTCGCTCAGCGCCTCGGAGAAGTGACCCGCCCGGTAGGCGACGATTCCGGCCGCTTCGCGCACGACACCGATGCGGGCCGCGAACCTGCGGGCAACCTTGGTGTGCTCGTGCGCCGCGTCGGGGTCGTCCTCGGTCAGCGCCCGCTCGGCGGCGACCATGTGCCTGCCGACCAGGTCGGCAAGGTCGCCGGGCAGGGAACGCAGCTCGTCGCGGACGTCCTTGTCGAGCTCGTCGGTGGTGATGTCGGGCGCGACCTCGGGCAGGCGCTCGCGCTGCGGCGCGTCCTCGCGCTCGTCGGACCGACCGTAGCGCGCCCTGGCCGGACCCGCGTCGCGGTCGCCGCGCGGCCGCTCGTCACGCGAGAAGGGACGAGAGCGGTCATCCCGGTCACGCCGCGGCCCGCGGTCGTCGCGGAACCCGCCCTCGCGGCGGGGACCCCGATCGTCCCGGAAACCACCCTCGCGCCGAGGACCCCGATCATCGCGGAACCCGCCCTCGCGCTGCGGCCCGCGGTCGTCGCGGAACCCGCCCTCGCGGCGGGGACCCCGATCGTCCCGGAAACCACCCTCGCGGCGAGGCCCGCGGTCGTCCCGGAAACCGCCCTCACGGCGAGGACCCCGGTCACCCTCACTGCGGGGTCCACGATCATCGCGGAAACCACCCTCACGACGCGGACCCCGATCATCACGGAAGCCACCCTCACGGCGGGGCCCGCGGTCGTCCCGGAAACCACCCTCACGGCGGGGACCCCGATCATCACGGAAACCACCCTCACGACGCGGCCCGCGGTCGTCCCGGAAACCACCCTCACGGCGAGGACCCCGGTCACCCTCACTGCGGGGTCCACGATCATCGCGGAAACCACCCTCACGACGCGGCCCACGATCATCACGGAAACCGCCGCCCTCACGGCGGGGACCCCGATCATCACGGAAACCACCCTCACGCCGGGGACCCCGATCGTCGCGGAAACCACCCTCACGGCGAGGCCCACGATCATCACGGAAACCGCCGCCCTCACGCCGCGGACCCCGATCATCACGGAAACCACCCTCACGACGCGGCCCGCGGTCGTCCCGGAAACCGCCCTCACGGCGAGGACCCCGGTCACCCTCACCCCGGGGGCCACGATCATCGCGGAAACCACCCTCACGACGGGGGCCACGATCATCACGGAAGCCACCCTCACGGCGGGGGCCACGATCATCACGAGAGCCGCGGTCGTCCCGATAGCCACCCTCACGACGCGGCCCGCGATCGTCGCGGTAACCGCCCTCACGGCGAGGACCCCGGTCACCCTCACCCCGGGGGCCACGGTCATCGCGGTAACCCCCCTCACGCCGGGGGCCACGATCACCACCGAAACCACCCTCACGCCGGGGGCCACGGTCGCCACCGAAACCACCCTCACGCCGGGGGCCACGGTCGCCACCGAAACCACCCTCACGCCGGGGGCCACGGTCGCCACCGGAATCCCGGTAGCCACCCTCACGACGCGGGCCGCGATCATCGCGGAACCCCTCACGTCGCGGCCGGTCGTCCCGGGATCCCCCGTCCCGCGACCTGTCGTCGGAACGGTACGGCCGGTCGCTCCTGGGCTCACGGCCGCGCGAGCCGTACCCGCCTCTGTTGTCCGAGCTCCTGTCGCGGGGGCCGTCGCCACGCCCGCGCTCTTCGCCGTCCGATCCGCTGTCTCTGTTCACTTCTGGTCCATTTCGTTGGCTCACTCAGCGGACCCGTGCTCCAACGACGGTCCACCGTGGCTGGTCGCCGCCCGCCTAAGGGCCTTACGCGACGAAGGCCACCCGTGGGGGTGGCCCGGCCCCTCCAGCCTAGCAAGCCGTGGAGCCTTCCCGAGCCCGCACATATTCGATGGCCCCGGCCGTGCCCCTCACGACACACTGGCCTCCATGTCCCTACGCCACCACGAGATCGCCGAAGCCCGTCACCGCATCCTCAACCCGTTCACGGAGGACAAGCTCCACCTGCTCGGCGACCTCTGCCGCATCACCCCAGATCTGCGGCATCTCGACCTCGCCTGCGGCAAGGGCGAACTGCTCGCCCAGTGGTCCAGCCGGTACGGCTCGCGCGGCGTCGGCGTCGACATCAGCAAGGTCTTCCTGGAGGCGGCCAGGTCCCGAGCCGAGGAACTGGGCGTGGCCGACCGCCTCGAATACCTCGAGGCCGACGCCGCCACCTACCAGGCGGAACCGCATTCCTACGACCTCGTCTCCTGCATCGGCGCGACCTGGATCGGCGGCGGCCTCGCCGGCACGCTCGACCTGATGCGCCCGGCCCTCCGCCCCGGCGGCCTCGCCCTGGTCGGCGACATCTTCTGGCTCTCACCGCCGTCGGCGGAGGCCTCCGAGGCACTCGGCATCGACCCGGCAGACTGCACGTCCCTCGCAGGTACGGCAGAGCGCATCGAACAGGCCGGTTTCGAACTCCTCGAGATGGTCCTGGCCAACCAGGACAGCTGGGACCGCTACGTGGCAAGCCAGTGGTGGACGATCAGCGACTGGCTCCGCACCAACCCGGACGATCCCGACGCTCCCGCCATGCGCGACTTCCTCGCCCAAGCGCGAACCTCTCACCTCGAGTACGGCCGGCAGTACCTCGGCTGGGGCATCTTCGTCACCCGCCCCCGCTGAACGCCAGCACCTTCGTCACCCGCCCCGCTGAACGCCTACCACCTCACCCCCGCCACCCGCTCCACCCGAGGCGAAGTACGGACATTGCACCCCGCATCCACACCTCGTCCTCCCGCCTTCCCTCACCAGTCCGGGATTCGCCAGCGTCCTCGGCATCGTGGCGGGGCTTCGGCGGTGCGGGCTAAGCGGCGCAGCAGGCCGCTGAGTTGGGTGAAGATGCCGTCGGTCTGCCAGTGGGCGAGGTAGCCGTAGACGGTCTGCCAGGGTGGGTATTCGTGCGGCAGATAGCGCTAGGGGGGCCGGTGCGGTCGACGCAGAGGATGGCGTTCATGATGGCGCGCAGGTCGTGCTCGCAGGGGCGGGCGATGTCCAGGCGTCTGCCGCGGGGGTCGGCGCGTCAGGTGCTCAGCGCGGGTTCGATGAGCGCCCACCGGGCGTCGGACGGGTCGCTGGGATACGGTCGCTGTACAGCCATGCTTCCGGCGAAGCGCAGATCGCATCTCCTGCCAGCCCTTAGCGTCAATCTTCAACTACATAAGGTGACATGCCAGGCATCTTGGAATGATGTTCCAGGATATGGCTGGCGCCCTGCGGCCCGCTCATCGGACACCGCCGCACCGACATCCACCGAAAGCGCGCAAACGAGGCGTACTGGTGGGCGGGCATACCAGCCAGATACATCACCTCGCAGGATCAACCGCCCACGCAGAGCGCGTGCGTGAACTTGTCAGCCCGACGTGGTCCGTGCAGGCTCGGCCAAGACTCGCGGGAGAAGTCACCCCCTGCCGCGATGAGTTCCGGCCGGGGCGCGAGTCTGTTCTGGTGACCGTCGTAGGAAGTCGTGCGACGCTGCCCGGCACGAGCCACCACGGAGGACACCATGCCTTCCACGCCGAACGACCCGACCACCGCGCTGCCCGGCCGCCCGCCCGTCGTTGACCTGGCCACCTGGCAGGCCGCCCGTGACGAGCTTCTGGTCCGCGAGAAGGCCCACACCCGCGAGGGCGACGCCATCGCCGTGGCCCGCCGCCGGCTGCCGATGGTGGAGTTCGACGGGTCGGTCGAGGTCGTCGGACCCGACGGCCCGGTCCCGTTCCTGGACCTGTTCCAGGGCCGCGACGAGCTCGTGGTCTACAAGCACATGTGGTACGAC